>JAABSA010000015.1 GCA_011390635.1 Desulfotignum sp. | reverse complement strand
TTGACCGGGAGTCCATTTTAGGGCTGCTGCAGGGGGATATTCCATTTTTTCATGAATTTCCACACCAGGGTCCGGCTTTTGCCCATGCGCCGGGCCGCTTCAGCCTTGTTCCACTGGCATTGCTCCAGCAATGCCACCAGGGACTCTTTTGTCATATTTTCTGCAGCCGGACCTGGTGGTTCTGAAGGGATGGCTTTACCCACGGTATCTCTGGTGCCATTCTGGAGTTCCACCGGCAGATCGGTCCGGGAAATATAATCGGTCATGCAGACCACAAATGCATGCGCAATGGCATTTTCCAGCTCCCGGACATTACCGGGCCACCTGTGGGACATGAAGATTTTCATGGCACCGGGGGAAACGCCTTTGATGCGTTTGTTTTCCCGCTTGCCGGTTTTTTGGACAAGATGCTCTGCCAGCAGAGGAATGTCCGGCTTTCTGTCCCGGAGGGGCGGGATCTGGATGGTGAACACCTTGAGCCGATAGAACAGGTCTTCCCTGAACAACCCCTTTCTGGTCAACTCAGTCAGGTTTTTGTTGGTGGCGGCAATGATCCGGATATCGATCTCGCGTTTTCTGGTATCCCCCACCCGTTCGATCTCCCGTTCCTGGAGAACCCGCAACAGCTTCACCTGCATATACGGAGTCAATTCCCCGATTTCATCCAGAAAAATGGTACCGGTATCTGCCTGCTCAAACCGGCCCATACGTTCCTTGTGTGCCCCGGTGAAAGCCCCTTTTACATGGCCGAACAACTCGCTTTCCAGAAGGGTTTCCGACAGGGCTGAGCAGTTGACTGTTACCAGGGGGCGCTGATCTCCTGAGGCATTGAAATGGATGGCTTTTGCCACCAATTCCTTGCCGGTGCCGCTTTCTCCTTGGATCAGCACAGTGGCCCGGCTGTCTGCGGCAGCCCGGATGGCATCAAACACATTCTGCATGGCAGGGCTTTTGCCGATGATATTACCCAGGCGGTAGGCCTGCTGCAGCTGGCGCCGGGCATCATCTGCGGTTTTTTTTGCCGCAGAAAGCGCAGTAAGATCCGTGATGGTTTCAACGATCCCCAGAATCTGTCCCTGGTCATCTTTTGCCAGGCGGGCATTTTTGATCACCGGCACATCATACCCATCCTTGTGCCTGACAAAGCATTCCTTGGCTTCAGTGCGGCCATGTACCATGACCCCGCAGGCATTGATATCAGCAGGGCATTGTTTGCCGTAGCACCGGCTGCATTTGAGAATGTCACATCCTCTGCCCACCGCCTCCAGAGCGGAAAAGCCGGAAATCTTTTCCATGGCCTGGTTCCAGGAGGTGATAATCCCCTGATCATCCAGGGTGAACAATCCTTCTGCCATGGTGTCAATGATCTGGTTTAAAAAATGGACATTCCACAATTGATGGGTTTTCACAAGTATCTACTCCATAAGGCTGAATGTGACGGTCAGAATGCAACCAAACCGCCTGTTTTCAGTTTGCAGCCAATTTTTTTTCAATGATACACCACCCGTTTTCCCAGGGGAGCGAAACAGACCATGGCCAGCCTGAAATGGGCAAATCCGAAGGGAATGCCGATAATTGTCAGACAAAGGCTTGCGCCGGCCAGGATATGGGATATGGCCAGCCAGATGCCGGCCAGGATGATCCACAGAAAATTGGCAAGCCCGGTGCCCGCCACCCGCTCTTCACCCACCACACGGGCATCCACCAAGTCCTTGCCAAAGGGGAACGCGGCAAATCCTGCTATCCTGAAGGCGGCCCAGCCAAAGGGAATGCCCACAACCGTAATAAAAAGCAGACCCCCGGTAAGGATCCACAACAGCCAGGCAACGAAGCCACCCCCAAAAATAAACCATAAAATATTCAGTAGTAATGCCATGAAGGCTCCTTATTCGGGCGGTAATTCATTCCAGGCTTTTTTGCTTTTATTGATTTTTTTATGCACATTCTGCCAGGTACTGGTTTTTAAAAATGATTCCTGGTACTGTTCCAGCATCTGGCAGAAAAGATCCCAGGGGACTGTAAAGGACAGTTCATCGGTTTTAAAAAATTTTCTGGCGGATGGGTCCCATCCCCCAACCACGGCCCGCTGTTCACCTTTTGCAAGGTAGTGGAACGGCCATGCTGCCAGGCTGCCGCAGGCCGCACTCCAGGGTGAGGCCACCACTTCCGGATCGTTGGTGACAAATGTGGCCAGCTGATGCAGGCCGCACATGGATTCAGGCCTGGCAAAAAAACAGACCTGCAGGGGGATCTCATCGGGTTCAAAAAGGCTTAAGGGCTTGAACACGCAATAGGGAGCCGGTGCCGGCTCCGGATCCACATGGTTGAACATTTTTTCCAGATTCCGGGGTGAATCACAGTAAAACTCCCCCTGCATCCGATCCGGGATACCGGAAGACACATAATGAATGATGGTGTTCACCTGGGGTTTGTTGAATCCCAGCCAGAATGCAGCACCAGGGCATCCAAAATGGCGCGCTGAGAACCAGGCCGCAGATCTCTTTTTTCTGGCCAGCCATATTTTGCCCATGACACAGGAAAATCCGGCAAAAATTTCGGCCCAGTCCACCGCATCTGCCTGTTCTTTTTCACGGGTGGGCAGGTCCATGGGATCAGGCGTGTAACCGGCCTCCGGTTTTTCATGGGTAAAGTACAGCCCCATGGGGTCCTCATCCAGACCCAGAATTTCCAGAAATTTCGGCAATACTTGAATAATGGTATGGTCCATACAGCCTCCTGTAATAATCGCAGCCCCTGCAGTTCAGAGAAACCTGTTATTTCCATACCTGAAAAATTAGCACCCGGAAAATTTTTTGTCAAACACGCTTTTCATGCAGGTCATGTGGATATGTCAATTTATATGACGTTGCATCTACATGCGATTATCCTGATTGCCTTGGGGCCGGGTATAAAATACTTGATTTTGATCTGCTATCAATATAGCCTGTGCAGGTTATTATACTTTGCATAACATGCACAATTTCCAAAGAGGGCTTCATGGTAAAATCACAGACACTGTTTCCGGCATGGGGTGTTTTTCTTGTCCTGGTTGTGCTGTCCGCAGGCTGCAGCAAAACCTATTATGCTGCCATGGAAAAACTGGGCAAAGAGAAACGCCATCTGCTGGCTGATAATGTTGAAGATGTCAAAGACAGCCAGACAAAGGCCAAAGAAGAGTTCACTGATGCGCTGACAAGGATACAGGAGCTGTATGCCTTTGACGGGGGTGAGCTGGAAACCGTCTACAACAGGATCAAGTCCAGTTATGATGACTGCAAATCCAGGGCCGACCAGATCGAAAGCCGCATTGCACAGGCCAAGTCTGTGGCAAAAGACCTGTTTGCAGAATGGGCAGCTGAGATCCAGGAAATCCAGGAACCCGGGCTGAAGAAGACCAGCCGAAAATCGCTGTTTGAGACCAGGGCACGGTTTCAGAATCTTGAAACCGCCATGGACCGCTCTGCCCGGGCCATGGCCCCGGTGCTTGCCAAACTCAGGGACACCGTCCTGTTCCTCAAGCATAACCTCAATGCCCGGGCAGTGGGGGCCCTGGGAAAGGAAGCTGTGTCCATTGAAACCGATGTGAATGCCCTGATCCGGGACATGAATGCTGCCATTGCTGAAGCAGACCAGTTCATCAAACATTTTTAAACACAAATGCACCTGTATCCTTTTAGGTAACTCATTTGAGTTGCTGATCAGTTTGGTGCCGGACATTTCCCCGGCAGGTGCGTCTTGGAGAAGAACAGACCATGAAAGTTGACGGCAAAAACATGCGGCCCATCTGGTTTAACCGGGACACCCGGACCGTACAGGTCATTGACCAGCGGTTTCTGCCCCACCAGATGATCATCAAAGATTTACCCACTGTGGATGCGGTGATCCATGCCATCAA
Organism: Desulfotignum sp.; assembly: GCA_011390635.1. Classification (GTDB taxonomy): domain Bacteria; phylum Desulfobacterota; class Desulfobacteria; order Desulfobacterales; family Desulfobacteraceae; genus Desulfotignum. The sequence goes on along the minus strand of JAABSA010000015.1, from coordinate 82,357 downwards.
AGAGATGGTGGTGCGGGGCGCGCCCCTTATCGGTGCCACCGGTGCGTTCGGGGTATATGTGGCCCTGAAGGAAAATAACAGCCGCCCGGAAGATGACCTTTGGCTCTCCGGCCAGTGCGACCGCCTCAGAAGCGCCCGGCCCACAGCCACCAACCTGTGCTGGGGGGTGGACCGTGTCCAGACAGCAGTAAGCAAAGCTTCGGCCGGGGATGCACGGATCCAGGCAGCCCTGGACCAGGCCCTGGCAGTGGCGGAAGAAGAAGCAGTCAACTGCAGAAAGATCGGGGAGTTTGGCCTGGAGCTGATCTCCGACATTGCCGTACAAAAAAACGGACAGCCGGTGAACATCCTTACCCACTGCAATGCCGGATGGCTGGCCTGCATTGAATACGGCACTGCCACCGCCCCAATTTACGCGGCCTTTGATGCCGGCATAAATGTCCATGTATGGGTGGATGAAACCAGGCCCCTGAACCAGGGTGCCCGCCTCACCGCCTGGGAACTGGGCAAACACGGCATAGCCCACACCGTGATAACCGACAATGCCGGGGGCCATCTGATGCAGCACAACCTGGTGGACCTGGTGATTGTGGGCACGGACCGCACAACCAGGGCCGGGGATGTGGCCAATAAAATCGGCACCTATCTCAAGGCCTTGGCTGCAAAAGACAACAACATCCCGTTTTATGTGGCCCTGCCTTCCTCCACCTTTGACTGGTCCATCACCGACGGCATCGCTGATATTCCCATTGAAGAACGGGACCAGGATGAGATCCGGTATATCCAGGGATGGTGCAAGGGTAAAATCACACAGGTGCTGGTGCCGCCGCTGAAGAGTCCGGCAGCCAACCATGCCTTTGATGTTACCCCGGCCCGCCTGGTAACCGGATTTATCACGGAACGGGGAATGTGTGATGCATCGGAAAAAGGCATAAAGGCGTTGTTTTCCGACAAGTTTACAACAAAATGAACCGTGTTGCCCTGAAGATGCGATTATGATAAAATTAGGATATCAATCCAAGCTGTGACAGCGCACGATAAAAAAAAACAGGTACATCACAAACCCTTTGGAAACCCATGATAACTGATATAGAAAAAAAAGTCATCACCCTTCTCCAGACAGATATTCCGGTGGTCCAAAGACCTTTTCAGCAAATGGCGCAAAAAATCGGTATCACCGAGGAAAGGTTTCTGGAAATACTGACCGACCTTAACCAGAGGGGCATTATCCGCAGATTCGGGGCCACCTTGAAACACCAGAAATCCGGATTCAAGGCCAATGCCATGGTGGCATGGAAGGTTGATGAAAGCCGGGTGGAAACGGTGGGCACCACCATGGCCGGGTTTGATGAAATCACCCATTGCTACAGAAGAGACCCGGCACCCGGCTGGAAATACAACCTGTACACCATGGTCCATGCCGCAGATGAAGCCCAGTGCCGGGCCCTGGTTGAAAAGATTGCCAACACCGTGGGAGAGGACAACTACACCCTGCTTTTTTCCAAAAAAGAGCTGAAAAAGACCTCCATGAAGTATTTTGAAGACTGAACCCCGTCCCATGAAAGACCTGCCCCATGTGCTGTGCGTGAATCCCTGGATCCATGATTTTGCCGCCTTTGACTTCTGGTTGAAGCCCCTGGGACTGCTGGGCATAGCCGCCGTACTGCGGAATGCCGGTGTAAGGGTAAGTTTTGTCGACTGCCTGGACCGGTTCCACCCAAAAGAAAACCAGCCGGTAAAAACCGCCTGGGACGGCCGGGGGCCTTTCAGAAAAACCTCCATCAGCCTGGCTGATGTCCTGCCTCCGCTGGAACATCCCCTGCCGTTTATTTCCAAAAATTTTTACCGGTATGGCATTGTTCCGGAGTGGTTCAAAAATGATCTGGAAACCATGGACAGACCGGACCTGATCCTGGTCACGTCCCTGATGACCTATTGGGCCAGCGGGGTGACGGAAACCATATCTGTTCTCCGATCGGTATTTCCCGATGTCCCCGTAGTTCTGGGGGGTAAATATGGCAGCCTGTGCACCACCCATGCAAAAACCCACTCCGGCGCCCATCAGGTAATTGCCGGCCAGGCGGAGCCTGCCCTTGAAAGCCTTGTCAAAAAATTCACCGGACATGATCTTCACCTTGGGTCCAAATGGCAGGATAATTCGCCTTTTCCAGCCCTGGATCTGTGCTCTTGTCTGGCCTACGCACCCATACTGACCGCCAGGGGATGCCCGTTTTCCTGCGACTATTGCGCCACCTCTTTTCTGGAGCCCCGGATGGCCCGCCGATCCCCGGAACAGGTGTTTGCGGAAATCAGCCACTGGCACCACCATTTCGGGGTAAAAAATGTTGCATTTTACGATGATGCCCTGCTGGTGAACGGACCGGACTATGCCTACCCATTGATGGAAAAAATCATTGGTGCCGACCTGGATCTGTTTTTCCACACCCCCAATGCCCTGCATATCCGGGAAATCACCCCCCGGGCAGCTGATCTCATGTTCAGATCCGGATTTAAAACCATCCGTCTGGGACTTGAAACCGCTGCCTTTTCAAAAGACCGGCGCCATGACATAAAGGTCCGGTCGGAAGAATTTTTCAGGGCGGTTTCTGCCCTGAAAGCCGCAGGATTTAAGGCCACCCAGATAGGGGCCTACCTTTTGTGCGGCCTGCCGGACCAGAACCTGGATGATGTGGCCGCTTCCATGGCCTTTGTTAAAAAGGCCGGTATCCTGCCGGTGCTGGCCTATTACACCCCCATTCCCCATACCCCCATGTGGGAAACCGCAGTCTCTGCTGCCCGGTTTGATATCACCAGCCACCCGGTTTTTACCAACAACAGTCTGTTCCCCTGTGTCCGATCCAAAGAGGAACGACAGCGTATTTCCCAATTGAAAAACCAGTTGGTTTCAGATATAGTTTAACGGTCAGTCGTGATCATCACGTTACACGACGTTACACGAAAAAGGAAATGACCCGGAATGATCGTATTTGACCTGGAGTGTGTAAACGGCCATGCCTTTGAAGGCTGGTTTCAGGACAAACAGGACCTGGAAAATCAACAGGTGCAGGGTATCCTCCAATGCCCTGTCTGTGACACCAGTTCCGTGGTGCAGAAACTTCACCCCATTGCCATCAGGACATCCGGATCCGGCCCCGGTACCCAGGCCCGGCAGGCCCTGCAAGCCAGTCAGGAAGCCATGGCAGAACTTACGGAACGGGTGACCCGGTTTGTGGAAAAAAATTTTGAAGATGTGGGACCATCCTTTACAAAAGAAGCCTTGAAAATGCATTATGGGGCTTCTGAATACCGTAGTATCCGGGGAACAACCACCCAGGAAGAAGAAAAAATTCTCCACAAGGAAGGGGTGCCTGTATTCAAGGTTCCCATTACCAAAAAAGACAACGAGGACCTTAACTGATGCCTGTAAAAACAATGAAAAAATATAGATACCGCCTTTTTTTCCCCTTACTGGTTGTGGCGCTGTCCACTAGCCTGATAACCGGGTGTACCCCGGCCCAATTTTCCATCTCCTTTGACCAGGTGAACGGATTGAAGCAGGGTGATCCTGTAATATATGAGAACACAAAGGTGGGGCAGGTGAAAGATATCACCTATACAAAAGATGCGGTCTTTCTGGTTTCGGTACAAATCCCTGAAACCCTTTCAGACTTCGCCACGGAACACTCCCGGTTTTTCATCGGCAAGGCACCGGGAGATACAGGCGCAAAAGCGGTTTTCATAGAACAATCCCAACCCGGCGGCAAAAAAATTGCCAATGATGCCATCGTCGCAGGCAGCACAAAAACGCCGGTTGCTGCGGCAGCCACCTCCCTGGAAGAGTTCTGGCAGACCATGGAAAAAAGCATGGCTGATCTGATGAAAAAGATTGAAACAGTCCCGGAAACAGAAGAATACCAGGCCTTGAAAGATGCCATGGCGGAGATGGAACAACAATTGAAAACCTCCGGCCAGAAAATGGGAGACACCCTGAAAAAAGAGATTCTTCCCCTGCTGGAAGAAAAACTCAAGGCCCTTTCGGACAAACTCAAACAGCAGGGCCAGGAGGACAAGGCAAAATCCCTGGAAAAGGATTTTGGCAGGCTCCAGGATATTTAACCTGGTTATGTCTGTATCTTTGGCCAGGTATCAGCCACCTTGTAGCCTTCAGGCCATGGGTCATGGGGATCCAGCATGTGCTGGTGGGTGCCGGTGATCCAGGCCCGGCCCGTGATGGAAGGGATTATGGCATCAACCGTTCCGACTGATGTGGTCTCCTCCAGACGGCAGAAAAACCGGGACCCGATGATGGACTCACCGATGTATTTATCCCCGGGCCTGAGAAGGCCTTTAGCGGCCAGCACGGCCATGCGGGCTGAACATCCGGTACCGGTGGGGGACCGGTCCAGCTTGCCGGGCTGAATGGCCACGGTATTTTTTCCCACCCATCTCCCGTTTTCCTTTTTCAGGGGTGCAGCCAGCTGGCAGAAGGAAACATGGGTCCAGTCAGGATTTTGCGGGTGTACAAACCCCAGCTGCTCATTGGCGGCATTGGTAATACGGATGCCGGTTTCCACAAGCTCCCGGGCCTCATCCGGCACCACGTCAAACCCCAGCGCCTTTGCATCCACGATCACAAAGGAATCGCCGCCATAGGCGGTATCAACGGTTAATGTTCCCAGGCCCGGCACTTCCAGAGGCACTGCCAGCTGGTGGACAAAAGAGGGGACATTATAGATGGTCATGGCCTTGACCCGGCCGTTTTCGCAGGCAGCCCTTGCCTGAATCAGTCCACCCGGGGCCTCAAGGGTGAGCCTGGTTTCCGGTTCCTGCATGGGCAGGATGCCGGCTTCCAGCAACACAGTGGCAACGCATATGGAATTGGACCCGGACATGGGCGGTGTATCTTCCGGCTCCATTATGATAAATCCCATCCGGGCATCAGGGTGCTTTGAAGGAATCAGCAGGTTCACATGGCGGAATACCCCGCCTCTGGGTTCATTGAGCATGAAGTTTCGCAAAGTCTGATCTTGTGCAATCCACCGGGACTGTTCCCACAGGGTATCCCCCGGCGGCGGGGCCACCCCCCCAACGATCACATCCCCCACTTCCCCTTCGGCATGGCAGCTGACTGTATGAATGATATTTTTGCTTCTCATGACCGTTTTCTCCAAATTTTCAGAACGCTTACCATACCCTTTTTTGGTGTTTTTCGTAAGTTTTCAGGCCCTCTTCAGAATTTTCTGATTAGCACCACCCCTGCCGTGACCAGGGCGATGCCCAGGATCCGGGGCCAGGAGATGGCCTGCACCGGTACCCCTAACAGCCCGAAATGGTCCAGGGCCACGGCCATGATCAGCTGGCCTGCCACAACGAGACTGAAGGTCAGGGTCGCCCCCAGGCGGGGGGTGAGCACAATCACGGCAGTGACATAAAACGCACCGAGCAGACCGGCCAGCCACACCCACCATTCGATCCCGGCAGCATGGCGCACCGCTGTAAAATCCATGCGCAGGGCAAAACCGTAAACCAGCAGCCCCAGGGTGCCCACAAAAAACGAAATCAGGGCCGCATACACCGGATCCCCGATGGCCCGGCCCATTTTTCCGTTGAAACCGGCCTGGACAGGGGCCATCATGCCGGCCACCAGGGCGGTGAGCAGCCATATCACTTTCATACCGCGTTTTCCTTTTACCTGTCCGCCAGAATGGTGACATTCACCTTCCGGTTCCTGGGGCCGTCAAATTCACAGAAAAAAATGGATTGCCAGGTACCCAGCACCAGGGACCCGTTTTCCAGGGCCACCATCTCCGACGGCCCGAACAGGCTGACCTTTATGTGGGCGGCGGAATTGCCCTCCATATGCCTGTAACGGTCATCCCAGGGAACGATCTTGTTGATGGTATTCAGGATATCAACTGGTACGGCAGGATCGGCGTTTTCATTGATGGTCACCGCCCCTGTGGTATGCAGGGAGCAGACATGCACCAGGCCATTCTGTATGCCTGAGGATGTCACCGCCTGCCGCACCTGATCGGTGATATCCTTCATCTGGGTTCTGCTGCCGGTTTTAACGGAAATAATCATGCCATATCTCCTTTTGAAGAGAGAATATTACCCCTTGACCAGGTCCAATGCCTGTTTCACAACATTGTCAACGGAATACCCCAGTTTTTTCAGCACCACCCCGCCCGGGGCCGAGGCGCCGAACCGTTCGATACTGATCACGGCCCCGTCAGGCCCCACATATTTTTCCCATCCCATGGCAATGCCGGCCTCCACAGCCAGGCGCCGGGTAACACCTGATGGCAGGATGCGCTCCCTGTAGGATGCCGGTGCTTTTTCAAACCATTCCCAGGAGGGCATGGACACCACAGAGGCTTTTATGCCGTGGTCGGTTTCCAGGGTCTGTGCCGCCCCAAGGCTGATATGCACCTCAGATCCGGTGGCAATGATGATCATATCTGCCTGATCGCCCTTGTCCAGGATGGTATATGCCCCGTAATGAAATTCCCCGTCCCGCAGGGTGGTGTCCAGGATGGGCAGCTTCTGCCGGCTTAAGATCAGGGCAGTGGGGGAATCCATTGTGGACAGGGCCTGTTTCCATGCCAGGGCGGTCTCATTGGCATCTGCCGGCCGCACCACATTGAGCCCGGGAATGGCCCGCAGGGCTGCCAGATGCTCCACCGGCTGATGGGTGGGCCCGTCTTCGCCCACTGCCACGCTGTCATGGGTAAAGACATAAATCAGCGGCAGTTTCATCAACGCGGCCAGCCGGATGGCCGGGCGCATATAATCGGAAAACACCAGAAACGTCCCGCCATAGGGGCGGACACCCGAATGCAGATACATGCCGGACATGACGGCACCCATGGCATGCTCCCGAACCCCGAACCGGATATTTCGCCCGTCAAAGGCATTTTTCTGAAACTCGGTGGAACAGTCCAGATAGGTCTTGTTGGAAGGTGCCAGGTCTGCGGACCCGCCCATGAGTGCGGGCAGGTTCAGGGCGATGGCATTGAGCACCTTGCCAGAAGCGGCCCGGGTCGCCACCGGCGCATCTTCCGGAAAAAATACAGGCAGATCCTTATCCCAGCCCTGTGTGAGAAAACCGCTCACCGCATCCGCAAACATGGCGGCATCTTTCGGGTACTTATCTTTGTAAGATAAAAACACCTCCTGCCAGGTGTTTTCAAAATCCTCTCCACGGATCAACGCTTTTCTGGTTTCTTCCAGGACCTGTTCCGGTACATGAAATGTTTTGTCTGCAGGCACCCCGTAAAATGATTTGGTTTTTTTGATTTCTTCTTCCCCCAGAGGGGCGCCATGGGCATCTGCCGTATCCTGTTTTCCGGGGCTGCCATAAGCAATATGGGTTCTGATCTTGATCAAAGACGGCCGGTCCTGGAGTTCTTTGCATGCCGTCAGGGCGTTTTCTATGGCTTCCAGGTTATTGCCATCCGCCACCTCCACAACATGCCAGTTCATGGCAGTGAACTTGTCTGTCACATTTTCCGTAAACGCGATGTCTGTGGCCCCTTCAATGGTGATATGGTTATCATCATACATCAGGATCAGTCTGCCAAGTCCCAAGTGGCCGGCCAGAGAAACCGCTTCCATGGACACCCCTTCCATGAGATCCCCGTCCCCGCACATGCAGAACGTATGATGGTCAATGAGTGTGTTATCTTCCTTGTTGAACCGGGCGGCCAGATGACGTTCGGCAATGGCCATGCCCACGGCATTGGCAATGCCCTGACCCAAAGGTCCGGTGGTGGTCTCCACCCCGGGGGTGTCACTGTATTCCGGATGCCCCGGGGTCCTGGAACCCCATTGCCGGAAGTTTTTCAGATCATCCAGCTCCAGCCCGTACCCACACAGGTACAGCATGCTGTACAGCAAAGAGGACACATGCCCCCCGGACAGCACAAACCGGTCCCGGTCGATCCATGCCGGGTTTTTGGGATTGTGTTTCAAAAAGCGTTTGAACAGCACATAGGCGGCCGGTGCCAGACCCATGGGTGCACCGGGATGGCCGGAATTGGCTTTTTGCACCGCATCCATGCAAAGGGTTCTGATGGTATTGATGGTCAACTGGTCAAGATTTTCTGTGGCATCTGCCATGGTATGTTTCTCCTGTTTGGTAGCCCGGGTGTTACAAGGCTCTCATGAATTCGGGTTTGAGTTTGATTTTACCGCTCAGGGCCCGGGCGATCTGTTCCAGGGTTTTTTCCTTGTCCCGGGGCAGCCTGGCCCTGATAGGCAGGTAATTGGAGGCATGATTGGCATGGAACAGCCCGTCCGTCAGGTGGGTGGAAGCGATCATCTGTCCCAGTTCCGCCAGCATTTCCTCGGGGCCGGGCAATTGGAACCGGCCGGCCTGGTGATCCGCATGCAGTTCCGTGCCCGGGATCAGCATCAGGCTCAGGGCTCCTACATAATCCGGATCGATTTCCGACAGCACTCTGCCGGTTTCCTGTGCATGGATCAGGGACCGCTCTTTTCCAGCCAGACCCACCAGCACAGTGACGGACAAGACAATCCCCGCCTGTTTCACCCGCCGACCCATGCGGATCATCTTGTCTGCGGTGGCACCTTTGCGTATATCAGCCAGCACCTGGTCATCCCCTGATTCCAGGCCCATATAAGCGATGCCCACCCCCAGGGAGTTGAGCTCAGCCAGTTCTTCATCGGTTTTCATGCCGATGCCCTTGGTATTGGCGTACACCCCCACCCGCTCCACCCAGGGAAGCCGGTCTTTGATTCTTTCCAGAATGGGCACAAGCCGCTTCATGGGCACGATCATGGCATCGCCGTCACAGATGAACAACCGCTTTTGCCGGGGAAAATGCGCCCTGGCATATTCAATATCCTGAAAAATGATGTCATCTTTTTTGATGGTAAACCGCTTGTCCCGGAAGGTACCGCAGAAGGTGCACTTGTTGTGGGAGCACCCCAGGGTCACCTGGAGCAGTATACTGTCCGCCTCACTGGGAGGCCGTATGATCATTCCGTCATAATGCATAATCATTTCCTGTTAAAATTCCAAAGCTTTTCTTTTACCAGGTATTGCCAGAAATTTCAATAGGATGAAAAAAGACTCCCCTTTATATAAACAAGCCTGGTGGTGCATTGTGCTAAAAGATTCCAAGCCTGAATCACTCATAAAAACAGCACCACCTTTTATTTTCCTTGACAAAAAGAGGTGGTCTGTCCTACTGAAATGGAGAGCGACACACCTTTTGTGACAAACGCAGCTATGCGATGAATCATACAATTTGGGTTAATGAAACAATTGCCATTGTGGAGAAGAAATGTCTTTTTGCAGGATTTTCTGCCGGTGGATTGATAATTTCAACAGTGTCATAGGCCGGTGGGTATCATGGGTAACCGGTCTGGTTGTTGTGGTGGTGTTTACAGATGTTGTGATGCGGTATGCATTCAACACCAGTTACGTTTTTGTTCAGGAACTTGAGTGGCATCTGTTTGCATTTATTTTTCTCATGGGAGCGGGCAAGACACTGTTGAATGACGGACATGTGCGCGTGGATATTATATACCAGCGGCTGAACCCCAAAGGAAAGGCCTGGATTAACCTGATCGGGGTCATCTTTTTTCTGATCCCAGGCTGCTGGCTGATTATTGAAACATCTACCAAATTCGCCTTTCATTCCTGGTTAATTCTGGAAGGATCGCCTGATCCAGGGGGAATTCCCTATCGCTACCTGATCAAATCCTGTATTCCTGTTGGATTTATATTCATTCTGTTACAGGGAATATCAATGGGAATCAAAAGTTTTTTCACCATCCTTGGCAAAGACCTGGAAACGGAGAGGGAAAACTGATGGAATATCTTCCCGGTTGGATGTTTCTGGCCCTTACCATCCTGCTCATGGCAGGTTTTCCCGTTACCTTCACCCTGCTTGGCACCTCCCTTTGTTTTGGATTGATCGGATTCGGTTGGGACTTTTTCAACCTGCTGCCTTTGCGTATCTGGGGTGTCATGGGCAATGTCACCCTGCTGGCGGTTCCCCTTTTTGTGTTTATGGGGGTGATGCTGGAACGTTCCGGCCTGGCCGAAGACCTGCTGGATACAATGGGACTGGTGTTCGGACGTATCAGGGGGGGACTTGCGATATCCGTGGTTCTCGTCGGGGCGCTGCTGGGTGCTTCCACGGGTATTGTGGGGGCGACTGTCGTCACCATGGGGCTTCTGGCCGTTCCCACCATGCTCAAGCGCGGTTACCAGAAAGAACTTGCCACCGGCACCGTGTCTGCTTCAGGAACACTGGGACAGATCATCCCCCCAAGTATTGTTCTGGTTCTCATAGGGGATATTGTCGGAGTTCCGGTGGGGGATCTGTTCATGGGAGCGGTTTTTCCAGGCCTCATTCTTGTGGGTCTGTATATCCTTTACATTGTCATTGCCGTCTTTATTAATCCAGACAGTGCCCCTGCCATTCCCAAGTCTGAACTGGATGCATTGACCCCTTTGGTGTTATTGAAAAAAATAATGAAAGCATTGTTCCCCCCGCTTTTTCTGATGGTGGCGGTACTGGGGTCCATTTTCTGGGGGATCGCCTCTCCCACGGAAGCGGCAGCGGTGGGGGCGGTGGGGGCCACAGTTCTGACCATTGCCAACCGAAAATTCAATATGGCAATGCTGGAGAAGGTCATGGATTCCACCATGCAGCTGACCTGTATGGTGTTTATTATTCTCGTGGGGGCAGCCGCATTCGGCCTGGTATTCAGAGGCCTAGGGGGTGATGAACTTGTCAGGTCCTTTTTGGGCGGTATTGCAGAGGATCACGGCAAATGGTTTGTGCTCGTCACAGTCATGGGCCTGATATTCATCATCGGATTTTTTCTGGATTTCATTGAAATCACCTTTATCCATGTACCGGTGCTGGCGCCCATCATGCTGGAATTCGGATTTGATCCGGTATGGTTCTGCATCCTTATTGCCGTCAATCTGCAGACATCGTTCATGACGCCGCCCTTTGGATTTTCGTTGTTTTACCTCAAGGCAGTGACCCCGGTGGAGGTCAGGACAGGACATATTTACCGGGGTATTATTCCATTTGTTCTCTTTCAGCTCATCGGACTGTTGATTGTGGCATTTTTTCCAATAGTGGTTACCTGGCTGCCAAAAGTGGTTTTTGGCAGTTGATGAAACATAATTCAGCTGCATGAAGAAAGGAGACGTTATCATGGAACGACGAGAATTTCTCAAAAAAACCGGCGTTACAGCTGCCGCAGCAGTTGCAGGCGCAGCCCTTTCCGCCCCCGCGGTGATTGCCAATGAAAAGACATACCGCTGGAAGATGGTCACCACCTGGCCCCCTGGACTGCCTGTACTGCAAACCGGTGCGGAACGCTTTGCCAAGCGCCTTGATGAAGTCACCAACGGACGGATAAAGATCCAGGTGTTTGCAGCAGGAGAACTGGTCCCTGCCCTAGGTGTATTTGATGCCGTTTCTGCCGGAACAGTGGAGGTGGGCAGCGGTGCCTCCTACTACTGGGCAGGAAAGGTACCGGCCGGACAATGGTTCTCATCAGTTCCCTTCGGGCTGAATGCACAGGGTATCAATGCCTGGTTTTACAGCGGCGGCGGCCTTGAATTATGGGAAGAGGTGTATGCCCCCTTTAATCTGGTACCCAGACCCCAGGGAAACACCGGTGTGCAGATGGGGGGATGGTTCAGAAAAGAGATGAACACCATTGATGATTTCAAGGGATTGAAAATGCGTATCCCGGGTCTGGGAGGAAAGGTCATTGCCAAGGCCGGCGGCACCGTTGTCCTGCTGCCCGGCGGAGAGATTTTCACCTCCCTGGAAAGAGGGGTCTTGGATGCCACCGAATGGGTGGGCCCGCTGCATGACCTGCGCATGGGGTTTTACAAGGCCGCCAAATATTACTATTATCCCGGATGGCATGAACCCGGTACCTGTCTTGAGGTGATGTTCAATAAAAAAGCCTATGATTCACTTCCCAAAGATCTCCAGGCGGCGGTGGATGCCGTGGCCATGGAAACCAATTTCTGGAGCCTGTGCCAGTTTGAATCAGGCAACGGGGCGGCCCTCCAGGAGCTGATAACCAAACACAAGGTGAACCTGATCCGGTTTCCTGATGCTCTGCTGGACAATCTCAGAAAACTTGCAAAAGAAACCATGGAGGAAGAATCCCAGAAAGATGCCATGTCCTCAAAGGTCCATGCCGCATTCAAAAAATTCAAAGAACAGGTGGGGGTATGGGGATCCGTTTCTGAACAGCCTTATTATGATGTCCTGGCCGACAAATACGCTCTGAAGCAATGATATGATAATTCTGCTATAGTTTTAAAAGCCTTTATGTCACCGCATAAAGGCTTTTTGCCATTCAGGCAGACGGCACAACCGCCATTCTGAATGGGTAAGGAACAATGGATTGTGACACCAGACACCGGTAAAAAAAATATTATCCTGGCCGCCCTGTGGATGACAGGAACCCTGTTCTCATTTTTGGGCATGGCTGTGGGCGGACGGGAACTTTCCCAAGACCTTGGCACATTTCAAATCCTGTTCTTCCGCAGCCTGGTTGGCCTGTGTATCCTGTGCCTTGTTCTGGCCGGCCAAGGCTGGCATTTGGTTAAAACACAGCATATTGGTCTGCATATGGTGCGGAACATATCCCATTTTGGAGGACAGTTCGGCTGGTTTTACGGCATTGCATATATCCCTCTCGCTGAAGTGTTCGCTCTAGAATTTACCGTGCCTGCATGGACCGCCATTCTGGCAGCCATTATCCTCAAAGAGCGCTTGACCTCCTCCCGGTTTCTGGCGGTTGTTTTCGGGATAACAGGCATGCTCATCATTCTCAGACCCGGCACAGGAATTTTGAATCCAATATCGCTTATTGTGGTGGCAGGAGCAGTTTGCTACGGGCTGTCCCATACCCTGACCCGAAGAATCACCTGGTTTGACCACCCGGTCACCATTCTTTTTTACATGACACTTATTCAACTGCCCATTGGACTTTTACTTTCGTTGGATCAATGGCAGGCAGTTTCATTGTCTCTTGTGCCCTGGCTGATAACCGTGGGGATTACAGCACTGTCAGGGCATTACTGCATGGCCCGGGCACTGTCTCTGGCAGATGCCACCGTGGTAGTGCCTATGGATTTTCTCCGGCTGCCCCTGATCGCGGTGATCGGTTACCTGTTTTACAATGAAATGCTTGACACATTTGTACTGGCCGGGGCGGTTGTCATATTACTGGGTAATCTGATCAATATACATATGGAACATAAAAACCAACCCTGAGAAGCCGTAAGGTCTTTGAGCCCTGATCCGGCGCAGGTTGGTACACTTGTTACGGATTTGGTTTTCATTTTCTGATCTTGCTTTACAGTTGAATGACCCTGCAAAAGGTGTTATGACAGTCTATAGTTGACTTGATCCGGCAATCGAATCCGATATATTCAAATCGAGTCAAGTACCAAAGGAATTTAAATGCTGAATACCATTCGATATCTTGCCTCAGGCAGGATATGATTATAGTGAGGAACACAAAAACTCCGGACACCTTATGATGCCCTTTACGATTTTCCAGCGTCTTGTGCTCGGAAACATAGCCGTACTTTTCCTTGTCCTTGTTTTGGGCGGGGTTGTTTCCTTCAACCTGGAGCGTCTCCAGAAAATCAACCATGAAGTTTTGGCAAAAAATCAGAAAAGCATCCTGGTTGGCAACCGCCTCATGGACACCTTTGAGCAGCTGGTGCAGTTTGATGAAAAATATTTTGTTGCCTTGGACAAGGACTATTTAATTCGGTTCCAGGGGCATGCATCCAACCTGAAGAAAGATTTCAGTGTCCTGGCTGCATTGATGGAGACAGAAGAGCAGCAGAAATTGTTCAACAAGACGGTCCGGATATTCGATCAATACCTGATCTGGTTTGACAAAAATGCACCTGAAAAAAAATCTGAAAATGCAAAATTTGATCATCTGTCAAGCGAACGTCTGCCTTATATACAAGCTATAGCCGCAAACATAAATACCATTTCAGACCTCTCCAGAGCCATTATTACCGAAAAAACAACATTGTCCGGAAAAATGGTCCGGCGTGTTTTCATCGGTACGATCATCACTACGATATTAACCGTACTGGTAGGCATGGTCATCACCATTATCAACACCAGGGCCATTAAAAAATCGGTTAGCCGGCTTCAAAAACAAACAAAAGAGATTTCCAGGGGACGGTTTGAACAGATCCTTACCGTTAAAGGACCAAAGGAGATACAGGACCTGGCCCGCCATATCAATATCATGTGCCGGCGTCTGGAAGAGCTTGATGAATTAAAGGCTGATTTTATCAGTCATGTCTCCCATGAACTCCGGACACCGATTACATCCATCAAAGAAGCCTCTGCCATGCTTTCAAAAGGCTTTTATGCGGATGAACCTGAAAAACAGCAGGAACTGTTCACCCTTATCCGTGAAGAATGCCAGCGACTTTTAAAATCAGTAATCCGGATACTTGATTATTCAAAAATGGAAGCCCATAAAATGGAATACCAGATAGTTCAGCTGAATCTGCCGGATGTTATCCGTAAATCCATCCTTAAACTGGCTCCCCTTGCCCGAAAAAAAAAGATTCTCCTGGAATTTTCTCCACCCCGGACAGATCTTCCTATGGTCTGTGCAGATGAAGACAGGCTCATTGAGGTATTGGACAACCTGGTGGGAAATGCGTTGAAATTCACCCCCTTCAAAGGAAAGGTCTGCGTCAGCTGTCAACGGGCTGAAGAGGGAAACGAACTTCTGGTCTGTGTTGAGGACAACGGACCAGGGATCAAACCCGAACACCTTGAAAATATTTTTTATAAATTCAAACAGATTGACAATAACCTGAACGCCAAGATGGGAACAGGACTGGGATTGTCCATTTCAAAATATATCATCAAAGCGCATGGAGGAAAAATATGGGCCCAAAATCAGGAACCAAGTGGCGCAAAAATTTTGTTTACATTGCCTGCTGCCTCTTAAGCGGGCTTTTTCTGCCGGGCTGCTTTTTCACAAGCATATTCAGACCGGTGACGGTAACGGTTGATACCCGGCAGGAACAATACCTGGATACGGTTGAAAAACATATAGAAAACAATGAATTCAAACTTGCTGCAAAGGATAGCGACCACTTACTCCAATATTATGAAAATCGTTTTCAAGCCGGGGATAATGTGGTTGCCAATTATGTCCGACAGATAAAAATGAATCAGGACTTTCTGGCCAGGATCATATCCGACCAGGAGAGAATCCTGGCCCTTTCCAGAAAGCTTCAATCCAGAGCACAGCTTCAGCAGGAGGATAAACTGCGAATTGAGGGTCTTATGACACAGAATGGAAAATTATCGGAGCAGGTTAAAAAACTTGAACACGAGAAACACCTTCTTGAGGAGCAGATTCTCCAGTTAAAACAAATCGACCTGAACAGGGTAAAGGCACCCGGCCGGGAAAGTCCGGACAAAGCCATGACACCGCGATGAACATTGAGAATCGGTCACATCCAAAGGAAAAATACTATGGAGAAAATACTCATCGTTGATGATGATCCGGCCCTGCTCAGAATTCTCAAAATGAGGCTCGAAGCGGATAATTACAGGGTAACGGATGTTACCAATGGCCAGGATGCCATGGCAGCTCTTGAAGCCGGCCATTTCGACCTTGCTGTAATCGATTATCAGCTCAGGGATGAAAACGGCATTGACCTGATGATTTCTCTTAAACGGATCAATCCTGAAATGGCCGTCATCATCCTGACCGCATATGGTACGATCCAAAAAGCAGTCAGTGCCATCCAGAAAGGGGCGGACAGCTACCTGACGAAACCGTTTGATGATGACAATGAGCTGCTCAACCATGTAAGGCTTTGCCTTGAAAAGAACAAACTGTCCGAAGAGATCAAGGCGCTGCGCAGCATGCTGCATGAAAAATTCGGTTTTAAAAATATCATTGCCAAAGATGAAAAAATGATTTCCGTGCTGAAAGCCATTGTCCTTGCGGCCAAAACCGATTCCAATATTCTGCTGGAAGGAGAAAGCGGCACTGGAAAAGAGTTGATGGCCAAATCCATCCATGTGGCCAGCCCCAGAAAAAATTCCCCGTTCATTGCCGTCAACTGTGCTGCTATTCCTGAATCCCTGTTTGAAAGCGAGCTTTTCGGTGTGAGACGAGGCGCTTTTACCGGCGCAGACAGGGACAAGAACGGGTTTTTAGAGCAGGCGCAAAATGGAACCTTTTTCTTTGATGAGATCACGGAAATACCGATTTCTCTGCAGGCCAAACTGCTCCGGGTGCTGCAGGAAAATGAGTTTTATCCCCTTGGCGGAAATAAAAAGATTGCGTTTAAGGCCCGCATTATTGCGGCCACCAATAAAAATCTGACAGATGAGGTGGCCCGTGGCAATTTCAGGGAAGACCTGTATTACCGGATTCGCGTCATTCCCTTCACCCTGCCGCCGCTGAGGGAACGCCGGGCCTGTATCCCTGTTCTTGCGCAGTTTTTCCTGGACAGCTTCAGGCAGAAAATGGAAAAAAATGTGCGGCAGTTTTCGCCGGAGGCCATGAAAAAATTATCCAGTGCCCCTTGGCCCGGAAATGTCCGGGAACTGAAAAATGTAGTTGAATATTGTGTGGCCATGTCCCAGACTCCGGTAATCTCACCCGATCTGATTATGACCGGGCCGGATGATTCGGCTGAGAACCTTAAACCGTTCAAGGAAGCAAAACTTGATTTTGAAAAGCAATACCTCAGTCAATTGCTGACCCTGACCCGGGGAAATGTCAGCCAGGCAGCAAAACTGGCCGGAAAATACCGGGCCGATTTTTATGATCAAATAAAAAAATGCGGCCTTGAGCCTGAGAATTTCCGGGATGGTGTGCAGTAAATTCCATACAGCCATGCAATACCGTTGACCGGCCTGGTTTTATAAAAAAAATACCGCATATGGCACCAAGAGTGACCTTTTTTTCACACACCAGGCAATCATCACGTATAACGTTTTCATTCAGATAGTTATACGTAATTCAATCGGCAATTCAATCTGCGGTGTCCGGTTTTCCCTTCACAAAACGGGTGATCCCCGGGACCGGCGCAAATGGACAAACCCTTCCGCCGTCCTTCCGTATTTTTATTCAACATATTGAAATTATATAGAATATTATCAAAATACGGCCGGGATTAAAATGATTTTGATCCTGAAAACCGTATTGGTACCATTATTGCTATACACATGCGGCATACGGCAATATACATATATACTTGCGGCAATATACATATTCACTTGCGACAATATACATATATACTTGCGGGAATATACATGATGATTTGAATGTGCAGTCAACCCTATAACATAACGGTGCCTCAAAATGAACCAACTTGCCTCTTCCCTTAACATGAACAGCTCTCTGGAATTTCAAACCGACCAGCTGCGGCAGATCATACGAATTGATGATCTTGCAATGCAGCACTATGCTTTTGGTATGGCCACCCAGGCCAGTGATGTTTTTACGGCCCTTAAGCTTGTCCAGGATGTATACATTCAAGAAGGATATGTGAGCAAAGAGCAATGTTCCGGGCCATGCAGAATTTTAAAACAGCATTATCATGAAAAAACAGCGGTGTTTGTGGGTAAAAAACATGATGACATCGCATTTACCGTAAGCCTTTTCCCCGACTCTGAATGGGGGCTTCCCATGGATTCAATATATCGGCAGGAGCTGGACCATTTGCGGTCCTTGGGAAGAAAAATCGGAGAGGTCGGCTGCCTTGCCACCCATCCGGAACACCGGAACGGATCACAGAACATCCTGATGCACGGCAACAAAATAATGCTCAAATATGCCATGGAACATCTGGAACTGGATGACCTGGTGATTGTTGTGCACCCGAAACACGAACGGGTATATAAAGAGGTTCTCATGTTCGAAGATATCCGCTCCGGAACAGTAAAGGCATATCCGGAGGTCAACAATAACCCTGCTGTTGCCCTGAGACTTAACCTGGATGAGATTGAGGAGATACTCAGGCATGTGTATCAGAATCAAGCTCCGGAAACCAATCTTCACCATTTTCTTTTTGTTAAAGACAGCACCAATATTGAAATGGGTTTAGATCAAAAAATCGAACCCATGCTGTGGAATGAAGGCCCTTACTGGAGTGTGTAAGGCGGGATAAACCCGTTACAATATATTGTTTTGATTCCGGGGTTTCACGTTACAGGATTTGTACTTACGGTGGGTTTCATACGGAAAATCAGGAAGCCAGACGGTCTTTGAGCCCTGATCGGCGCAGGTTGGTGCGGTTGTTATCAAAGGCCATGTGAACGGCCCGGGAAGATCCCACAATGATCACCAGGTGTTTTCCCCGGGTAAGCGCGGTATACAAAAGGTTGCGCTGGAGCAGGGGATAATGGGCCATGGTCAGGGCGATGATGACCGCCCCGTATTCCGACCCCTGGGATTTGTGCACCGAGATGGCATAGGCCAGTGTGAGTTCATCCAGGTCCAGCAGGTCATAGGACACGGTGCGGCCGTCATAATCCACCATGACGCTGCCGTCTGATTTAGACACCTCGATGACCTGACCGATGTCGCCGTTGAACACCTCTTTTTCATAATTGTTTTTCAGATGCATCACCTTGTCCCCGGGCCGGAAAGTGATGCCGTGACTGTCGATTCCTCCTTTGCCCGGGTTCAGCACCGCCTGGAGCTGCTGGTTCAGGTTTATGGTGCCGGCCTCTCCCCGGTGCATGGGGGTGAGCACCTGAAGATCAATGATATGGGGAAAGGTGCTGGGGATGCGTTTGGCACACAGCTCCAGAATGGTGGTGACCACTTTTTCGCTGTGCTGGTTTTCAATAAAATAAAATTCCGACAACCCCTGGCATTCCTTTGCCTTGAAATCGGGCATCCGGCCGTTGCGGATCTCATGGGCATGGCGCACAATAGGGCTTTCCATGGCCTGGCGGAAAATTTTGGTCAGGGCAAACACCCGGATCCGGCCCGATGCCATGATATCGGACAACACATTGCCCGGTCCCACCGAGGGCAGCTGAAAGGTATCCCCCACCAGAATCAGGCTGGCAGCAGGCGGCATGGCCTCCACCAGATGAAACATGAGCTGGGTGTCCACCATGCTGGCTTCATCCACCACAAACACATCCAGATTCAATGGGTTGGTGAAATTACGCTCCACTGTGCCCTGCTCCGTGTCAAATCCCAGCAGTTTGTGCAGGGTAAAGGCTTTTTTGCCGGTGGTCTCCGCCAGGCGCCTGGCAGCCCTGCCAGTGGGGGCTGCCAGGACAACGGTGAGACGCAGGTGTTTGAACACCTGGCAAAGGGCCCGCACCAGGGTGGTTTTGCCGGTACCGGGCCCCCCGGTGATCACCGATACCTTCTGGGCCATCACCTGGCCGACCACTTCCAGCTGCTCATCAGACAATTTTACAGCCATGCCGGTCAGCACCTGTTCCAGGATCTCATCACTGGAAATCGTATGTTCCGGCACCTGTATGGAAAGCAATGCGCAAAGCCGGTCTGCAATGCCTTTTTCCGCTTTGAACAGGCGGATCAGGTATACCCGGTCATCTTGGATCCGGATCTCGTTGGTGTCTGCCAAAACCTCCAGGACAGGCGGAAAAAGGTCCGGATCAACACCTGCCAGACGGGCGCAGGCAAAGCACAATTCTTCTTTGACTGCATACACATGGCCGTCCCCTTCAAAAGAAAGGAGCTGACAAAGAAGACATGCCTGCAGGCGGGTCTCATCGGTTTTTTCAACGCCTTTGGCCCGGGCCACTGCATCTGCCGTGGCAAACCCGATGGCCGGGATATCCTTTGCAATACGATAGGGATCGGTTTCCAGAACTGACAGAGCGCCCGGGCCATAAGTTTTGAGGATCAGGCCGGCATGGGCCACATTGACATTGTTTTCCTGCAAAAACTGCATCACCCGGCGCACGGCATGGTGGGTGTTCCAGGCTTTTAGGATCAGCTGCTGCTTGCCCTTGGCGATGCCGGTAATCTCCATGAGTTTTTCCGGCTGATTTTCAATGATTTCCAGAGTCTGTTCCTGGAATTTGTCCACAATGCGGTCTGCCAGGGACTTGCTGATTCCTTTGATCATGCCGGATCCCAGGTATTTGCGGATACCGGAAACCGTGGCTGGCAGCGTCACTTCATAGACATCTGCCTTGAACTGATCCCCATATTTGGGATGGGATGCCCACTGGCCTTTCAGGGTCAGGGTTTCCCCTTCTGCCACCCCTGCCAGATACCCCACCACAGTGATGGGATCCTGTATCTTTTCCACCTGAATGCGGCACACGGTATACTGGTTGTCCGGGTTCTGATATGTCAGGCGGGACAACACCCCTTTGATGGTGATCATGGCGCTGATTCCCATAGGGTAACGATCCACAGGGACAGATCCTGTCTATACCGTTTCAGGGCCGGAAAAACAAAATCAGCCATTCCTCTACTCCGCAACGGCAAAGGCCTGGTCAAACCCGTCATTTGTCACCAGGCTGTCACTGAACCGTTCGGCATCCTTGAGATTGGAAAACCGGCCGATGCGCACCCGATAAAAGGTGCCCCGGTAATCTTTATGCACCATAATATGGGCGTTCAGATAGGATTTGGATAATTTTTCCTTAAAATGTTGCGCATTGGCTTCTACCTGGAATGCCCCCACCTGGACGGTGAAATTGCCCTTCCAGTAATCCAGCTGTCTAAAGGACACCGGTGCGTGTGTTGTTTTGGAATAGGCTGTGGCCGCACCCAGGGCCGTCACCCTTACTCTGGCAGTGCCCGGACCCAGCATATTGATACGTTTGGCCCCGGTATAGGAAAGATCGATGACCCTGCCTGTGACAAAGGGACCCCGGTCATTGATCCGTACCCGGATTTTACGATTGGTATCAAGGTTGTGCACTTCCACCCAGGTATTCATGGGCAATGTCTTGTGGGCCGCTGTCATGGCATACATGTCATAAATTTCCCCGTTGGCGGTTTTGCGGCCGTGGAATTTTTTGCCGTACCAGGAGGCCAGGCCCATTTGAACAAACCCCTCAGCGCTGGCGATGGGTGTATAATTCTGGCCAAAGACCGAATAGGGCCGCTGGGTGGCCGGCACTTTGCCGGGCTGTTTCTGGGATGGCGGCGTATGCCCCCTGTCATAGGGTTCGGAATCAAGGGATTTTGAACATCCGGCATGCAGCAGACAGAAAAAAACCAGGATCAACAGGCTCATTATACTGGAATACAGTGTTGTATATTTTTGTATCATGGGTCAAATGCGTGTAAGATTACATCTTCCATTTTATCGGTGAAAAAAAAGCTCATCTGCTCCTGGATATGCCGGGGTATATCTTCCATGTCTTTTTTGTTCCATAACGGCAGAATAACAGACCGGATGCCGGCCCTGTGGGCGGCAATAATTTTTTCCTTGACCCCGCCCACAGGCAGTATCTCGCCTCTGAGGGTTATTTCACCGGTCATGGCCAGCCGGGGCCGAACCTTTTTCCCGGTAACCAACGAAACCAGGGCCGCCAGCATGGTTACACCGGCCGAAGGGCCGTCCTTGGGAATGGATCCGGCCGGCACATGAACATGGATATCATGGGTATCAAAAAAGGATTCATCCACTCCCAGTTCTCCGGCATGGGACCGGATAAAACTCAAGGCCGTGGTGGCGGATTCTTTCATGACATCCCCCAGCTGGCCGGTGAGGGTCATTCCCTTGCCCCCTTTCATGGCAACCGCCTCCACAAATAAAATTTCACCCCCCACCGGGGTCCAGGCAAGACCCACTGCCACTCCGGGGGTCTTGATGCGCAGGGCCAGATCCGGCATGTTCTGGTCCGGTCCCAGGTATTCGTGAAGATCCTCTTTCGTGATGACCAGATGGGTTACTTCTTCTTCCGCTATCTTGGCAGCCACCCCCCGGCACACTGCCCCGATCTGACGTTCCAGGTTCCGCAGGCCCGATTCTCTTGTATAACCGGTGATGATTTTTTTCACGGCACCGGCTGTGAAACGAATCTGGCCGGCAGTAAGGCCGTTTGCTTCCCGCTGTCGTGGAATAAGGTACCGGGTGGCTATTTTTTGTTTTTCATCCTCGGTATACCCGTTGAGTTCCAGCACCTCCATGCGGTCCCGCAGAGGCCCGGGGATGGTGTGAAGCACGTTGGCAGTGGTCAAAAATATCACATCGGAAAGATCAAAGGACACATCCAGGTAATGGTCGGTAAAGGAATAATTCTGCTCAGGGTCCAGCACTTCCAGCAGGGCCGAGGAAGGATCTCCGTGGTAGGAGGAATCCACCTTGTCGATTTCATCCAGCATGAACACAGGGTTTTTTTTGCCTGCTTTCCGGATATTCTGGATAATACGGCCGGGCAGGGCCCCCACATAGGTCCGGCGATGTCCCCGGATCTCTGCTTCATCCCGTACCCCCCCCAGGGAAATACGCACAAACTTTCTGCCCAGGGCCTTTGCAATGGAGCGGCCCAGAGAGGTTTTTCCGGTACCGGGGGGACCTGCAAAACAAAGGATAGGCCCTTTAGAATCTTTTTTGAGTTTTCGCACAGCCAGATATTCGAGGATCCGTTTTTTGGGCTTTTCCAGACCATGGTGGTCCTGGTTCAATATGCGGCGGGCTGATTTGATATCCAGCATATCCTTTGATGCCTTTTGCCAGGGAAGAGTTGTGAGCCAGTCCAGATAGCTGGATGCCACCACATATTCCGAAGATGAAGGATGCATCCGGGACAGGCGCAAAAGTTCCCTTTCTGCTTCTTTCCGGGCTTCCTCCGGCAGGTGATTTTTCTTTATAAGGGCCTGGTATTCGCGGATTTCCACGCGTTCACCTTCTGTTTCCCCCAGTTCCTCCCTTATGGCCTTGAGCTGCTGGCGCAGATAATATTCACGCTGCTGCTTGTCCATATCTTCTTTTACCTGATTCTGGATCTTGGATCCCATTTCCAGTATTTCCAGCTGGTCATTCACCAGACGGGTGACTTTTTTCAACCGTTTTTTCACATCGGTCAATTCTATCACTTTTTGTTTTTCCCTGACCGGGGCATTGATGGTGGAAGCAACCATATCAGCCAGAACATTGGGATCCTGCAGGGATTTAATCATCCGTGCCATTTCATTGGGCAGGCCGGGCGACAAATTGACGATTTTTTCATATTGTTCTGCGATATTGGCCATGAGGGCGCGATTTTCAATGCTCCGGTCCGCATTTTTACAGGTCAGAACCGCAATATCTGCCTGTAAATACGGCTTTCCCTGGAGAAATTTCGTCACTTTGAACCGGTTCAGACCCTGGATAAGCAGCTGGGCTTTTTCATCCTCCATTTTGGACATTTTTAAAATCATGGCTACGGTACCGACGCGATACAGATCGTCGGCCGTGTGTTTTGAATCCAGATCAGACCGTCTGGACAGCAGCAGGCCAAGCATCCGGCTGCCTGCCATGGCTTCATCAATAAGGTCGATGGCTTCTTTCTGGATCAACACCAAGGGCAGCACCATTTTGGGAAACAGATTGGTATCGACGATGGGAAGGATGGGAATCGTACCGGGGATATCATTGGTTGAAATGGTGGAAGAAGAGGCGTGGCTGATATCATCCATTTGTATTCCTTTGTATGAACCCTTGCGCTAGATAAAATCCATAGACAGGTTATGTCTGTGCTTGATATTTTCCACAAACAATTTGCCCAGCGTCAGCTGAAGAAAACCATTGTTAAAAACAGCGGACACTTTTTCCACATCGATCACACTAGGCAGATACAATACCCTTTCAAACTGGCCGAACTGGATCTCGGCCAAACGGTAGGTGGCTGTAACATCCGGCTGGCTGCATTTTCTGCTTCCTGAAATCTTAACCGCCTTGTTACTGACGTCGATTACAATATCCTCTTTTTTCACCCCTGCAATCTCTGCCTGGATAATAATTTCAATGCGTGTTTCAAATATATCCATCTGGGGTTTCCAGACACGCTTTGAAAAGCAGAACATGGGATTCACAGATTGAAACATTTCTTCAAAGGACTTTTCTTCAGTGTCATATGCTTCAAGGTTGTTACCGAAACGAATTTCTATATGTTCCATAAAAAACTCCTGACGCTGCTGTTCATATGATCATTTGACCATCGCAGAGAATAACATTTGGTCTGTAAATTGTAAAGCGCAATAAAACAATTCCAGCACTTGAAATCTTATTGCATGGATGGTAATGGGAGAGTCATGAACACACTATCAGATCAAGCCGCCCTGGTAACCGGCGCATCCAAAGGTATCGGCCAAGCCATTGCCATGGACCTGGCAGAACAGGGAATTTATGTTTTTATCAACTACCAATCGGACAAGGCGGGCGCCCGGCACACAGTTGATACCATCATCTCCCGCAACGGCCGGGCCGAAACAATCCAGTTTGATGTCACCATCCAGGCCCAGTGTGAAGCTGCTGTAAAAGACATTATACAGCAGCGCGGCCGACTGGATATTCTGGTGAACAATGCCGGTATCCGGGATGACCATTTATTTGCCATGATGAAAAAGCCGGCCTGGGAAATGGTTATGGAAACCCATCTTACCGGATTTTATCATATGACCCGACCGGTAGTGCGGCAGATGCTCCGGCAGAAAAAAGGACGTATCATTACCATAAGTTCCACCGCCGGCCAGATGGGAAATGCCGGGCAGGTCAACTACAGCGCTGCCAAGGCAGGGGTCATCGGTGCCACCAAAGCCCTGGCCAGAGAAATCGGCAGCCGTGGCATCACAGTGAATGCAGTGGCACCCGGGTTCATTGAAACCGGAATGCTCCAGGGCCTGGACCTGGACAAAATCCGGCAGACCATCCCGGCCGGGCGATTGGGACAGCCGGAAGAGGTTGCTGCCGTGGTTTCGTTTTTATGCTCATCCAGGGCCGGCTATGTGAACGGCCAGGTCATCGGGGTCAACGGCGGGATGGTATAGGTTTCAGTCGGCTCGTTTATCCAGCACATTGCGAATAGCCTTGGAAAACTCATACATGGAAAAGGGTTTCTGGATAAATCCATGGCACCCCTGGCTGAGCAGACCTTCCATTTCACCATCTGCAATCTGTCCCATGGTTACAAGGATCTTGATACTTTCCCGGATCTGGTGGATCAGATCAAGTGTTTTTTTGCCACCCATTTTCGGCATGGCCATATCCAGAATCACAAGGGAAATTTCATCCTGGTACATGCGGAAAATCTCCACTGCTTCCAGGCCGTTCCGGGCAGTTATGGGTTTATACCCCAGGCGGGATAAAAAGTTTTTCCCCACATTGATGATCTCAGCCTGATCATCCACCAGTAATATGGTTTCTGATCCCCTGGGCAGGGCATCCGTATCTGAAGTAGCCACAGATGATGAAGCGGCTTTGGCTGTGGCCGGTAAAAAGACATGGAAGGTGGAGCCCTCTCCCAAAGAACTCTGGACTGTTATGAACCCCCCATGATTTTTCACAATGCCATATACGGTGGACAATCCAAGACCCCGCCCGTTTTGATTCCCGTTTTTCCGGGTGGAAAAAAAAGGATCAAATATTTTTTTCTGGGTTTCTGCATCCATACCAATACCTGTATCCTGGATACTGATTTTCACATATGAACCGGATTTAACCGAAAAGGGGTATCCATGGTCCTCCGGGATCCTGATATTTTTGGTGGAAATCGACAACGTTCCTTCGTCCAGCATGGCCTGTGATGCATTACCGATGATATAGAGGCACACCTGTTCCAGCTGGGACTGGTCTGCATCCACCATATCCAGATCCTCTGCATAGGTTTCTTGGAAGGTCAGGTCCTTGCGGGTAGGTTTAAAAAGATTCATGGCCATTTTCACCACCGGGTTGATGTCCAGAACCTTGATCTGGTATTTGCCCCCCCTGGCAAAACCCAGAAGCCGCCCGGTCAATTCGCTGGCTGTTTCCACCAGTCTAGTGATCTGGTGAATATGGGAAATCACTTTTTCAGTGGCGGTCAGATCAATGCGCATCAAAGACAAATGCCCCTGGATACCCATGAGGATATTATTAAAATCATGGGAAATACCCCCTGCCAGTACACCGATGGCTTCCATCTTCTGGGCCTGCTGAAGCTGGATCTGAAGGGATTTTATATCTGAAATATCGGTGACCACCATCACCGTACCGGCTGCAGGATTTTTTTTGTCCAGGCGGGAAGCTCGGATACGGCAGTCAAGGGGGGGGCCTTCTTTTCTGGATAACCGGGTTTCCGCCATACCGGAACCGAATCTGTCCATGCCCTTTGCAAGCACGGCTGCCACGCGTTTATGCTCTTTTTGTGTGGGGAATACGTCGCGGGCATGTTTATTGTTCAAACTGCCTGGCGTATATCCCAGCATGGCATAAAATGTGTCATTGGCCCAGACAATCAGATCGTTTTGTACGATCCCGATGCCGGCAGGGCATGCGCCGAAAACCGACTGCATCTGCTGGAGACTTGATGATAGGACATCGTTTGAAAGGTTATCTGCCATAAACATGACCGTCTCCTGTTCCAAAAAATTATATCGACACATAAAATTGACTGTGCATCCAGTAGCTGATAAGTATAGCAGACTTTTTGGTTTTATTTAAGACTAATGGAAAAAAAATGGTTTCTTTTCTCCCTATACGTTCCTGGACTGCATATTTTCCGGCAATGATCAGCGGTCTTTTGCTCACAGCCTGTTTTCCAGACACCGGGTTGCATTATCTGGCATTTGTGGCCCTGTGTCCATTGCTCATTTCGCTGGAATCCATGACCGCCCGTCAGTCTTTTGCAGCCGGGTTTGCGGCCGGATTTGTGCATTTTACCACCCTGCTGTACTGGATTGTACCCACCCTGTGCACCTATGGAGGGCTTCATCTCCTGCTGGCTGTCTCTGCCTTGATCCTGCTTTGCCTGTACCTGTCTTTGTATCCGGCGCTGTTTACCTTTGCCATCAAAACGCTGCATCCAACACCTGCCCTGATCCCCCTGGCAGGAGCCTGTATCTGGACCGGACTTGAATTTGTGCGCACCTATTTGTTCACAGGGTTTGCCTGGGGTGCTCTGGGCTACAGCCAGTATGCCGACCGTTTTCTCGTTCAGATGGCGGATGTGACAGGGGTGCTGGGTATTTCCTTTGTGCTGGTTTTGTGCAATACCCTGATCAGCACATTGTGGATACAGGCCAAATCCTTGAACGGCTCTCTGGACAGACACTTTTTTTTCCGTATTTTCATAGGTGTGTCCTACACACTTATGGTTCTGGCAGCAGCCTATATGTACGGCATAAAGCGTATTCCCCAGATAGAGCAGGCGATGGCCCGGGCCCCGGAAACAAAACTGGCCATTATTCAGGGAAACATCCGCCAGGATCTGAAATGGAGTGACACCTTTCGCCAGGCCACCATTGAAAAATACGGCCGTCTGTCTTTGGCGGCAGCCCGGTTTGAGCCAGATCTGATCATCTGGCCGGAAACTGCCCTGCCGTTTTACTACGGCCATGATCTGGATCTTTCCAACCGGGTGGACCGTTATGTCCGCAAGGCCAAAACCCATTTTCTCATGGGAAGCCCGGCCGTGGAAACCAGCAATGACGATATCCGGTATTTTAACCGGGTGTTCCTGCTCAACCAGCTGTCCATACCTCTTGGGATCTATGACAAAACCCATCTGGTACCTTTCGGCGAATATGTCCCTTTCCAGGGCCTGCTTTTTTTCATGGAAAAACTCACACAGCAGGCAGGAAATTTTTCCAGGGGGGATGCCGCATATATTCCGCTTGCCTTTGCAGACCATAAAACCGGAATTTTGATCTGCTTTGAAATTCTGTTTCCCTCCATTTCCCGGCAGTTTGTCAAAAACAAGGCTGATATTTTGACCACGGTGACCAATGATGCCTGGTTCGGCCGCACGTCAGCCGCGGCCCAGCATTTTTCCATTGCAGTTCTCAGGGCAGTGGAAAACCGCAGAAGCGTTGCCAGAGCAGCCAATACCGGGATATCCGGATTTATAGATCCCACAGGACACATTTTCCAGCCAACCCTGCTGTTCACCGATGCCTTCATTGTCCAGTCCATGCCTGCCTTAACCCAGCTGTCATTGTATACCCGCCATGGGGATATTTTTGCGTTTGCCTGTGTTATTGCAATGACCATGGGTTTTATGGTAAAAGGCATACAATATATAAGAAGGAGATATCACCCATGAATACAGACTTGAAACAGACCATATCAACCCTCACCGCCAAAGCCGACCGCCTCAAGGAGTATCTTTGACCTGCCGGTCAAACAAAGACGTCTGGGAGAACTGGAACATTTCATTGCCAGGCAGGAGTTCTGGGATGATCCGGAAAACGCCACCCGGATGCTGAAAGAACAGACCGTCCTGTCCGATCTTTTAACCCATTGCAACACCATCTGTGCAGACATAGAAGATGCCCGGATGCTGTTGGAAATGGCCCTGGAAGAAAAAGACAGGGAAGCGGAAGCAGACGTGGGCAGGCAACTGGCAGAAATAGAAAAAAAAATTAAACAATTTTCACTGGACATCACCCTGGACCATGAAGATGATGCCAGGGATGCCCTGGTGTCCATCAATGCCGGGGCCGGCGGCACCGATTCCCAGGACTGGGCGGAAATGCTGTTTCGCATGTATACCCGGTGGATCGATAAAAAAGGATATACACTGACCCTCATAGATTTTCAGCCCGGGGATGAAGCCGGTATCAAGGGGGTTACATTCAAGGTGGCGGGTAAAAACTGCTTCGGGTTCATGAAAGTGGAATCCGGGGTTCACCGTCTGGTGCGCATATCCCCTTTCAATGCCAACGGCAAGCGCCACACCTCCTTTGCCTCGGTGTTTGTGTATCCGGACATCAAAGATGACATCCATATTGATATTGATGAAAAAGAACTTCGCATCGATGTGTTCCGGGCCTCGGGAGCAGGAGGCCAGCATGTGAACAAGACCAGTTCTGCGGTACGCATCACCCACCTGCCCACCGGCACAGTGGTTCAGTGTCAACAGGAACCCTCCCAGCACCGGAACAAAGAAATTGCCATGAAGGTTCTTAAATCGCGGCTCTACCAGCTGGAAAAACAAAAACAGGACGAAAAAATGCAGTCCTTGCATGACGGCAAGGATGACATTGCCTGGGGCAGCCAGATCCGTTCCTATGTGCTGCATCCCTACCGCCTGGTCAAAGACCACAGGACTGATCAGGAAATCGGGGATGTGGAACGGGTGCTGGACGGTGATCTGGACGGCCTTATCGAAGGTGTGTTGTTGTCCTGATCATGGATCCGTTGCATGTCATTGAAAAATTTTATCAACCGGGATCAGACACCCATGCCATTCTGGTGGCCCACAGCCGGCAGGTGGCCAAAAAAAGTATAGAGATAGCCCAAAATCTGGACCGCCCCGACCTGGATATGGAGTTCATTGAACAGGCGGCCATGCTCCATGATATCGGTATTTTTTTGACCGCATCCCCGGGCATCGGCTGCACCGGGGATGCTCCCTATATCTGCCACGGATACCTGGGCCGCAAACTGCTGGACAAAGAAGGGCTTGATCCGGCCTTCGGGCTGGTGGCTGAACGTCACACCGGGGCCGGCATCTCCCTTGATAACATTCTTCGCCACAATCTGCCACTTCCCCGGCGGGACATGGTGCCACTGACCCTGGAGGAAAAAATCATCTGCTGTGCCGATAAGTTTTTTTCCAAAACCTTCGCAAACCGTCACCGACCGCGCACAGTCCCTGATATCATTGTAGAACTTGGTACCATTGATATGGAACACGCCCACAGGTTTGCCCGGTGGGCTTCGGTCTTACAATTGTGATCAATTTATTACAAAATCTGTTTTAAAAAGAGCTTGGTTCTGTCGTGGCTGGGGTTTTGATAAAATTTTTCAGGGGTGCCTTCTTCGACAATCATGCCCTCGTCCATGAAGATAACACGGTCCGCCACCTCCCTGGCAAAGCCCATTTCATGGGTGACACACACCATGGTCATGCCTTCTTTGGCCAGCGCTTTCATGACATCCAGCACCTCGCCGATCATTTCCGGATCCAGAGCTGAGGTGGGCTCGTCAAACAGCATGATCTTGGGATCCATTGCCAGAGCCCTGGCAATGGCCACCCGCTGCTGCTGACCGCCGGACAGATTGGAAGGCCATGCCTTTGCCTTGGCGGCAATGCCTACTTTTTCCAGCAGCATCATGGTTTTTTCCTCCCGCTCTTTTTTATGCCTTTTTCTCACCAGTTTCTGGGCCAGGGTTACGTTGCCGTGCACCGTTAAGTGGGGATACAGATTAAAGGACTGGAACACCATGCCCATTTCCGCCCGGACTGTGTTGATATCGGTCTTGGGATCAAAAATATCCACCCCATCGACAAGAATCTGCCCGTGCTCAGCTGTTTCCAGACGGTTCAGACACCGCAGAAACGTACTTTTCCCGGAACCGGACGGACCGATGACCACCACCACTTCACCCGCCTCAATTTTATTGGAAACATCCACAAGGGCCTTGACCTCATGGGGAACATAAAATGTCTTATAAATATGGTTAACTTCTATCATTTGGTGGCTGTCCTCCTTTCCAGATACTGAACACACATGGAAAGCGTAAACGTCATGAGCAGATAGAGAATGGCACACAGAATCCACAATTCAAAGGTTTGCAGACTTGTGGTAATGCCCTCACGGGTGGCTTTGGTCAACTCCCTGATGGAAATCATGCCCAGCAACGAGGAATCCTTTATCAGGTTGATGAACTGGCCTGCCAGCGGCGGCAGAATGGTTCTCAATGCCTGGGGAAGAATAATATAAAACATGCACTGAAAATAGGTCATGCCCGAAGACCTGGCCGCCTCCACCTGACCCGGGTGAATCGATTCAATGCCGGCCCGGACGATCTCCACCACATAAGCCCCGGTGAAAACCGACAATGCCATGATCCCGTACCATTCCGGATGAAGCTTGGGAATCCCGTTCATCATGAGAATATTATTCATGGTGGTTCCCAGTACAAAATAAAAAATCATGATCTGCACCAGCAGAGGAGACCCCCTGATAACCTCCACATAGGTGATGGCCGACCATTTCAGCACCGGGGTATCCGAGACCCTTGCCACACCGCCGACGATTCCCAGAAAAATTCCGAAAATAGTGGAGAGAAACGAAATTTTCAAGGTCACCCACAACCCTCTGGCCAGGATACCGGGCTTCCACCCCCCTTCATAGCTGGCAATGACATCACCGGGGGACACCATATCCCCCTCCACCCAGTCAAAGGAATCTCTGGGAACCGTATAGGTCCTGTCCCCGGCATCAGTGGTGACCAGAATATCCACTTTGTCTTTATTGGCGGCAATGGTATCGATTTCCCCATACCCTTCCGCATACAGGGTGATGGCCTGCTGGTACATGAAATATTTGGGGACCTTGAACCAGCGCCACTGATAATCCACCGCCACTGTGGCATAATACACAGAGCCGATGACCAGAAACAAAAGGGCAACATAGCCGCAGACCGAAAACACATATGCTATGGGATTACTCAGCCGTTTGATGTTGGATACGTTCTGTTCCATATATAAACCTTAAAAAACAGGCCGACAGAAGAAATATTCTGTCGGCCCTGATTCATTAAAAAATTCCTGATCCTGACAAGATTGTGGCAGATATCATTAATTTTGAAGATCTTTCTGCCATTCGTCTGATTTGATCCACTTGTCGTAGGATTGCTGCCATCTGCCGTCATTTTTATACTGGCGGATGAAGTTGTTCAAAAAATTGAGAAAGTCGGGATCTCCTTTTTTGACGGCCATGGCCAGAGGTTCAAAAGTAAAGGGATCGGTCAGGGCAACCGTTTTGCCTTCGCCGTGCTGGGCCTGCATGATCTCGATAAGGGGCAGATCATAAACCGTGGCATCTGCATTGCCCTGAACCACTTCCATGACGGCTTCGGTTTCCACCTCAAAGCTTTTGTAGGTGGCCCTGGGGATCATTCTTTTCACCGCCTGTTCACCAGTGGTGCCCAGTTTGGATGTAATGGTGTATTTGGGATCATTCAGGTCTTTGTATGACGTGACAACCCCTTCATGTTTTTTGTTGAGCAGAATGGCCTGGCCCACAACAATGTAGGGATCGGTAAAGTTAACCGCCAGGTTTCTTTCCTGGGTGCAGGTCATCCCGGAAATGATAATATCAAATTTGTCCGTGAGCAATGAAGGGATAATACCGTCCCATGCAGTGTTCACCGGCTCATATGTAACACCCATGGCTTTGGCCAGCTGTTTTCCCATGTCAATGTCGAACCCGATGTATTGGCCCTTGGTGTTTGTCATTTCAAAGGGAAGGTAACCGGACTCAAATCCCACGCGGATTTTTCCCGCTTTTACAATGGATTCAAGGGTTGATTTTTTGGCCAGCTCAATATCGGCACTGAACGCGGGTGCAGAAACCAGAACAAAAGCCAGGGCAAACAAGGATACGAATAATTTTTTCATCTTTTTCCTCCTGAACGTTAAAGGTTTGACTTTTTTGCATCTCCGGGAATGCAAGATTGCCGTCAAGTCATGGTAATGGTTTTATATACTTCTCTAAAGTCAAGAGTAATACTTAGCATAACCAGAATAAATGGCAAGCAATATTTTGCCCGGCTTGATCTTTGGACCTATCTGTCATATCATAATCCATTTTACGCAATGATCATTATTCTCAGGCAATATACTGTTGCATGAAACAGCAATATGGAACCTATGAACAACATCTATTCCCCTGTTAAGACCCATGGCCGCAAAATTCTGGCGGTGTCGGATTTTATTGATAAAACGTTGACCCGGATGGTGGAAACCAAATCCCTGGAGCCGGTGGATTTCATCATCTCCTGCGGGGATCTTGATCCGGAATACCTTTCATTTCTGCGGGACCGTTTGGACAGGCCCCTTTTTTATGTAAAAGGCAACCATGATATCCGCTATACTCCCACCAATCCCATCGGGTGTGAAAATATTCACCGGCGCATTATTTCAGTGGGGTGCCTGAACATCCTGGGCCTGGAAGGATCCATGTGGTACAATGGGGGTGCCAATCAATACACCGAAGCCATGATGAAAAAGCATCTTCTGGGACTCTGGTTTTCCCTGTGGCGCAAAAAACGGATTCATTTGGTGGTCACCCATGCCCCGCCCAGGCATATCCATGACAAAGAAGATGTATGTCACAGGGGGTTTGAATGCTTTGCAGCACTGATCAGAAAACGACAGCCCGACTATTTTATCCATGGCCATGTGCACCGGGATTTTGAAACCTGTGCTGACAGAATCACACGGGTCAACAACACCCGGATTGTCAATACCTGCGGATATACCATCATAGAGGTGTAAACATGAAAAATATATTCAGCCGCCTGTTTTCATCACAATCCGCCCCATCCGAAGACGACCACATCCCTTCGTTTAACGAGCAGCAGGCCAAAGAAGAAGATGTGCAGTTCATTGACCATGGTATCCAGACCATTGCACTGGAAAATATCATCGGCAGTGTGGGAAAATATGCGGATTTTGACTCCAGGTTCCGGCCCAAAAAACATGTTGCGGGAAAACGGTTCACACAAATAAAGCAGGCCATGCGCCAGGGGAAAAAAATACCGCCGGTGAAGCTGTATCAGATCCGCAACCAATTCTATGTGCTTGACGGCAACCACCGGGTCGCAGCAGCCAAGGAGCTTGGATGGACGGAACTTTCCGCCAAAGTGGTGGAACTGCTGTCGGGCAAGAACACCATGGAGAACCTGCTGTATATTGAAAAAAAGAAGTTTTTTGAAAAAACCGGTCTGCCCGGAGAAATCGACCTTACAGAAGTGGGAAAATACAATTACCTGGAACAGCAGATCCACACACACCAGATGCATCTCGCTGCCCAGTCAGGCAGGGACCGTGATTTTTCCAACGCAGCCCGGGACTGGTACAATACCATTTATCTGCCCTTGATTTTCATCATCAAAAACGGTGGTTTGATCAAATATTTTCCGGGCAGAACCATGGCAGATCTGTACACATATATCGCATATCACCACTGGGATACCAAATCCGATCGGCGCTACGGCATCGGCATTGACCGCCTTATTCCCAAAAGCATGGAGGCTTTCAGGACCGCCATGCTGGAAAAACAGACCCCGGAATACCCGGAAATGAAACGCAGTATCACCGCCTTCATTCTCATTGATACTGATACCACAGCTGAATTCACCCTGTCGGATAAACTGTTCGCACTGGAAGAAGTGCAGGAAGTACATGCGGTTCACGGCAGTATTGATCTGTTGGTAAAAGTGGTTCTGCAACGTGATTTTCTTACATCGGACGCAGAAACCATTGCGGAATTTTTAGATCAGCATATCCGGAAAATTGCGGGAATTAAACGGACCCAGACCATGATACCGGGAAGGTCCCTGGTCAAGGAGAATTTTTAGCAAAAAAAGCCTGGAGAAAAATGATAACACCCCGCTCTGGTAAGCATTCACTGGCTTAAAGGAAGAAACGAGGTGCGTTCAGTAAACTGGGGATATCCTGCCATGGTTGTTTTCAGCTCATGGCCGTAATCAAGATTTGGCCTTCTCGCAAAGCAGTTTTTGATATCAAGCAAAGGATACACCAAGGCCTCGTGGAGTATCCGTATTTGTGCCTGTTCCCAGAGGCGGATCTGCTTTTTGGGGTCGATCTCATCCCTGGCATCATCCAGCAGTTTGTCCACAATGGTGCAATGGGAAAAATTGGTGTGGGGGCTGACCCCGGTTTCCACAATGGCATCAGAATGAAAATACCCCCGCAGATAATTATCTGCATTGGGCCTGAGGGAAAAATACAAAACAATGGCATTATGATTTTTGCGGATCATTTGGTGGTATGTTGAATGCGATACAATTTTCAAATCCACCGTGATGCCGATGCGGGCCAACGCCTGCTGTAAAATTTCATAGGATGTTTGAAAAAGCCGTTTTTCAGATCCGTACAGGGTCATGGAAAACCCGTCGGCAAACCCTGCTGCTGCCAGCAGCTGCCTGGCCCTGGGAATATCTTTTTCAGGGTGCAGTCCCAGGGCGATAATTTTTTCATTTTCAATGCCGCCGGGCAGGAAATCTGCACTCATGGGCGCCAGAACCTTTGTCACCAGCCGGGGCGTGGAAGCGGCCAGGAAAAGGTCTCTGTCCAGGGCATGGATAATGGCCTGCCTGACACGGATGTCATCCAATGGCGCAATGGAGGTGTTCAGGTGAAACATGCCGGTGAATCCGGGTCCGAACACGTCAATACGGGTTTCGGACAGTTCTTCCATTCGGGCAATCCAGCCGGGATCACCCACACCGAGGATCAAATCCATCTTTCCCTTTTTGAATGCAGCTTCCCGGACATCGTTGTCCGGAATAAAATACATGTCCACCCCGGCAAGTTTTGGCGCTCCCCGAAAATAGCCCGGGTGTGCTTTTAATACACATTTTTCTCTAGGTTCATACCGGTCGAACATGAACGGCCCTGTGCCCACGGGATGTCTTGTAAACGCATCATATCCCCCGGCCTGGATGGCTTTTTTGCTCACAATATATCCGCCCCTGTGATCGGCGATAAGGGGCAGAAAATACAAGGGTGAAACTGGTTTTTCCAGAGTAATCTCCAGGGTATAATCATCGTGTTTTTCAAAAATCATGCCCTTATATTCTTGAGAAATAGGGCTGCGCGCAGGATCTGCTGCTTTTTTGAGAGAAAAAATAACATCATCTGCTGTCAGTTCATAGGCTGGATTAAAGGGGCCGGAGTGAAACATGATGTTTTTTTTCAAATGAATTGTCCAGATCTGCCGCCCGTTTTTGATATAAAAACCTGGAATGGATTCGGCAATATCCGGCTCGAGAAGGGACAGATTTCCCGGGGCATACCTCACCAGACTGTTGAACACCATGTCTACAAAGGTCGCATCCTGAGAACCCTTTGCAAAATGGGGATCCAGGCTGGTAAGCGTACTGGTGTGAACGGCAAATTTCAATATCTGCGGGGTTTTTGCAACAGCAATGCCTGCCTTTAAAACCGGTGCACAAACCACCATTACCCACCATGCCACTAAAAAAAATATCTCTCTTTTCACCAGACTTTCCTTTGATCTGCCTTTCCCTTATACGAACCACAGGCAGAACCGTCAAGATAAATATAAGGATTTTCAGGACAATCCCGTGAGGATTTTACATCAAATATATTAACCAAGCCCCCCTGTGGGTGTCTTGTGCCCGGACCGTCAAATTTTTTTTCAGGCCGGGCTTAAGACACCCGCAGGGGGCGGGTATTGATCTGAAAAGCAGAAGGTATTATTTACGGCTGCGCTCTACCGGTTACAAGGGCGTATTGGGCACCATATCCCAGATACCGCAGGGGCAGGCCCCTTTACAGAATCCGCACCCGATGCATTTGTCCGGATCCACCTGGTATTCAAACCCGCCGTCTCCCAGATCAGCCCGCTGAATGGCAGCTTCCGGGCAGATGGCCACACAGATGCCGCAGTCTCTGCAGTTTCCGCATGAGGCACAGTCTGCGCCGCATTCCGTGAGATCACCGGCAATCTTTCCAGGATCATAATAGGCCAGGTTGATCCTGTTTTTATCCATAACCGGCAGGGGCTCAATCCCTTCAGTACTTTTACCGGAAACAATCTGGTGAATGGTCCGGGCCGCCCGCTTGCCCGCGCCAATGGCATCGGTGATCAGGCCGGGACCCACCATATCGCCGATGGCAAAGACCCTGGGATCTGATGTCCGGTTGAACCGGTCAACGGCTACAAATCCATTTTCCACAGCCAGGTGTTCACCCAAAAATGCAAGATCCGGTACGTCCCCGATGGCCAAAACCACGGTATCGGCAGGCAGCGCTTCTTCATTTCGGAGCATAACACCGTCCCGGGTGATTTCCCTGGTGAACACCGGCCATCTGAATCTGGCGCCGCATTTTTCAGCATCTTCGCGCTCTTTGCCGAATGCCGCAGGTTTCTGGACATCAATGAGGGTGATGTCCCGGGCGCCCAGGCGATGGGCTTCGGTTGCCACATCACACCCCACATTGCCGGCACCGATAATCACCACCTGTTTGCCTGGTTTCACCTTTCCCTCCTTGGCCGCTGCCAGAAAATCATTGGCACACCAGGCGGTTTCCATGCCCCGGACCGGCAGGGTTCTGGGTTTTTTGGCCCCGGCCGCCACAATTGTGAAATCATATGTTTCTTTGATCTGGGCAAATTTTGCCGCAGTAATATCCTGGTTGAGCCGGATATCTGTGACCAGGGTTTTGATCCGGGACAACTCCACATCCAGTGTCTTCTGGGGAAATCGTGATCCCGGAATTACACTGGAGATCTTGCCGCCGATTCGGGAACCGGTATCAAATACCGTCACGGTATGGCCTTTGAGGGTGAGATGCCAGGCTGCGGACAATCCGCCGGGACCGGCCCCGATAACCGCCATTTTCTTTTTGGTTTTCGGGGCGGGCTCCGGTGGCGCCACGTTTTCTCCGGCCTGTCCCAGGCCCCTGACATTAATGGGCAACATACCTTCCTTATGCCGGGTGCACGAAGCCATACAGGGACTGGGGCACAGGTAACCGCAGACCGTGGCTGGAAACGGGGTATGGGCAAGCCCCATGGCAACGGCTTCATCCACATTGTCAGCCCGGACCATGTACCAGCGGTCCTGGACAGGAATGCCCGTGGGACAGGCTGCCTGGCAAGGGGACATGTACCGTCCCTGTTCCCATACCGGGATGCGCCGGCGCAGGTCTCCTTTGGCAATAACGGGAATCGTTCCCGGCTGTGTTTCCTGAAGGTCTCCGATAAGCCCCCCGCTGCCAAGTTCCTGGTCCCAGACCTGTTTTCTGAACCATGCCATGGTCAGCTTGTTTGGGCTGTCTGCTTTTTCATGGGGGGATTTGGCGGTGAGCAGGAGCCACTCGGAGCGTACCGTCAGAATATTTAGAATATCTTGTTTGTGTATCTTTTCCAGAAAAGTTGCCAGACGGGTTTCCAGCCAGTGCCAGTCTTCATCAGATATCGGCACCTGTTTGGCATCTTTTTCACAAAATTTTTCTGCATTGCTCCGCACAAAGACCTTGCCGCCCACCATGCCCACCAGGGGCCGGTATCCCAGAACCTGGTTTCCGGGCTCACATTCATGGCCGCACACCACGGCAATACCACCGGCCATAAACTCACCAAAATAATCTCCGGCCGATCCCAAAACCCACAGCTCGGGCGGTTCAAACCGGGGATTGCGCTTGGTCATGGTCATGCCCCGGGCACCGATGCTCCCGCCAACAAAGACACGTCCCTGGGCCGCCCCGTTCATGACACCGTTGGAGGCATTACCATGCACCACGATGTGTGCGCCGGCATTGAGCCACCCCAGATCATCAGAGGCCGGGCCCATGACCTCGATGGCAGTATTGGCATGGCCCAGCGATCCGGTACGCTGGCCGGAATGGCCGATAATACGGATATGCACCGCATCGGTGCCGGCATCCCAGAGCCGTCCGCCAATGCCGTGCTGGCCGAATGCCTCGATTTCCAGATTCCGGTGCCCCCCCTTTATCTGCTGGTGGATGATCTCCTCCAGCACCCTTGAGGGTATGCGCTTTTCTTCTCTCTTGCCCGGTATATAGATAAAATTATTGTTCATCATAAGGTTTCCTTACACTACGTACTTGATGCTCAGTCTCTGGGCAGCCGCATGGTCATCTATGCCAAGGGCGTCGGACATACCGATGGGCAGGGAAGTTGATCTTCCCAGAGGTGCCACGATCTTTTTGAGTTCCGTGTCAAAGGAAACAAACAGATCCACAATACGCTGGGCCACATCTTCAGGATCCAGGCGGCGGTACAGCCGGGGATCCTGGGAGGTGATACCCTTGGGACAGATGCCCACATTGCACACATTGCACCGGTCTTCTTCGGTGCCCACACACCCGGCAGCCGCCTGCATCACATATTTGCCGATCTGGACCCCAGAGGCACCCAGCATAATCAGGGCTGCGGCATTGGCCGCAATATTTCCGTTTTTCCCGATCCCTCCACCGGCAAACAGGGGAATTTCATTTTGTTTTCCGATCTTGATCAGGTTCAGATAATTGTCCCGTATGCAGCTGGCTATGGGGTGTCCCATATGATCCATGGACACGGAATAGGCAGCACCCGTACCCCCGTCTTCACCGTCAATGGCCAGGCCCGAGGCATAATCGTTGCGGGTCAGGTTGTTGAGCACCGCAAGGGAGGTGGAGGATGCGGAAATCTTGGGATACACCGGCACCCGGAATCCCCAGGCCATGGACATGGACAATATCATCTTGGCCACGGATTCTTCAATGGAATACTGGGTCTGGTGTGTGGGGGGACTGGGCAGGCTGACCCCCTGGGGAACCCCCCGAATGGCCGCGATCAATGTATTGACCTTGTGCCACATGAGCAGACCACCGTCCCCGGGTTTGGCTCCCTGGCCGTATTTGATCTCGATGGCGCAGGGGTCTTCTTTCATATGGGGAATGGCATGAATGATTTCATCCCACCCGAAATAACCCGAAGCAATCTGGAGGATGACATACTTTAGGAACCGGGACCGCAGCAACCTTGGGGGACAGCCGCCCTCGCCGGTGCACATGCGCACGGGCATGCCCATTTCTTCGTTCAGATAGGCCACCCCCATCTGGAGACCTTCCCACATGCTGGGAGACAGGGCACCAAAAGACATGCCGCCGATGATCAAAGGATAAATTTCGCGCACCGGCGGAATCCACCCTTTTTCCCGCAGGCGCTTCATGTTTTCCCTGGGGGAGAGCACCCGCCCCAGAAGGGTCCGCATTTCAAATTCATGGCGGCCGGCATCCAGGGCGGGGTCCGTGAGCATGGAAATCCGGGTGAATTTGATCCGGTCCAGAACCGATGTGGAGGCATTGCGGCGCCCCCCCCGGCGCCGGGGAACCCCCTGCTGATTGATGTGAAACTTCATCCGGTCCAGTCCAGGGTTTTTTACGGGGTGGATGGCATCATTGGGACACACCAGGGTACACATGGCGCATCCGATGCAGGCATTTTCCACTGCAGTGCGCTGCTGGATAGCGTAAAAAATGTCATAGCGATTGGTCTGTTCCGCGTTTTTGCTGATGGATGTTTTGATAATCCGTTTTCGAAACACCCCCAGTTCAATAGCTTTTACCGGGCAGACAGCTGTGCACTGGCCGCACAGGGTGCACCGGTCATTGCTGTACCGCACCTGCCAGGGCAGATCGTTCAGGCTTAAAGAGGAAGGCTCAAGGCTTCTGTTTGACGACATATGTTTACCTCCTGGCGTTCAGGGCCGACAATGGCAGTATCTACATGCATGGGTTGAAAATCTTTGGATTTGTCTCTGTCCGGAATCACGGCATCCAGGCCGCAGATTTCCGATGAAAACCCGTAAAGGCCGGGCTTTCCCCCCACCACACCAGGCCGCAGTTTCTTGCGGTCCTGGACCATGAAAAGGGAATGGTCCGGCAGAGTGCCGATGACACAATTGGGGCCGTCAATGATCAAAGGCCGGCAGGTGCGTTTCAAATGGGATAGAAAATGGACATCCGGGTGCTGTACCAGGTCATTTTCCTGCAGCGGGGTGATCACATGCTTGTACCCGTCAATGCCAAGCCCCAGTTCCTCCAGGGAATAATGCAGGATATGTGCGAACACCTCGGAATCTGACTGATAACCGGTATAAGCAGCTATACCTCGGGAGGTGAGAAAATCCTTGATGGGAATAAAGGCTGTGTTTTCCCCATTGGTCATGGTGCTGTATCCTTTGATGAAAAAGGGATGACAGGCATACAGATCGATGGCGTAATTGGTATTCTGACGGCCCTGGGCCAGGATCACCCGGGATTTGAGTTCTTTTCTGTCCAGGCCCAGGTAGTGGGCCAGCTGCAGCGGATCTCCGATTTCCTTGATCATGATGGTATCCGGCCAAAAGGAAAACACCATCATGTCTTTTTTTTCTTCTCCCATTTCGCGGATTTTCAGCCGGATGTTCGACAGCCGGGATGCCATATCGTCACGGGTCAGATTTTCCCAGTCTTCGGGCAGTTCATACGCACGGATCAAATACAGATCTCTTCTGGGAATGCCTTCCATTGGCTTTTTGGGAATCTTTAAAGAAATTTTATACTTGGTGAGAAATCCCAGATCCATCATGAAAAGATCCAGGCGGCGGATACCTTCTTCACTGAAGATGCCTGACAAGATAGGGGCTTCTTTCATTTCTTCAAAAGGCCCCCCCAGATCCTGGAGTAAAAGCCCCATACCAGATCCGTCATGGCCTTCTTTCATGACATCCAGTGCCTTGATGGCCAGCATGGGGGATACCGGATCCTGGCTGGTAAGTGCAAACAAACGACACATGCGTAAATTCTCCTTCATCTAAAAATATGGCAGCGGTCACCCCATGGGATGCAGTCATAGTCACCGCGAATTTTGGAGAAAAGGGGTACACCGATTTCCAAAGTTTTCAATGTAAAGATATTACCGGGTCGTGTCAATCATTATATTTGTTTTTCAGGGAGTTACACAGGCAGACCACAGGGATTTGGAAAGGAAACATGTCCATATCCCTGTTTAAAATTAAGCATTTATAAAATACTGAAAGAATTTTTAAAAAGAATAAAAAATCAGAATAAACATTATTAAAAAACAAATTTATCCGCATAATATTTGGATACTATGCCATAAATCACAATTTAATTCCTTAATATGGGAAAAAAGCCTGGTGCCTGTAAATCGCCCGGGCCCGGTCACACAGCGCATTTGTCCAGCCATCCTCTCATGAGCGCTTAAAACTGAGGTACACGGCCGGTCTTACCCCATACAGGTGCCTGGTTACTGATACCGCTTGTGTCTGTTATGGGCTGCA
Organism: Desulfotignum sp.; assembly: GCA_011390635.1. Lineage (GTDB taxonomy): Bacteria > Desulfobacterota > Desulfobacteria > Desulfobacterales > Desulfobacteraceae > Desulfotignum. Next base: position 40,326 of record JAABSA010000015.1, on the reverse strand, counting down.
TCCAAAAAGCCGGGGATTCACACCGCCTGTTCGGTTTTCATGGCCTGATAATAATCATTTATCTTAAATTCCCGGGATTCTTTCCGGTACCAGCCATCAAAAAGAACAAGGCCTTGCTGCCCGTCCAATGCTTTATAATCTGTAATGCTCTTGCCGTGGATTGCAGCCATGGCAGGATCATAAATACGAAATTCAGCAGTTCCTTCTTTGGGCAGATCCATCACGACTTTGAGCTGCCAGACCCAGTCCGGGTCATATGACAGATTCACCACAAGGTATTTTCCCAGGTCTGATGACAATTCTTTGGGCTTGGGCAGGCGTGCAGAACCCTCTTTTTGCCAGAATTTCCAGTTCATTTTCCACCTCTTTGGGTTATGGGTATATACTTTTTCTTCTACCTGAGCATAAACCATACCAAAGCTAAAACAACAGCCGGCTGAGGGTGTTTGCGCTAAGAGCAAAGAATATAGGACATCTGATGTCTGAAAAACCATACCCATCGGAACAAAAGCGTCCTAAACATCAGGGCAGGTGTAACAGAGCCGCTATATTGGTGGTCAGGCTGCCATGGGCAGGTATAAGACCGGACCGGCAGTCATGTCAGGCCAATCTTGTCAAAAAAATGTCTGCGTTTCATACGAAACAACGCCTTGTCCTCCTGGACCAGATAATACACTTTGGTATCGGTCTCATCATAACAGGCATAGACACCTGTATAGCCATTCATATCCGACACATCACAGATGCGCTCCACATCATCGTTAAACCTGCGGCACACCGCCACCCAGTCTTCTTCTTTTGCATTTTTCTGTACAGAAAATGTTTGTGCTGCGTCATCATAATCCGCCTGGATGCATTTCATAATTCACCTCCGGTTTTTTGGATCATGTCATTGTATCTTATTTTCCGGCCAAAAGGAATGTGCAATTTTTTCATCCGCTTGCGCAGGGTTGACGGATGGATCTCAAGTATCCTGGCTGCCCCTTTTTCACCCTCCACCCTTCCGTTGCATTGTTCCAGAACTTTTCGTATATGATCGGCCATAACCTGGTCCAAAGCCTGTATCCCGGTCCTGGAAAAAAAATCAGTGGGCGGCATTCGTGATGTTTGTTCCGAAGCCAGTCCGATTTCCAAAAAATTGAGACAGCCGGTGCGGTCCAGAATCAAAGATCGCTCCACTGCATTTTCCAGTTCCCTGATATTGCCCGGCCAATGATAGGTCAAAAGACGTTTCATGGCATCTTTGGACAGTTCCGGTATCTGGTGGCGCTTCATTTCCCTGGATTTTTTTACAATAAAATACCGGACCAGATCCGGAATGTCGGTTTTGCGGTCCCGCAAGGGTGGAATCAGGATGGGAAATACCTGCAATCGAAAATACAGATCCGCCCGGAACATCTTTGCGGCCATCATTTTTTCCAGATCCCGGTGGGTGGCCGCAATAATCCTGATATTCACCCCTATTGTTTCACTGCCGCCCACCCGGTCAATTTCCTTTTCCTGGAGAACCCGCAGCAGCCTAACCTGGGCTTCTGCCGGCAGTTCCCCGATTTCATCCAGAAACAGTGTCCCGCCCTGGGCCCGCTCAATGCGGCCCCTTTTTCGGGATACCGCTCCTGTGAACGCGCCTTTTTCATACCCGAACAATTCACTGTCCAGCAGGGATCCGGGGATAGCCCCGCAGTTGACCCGGATAAAGGGCCCGCCCTTGCGCAAAGACAGGTTGTGGATGGCATTGGCGATCACCTCTTTGCCGGTACCGGTTTCTCCCAGCAGCAGTACCGGGCTTTCCAGGGGCGCCACCTGGCGGACCATTTCCATAACATGCCCCAGACCCTTACCTGCACCCACAACCTTTTCTCCTGTCATCCGGTGCAGTTCATCCTGGAAATACCGGTTGTCATCCACCAGAAGTTCCTTGAGGTTTTTCAATTCCCGAAACCGGAGGCTGTTTGTCAAGGCAATGGCACAGGGCTTGGCCAAAAGGCTGAGCAGATGAACCTGGGGTGGGGTAAATTTATGATGCCCGTCATTGAATACGCTGAAAATACCCAGCATGGTTTTTTCCAGCACCAGGTCCATTACCACGGCAGACAAATCCCAGGCTTTGAGCCGGTCCGCCACCGGGCCGGTCACCGGGTCATCTCCCAGACGGTCAATGAGGCGGATTCTTTCCAGACGGTTATGTTCCACCTGACGGCGCCCTGCCCGGGACAAGGCAATTTTTGTGGAAACCGCTCTGCCGGACCGGGAGGTGGCATGAGCCACCATTTCCACCACACCGGTATCTGGATGATAGATCTGAAATCCCATCTGACCGGCGGGCATGAACCGCCTCACATACAGCAGACACTGGTGGAGAGCCCGCTCAAGATCCAGGCTGGAGCACAGCTTCAGGGTGGCTTCTTTGAAAAAATCTTTTTCATCCACCCGAGACACGGGGGCATCTGATAGGTTTGATCGAACATGGGTCATGACATTTTTCTCCCTGCGTTCTATTTTTCTGCTCTATATAACAGTTTACCGCAAAACTATATAATAGAACAGTTGTTTCTATGCCATGGAACAGAAAGACAGCAGCACCAACACGCATGCAACCACAACTTATTGAAATAAAAGAAATTTTACTTCGGGCATGATTCATGCTATTACCTTGAGCAATAGATCAGCAAACACATAACCAAATGAAGGAGTATGCAATGGAAATAAAAAAAATCTGCGTTCTGGGGGCCGGCATCATGGGTGCGGGCATTGCCCAGATTTCCGCCCGGGCCGGTTTCCAGGTATTTATCCGGGACATGGAAGACCGGTTTGTGAAAAACGGCCTGTCCACCATCAAATCCAACCTGGACCGGGCCGTGTCCAAGGGGAAAATGGATCAGGCCGAAGCAGATGCGGTTTTTAACCGGATCACCGGCACCACCGATCTGAACCTGGCAGCATCAGAGGCGGACCTGGTGATCGAAGCCATCATCGAGGTCATGGACATCAAAAAACAGGTGTTCCAGGACCTGGACAATATCTGCAAAAAAGACACCCTGCTGGCCACCAACACGTCCGGGTTGTCCATCACGGAAATGGCCTCGGTGACCCAGCGGGCGGACAAGGTCATCGGCATGCATTTTTTCAACCCGGTACCGGTGATGAAACTGGTGGAACTGATCCGGGGGTTCACCACATCCGACGACACCCTGAACATGGCCTGGGAGTTTGTGGAAAAGATTGCCAAAACCCCCATTGAAGTGAAGGAAGCCCCGGGATTTGCCGTGAACCGGATCCTGTGTCCCATGATCAATGAAGCAATCTTTGTTCTGGCAGACGGGGTTGCCTCTGCCGAAGACATTGACAAATCCATGATGCTGGGTGCCAATCACCCCATCGGACCTTTGGCCCTGGCTGACATGGTTGGCCTGGATACCATTCTCTTTGTGCTGGAGGGATTTCACAGAGAAATCGGGGAAGACAAATACCGGCCCGCCCCGCTGCTGCGAAAAATGGTCCGGGCCGGGTACCTTGGCCGCAAGAGCGGCAAGGGTTTTTACGATTACACCAAATAAATGAGGAAACTTCCATGGCACAGACCGTTGCAGACCGCAGAGATGTGGACTTCGTGCTCCATGAACAGCTTGATGTTCAGCAGTTGAGCGAACATGACACCTTTGGGGAATTCAATAAAAAAACCATTGATCTTATCGTATCCGAAGCCCGGAACCTGGCACGCAAGGAGCTGCTGCCATACCTGCGGGAAGCAGATGAAGAAGGCTGCACCTTTGACAACGGTAAGGTGCTGGTACCCAAAGCCTTTCACCGGGCCTATGACCTGTTCCGAAAAGGGGAATGGATCGCCATGTGTGATGATCCCCGATGGGGCGGGCAGGGCATGCCTGCCACCGTGGCCCTGGCAGCCAACAACTATTTCAACGGAGCCAATTTTCCCTTTATGCTCCACAATATTCTGATCCACGGTGCAGGCAAACTGGTGGAACGGTTTGGCACGGACAAGCAGAAAAATCTGTATCTGAAAAACATGTACACCGGCAAATGGGGCGGTTCCATGCTGCTGACCGAACCGGACGCAGGATCAGATGTGGGGGCTTTGACCACCCGGGCCGTGAAAAACGATGACGGCACCTATTCTATTTTCGGCAACAAGATTTTCATATCTTCCGGGGAAAACGATCTGGTGGAAAACATCATCCACCCGGTACTGGCCAGAATAGAGGGCGCTCCTGCCGGAACAGCCGGGATTTCCTTGTTTCTGGTGCCCAAATTTTGGGTGAACGACGACGGCACCATGGGCGATTTCAATGATGTTATATGCACGGGAATTGAAGAAAAAATGGGCATCCACGGCAGCCCCACCTGTTCCATGGCACTGGGCGGAAAAGGTGGGTGCCGTGGCACACTGCTGGGGGCTGAGAACAAGGGCATGCGGGCCATGTTTGTGATGATGAACGAAGCCCGGCTCCATGTGGGCATGCAGGGGTTTGCCTGTGCCGGCGCATCCTATCTCAATGCCCTCAACTATGCCAGAGAACGTATCCAGGGTCCGGCTTTGACAGCACCCAAAGGTGCTCCCGGGGTTCCCATCATCCAGCATCCGGATATCCGGCGTATACTGCTCACCATGAAAACCTTTTCAGAAGGCATGCGAAGCCTGCTGTTTTATGTGGGGTTCCTGGAAGACCTCATGACCGTCAGCAGCAATGACGCGGATAAGGCCCGTTACCAAGGCATTATTGACGTGCTCATCCCGGTGGCCAAAGGCTATGTCACGGACCGGGCCTTTGACATGTGTTCCCTGGGCGTCCAGGTGTTTGGCGGATATGGCTTCACAAAGGAATATCCCCAGGAACAGCTGCTTCGAGACTGCAAGATCACCCAGATCTATGAAGGCACCAACGGTATCCAGGCCATGGATCTTCTCGGCAGAAAACTGGGCCTCAACAACGGAGGTGCATTCATGGACCTTGTGGCAGAAGTGGAAAAAACCATTGCCGCAGCAAAAAAAGAGTCCCTTCTCACCCCGCTGTCAGATATCCTGGAAACCACCCTGCATCATTTAAAAGAAACAGCCGGCAAACTTGCCGGGGATCTTGGATCCGACAACATCCTGGCCGCCTTTGCCCATGCCCACCCGTTTTTAGATGTCACCGGTGATACCCTCATGGGGTGGATGCTGCTGTGGCGTGCGGTGACAGCCCGGCAGAAACTGGCAGATAAACCCCAGAAAAAGGATGTGGCGTTTTACCAGGGCCAGGTTATGGGCGCCCGGTTTTTCATCACCACGGTACTGCCGGTGGCCCAGGCCAAAATGGCGGTTATCCAGACCGGTGATGCCAGCGCCCTTGAGATGGCGGAAGCCTCTTTTGGATCATAAACAGACCAGCATGAAACCAACCGGGATCAAAAATGTCCGTAACCGGTCCTGATCACAACTTGCTGCAACAAAAATTTAGGAAAACATTATGAAAGACATCGTTATTGTATCTGCCTGCCGGACCGCCATCGGCGCCTTCGGGGGTAGCTTGAAAGATATGAACGGGGCAGCCATTGCCAGTGTTACCATGAAAGAAGCCATCAAACGGGCCGGGATTGATCCCGGTACCATAGATGATGTCCGGTACGGCACCTGCGTGGAACACCACGATACCCTCAACACCACCCGGGTGGCCGCCCTCATGTCCGGTATACCGGACAGCGTTCCGGCAGCCACGGTAAACCGGGTTTGTATCTCAGGCATGGAAGCCGTGCTTTCGGGTGCCGCCATGATCCAGGCAGGCATGGCGGAGGTCATCCTGGCCGGCGGTGTGGAACATATGTCCCGGGTCCCGTATACCGTGCCCAAGGCCCGGTGGGGGTGCCGGCTCCAGGATACCCAGTTTGTGGATGCCATGATCCATGCGCTGCACTGCGGTTCCCATATTCTGCCCTTTGATGAGACCACACCGCTGGACACAACCCGGGCACCGGCCTCCTATTTCATGGGCAAACCCTATATCATGGGCCACACAGCAGAATTTGTGGCCCAGCACCTGGGACTGACCAGAGAACAAATGGATGAAGTGGCCCTGCGCAGCCACAACAATGCGGAACGGGCCACCGGGGATGGATCTTTTGTCGAAGAAATCGTTCCCATTCAGGTGCCCCGGCGCAAAAAAGACCCCCTGGTGTTCGACAAGGACGAACATTTCCGGCCGGGCATGACCATGGAAAAGCTGGCTGCTCTGCCCCCGGCCTTTATCCCCAAAACCGGTACTGTCACTGCCGGCAATGCATCGGGCATCAATGACGGGTCTGCCGGCATGGTTATCATGTCGGCAGACAAGGCCAAAGAGCTGGGGCTGACACCCATTGCCCGGATAAAGGCTTCGGGCATGGGGGCCTGCCATCCCACCATCATGGGTATGTCCCCGGTGCCGGCCGTAAAAAGCCTGTTGGAGAAATCCGGACTTTCCATACCCGATTTTGAACTGGTGGAAGTGAACGAGGCCTTTGCCGCCCAATATCTGGGGTGTGAAAAAGAACTGGGACTCAAACGGGAAATCACCAATATCAACGGGTCCGGCATCGGCCTGGGCCATCCCGTCGGTGCCACCGGCGCCAGAATCATGGTCACCCTGATCCATGCCATGAAAAAAAGAGGCAACACCCTTGGTTTGGCAACCCTGTGCGGCGGCGGCGGCGTTGCCATGGCCTGCGCCATAGAAATGCTGTAATACAACCAGCCCCTGGTGGTTTCCGGCCGAATCCCGGGCACCACCAGGGGCGGAGCCCGGGATAGAGTGCTGCAGAGAACGATCAAAAACCCGGGATGCTTATGGCAAATATCCAGTGCTGCATTTTGGGGTTTGACTAAAGGCGAAAACTTGTTTAACAATGGGCATGTTTTTTTGATTTTTCATGATGACCAGTTTGTTAACTGTTGACAATCCAGACATAAGGATGCCTATACATGGAAAACAACCTGACCCGGGAAAAAACCATCGCCCACAGTATTGCCCAGGAAATTTTACAATCCGGAATTGACATTCCCCCGATCCCGGCCAACGGACAGAAAATCATGGAAATTGTCCGCCAGCCAATCGACAGAATAGATGTCCCTTATTTTGTCAGACTGCTGGAATCTGATCCCAGTCTTTTCACCAAGATCCTGCGGCTGGCCAATTCTCCTTTTTACAGAGAAACGGAAAAAATTGTTTCCCTCAGGGCCGCCATCACCCGCATCGGCCTCACGGAAACCGTAAATTCCGCCTGCTTCCATTTTTTTCAGGAATTGCTGCCCAGATTTCCCGATATTGAAGGGCTGACCTATGATGCCTTCTGGAGTCGGTCCTGGGTGTGTGCGGTTGTCAACCGAAGACTGGGCCATCCCAATCTTGACATGGGTGTTTTGCCCGGCGACCTGTACCTCACAGGGATGCTCCACGGACTGGGCAAACTGCTGCTGGCGATATATCTTCCCAAGGAATTCAGCAGATGTATTCACACCGCTCTAAAACAGGAAATTCCCCTCTTTGAGATCGAAAAAAAGGTTTTCGGAACCACCAGTGCAATGGTTGCTTCCAACATCATGAGAACCTGGGAGCTTCCGGAGCACATCTGTGAAGGGGTTGCCTTTCACCAGATACCGGAACTGGCACCGCCGGATTCTGTTCTCATGGCTGCCCTGACCCAGTTCGCCTGCGCCCTGGCAGAACTGACCCATGTCGGCAGTAATGGAGATGGACAAAATCTTGCCCTGGCCGACACATTTCTTGGTCAAAAACCCAGTGTGAAGCTTTCCGATCCCCAGATCCAGACCCAGTTGATACAAGAAACCATAACCGCCCTGAAGGACCGGGTAGATGGCCGAATTGATACCACCAACCAGTTACCCAAGCCAGCCAGGCCGGCATCAGATGTGGATATGCGGGTGCACAAAAGACATCCTGACCCTGTTAAGCCCCGAAAAAAAGGTATCCTGGGATGGATCAAATCCTTGTTCTCTTAACGGTTTCGTCGTAACGGTTTATCTTTGCACTTTTTTTCACCTGGGCGCATCCTGTGCCCGCGGCCCCAGAAAAAAACGGCGGGTCCGTTCATAACCTCTTCCTGAAGCGGTTTTTGCATTTTCAATCAACGCATAAAGGGTGGGCACCACCACCAGGGTCAAAATGGTGGCTATCATCAGACCGAAAATAACCACGATGGCCATGGACCTCCACCATTGGCTGGATTCAGAGGTCATGGACACTGCCATGACATGAAAATCATAGGAAATCCCTGTGACCATGGGCAAAAGTCCTAAAATGGTGGTGACCGCCGTAAGCAATACCGGCCGCAGCCGTGTGGCGCCGGCGGAAATGACAGCCTCGATGAGCAACATGCCCCTGGCCCGCAGCCGATTCGTATAGTCTATAAGCACGATGGCGTTGTTCACCACCACCCCGGCCAGAGAAATAATACCCACCCCTGTCATGATAATCCCGAATGGGGATGAAATAACGGCCAGTCCCCAGAACGCCCCGCCCAAAGACAACACCACGGATGTCAGGATAATCACCGGCTGCACCACGGAATTGAACAGGGTCACCAGAATCAGGAAAATAAGGAACAGGGCCACTACAAAGGCTTTGGACAAAAACGCCTGGGCTTCCTGCTGCTCCTGGTCCTCCCCGGTGAACCGGTAGGTGTATCCCATGGGCATATCCACATCTTTAAGCAGTTCCATCACCTGGGTTCTGGCAACGGACCCGGTGATTTTGGTTTCATCCACACTGGCCTTGACCGTGACCACCCGCTGATGATTTTTGCGGACAATATCGCCCAGTGCGCCTTTGTACTGGATGGAAGCCAGGGTGGTCAAGGGCACAATCTCACCGGAAGGGCTGGGTATCATGAGTTTATGCAGGATATCTGCTGCCTGGCGGTCTGATTTGGCCAGCCTGACCACGATATCATACTCCTCATCTCCCTCATAATAGGTGGAAACATCCAGCCCATTGTATGCGATTTTCAAGGCCGTACCGATGGCTGATGTGGTCAAACCAAACAGGGCTGTTTTTTGGCGGTCGATCACCACCTGAACAGAGGGAAGCCCTCCCTGGTAGTCATCGCGCACATCGGTGACATGGGGCACGCTTTCCACAACCTTTTTTATGTTCTTTGCAATCTGGCTCAAAGTGGCAAAGTTTTCTCCGGAGATTTCAATATTGATGGGTGCACCAGTGGGCGGGCCTTCTTCTTGTTCATCCACGGTGATCTTCACCCCGGGGATATGGGATACCCGTTTGCGGATTTCTTCCAGGTCTGCCTTGGTGGAGGTTTTCCGGTCTTCAAAATCCAGAAACTGAATGCCGATATGGTTCGGCAGATTGCTGTCAAATACGGCACTGCCCCCGCTGTTTTGCACCACCCTTGTATACATATGCTCAATATTGTTGATGTCCGACGGCGCCAAAAAAGTTTCCCCGTCAGCAGTCTCGTGGTTTTGGAGTGCCATGGCTGCCTGGTAGTCTTGTGCATTGCTGCCGGAGACAGCCATCTCCACCTGTTTCACGGTCTTGTCAATGAATTCCAGGTCCGCCCCTTCCGGAACGTCAATGTTCACAAACACGGACCGTGGATCAATGGCCGGAAAAAACTCCACCGGTTTTTCAATACCGATTTTCAGCATCCATATCTGGAACAAAAACACCATCACAACAAACGATGCAGCCAGTACTGTGAATTTATGCTTCAACGCCTGGCCCAGAATCCAGGCATAGGTTTTTAAAAATATGCCTGTAATAATCACAGGCTCTTCTCCCTTTACATCACCCGGGTCCATGGCCGCGGTGTTGTTTGTCTTCACGCGGGTTTCGCCCATGAAATAAGCGCACATGGCCGGGTTAATGATAAGGGCCACAAACAGAGAGGAGCTCAAGGTGATGATGAGGGTGACCGGCAGATAGTACATGAATTCGCCCATGATGCCCGGCCAGAATATCATGGGGAAAAAGGCGGCCAGGGTGGTGAGTGTGGAGCCGATGACCGGCCACGCCACCTCACTGGTAGCTTTCATGGCTGCCTGAACCCGGGGAACCCCCTGCTGCATATACCGGAACACATTCTCAATGATAACGATGGCGTTGTCCACCAGCATGCCCAGGGCCAGGGTTAAAGAAAACAGCACCACCATGTTCAGTGTTATGCCCAGGGCATTGAGAACGGCAAAGGACAAAAACATGGAAAACGGAATGGCCAGCCCCACCAGCAGCGCATTCCTGATACCCAGCACAACAAAAAGCACCGCCACCACCAGGATGAGACCGGAAATGATATTATTTTCCAGATCCGCCACCATGGCTTTGATATCTTTGGAATTGTTCATGAGTTTGGTGACAGAGGTGTTTTTGGGAAACCGTTTTTCAGCCGCTGCCACAACGGCATCGATTTTTTCAGAGATGAGAATGATGTTTTCCCCCACCCGCTTTTTCACCGAAATATTGATGGAATCAACCCCATTGAGCCGGGACCGGGAGGTTTCTTCCTGGATGCCGTCCACCACCTTTGCCACGTCTTTAAGATAAATGGGATGGCCGTTGTGGGTGGCCACCACCAGGGTCAGAATCTCTTCGGGTGTCTCGAATTCTCCGGGTACTTTGAGCTGATACCGGCCATGGCCCAGGGTGATGGCACCGCCCGATGTATTCTGGTTCTCAGACACCACTGCCTGCTGGAGACTGGTGATGGGGATTTTGTAATACGCCAGTTTATCCGTATCCACCTCCACCCGGATTTCACGGTTCTGACCGCCGGTGATCTCCACCTCCAAAACGCCGGGAACCGCCTCGATATCATCCTTTACATCATCTGCTATTTTTTTAAGGAGCCCCGGTTCGACCTGCCCGGCCAGGGAATACACCACAATGGGCATATCTGAAAAATTCACCTCATATACCAGCGGGTCATTTTCCAGATCAGTGGGCAGGTCATTTTTGGCTTCATCCACCTTGTCCTTGACCCTTGTGAGCACATCGTCAATATCGGTGCCCGGCAAAAACTCAATATTGATCTGGGAAAGGCCCTGGGAGCTGACCGAGGAAATATTTTTGACCTTGTCCAGGCCCTTGAGCTTTTTTTCAATTTTGATGGTAATGGCCGTTTCAATATCCGATGCTGATACGCCTCTGTATTCGGTTCTCACAAAAACATATGGAATGGTAATATCCGGGGTGCTTTCTCTGGGCAAAACCATATAGGAATAAAACCCGATGCTTGCGATAATCACCACCAGGACCATCACTGACACCCGGTTTTTGACGGCTGCATCTGAAATGATCATTGTTCCAGTTCCGCCATGGATCTCACCCGCCGGTCCACTTTTACCTGCTCTTTGTCTTCAATGATGCGGTGCCCCACCACCACCACGTTGTCACCCGATGACAATCCAGAGACAATCTGAATTTTCCAGCCCTCCTGGAACCCGGTCTCAACCGGCACAAATCTGACGAGGCCGTTGTTTTCCACAAAAACCCCGGTCTGATTGTTGCGGGTGACCAGGGCATACATGGGCACCCCAAGACCTTTGGTATCCCGGTTTTTCACAATAGCCACCCGGACAAACATATCCGGCAGGATCTCAAAATCCGGATTGTCCAAACTTATTTCCAGGTTATAGAGCCGGGCCATATTATCGGTGGTCTTGTAAAGATAATGGTATTGCCCGGTATATTTTCTGCCTCCCAATGCATCAATCACCATATCAAAGCGGTCAATTTTTCGGACCGCCGGCACATCGGATTCCGGGATGCCCACCTGGATTTTGAGTTTGTGGATCTGGAGGATCCGGACCACGGGATCACCCACCCCTAAATAGCTGCCCTCTTCAATATGCGCACCATCCACCACCCCGGCCATAGGGGACCGGATGATAGAGCGATCCAGATTGAGTTTGGCATTTTCCATGGCAGCCCGGGAGGTCTTGACACGGGCAGATGCGTCCTCCAGCTGGGACTGGGTGATAAACTGCTGTTCAGACAAGGCTTCAAACCGATTCCGGGTCAGCAGTGCCGTTTCATAGGATGCCCTGGCTGATTCATAGGCATTCTGGTAGTCCCGCTGGTCCATTACCGCCAGAATATCCCCCTGGTTCACAACACTGCCCTCATCCACCTTTTTTTCCATGATTTTGCCTGCAACCTCAGATACCACTTCCAGGGCTTTCCAGGGTTTTACCACCCCCGGCAGATTGATGGTTTCCGCCAGATCTTCGGGTATCATTTCCAGGGTGATGACACGGGTTGCGGCCTGGGTTTGCTGAACATGTCGGGACTGCTTCTCTGCCAGTTCCGCCTTCTCGGCCGTAATTTTACGGCCCAGGGGCAGGATGACAAACAAGACAGCAACGACCACTGCAGCAAAGGGCAGGCTGTGCCAGACAAGCCGCAGCAGGGTCCGCTTCAAGACTGTCCAGGGCCGGGTGGTGGGCTCCATGAAACCAATCCTTTATTCTTATAATTAAAAACCGTAAATATAGGACGTATCCCGATAATTTCAAGGGTTGTTTCAGGCCCCCTGGATATTTGCCATAATAGCGTGCCTGTACGGAGCCCCGGGTGGTGTCCTGTGAACGGACCGTCAGAGCCGGAGGGGGCCTGGTAAAATATGCCGGGATGCGTACCGTCAGAAATTGGATCGCTGTATTGCATTATTCATATGGAAACAGGCCCCCGGAGGATCTCGGGCCGGGCACAGGATTCCACCCGGGGAGGCATTCAGCCTCATCAATACCCCTAAAGCTGTCTGATCAGGCCAGAGATTCGGCAATGGAAACCGTTCGGTCTCCCAGCAGGTTTACATAACTGGCCATTTCATTGTCATACCACCCGTAAATCACCGCCTGGGTAACCTGGATACTGCCCACATGGTCCTGGATGGTTTCCAGTAGTTCTTTGTCAATCCCCCGCATATGTGCCAGGTTGATATTAATGGCACCGGTGCGGGTATGGGTTTCATGGCCCTCGATCACTGCTGCGGCCCGGGGGGTACCGATGATATCAGAAGATACGTTCTGATTTTCCGAATAGACCAGATAACTGCCCGGGGTTTCTGATACATTCTGGTAGATCTCATTGATCAGGTCCCGGCGGATGGGTTTTTTATTCAATTCCTCCTGGAAATTCATGACCAGGATGATCAAAGAACCCGTGGATGTAGGAATACGCACGGATTCTGCGATGAATCCAATGGTAGCCATCTCCGGAATTACCAGCTGCAGGGTTTTGGCAGCCCCGGTGGTGGTCAGAATTATATTGTTCATGATGGAACGGTTTTTCCGCAGATCCCTGGCCCCTGCCTTGGGCAGCCGGTCCAGTACCTGCTGGGATCCGGTAGCAGCATGCACCGTGGCCATGGAAGCGGACAATACCCTTTCAATACCAAAATAATCCAATAAGGGTTTAATCATATGGGCCAGGCAGGTGGTGGTGCAGGATGCATTGGAAATCACATCATGGCGCACCGGATCATAATCTTTATCATTGATGCCCATCACCGTAGTGACACTGTCTTCCGGCATGGATGCGCCCTGTTTCAATTTAAAGGGTGCCGAGGCGATCACCTTGGCCGCCCCTGCCTCCAGGTGGCCCCGGATGGCGCCTGATGGACTGTCTGTTGCCTGATTGGGATCCAGAAACTGGCCGGTAGTATCCACCACAATGTCCACCTTGTTTTGTGCCCATTGGATATCTTTGGGATTGCGGTATTGCCGTAAAATTTTTACCGGGATACCATTGACCCGCAGGCAGGCATCTGTCTCGTTCACATCCGTGATCACGGGTTCTGCCTGGAACCCGTTGAGAAAGGCCGCCAAAGGACCGTATGTGGAGTCCCGCTCTATATAGTGTATAATATCCGACAGACCGTTCCCCACTTCCCGGCCCACATTGATGACTATTTCAGTAAAGTATCGGCGTCCTGCATGATGCCACAGGGTCAATTTACCGATACGCCCCAGACCGTTGATGCCCAGAATCCTGCCTTGACTGGTATTCATGATTCTCCTTGCCTTTAATTGTGGTTGACAGTTATTGCGCCCTTAAAAACAAAGCCTTTGTTCCCGTCTATACTGATATAATCACCCACATTCATTTTCTGGCCTGCCAAAAGGCAGGTTTTTTCCGTTTCACTGCACACCAGGTTTTCACATCCCACCACACAGGTTTTACCAAGATTATATGCTACCACTGCTGCATGGGAGGTCAACCCCCCCTTTGCGGTCAATATACCATCGGCCGCATCGATTTCAAGGATATCATCAGGTACGGTGTCGTTACGCAGCAAAATAAGGCAGGCATCCGGGTCCTGGCGGCGAAAGGCATCGATTTCCTTTAGTGTAAACACGATGCGCCCGCTCATGGCACCACCGGAAACCCCTGTGCCCTGCCCCAGAAACGCTTCTCTCATCCGGGTGTCATCCGCTGTAAACTCGGGTTGTTTTTTACGGTCTCCCAAAGAAAGATCCCGGGCCTGGAGGATGAAAAGATCTTCAGGCTCCGATCCTTCAAAGGTAAATTCCATTTCCTGGGGGTTCCAGCCCCGTTTATAGATAAGCCTCTGGATAACGGTTTTCAACTGCTCATATATCCGGGGGAATGCTTTTTCCAGGCTGATCTTGGTATCCCGACTTTCCAGTTCCCGCTGCATTTCCGATATGGGAAGGGTCCTTACCAGGCCGGCCACCACATCTTCTCCCTGGTTTCCGATGGTGAAATCCCCCCACAGCCGGATGGCATCTCCCGGCATTTTGGGACTGTGGCTGAAAGCCACACCTGAACCGGACTGACGGGACAGGTTGCCAAAGATCATGGACTGGACAGTGACTGCTGTTCCCCAGTCATCGGAGATCCCCATGATCCGCCTGTAATCAATGGCCCGTTGGGAATTCCAGGAGGAAAAAACCTTGTGAATGGCCAAAAAAAGCTGGTCCATGGGGGATTCCACAATATCAATGCCTGCCCGTAAAAGCTGCTTTTTATAGGCCAGGGCCACAGCCTTCATCTGGGAACCTGTGAAATGACGTTTGAAATTGATCCCTGCCTCTTTTTTATGGACAGCAATGATCTGGTCGAATTCATCTCTGTGTATGCCAAAGGTCATGCCGTACTGCTGGAGAAACCGTCTGTAACTGTCCCAGGCAAACCAGGGATTGCCTGTTTTTTGCGCAATGGCCGCTGCTATCTCTTCATTGATGCCCACATTCAAAAAAGAATCCATCATACCGGGCTGGGAAATGGATGAACCGCTGCGTACCGATAACAGCAGCGGTTTTTTGGGATTTCCGCAGGACAATCCGGTCTGCTTTTCCAGGCGGGAGAGCATGGTTGCCACAAGTTGTTTGAAATTTACGGCAGCCGGTGTATAGGTATCTATAAGGTCCAGGCATCGGAACACCTCTGTGGTGATGATGAATCCGTCAGGCACCTTTACACCCAAGTGCTTCAGCCGCATCAGATTCCAGCCTTTGTTTCCCAGAAAAATGATGTTCTGGTTCATAAGCTGTCCATCCCCGATGGGGGTAACCGCACATTTTGGATCATAGTTGAGCAGAACACTCAATTCATCCTGGGATAATTTTTCAGACTGGCGGAACAAGGTATGCAGAATCCGGTTCAAAAAAACATCCAGCTGCTGCAGGCCTAAAGACGTGGCAATGCGGTCCCTGAAAAAAATATCCGCTACCCGCTGGTCCAGTTTTTTGGCCATTTTTTCATCCGGATGGTCATGATCCGGTATGTTTTTGGGCAGATATTTTTCCTGAATCTGGTCTTTTCCGATGCGGGCCTCTATCTGCTGCAGGTTGGCTGAATGGATGTTATGGAAATAATCATTGATGGCATCTGCCACCGCCCGCACAAATCCCTTGAAGATGTCCAGATACTGGGTAAAAGAACAGGTGGTGATGTTGACGGAATATTTCAAAAATTCCATCTGGATATCCAGCTTGTTGGAAACAATGCCATCCAGGCTCAACGCTTTGCGGAACAACGTCAGGATGGAAAAGATCCGCACAAATGTGGGTTTGGTGATCAACCGCAGGTCAATGCTGTTGATCAACTCTTCAAACAGGACATTGACAATGCTTTCAATGCGCAGGGTCAGCCCCAGGGCATCAAATTTTGGTTCATTGTAGCTGCCGTACATGGAAGGGATATCCACTGCAAAATGGCGCTTGTGGTAAATGGCTTCATTGGCTTCATAGGTTTTATCACAGACAATGATCTCCTTGAGTTCTTCCATATAATTGAGCAGAAACTCAATTTTGGTTTCCAGGTCCGGTTCCTCAAGGGCAGCCACCAGCCGCCGTGGTTCCGGCATATAATCGGCTTTGAAGTTGGAAAGATAGGATTTGAGCTCCAGATGGTCCACCCCGTATTTTTCATTGAGCAGCCGGTAAAACCGCAGGGCCAGCCTGACCCTTTGGTGATCCAGTTCCGTAACACCGTCCACTTCACCGATAAGCCTGTCCAAAGCGTCCTGGCGATACATGAGAAAATCTTCAGGGTGGGGCAGGTTTTTTTCTTCCAGATACCGCAGAATCGTTCCGGGTCCATCCACAAACCGGCCGGAACATGGGATTTCATCATAGATGGATGGCGGAACATAGGATTTCAAAGGGGTCTTGTCCCCTGTTTTCCAGAAAATAATGACCTGCTGGATAAAATCCACGATGCGGCTGGAACTTTCCACATGGCATTGCTTGCGCAAAAAATGAATGAGTCTGTCTCTTCTGTGGCAGGATTCATCCAGCTGGGTGGAAATATCCCGCAGCTGTCCTTCGGCCCCGATTTCATTAAAAAATGCCGGCAGCAGGCGGGCCAGCTGTTTAACCAGGTTGTACACCCTTTTGATATCAGCATTGAGAAATCGGGTAATATCCCGGGGAAACAGGTCCGTATCTCTGATAAATACGCCGCCGATGGACAACGAAATAATCAGGGCCGACAACAGGCGTTTGGATTTTTTGGGCTGCCGGCTGATAAGGCTCAAAAATACCCGTATATTTTTCACATGGGCCATGTTTCCCTTGATCTGCCAGTCTTCACCGGTGCCCTGAATCATGGGAAACTGGAATCCATGATTCACTGCCCGGTCAATGAAATGGTTGATCAATTCCACTTTACCTGTTTTATAAACGGCATCTCCGATTTTTTGAATACAGTCCAGTACCGTTTCCGGGTACCTTCCCTTTTGTTCTTTGAACAGGGAAAAGGTCTGGTTGACAATGGGAATATCTTTTTTAAAATCCTCATCTCCGATAAGAAGGGTAAGGGTCTGGTTGATATCATGGAGGCAGTCCTTATGTATCATGGAAAGGCCGGGCACATGAATGACATAAAAAAGGAAGGTCAATTTCAGGTGCCGGCCATAGGTTTCATCTGTACATTGTTTTACGATCTGCCGGCCCACGGTTTTAAAAATTGTGACAAAATCCTGAAATCCGGTCAACCGGAGCAACTCTTTGGTAAGATCAGGGGATACACCCATTTGATTGCTGCACAAGGTCTCCAGCTGCCGGTGCCAGGAGGCCACCCTGGCATGGGAAATCTGATAAAACACCTGTTCAAGTTCCCTGTTAAGCCGCCATTCGTCGATATTTTCCTGCATCCAGATAACAGGATCATCCTGATCCAGCCAATAGGCAAACGTTGTTTTATAAAACCGTATCAGCAGATGGTTTATGCCCTCTACAAGACCTGTACACGCTGCAAAACCCCCATGGCCGTCTGCATTGTCCAACAGCAGACGGGCCAGCTTATCCGGCTGGTAATAGGTCGTAGTAAAAAAAAAGAAGGCTTTGTCTTCATAGGTATGAATCTTTGTGACAACCGATTCCATGACCTGACAAAAGTCCGTGAGCCGATCTTCTGACTCTTTGGCCATGTGGTGCAGCAGAAGCATAAGGTTGTCTGCGGCAACAGCTGCCACCTGTTTTTCAACACTGTCTTCAAATGCTGATAAAAAAATTTCTGAAAAGATTCCCAGGGCTGCTTTTCCTTTTTCATGGGATTTATACAGATAAAAATAATGAAGGGAAAAGTGACGGGCTTCACTGACGATAAATTCCCAGTTTCGATAGGGATGGGAGAGTTCTTTGAGAAAAATCTCCATTCTGTTTAAAATACCGACGTATCCGTCAAAAATTTCCAGGAGTACCTGAAATTTCTCATCAATGGAAACATCAACCCGGGTATCGGAGAGATTCACCTCAAGGGCTTTTGATTTCACGAAACAACCTCATGGTAAAGAAATGCATCATTGTTTAACACGCTGTCTTCCTATACCAAGCCTGCCTGTTTTTTTCAACTCTAAGAATTGTCCCATGGGTTTTACTAAAAATATTTGCTGAAATGGAATATGTTCCATTTGGTTGATTTGTGCCCAAATTTCTTATATGATCTGAAATTATAAACATGGCAGATAGTTCAACCAGATATTTTCTCAGTAACGTAAGGAGTACCTTTATGAGTGATGCATCACAATTTACGCTCTACAGTGGCGGCCACCGGGGCGCGGAAGCAGAATTCGGCAGACTGGCGGAACAATTTGGCATAAAAGAGGTTAATTTTTCCTTTGAAGGCCATAAACCTGATCGCAAAACCGGCATCCGGGTACTCACCCCGGAAGAATTGAAAAAAGGAGATGTCAGCATGGATATTGTGTCCACCCGAATGGGGCGATCCTTTTCCAAAGCAGACAAAATCCGCAAGGTTATTCAGTCCATTTTCCACATGGTAAACAACGGGTACCAGATTTTTGTAGTGGGATGGATACTGCCGGATAAAACCGTCAAAGGCGGTACCGGCTGGGGGGTTGAGCTGGGAAAATTGTTCAACAGGCCGTTGTTTGTCTATGAACAGGACCGCAATGACTGGTTTTCCTGGATAGAAAATGACTGGAAAAAGGTAACGCCGGTCATTACACATAAAAATTTTTCCGGGACCGGTACCAGGAACCTCACGGATGATGCTGCAAAAGCCATGGCAGATTTGTTTGAACGATCCTTTAAAAAATGAACTCAAGGGTTCAGGGCCTGCCGGATCTTCTCAAAATGACTGCCCGTCCATCCATGATTCAAAGTCCAGGGACAGTTTCGGAACATTAGGCAGATCCTGAACCTGTTGCGGTTTCAGGTCCTGTCCCGAATTCCGGCTCCGGTCTGTTGGCCGTTCCGGCTTCCGGTCAAAATGCTGGGTCCTTTGCCGGTCCCGGTGCTGGTTCAGCTGCGGTTTATGGATCTGACCCGGTAGATCCGGTTTTGCCCCGGCAGGTGTCTTGTCTTTGCGGTCATCCAGCAGGATCTGTTTGATGGATGTCACCTGTTCCAGCAGGGTCGCCATCCGGGATTCAATGGCGGACAACCGCTGTTCAACCTGATCTGTCCGGGGCCCTTTTACAGGTTCGCGGGGTCTGCCGCTGCCCATAAGCTCCAGGCACTGGTCCCAGAATATTTCCATGGGCAGATCTTGTGCAGCACCGTCTTTGAGCTTCATAGCCATAGACCGGACACACCGGGATGCAGCAGATCCGGGAAACAATATGGTAAAAGGAACCTGGGATACCACGGAAATGGGCACATTGTTATCACGGGCCACAATGCCCAGCGCAGAAATTTTCAGGGACAAAAACTTTTTTACGGTTTCTTTCAGCTTGGCATAGGCGGATCTGGCGGATACAGCCGTTTTCACCTGATTGACCACCACCCGTACCGGGGGCAGAGAGCGGGTGGTTTTTCCGGACAGCACCTTTAACAGGGAATAGGCATCTGTGAGGGATGTGGGTTCCGGTGTGATCACCAGGATGATCTGATGGGATGCCCGGCAGAAGGCCATAACCTGGGCGGATATCCCGGCGGATGTGTCAAAAATGAAATAATCATAATTGCCCATCTGCAAAAATGCCTGGATCAGGTGCCGGGATTCTGCTGCCGTAAGATCTGCCATTTTTTCAACCCCTGAGCTGCCGGGAATAATATCAATACCCTGAAAATTTCGGATCATGATATCCCCCAGTTGTTTTTCACCGGAGATGACAGTATCAAGACCATGTTCCGGAAAAATACCGGTAAGAATATTCACGTTGGCCAACCCCAGGTCGGCATCAAACAGACAGACCCTGTGACCGGCAGATGCCAGGCAAAGGGACAGATTAAGGCTGATGCTGGTTTTTCCCACACCACCTTTTCCACTGGTGATGGTAATAACATGTGCCATGGTCAGATTTCCTGTGTTCGGGGGATTGCTGCGATCATTATCCGTGTATCCTGTTTTTCCAGAAAAAACGTAACTGCCCGGCATTGGTATTTTTCAATGACGACTTGATGCTGTTTCTGAATAAATTGTAAAAATTGTGCTTCCCGCCCCTGCTCATTATGGTGGCCCATCTGCTGCCGGGCCGTTGCATATCCTTGGTAAAGCGTTTGTATTTTTTCTTTTTCCTGGAAAGGATCAAAGATGGTCACCTGAACATCAGAAAATAGCGGCGGTTCTTCAAAATTTTTTTCTGGCTTTTTGGAATCAACGCTTTTATGGTAAAGGATTTTATAAAACCAGGAAAACCCGGAAAAAGAGACAAAAACAGGGGTGAACCGGTACTGGGGATATCTTTTGTCCAGTTCTGCAATAAACACCAGGGCATCCGGATCTGTAATTCCGCATAAAAGTGTGTCTTCCTTGAGTACCAGGGGAATGATCTGGTGGCGGCCTGCGGTATCATCGGGTATAATATGGGACAGTGTTTCCCTTTTTTTGTCTGAAAACACAATATCACTGATGGATCGCAATGGGATGCGGTACAGATCCAGCAGTAACTGCTGGATTACCGGCTTGGGCACCTGGTTTTCTTCCAGTAACAGACCCAGAAACGGGATACCGGTTTCAGCGGATCGGGTCTGAAGTTGGGCCACACGGCCGGCTGGCAGAAGATTCTGGGATACCAGCCGGTCCGCCAGACTGATAAGTTTTTTGTTCTGTTTGAGTACCCGGTAGTTTTCCACCGGTGTCAACAGGTTGAGATCACAGAGGATTGACCCGAACAGGCGGGATGTTTTGGGGTCTGTGTCATCTCTGGCATCTGCCTGGATGGCCAGCACCCGTTCAATATCGTTGGCATGAATCAGGCCTGCGTTTTCCATAATGGCGCCGGTTTTTTGGCCTTTGTTTTTCGTCATGGGACAATCTCCCCGGAAACGGGCAGTAAAATCGTGAAACTGGTCCCTTTGTTCAGATGGCTGTCACAGGTAATCCGGCCATTGAGCTGCTTGACAATGGAATGTACAATGGCAAGACCCAGGCCTGCATTTTTTTTCCCTTTTTTGCTGCTGTTATACGGCTCGAACATTTTTTCCATGATTGCAGGATCGATGCCCGGTCCATTATCGGTAATCTGGATCTGAATATGGCCGGGAAGCCTTTTTTTCTCTCCGATGATAATTTTAGCGGAATCCGCCTGAAAACTGGTCCGGATTGTTATTTCACCTCCATTTTCCATGGCTTCGGCACAATTTTTTATCAGATTGATGAGCACCTGTTTGATTCCGTTTGCATCCGTATTGATCCGGGGCAGCTGTGGATCCGGTTTCATGACAGCCTTGATCCGCCGGGGCAAAAGCATGGATTTTTTCAGTATTTCCAGCATCCTGGTACACAACTGGTTCACATCCACCATGTCAAACCCTGTTATTTTGGGTTTTGAAAAGCTGGATAATTCGTCCAGAAGCAAAGAAACCCGGCCCATTTCTTCTTTGACCACGGACAACTCCTCCTGGGCCGGATGCCTGCCCGGCAGTTTCAGACTCAGGCTTTCCAGATAATTTTTAATAATGGCAATGGGATTGTTGATCTCATGGATCACCTTGTCGGTCATGGTGGCAAAGGCTTCCATTTTCTTTTCATTGATACGTGCAGAATACGCCTGCTGAAGCCAGATATTTTCCAGGCAGATGCCGGTTTGTCTGGAAAAAATATCCACGATGCCTTTGCTGGTGCTGACCTGTTGAAAAAGATCCGTATCTCCGCCCAGTACAATGGTGCCCAGCACCCTGTCGCCCGACCGGATGGGCAGGGCATAAAACCCCCGGGTTTCCAGCAGCCGGAGAATCTGTATATCAGAAACAGCCAGACGGTCCGGCCTTCCGATGCTGTTCTGGCCGGCTGCCTTTTTAACGCTTTTAACAATCAGGCTGGTCTGATTCGACAGGGGCAGGGCGACACTTTTAATGACCCGAAAATTTTTGTCATGGCTGCTGCATGCACCGGTAAGCAGGTCTTTTTTTTCATCACAAAAAAAGAAAAATACCCGGGGTATCTGAAACAAAATTCTAAACCCCTTTTCTACCATCCCCATGATAGATTCCATATCCTGTGCTTTCAACAGATTTTCCAAAGTGCCGTAAACCAGAGAAACATCTTTGACGGCAGCAGCAACCCTTTTTTCTGCAGGTAAATGATCTTTTGCATCACAGTGAATTTCCAGCTGCCTGGCCAGGTCCTGTACATCATTTTGTACCTGAGTAACCATCTGCTCCATGCGCACCTGGTGAATATCCACAAGGGTTGCCAGTTCCGGTATTTTTGCCGAAACCTGCGGGTCTGACAACTGGTTGGCCGCATAAATGGTTCTGATATGGACCATTTCCCCCTGAATTTTTTCAACCGGCTCATGCAGAAATAACACTGCATCAGCCACCAGGGGATTAAGCTGCCATTGCCGAAACAGCCAGGCGCTTACCTGGGAGGTATCTGTTTCGAAAATCGCTGTTTCAGCCTCTGCGGCTTGTTTTTCTGTTACCCCGGTTTTCAGGATAGGAGCATATTCCTGGGGAAAAGTCTGCATCAATGCCAGACGGCCGATGTCATGGAGCAGACCTGCCAGAAAAAACTCATCCAGATTTTCCAGCCCTTGTTCGCGTGCCAGATTTTCCGCCATGAGTGCACAGGTATAGGAATGATACCAGAACTGTCCCATGTTGAATTCCGGCAGTTTTCTGGACAGACTGAAAAAATGCAGGGCTGCGGATGAAATGGCCAGGTTACGGATGGTGTCCATCCCCAGATACACCACGGCATTTTTGATTGTGGTAACCTCTTGGCGCAAATTGATATAAGAAGATCCCATGATCTGGAGGAGCTTGGCGGTCAGGGAAGGATCCGTGGAAATGATCCGGGTCAACTCCCGGGTACTGGAAGCATCATTGTTGCATGCCTTTACCAGTTCGACCATTACCTGGGGCAGCTGCGGAAGATGCCTGGACTGTCCCAGTTTTTCAAATACGTTCTTCACCCGAATCCGATCCCGAAAGGTAATAATGGTACGTTGGATGTTTTTTTCCTCTTCTGTATGGTTTTTATAGTTATTTTGAACCCACAAATCAATAGGTTAAAAAAATAATCGACGATGATGTATTGTTCAGGACGATTTTTCCGCATGGGGAAGACATATCCCTGGTTTTTGTGGTATATAAAAACCAACCGTTACCAATATTTTGAACCGATACCGACCCGGACCCATTACCATAAGGAAATCATTGCCATGTTTACCCTCAATGACCTGATTGATATTGCCGTAAAAATGGAAAAAAATGGCCAGGCCATCTATCTGGCATCTGTGGAAAAAGTAAAAACCAAAAAACTCTCTTCCCTGCTGCAATGGATGGCTGATGAAGAAGCAGCTCACCGTGACTGGTTTTTGGACAGAAAGGATGAATGGGGCTCAGATTCAGAACAGACGGATTTGGAAACCATGCTCCCGGACGTGATCCGGGAAATGATGGGAAACAAAACGTTGTCTCTGGATGAAGTGAATTTTTCCAGGATCCGGTCTGCCTCTGCCCTGCTTGAAACCTTTATTGAATTTGAGAACGACACCATTTTGTTTTATGAGTTTCTCCAGGCCTTTATCCAGGACCCTTGGACATTGGCCGGGCTGGAAAAAATCATTCAGGAAGAACAAAACCATGTGGAAAAACTTTCGGAAATGGTTCAGGCAATTTCCAGCAAAAAAATCAGCGAACAACCCTTGCATTTTTAAAACTTCCTGATCCAGGGGTGGTGTTTTTTAAACCCATGGTTATATTGTCAGCAATAGCAAACAAAAACATAAACGACTGACAATATACAAAGGGGGATTCATGACACCCGGTCGAACCTGTAACGACCTTGATTCTCTGCACTTTGACAACCGGTTTGTCCGGCACCTGCCCGCGGACCCGGAACCATCCAATTTACGCCGCCAGGTTTCGAATACATGCTTTTCGCGGGTAGCCCCCACGCCGGTGTCTGCACCTGAACTGGTGGCGGTTTCTCCGGATGCCGCAGCGCTTTTGGATCTGGATGAAAAAGCCTGGCAATCGGATCTGTTTGCCCAGGTTTTCACAGGCAACCGTCTGCTTGCCGGTATGGATCCTTTTGCCATGTGTTACGGCGGTCATCAGTTCGGCAACTGGGCAGGCCAACTGGGGGACGGACGGGCCATCAACCTGGGTGAAGTGATCAACCGCCAGGGTAAAAGGTGGATACTCCAACTAAAGGGCGCCGGACCCACTCCATATTCCCGTACCGCAGACGGCCTGGCCGTGTTCCGGTCTTCCACACGTGAATTTTTATGCAGCGAGGCCATGTTTTTTCTGGGTATTCCCACCACCCGTGCCCTGAGCCTGACACTCACCGGCGAGACAGTGGAAAGGGACATGTTTTATGACGGCCATCCCGAAGAGGAACCCGGGGCCGTGGTCTGCCGACTGTCACCCTCATTCATCCGGTTCGGCAATTTTCAAATCCATGGGGCCAGGCAGGAAACCGCTGTGCTGAAGCAGCTGATGGACTATACCATCCGCACCGATTTTCCCCATCTGGGTCAACCAGACAAAGACACCTATATCCGCTGGTTCACTGAAGTCTGTCAGGCCACCCGGTCTCTGGTACTCCACTGGATGCGGGTGGGATTTGTCCACGGGGTGATGAATACAGACAATATGTCCATTCTGGGCCTTACCATTGACTACGGTCCCTATGGATGGCTGGAGGACTACAACCCCGTCTGGACTCCCAACACCACGGATGCCCATGGCCGGCGCTACTGCTTCCAGAACCAGGGCCAGGTCGCTTTGTGGAACCTGGCCCAGCTTGCCAATGCAGTATATCCGGTCATTGGTGATGCCGCACCTTTGAAAACCGCTTTGGAAGCGTTTTCCCGGACATTTCAGCAGGGCTGGCAGACCATGATGGCACAGAAACTGGGACTGGCCCGGTACCATCCAGACACGGATGAATCCCTGATAAAAGATCTTCTCACACTGCTTCAGGCCATGGAAACCGATTATACCTTATTTTTCCGAGGCCTGGCTGATCTACCATTTTCCAAAACCCTTTCTGACAATACGGTGATGCCGGTTCCCGGCCCCATAAAAGAAGCCCTGTACCAGCCGGAGAAGATCCATCAGGACTATGAAAAACAGCTGTCAAGCTGGCTCCAGCAATACCAAAAACGCATCCTACAGGACCGCCTGCCCCAAAAAATGCGCAGCAAACAGATGAACCGGCAGAATCCTTTATATGTGCTGCGCAACTACCTTGCCCAGATGGCCATTGACAAGGCACAACACAATGATTTTTCAATGATACATGAACTGCTGGAAGTGATGAAAACCCCCTATGACTTCCAGCCGGGCAAAGAAAAATTTGCAGAAAAACGCCCCGAATGGGCCCGCAACAGACCCGGGTGCTCCATGTTATCCTGCAGTTCGTGAACCATAGCCTGTCAAGGCAGCGCTGCCGGCTTGTGCACCGTAAGCTGGGGAAAGGGAATTTCCCAGTCGTTTTGGGTACAGGCATCGGTGCACCACCGCTGTATGGCCCGGGACAAACGATTGTAAAGCGGTGCCATTTTGCCTTCAAAATCAGCAATGACTACAAGATCCAGGGAAGATGACCCGGCAGCGCCAAACTCCACCCTGAGGTTGAGCAGGGAGTTTTCATAGCCTTCTGCTGCCAGTTGATTGCGGATATAGGCATCCAGGATGTCAAGTACCTCATTTGTGGCTGCCGCCTGGAGATTGTAGGATATGCCGAAACCGATTTTCAGTCTGAAATTTACGGACAGGTTCATTGGAGACATGCCCAGAAAATCGGCGGTCTGGTACACTTTTTTCGCCCCACCCCGCATGACCAGCTCCACCATTTCATGGGACAGGCTGGTGACACCTCCTCTGGTGCCGTCCGACAGGATCACCCAGTCATTTTTCCGACAGGGAAACCAAGGTTCGTGGCGCCGGAAGGGCCGGGAAGTAAGGTCCATGAGGGTTTCAATGGGAACCCGCAGGGTCTGCCCCAGATCAGGATTTTCCAACTGGGAAAACATGTTGATGCGTTTCACCAGCCAGGGAACTCCCTGGTAGACAACCCGTTCTCCTTCCCGGACCGCCCCGATGTTGAGGATGAGCCGGCTCTGGTGCCAGAACCGGGGCAGGGTGTGTTTGGCAGCCCATCCCAGGCCCATGAGAAAAACAATGGCCAGGGACAAAAGGACCCAGTCCTCAAACACATAAAAAACCAGAATCACCACAAGCAGTGCTGCCAAAAAAGTCACAACCCGGAACAGCAGATCCAGGGCCCGGAGATGAAACGGCCGGTACTGGGCAGCGTATCCGGGAATGTATTTGACCAGAGACAGGTACGCATACCTGATCAGCAGCACGATACTGATACAGGAAACAAGGGCGATAAACAAAAACAGGCCCCGGTTTTTAAAAAAGTTCTTGATGGAATCCTGGGAGCTTTCAAGAAGAGACTGTTCTTCTGATTCCAGTTCAGACAACTGCATCTGGGTGATTTCCAGTTTGCTCAAGATCTGGTTTTCCACCCCCTGCCATTCAGGCACCAGCTTTTCCAGATGCTGCTTTACGGTCTTGTCTTCGGTGCGGGATATCAGGTCCATCAGGTTTTCATTTGCCTGCCGAACAACCGGTTTACGGTCCTGGTAATAAGAAAGTTCATCTTTGAGCTGTGCTTTTTCCCGGGCTTTCTGGGTAAGCCGTTTCAGTTCGGTTATTCCAGGCTCTATAAGGGAGACCAGTTCCGCTTTCCAGTCGAACTGCTCTTTTTTTTGTTCGGCAAACAAACCAATATCCACACCAGTGGCAATGCGCTCAAAATCCCGACTGGTCGAAGCCAGCATCTTGTCCAGCCTGTCCAGTTCCGCTGCCAGGTTTTGTTTTTGTGTTTCCGATGTACTGGCTGCAATATCCAGTTTTTTTTCTGCTATCCGCTGTTCCAGATTCTGCTTGAGTGCAATAATGGACGCCAGCATATCCAGAGGTACTGATTCCGCAGGCCCTGTTTTGTCATCCACATCCTGGGCACCTGCCGAAAATACCGCCCCCAGCATGCCTGCAAGCAAAAACAATACCACCACATACATCCGCATTTTTACCATCCTGCCTGCACTCGCAACAGTAATCATGTGTTCTTCTTTTGTTGTCTTACAGAATTCACCAGTGCATTAACCCGGGATTGGATCTGTTTTCCCACACTGGCAATACCTTGTGTGTCTGATCCTTTTGGCAGGTCCCAGAAAAGGGTTTTCGCTCCTGGTATCGGGGTCAGATCCGATTCCATAGACACTACCTGAAACGGCTGGCCATCTGTGAATTTCTCAGCCATGAGGTCATCCACAGCCCCCGGCAGCCGGTATTTAATATCAATGCCCTGTTGTGCCATAAAATCCAGGGCCAATGGATCGATATCTTCGGCCGGTTCAATACCGGCACTCAGCACCCGGATATCTTTACCGGCAATATGTTTGGCAAAAGCTGCCGCCATCTGGCTTCTGCATGCATCTTTTCGGGAAACAAAGACCAGTGTCGGTTTGTTCTGCACCGCTGCCATCACCCGGCCTGCAGCTTTTTTGATATCCGCATCCACCCCGGCAATTTCTTCAATGGCACCGGCTGCCTCCACCTTTTTGTAGGTCAAAGATTCTGCAAATGTTGCGGAGATGGCATCGAAAAAATACTTGGCTGTCAGTTCCACTCCCTCAAACAGCCGTTTCCCCCCCGAAGCCCCCACAGCCAGCAGTACACCCTGTCGGGATGCCGCATCTGGATCGGCCAGTTTCAGCTTGTATTTACGGCCCCAGAACATCTGGCAACGGTCGATGAGGATCTTTGCCTGGGCCGATACATTGTAAAAAAATACAGGCGATGCCAGTACCACCACGTCGGCCCGGCGGATAAGACCGTAAATATGCGGTTCCATCTCATCTTTAATGGGGCAGAACCCTTTTTTTTCACACACGATCAACTCTTTGCATGGCGCAATATCCAGCCCGTCCATATGGATGATTTCTGTCCGGGCGCTCCGGTTTTCACATTCGTGTAAAAACCGGGTCAGAAGATGGTGTGAATTTCCTTTTTTCCGTGGACTTCCCTGCAATCCCAGAACAAACATGGCCGTCTCCTTTCAATATCGGTGACCAGAGATTGTTGTGCCTGTTGTCCCCGGCACACCCTTGTCACCGGATGCAACGCTTCCATAAAAAGAAGCTATTTCAGACCGGATGTCAAGAAAATCCTGCAGCACCGGACATTTGTTCCAATGCTGCTTGAAAAATCAGATCAACAGATTTATGCTTGTCAGCAGGCACAAACGGTTTTTTAGCGACCTCTGTATTTACATTTACCTGACCGGGGAGGACCCATGAATTTTGTCATTATCGGCGGAGATGCTGCCGGCATGAGCGCTGCCAGCCGCGCCAGACGCATGTATCCAGACCTTGCCATCACCGTGCTGGAACAAAGCTTTGATGTGTCCTACAGCGCATGCAGCATGCCCTATAACATAGCAGATCCGGACACCCCCATTGATTCCCTTGTGGTGCGGACAGCCCAAGAATTTATCGACAAACAGCAGATCAACCTGCTCACCGGCCACAAGGTTACCGCCATCCATAGAGATACCCGACAGGTATCCGGAAAAACCGCTGACAATGAACCATTTTGTTTTCATTACGACAAACTGCTCATTGCCACTGGTGCGCGTCCCACCCTGCCTGACCTGCCGGGCAACGAACTGCTCATGCCCCTGAAACAGCTGGAACACGGCAGACAGATCAAAGATGCCATACAAAAACGGGGAGTACAAAAAGCGGCCATCCTGGGCATGGGGTATATTGCTTTGGAAATGTGTGAAGCCCTGACAGACCTGGATATCCAGGTGAGCATGGTCAAACCGGGTTCCCGATTCCTTCCCTGGCTTCCCCGGGATATGGCACAGATTGTCCAGGATGAACTGATCCGCAAAAAAATTGCGCTGCATATGGGAACAGATGTGCAGCACATTGCAACGGCAGATACCGGCGGTGTTCGTATGGTGTGTGACACCATGATACTGGATGCCGACATGGTTTTAGGCGCCACAGGGGTTGCGCCATGCAGCGACCTGGCAAAAGATGCAGGTCTGGCAATCGGTGTGTCCGAATCCATCAGCGTGGACCCATACCTGCGGACCTCGGATCCGGATATTTTTGCTGCCGGTGACTGCGGGGATGCCTTTCATGTGGTCACAAATCAAAAAGTGTGGATACCACTTGCCCTGCGGGCCAACCGGGCCGGCTGGGCCGTGGCGGACAACCTGTTCGCAGAAAACACATTGCTCCAGGGCGTTGCAGGCACAGCCGTTTTCAAGGTATTTGACCTGGCTGTGGCCAGATCCGGCCTCACCGTCCATCAGGCAAAAGAAGCGGGGTTTGATCCGGTGGAAAACCTGATCCAAAGCCTGTCCCGGGCAAAATGGCAGCCGGGTGTGGCCAAAATCTATGTGAACATGGTGGGGGACCGGAAAACAGGAAAACTGCTTGGTGCCCAGGCAGTGGGAGCAGACGGGGTGGCCCACAGGATCAATGCCGTGGCAGTGGCCCTGCATGCCGGCATGTCTGTGGCGGATTTTATCCAGACGGACCTGGCCTATGCCCCGCCTTTTGGCCCCACCTGGGACCCGTTTCTGACGGCAGCTATTCAGCTGAACAAAAAATTATAACGCAGAACAGGCAAAACTTTTTTTTTCGATACTGTCGCCTGCATTGGCCGACATTGTTTTTCATCATGTTAGCTTTGGGAGTGGGCTGCGGCAATCCCGGCTTTTTCATCCACCCTTGTCAGCAACAGCCCGCCAATGATAAAAAACAGAACCACCACGGAAACCCCTGCCCGCTGGGAATCAAACACCTGTGTTAAAAATCCCAGCAGCATGGGTCCCATGAATGCCGTGAGTTTGCCGGAAAAAGCAAAAAAACCGTAAAACTGGTTTTCCTTTTCCGATGGAACAAACCGGCCTAAAAGAGAGCGGCTGGCGCTCTGGTTGGGGCCTGCAAAAAATCCCACCAGGATGCCGGATACCCAGAACAACGTCTTATCCGGGGCCAGCACCGCCATCAACGCTGCCAGGGCCAGGATAGCATTGCTGATCTGAATGGTGGTTTTCCCCCCCAGCCGGTCATCAAAGATGCCCATGATAAGGGCACCGATCCCGGCCGATACATTCAGCACAATACCAAAAATCATGATTTCCTGAAAACTGAACCCAAAGGTGCCGGCCGCATAAATACCGCCAAAGGCAAAGATGGTCACCAGCCCGTCATTATAAATCATCCGGGCCACCAGCAGCCGGATGATCTGCCGGTACTGGCGGATATCTGTAAACGTGTCCTTCAGATCCGCCACCCCGTTTTTCACCACCGTTGCCTTGCCTTTCTTGACCAGGGGAAATGTTTTGGGCACCCACAGGAACAAGGGAATGGAAAACAGGGCAAACCACACCGACACCAGCAGGCAGGTGGCCCGGATATTGGCACCGCCCGTGGTGGAAAACCCGAACCAGGGCACCTCCGGACTAATGAACCCCACCAGGGCAATCACCATGGCCACAAGGCCGCCGATATATCCCACCCCCCAGCCCACGCCGGAAATTCTACCGATATTTTTCTGACTTGAAATATCGGGCAGGTAGGCATTGTAAAACACATTGGAAAATTCAAAGGCAATGTTGGAGACCACAAAAAAGAGCAACGCCCAGAAAACCTGCCCGGGTTCAACCCAATACAGGGCTGCTGTCACCACCACCGTCACCACGGTGGAAATAAACAAAAACTGTTTACGCAGCCCGCCCTGGTCTGCCAGGGCCCCCAGAACCGGGGATAAAAATGCCACGCACAATGCGGTAAGGGTGATCCCTCTGGACCACAAGGCAGTACCGGCCACCGCGTCAGGGGCTATGGCGGACACAAAATAGGTGCCGTAAATAAAAGTGACCACCAGGGTGGTATAGGCGGAGTTGGCAAAATCAAATAAAATCCACCCGAATACCGTCCGTTTATCTGCCGGTGCCGTGATCATACAGTAGGCTCCTTTCCAAGAAGTTCTTTATTGATGGGTCTTTTGGTATAAATCAATCAACAAATTGTCCTTTCTGTTCCAAAACCGGCAGGATGCTATTCCCGGCCGGACCGGTGGCAGGTCCGGACGTCCTGCCAGGGGAGTAGTGGGCTGTTGTTTGGCTAACCGGTCCGATACCATGGCCAGCAAAGACAGGGCCGATGTTTTCACCTGCCGTGTCAGATCCGGAATCCCGGCCCTGCATGGTCTGCCGGTAACCGGATCCCGGTACTGGAATGTCCGATGAAAAAAAGGCAGATCCATTCCCTGGTTGACCGGATAGATCAGGGACAGGGCCAGGTCCGGCAGCCAGTGGCGGTTTCGATTAATGCGGTGTAATATCCGGTAGAGCCACGAATACCGGAACATGGTCTGGTAAAAAGCATGGGAACGGATGGCATATCCCAGGCAGGTTCTGTCCTGCGATGCTGACAGGTTGAACAGATCTCCCAAAAGACCAAGCAGCAGGGGTTTTGAAATTTCAATTCCGGCCAGAATCCGAACCAGACTTGTTCTGGCTTCCGCTTTTGCCAGATGCCGGAAATGAAGATCCAGTGCAGTTTCAAACTGCCGGTGGCGGGCTGTGGCCCCGGGATGTAACAAAGACATGCCGGAAAAATAATAGACCAGGGGATGAAATTCGGTATCTGAAAGAATATGGCAGATGATGCCGGCCCCCAGTGACAGGGCCGCAGCATGTGGATTGGAAACAGGCATCCGGTCAAAAAACGCCAACACCGGCATCAATGCCCGGACATCAGTTTGATGAAATGGATCGGCTGCAGCCTGTATCCGGGCTTTTTTGGGACCCAGCAGGTAATAAAAAGGAATATCCGGTGCCACTGCTCCGAAAAAAAACAGGTTCTCATGGGTATGGACGGGTTTGTAAAAAACCGAATCAACCGGCAGACCTTCTTTGACCAGGTCGGCCAGGTACCAGTGGGAAATCTCCTTGGGCATGGCCTTTTCTCTTTTTTTTCAAAAGATTGCCTTATGCTGCCTGCTGTTCCAGTGCAAGCAGTTTTTCCTTGACATCCAGACCACCGCCAAACCCGGTCAGTGTACCGTCTTTTCCGATCACCCGGTGGCAGGGAATGACAATGGGAAGGGGATTTTTTGCATTTGCCATGCCCACGGCCCGGGATGCCTTGGGGTTGCCGATCCGCCGGGCCAGCTCTCCGTAAGAAATGGTGGTGCCATAGGGAATCTTGGCCAGTTCCTGCCACACCCGGCCCTGAAAAACCGTTCCTTCAAGGACGAAATCCAGAGAAAACTGTGTCAGCGTGCCGTTGAAATACCTGTCCAGCTGGGCCAGAACTTCTGAAAACGGCTGGGTGGCATATGTCCATTCAGGCCCGGGTGCCACCACCCCTTTTCCCCTGGGAAAACTGATGAACTGCAATTTTTTTGGACCACCTACCAGCAATTGTCCCACAGGGGAGTCATAATAACAAAAAATCATATCATCTCCTTTTCAAGGATCACATGGGGATCGTTCCTGATGTTTACCAGAGAATTTCCTGGAAATAAACGGGTATTTTTTAATTTTATGTTTGAAAAAGACGCGGTTACCCGTATAATACGCCCATGGAAATTGAATTGTTTGAAATCCGCGATCATCTTTTTTCCCATCCCCCGTTTCGAAATCTGCCCAGGAATGTGGTGGATGAGCTGGTGGAACATATTGAAGTGGCTTATTTTCAGGCCGGCACCATGATCCTGGAAAGGGGCCGGCAAAACCAGTTTCTATATGTCATCCGCAGCGGAGCGGTGGAAATCTTAAGAAGTTCGGGTGAACTCTATACCCGCATGGGAGAAGGTGAGTGTTTCGGCCAGTTTTCCCTTTTGCGCAAAAAAAGAGTGCGGTATGCAGCCAAGGCCATTGAAGATACCCTGGTCTATAAAATACCCGATGCCCAGTTCCAGGAACTGGCCGATACCTATGACCGGTTTGCAGACTTTATGGAAGAAGAACACAGTGTCCGTTTGAAAACCGCTTTGGGCCGGGCCGAACAGGAAACCCGAAATCCCTTGATGATTTCCAAAATTGACAAACTCATCCACCGGGAAATGGTTACTGCTTCTCCCGGGATTTCCATCCAGCAGGCCGCCACCATCATGACGGATAAGCAGGTATCTTCTCTGGTACTGGTGACAGACTCCCCGGCCCGGGGTCAGTCTCCCATTGTGGGGCTGATCACGGACAGAGATCTGCGAAAGCGGGCCATTGTCCCGGGCCTTGCTTTGTCCACACCTGTGGAACAGATCATGTCCACCAACATCATCACCCTCCAGGCCCGGGAATATGCCTTTGACGCCATGCTGACCATGATGCGTTACAATCTCCACCATCTGCCCGTTCTGGACCGGAACAGGCCGATTGGAGTGATCACTGTGGCAGACTTGTTCCGGTATGAATCACATGGATCCGTCTACCTGGTGAGAGATATATTCCGACAGCAGGAGGTGGCTGGCCTGGCTGCCATCGCCCCCAAAATTAACCAGCTTTTTGTCCAGCTGGTTAATGAAGATGCCAATTCCCACACCATCGGGGCGGCCATATCCCGCATAGGCATCAGTATTTCCCAGCGCCTGCTCCAGCTGGGGGAAAAGCACCTGGGCCCGCCGCCCATCCCTTACTGCCTGCTGGCATTAGGGTCCATGGCCAGGGACGAAATGACCATAGTAACGGACCAGGACAATGCCTTTGTCCTGGACGATACCTTTGATCCAAAAACCCATGATCCCTACTTTGAAGCCCTGGCCCGATTTTTAAGTGACGGCCTGAACCTTTGCGGTTTTCCCTATTGCACAGGTGATATCATGGCCACCAATACCCAGTGGCGCCAGCCGTTGTCCGCCTGGAAAACCTATTTTGCAGACTGGATTGATACGCCTGATCCTGAAGCGCTGCTCCATGCTTCCATTTTTTTTGACCTGGAAGGAATTTTCGGCGAAACCGGTTTTGCCAACCAGCTTCGACAACAGGTCCTGGACAAGGCGAAAAAGAATCAGCGATTCCTGGCCTGCCTGGCCAGAAATGCCCTGCTGCGTAACCCGCCCCTGGGATTTTTCCGCAAATTTGTCCTGGAGCATGACGGCAAACATCATAAATCCTTCAACCTCAAACGCCGCGGAACAGCGCCCATTGCCGACCTGGCCAGGGTCCATGCCCTGGCCTGCGGCGCCATGCCGCTTAATACAGCAGAACGGCTGATCCATATCAAAGAGACCCCGCTGCTGGCAGAAGGGGTCGGCGATGATCTGCTGGATGCCTTTGAACTGATCTCCATTGTGCGTATCCGTCACCAGGCCCGGCAGGTGGAAGCAGGCAGCTCTCCAGACAACAATGTCATACCTGAAAGTCTTTCATCCTTTGAACGCAATCACCTCAAAGACGCCTTTCAGATCGTGTCCCAGGCACAATCTTTTCTCAAATACCGGTACAATGTTTCACCTGCCATGCAGACCGGCATCAACCCTTCCAAAAAATGACCCGGGTAAAAAAAATATCAGACAGACAACCTGTGTACTGGCAGTCCCGGTTTAACCTTCTGGCAGACCAGGCCAAAGATCCCAGGCTTAAAGCCTTTTACCAGACAGCGCACATTCCCGGCCACACCCCTTTGAAACAGGTGGAATTTCTGGCCCTGGATCTGGAAACTACCGGCTTACATCCCAAAACAGATGCCATTATCAGTGTCGGCTTTATTCCCCTTTTTTATGACCGCATTCTGTGCAGCGGTGCCCGGTACTGGGTTGTCCAGCCGGAACAGGTCAGACCGGACATACAGACCACCATCCATGGTATTACCCATACCCATATGGGTACCTGCCCGAATTTTTCCACCATTCTGACCCCCCTGCTCCAGGCCATGGTCGGCCGGGTGATACTTGCCCATTACAGCCGGATTGAATGTGGGTTCCTGGGCAAAGCTGTCCTGGATCTGACCGGCGATACCCTGGAATTTCCGGTGGTGGATACCATGGAGCTGGAATCCAGAAAGCATCCGGTATTCCGGCCCAATTTCATCCAGCGATGGATGGGGGATAAAAACAGCCCGTCTTTGCGTCTTGCCCATGCCAGAGAACGATATAATCTTCCCCCGTACCGGCCCCACCATGCCCTCACCGATGCCCTGGCAACCGCTGAATTGTTTCTGGCCCAGGTGGCGGACCAGTTCACACCGGATACCCCGGTCGCTGATCTGTGGATCTAAAAGTATCGTAATGGCTTCAGGAATTTTTATTCTCAAGACAGGGGAGAAAACCATGCTTATTATAATGTTAATTTGTTTTATGCTGGCAACCGCCATGACTGCCGGTGGTTTTTATGGCTTCAAGATCCATCAAAACAAAACCGCCAGCCTTTTACATAACCCTTTAAAAAGCTGATTGCCTTTTACCCCTATTCAAGGAGGAGACCATGAAAAAAATTGTGACCGCATTACTGGCTGTATTATTTATTTGGCCCCTGTCTGGTGTCATAGCAGGGGATACGGTTTCCATTGTTTCCAAAGAGACCGTGAAAACCTGGATGGACACCAGAGCAGTCACCATACTGGATGTCCGCCAGGGAAGAGACTGGACCACATCTGAATTTAAAATCACTTCCGCTGTCCGGGCGGATCCGGCAAATATTGCTGCCTGGAAAAACAGATTTCCAAAAGACAGCAGGCTGGTTCTCTACTGCGCCTGACCCAGTGAATATACAAGTGCCGGTCTGGCACGAAAACTTATGGCGGAGGGATACACGGATGTTCACGCCCTCAGGGGCGGCTGGCAGGAGTGGTTCCGGGCCAAATTCCCGGTGGAAGAACGGTAAAATGCAAAAAGCCCTGACCGGTAGCTGTAACCGGTCAGGGCTTTTTGATAGATAATCCGGCGGTGTCCTACTCTCCCACACAGTCTCCCATGCAGTACCATTGGCGCTAAAGAGCTTAACTTCCGTGTTCGAGATGGGAACGGGTGTGACCTCTTTGCTCTAACCTTATTCGTTATGCATACATTAATTTCCCTTTAGGTTTCGGGATCTCACGCCCCAACTCTTTCGCAGTTTCAATCCATTCGTTTATGATTATCTCTGCATTTGAAACAGCTTCTTGATAACTATGACCATCAGCCATACATCCAGGGAGTTCTGGGACTTCTGCAAGAAATAATTTATCACTCTCACTCCAATAGATTATTATCTCATATTTATTCATCGTCTACTCCCAAACTTAATTGATATTTCAAAATAATATTTCTGACTTGCTTCACTTGATATGCTTTCGATTTTGATCCTAAAGGCTGTAAATTTAGAATTTCATCAATGCCATTCTTTGTAAAAATATGGTGATCGCCTCGGATTCTTTCATCAAAACCGAATGCCATTAAAAGACTGCATAAGCCCGCAAACGGGATATTTGAATCCGCAGAACCTCTTAAAATTTTTATTAATAATTTATCATGTTTACCCAGATTTAGTCCATATTGTTTTGTTTCTTCCTGCTGCAAGTTAATGTGTGTTTCCGTCCATCTTCAATTTTGAAGGTTATCTGACCACAGAACCAAAAATTTGGAATTAAGTGGCCTCAAGTTTGAGGGCTTTTCAAATCTCAACCTAATTGCAATTGCAACCATCATTCCTGAACAAATCGATCATATCAGGTTTTGATTGTTAATGGTATCCTTGATAAAAATGGCTCCTTGATTTTTCATGATTGGATAATCCTTAACTGTTAATTTTGACCTTTCGGGCTTGGATTGGTCAGAACTATGAAAACAAATACTCACCATCAAACCTTGCAAAGCAGAACACTGACGGGAAAAGATCTCCAGTGTGATAGAATTGAAAGAGCATGAATTACTGTTTCGGACCATCTCTGATGAAAATATTTTTAAAGAGCTCTTAGAAGTCGTTATGTTTCGATACTTCACGACTTAGTGTTGAATGAGCCCTTAGGTAGTGGTACAAACACACGATCAGGAACGTTTTACATACAAACCACCAGCAAAAGCATGCCCGGAAAAATTTCGAAACATTCCAGGCAATACTGAGGAAACCAATGTTTTTAATAGACAAACCCTATCTTTCAGACATTCTTAAACAGACCCTCATCCAATCAGGTATCCCGGTTGTCATCACGCCCGGAGCTCTTTCCCTGGGACTGGATTCGGCCATGAATCAATTAACCGAAACTCAGGCCGTGGATTATCTACGGCATCAGGATCCGATCAAGCTTTATACCAATTCGGAAAATGCCATTGGATGGATTGCCGAAAACTTGGCATTTACCGACCTTCCTGCTACCTTGTCAATATTCAAGGATAAGGCAGCGTTCAGAAGGGCAACAAAATCCCTGTTTCCATCCCTGTTTTTCAGGGAAATCAAGCTGGAAGATCTCAAAAACACAAACATCAATGACCTTCCCCTGCCCTTTATTATCAAACCATGTACAGGTTTTTTCAGCATGGGTGTTCATAAGATCAGCCATCCCCGGGAATGGCCAGCAGTCCTGGAGGCTATTTTTCATGAAATTGAAACAACCAAAGGTATCTACCCCGACCAGGTGTTCAACTCTGCAGCGTTTATCATTGAAGGATGTATCACCGGAGAAGAATATGCCATTGATGCTTATTATGACAGTCATGGTGACCCGGTTATCGTGAACATTCACAAACACATGTTTGCTTCAGATGACGATGTCAGTGACCGGGTCTACTCCACGTCAAAAACCATCGTGTCCGATAACCTGGAACGATTCACCGGGCTTTTGGCAGATATGGGACGACTAATCCCGGCCAGGAATTTCCCTGTCCATGCGGAAGTGCGTGTGGATTTCACAGGGGCCATGGTCCCCATTGAAGTGAACCCCATGCGATTCGGAGGCTGGTGCACCACTCCGGACATGGCGCTTCTGGCCTATGGTTTCAATGCCTATGAGGCTTTTTTCCAGGAAATCCGGCCTGACTGGGACCGCCTGCTAAGCGATAAAAATGGCCAGGTGTATTCTATTGTGGTGCTGGACAATTCAACTGGTGAGCCAGCAGATGCCATTGAATCCTTTGATTACCAGGCCCTGTCCTCTCATTTTACCCGGCTCCTGGATCTCAGACCTATCGATTACAGGGAATATCCCGTATTCGGTATCGCATTTGTGGAAACACCGGAAAACGATAGTTCCGAACTTGAGGCCATACTGCGATCCGATCTCAGGGAATTTACGGTATTTTGCCCCGATTGATACCAAGTCCATGGGACGTCAAACGGTACTCAGGGAGCACAGTCCGGGATTTGCTGGATGCAAATCCCCACCTGTGACTGGGTGGCAATCTCATTCAGGGCGGTTCCACCGCCTCTGCGGGTTGGATCCCGCAGGAATGGACCTGATCGCCTGCCGACAAAATAGCATGGGAACAGAAAAAATCAAATTTTCCAATCTTCCATTACGGTATATTGGAGATAAAAAACCATCCTGGAATTTTCGATTTAATGAGTACTCCTTGAATTTTGACCGACCCAAAAGTTATGATTTCTTGCCCTACCATAAATTTTCTTCGGTCTCAATAATATTCATGGTATCCCAAAATAAATGACACTGGAAATTTTTAACCTTCGGATAACATCATTGAGCGGGACAAATTGGTGAACGTTCCAGCTAACCAGCGCCGTAAAGGGCTTCGGCATGAAGGGCATGACGTCCGGCGTCCGGTTGAGCTGGTGGTTGAACCATAGGATTAGTACCCAGCTTTCGCTTCTCTCAGCTCGGTTACTAATCCTTCATTTGTTCGGCTTTTCTATGCTGTTTGACGGGACATTTCTTGGTAGGAGAATTCCCAAAGCCCAGCATTGTCTTTTGCATGTTCAATAGTCATGCTGACAATGTTGCCCTTTTCATCAATGTCAATATAGATATTTTCGCTTATCTCTTTTGTCTCCTGTACCGCCTTTTCTGTAAATTCTATGTGAGCTGTATCGGTGTCGGAAAAATATTTCACTTTCATATCTCATTCCTCCTTAAAGGATCTATCAAAAAAAGCATTATGCACTGTTTCGTCATCATCAAGCAAAATAACCCGCAAATATTTTCCAGCTTCTGTTATTTTCGCCCATTTTCTGATCCTACCATCGGATTGTACTTCAACTTTTGCGGGATTCTCAACAACTGTCTTGATCCAATCTGCCTTAATATGAACGCGATCCGGACGTTTTCTTGTATAATCAAAATATTGTGTTGTTTTCATTTGTCAAAATCCAATCAGATTATTGGTTCCAAAAGGCCCGGGTCAGCCGCGACAGTCGGATGGAACCGGATTGTTCCCGCCCAAGCGGCAACCTCGCAAGGGCGGCTGACCCGGGCCGTTCCAGCCGCGCAGCGGCGGGAACCAGTTGATGTGTGGTTCTGTTTATCCTGAATATTTGAATGATATTTGATCATATTAAAAAACCAAAACCTCAGCCATCCTTGCCCAATCTTTCCTGTGTTAAGGGACCATAACAGGTATTGAATATTAATGGTATCCATAATTTTTCACAGCCCTGAATCCTTTTGTTTTGGATAATAATCCTTGAGCTGGACTTCTACAATTTCAGATGCTGGTAATTCTCCTGCTCAACATTGATGTTTTTTGCGGTAATACCGCCATAGAAGAGGCATTACAGATTTTCAGATTGTTGTAATTTCAGTTTATATCTTTCTTGACAAAAATCACTTTCCTATCCAAACTTCTGTAGAAGTCTGGCACCGGTTCCTGGAACAACACCCTTATTTGGAAAGGCCCTCTGTCGCAACCAGATAATTCTTTATACCGGTACCGGAAGACGGGAGACAGCCATGGATCTGTTCTGCCGGTTCCGGGACCGGCTGGAGCAGAACCTGGGTGCGGGACCGGAA
>JAABSA010000014.1 GCA_011390635.1 Desulfotignum sp. | reverse complement strand
AGGGTATTTTTGGCATCTTTCCTACACCCGGTCATGCATGCGCCGCAAAATTCACACCCAATCCTGTCCGGACCTTCACCAAAAAAATAGGGGTCTTTGCTTTTTTGCCTTGTTCGCCAAAATACACCCCCACACAGATTTTATGAAACGTGTGTTCCCGGCCGAAATCCGCAGCTGTTTTACGCATCAAATGATCTGCTTCCCCGATATATGGGTTTTCCGTGGTCCCCAGCATTTTTTTTGCCATCTCATAATAGGACAGAAGTGCATCTTTTCCCCCTATCCGTTTGATCACTTCATTTTCAAAGAACTGATCCGGCGGGACATACAGCGTGTTTGCATAGTTCAGGCTGCCCCCGCCGACCCCGGCACCGCTCAATATGAAAATGTCATTGAGCAGGTTCATCCGCTGGATGCCATATAAAAAAATTTTCGGCATCCACAGATATTTACGCAGGTGCCAGTTTACCCTGGCAAAATCATCATTTTTCCACCGTTTTCCCGCTTCGATGAAAAAGGTCATGCCGATGTCAGCAAATTTTCCCAAAGGTCCGGTGTTCACATCGATGGCCCAGGCTCCCTGGGCCTCACAGGCTTTCACCAGGTCCTGCACCGGTTCCGGATCAAACTGCTGCAGCGCACGTCTCATTTCCGGCCGGGTGATGCGCAGGTTGTCGGCAATCAGTTTCATTTCTTCCACCCCTTACCCGGCCCGTTACCGCACCGGCCACAGAAAAAATTCAGGCAGGGGCTTATACCCGACCCCCACGGCCCCGTCCTTGGTATACAGTACCCAGGCATAGGCGGTATCATACATGCTGGTGGTGGCGGACCAGTAAAATTGCTGCACATCAGCAAATTCATGGTCCATGGGCAGGGCCGGTGAATGGCTTTCCAGATCTGTCAGGCTCTCCAATTCACCAATATCGGGAACCCGCCAGTCATTGAAGCCGTAAAAGGTTTCCCTGTTCATCTGTGACACCATATCAGACGCGGATTTCCAGTCCAGGGGCTTTCGGGTCATATGTGCATTTTTCACCCATGTCAGGCCGGTGCTGCTGTCATGGACACATGCGCCTTTTGAAGTAAACCGGTTTTCTTTATGCAGCACCCCTGCCTGAAACTCGCCGTCCTGGCCGGACCCGTGACAATCCATGACACTGCCGCCTGCATCAAAACAGGTCTTCTGTCCGGTTTGAAGAACAGCCGTGCCATTATTGTCCGCCACCCGCACAGGCCAGACCATATATGATCCATATTTCATCCCCTTGAAAACCCTGGCACCCCCCAGGTGCACATACCAGGCCTGGTCCGGCAGCCTTGCACAGCTCGATGCCGTCCAGTAATAGCCGGTAAACACATTGGTGAACGGATGGCCTTCCGGAAGGCTGGGATTGATCTTTTCATGGCTCATCAGGCTGAACAGTTCCCTGCGGTTGGGCAGCTTCCAGTCCTGATACCCGAAAAGCCCGGATGCGTTGCATGTATCCATCTGGTCCAGTGCCTCTTCCCATGTCATGGGAAATTCCACAAGTCCGGCGTTCCGGGTCCACATCAGGCCGGTGTATTCATCGATGACAACATCGTTATCT
Source organism: Desulfotignum sp. (assembly GCA_011390635.1). Taxonomy (GTDB): domain Bacteria; phylum Desulfobacterota; class Desulfobacteria; order Desulfobacterales; family Desulfobacteraceae; genus Desulfotignum. Next base: position 85,935 of record JAABSA010000014.1, on the reverse strand, counting down.
GTGCTGAACCTGTTTTTCATATCACTTTCTTTTTCCCGGGGCTGCGTTTTTTTTCCCATGTGGAAACCATTCCTGGGCACCGTATAATTTTTTTTCACATGCCGGACACAGACCATGACTGAAAGATGCATGGGAGTGTTCTTCAATAAACACTTCCAGGTGGTTCCAGAACCCCTCGTCATCCCGAATTTTCTTGCACCCGGAACAGATGGGAACAATGCCTTTCAATGTTTTGATCTCAGCCATGGCAGCCTGCAGTTCCGCGATAAGCTTTTTTTTGGCTGTTATTTCCTTTTTCAGTGTCCGGTTCCAAAAAACCACCAGCATCAAAATAACGGCAGCCCCAAATACAACAATGCCCATCCACAGTAATATATCACTTTTCCGCAGCCCATGCTCATAACGCACCGACAGCCAGTCATTTTTTATCCGTATCTGCTGCCCGGGGGTGATAGCCCCGATGGCTTTGTTCAATATTCCCAGCAGCTCCGGATGATTCCTGTTGACCGCCATGTGAAGGTCATAACTTTCATACGGTGTAGGGGCAGCAATCTTGACATTGGTCAGGCCATGGTTCTGGATGATATAGGCGGCAGCCGCCAGATTTTCTATACCGGCATCCACCCGTCCGGCTGCCACCGCCCTGAGCCGCTCAGCCGGCGAATCGACAAAATACGGTATATATGCAATCTTGTCTTTTTTCAGCCAGTCGACCGTGGCATTTTTTTCAATAACCGCAAGTACTTTGCCATGAAGATCATGAATACCGCCGATAAACGGTGCGTCTTTCCGGGTAAGAATCACCAGGGGAAAAGACAGATATGGCATGGAAAACAGCAGAAAAGTTTCCCGTTCCGCGGTTTTGGCCGCACAGGCAATCACATCGATCTTTCCGGATTTTGCTTTTTTCAGAACTTCCGGCCATGGCAGGTTTTTTTGAACAATGACCTCCAGGCCCAGCGCCTCGGTTATGGCGGACAGATAATCACCAGAAATGCCCTGCAAATCACCATTATCGTCAAAAAAATGAAACGGCGGGAATGCCCTTGGTCCCCCAACAGTGATGGATGGGTGCGCATCCAGCCAGGCTGTTTCATCTGCCGTCAGTTGCAGCGAATCCCGGGACAGGGTAACCTGGGCAGCATATCCTTTGCCGGCACTTCCATATACCACGGAGAAAAACAGCAGTAAAAACACCCATATTGTGAGACAGATGCGATCAGCAGCTGCATGAAAAGGCGGTTTTAACCGATAAACTTTTTCAGATAAAAAAATGCTACTCCCCCCTGTTCATGCAGGCTGTTACACAAAAATATATCATTACACCAAAAATTACACTTTTGCAAAAATTTTGATGCGTCTGGGTCATTACAAGTTGTCAATACCATTTCTGAAACCCGACCGGGGTATCAGTTTTTCCCCACATACATCCCCTCATAATCTTGGGTTGAAAGGGGGTTCCCTTGTGATTGAACATCCGCATCCACAACCGTACCGATAAAAATACTGTGATTGCCCGGCTGGTGATGCTGGATCACCTGCAACTCAAACCAGGCCAGGCAGTCTTTCAGAATGGGCACCCCGGTTTTTCCGGGTTTCCAATCCATCCCGGAAAATTTTTTCCCCGGGTCCGGCCCCTTGAACCGTCCAAGCAGTGCTTTTTGCGACTGATCGATGATGTGCAGCCCGAAGGCCCTGCCGTTGACAATCATGTCATGGGAATACCGGTTGGGATGTACCGCTGCCATGATCAGGGGCGGGTCATAAGACACCTGGCTCACCCAGGAGGCGATCATGCCGTTGACGGTATCATCCATCATCGCTGTCAAGACATAAATGCCGTAGGTCATCTGCCCGAAGGCGGCCTGCCACTGCTGATTCATATCATTCTCCTTTTCTGTGTGTTACCGTTTTCACCTCTCTGCCAAGCTTGAACATGGCGGAAAACCGCATCACCTGTCTGCCCTCTTCATCAGAAACCAGGGCCTGTCCCTGCACCTGCCGGTTTTCCAGCGGCGTCACCTCTGCTCTGGCAGACAGGACCCCTTGTGTCACCGGCCCCAGAAATTCCGCGTTCAGGGAGATGGTCCCGAAACGACTGTCCGGGGGAAGTATGCTTTTGATGGCCATGGCCACGGCTGTATCCGCCAGGGTAACGAGGGCTCCGCCATGTGCCATGCCCTGTCCCTGGGCCAGTTCATGCACAAAGGGCATGGTCAGATAAGCGCGCCCGTATTTTGCCCACACAATATCAAGCCCCAGCAGTTTTTCAAACGGTGCACAGCTGATCCATTTTTCAAGCGTAACCTGGTGCGGCCCAGTATACAATCCGGCTGTTTCCATGTTTTCTTTTCTATCCTCCAAATTCGATCTTCCATATGCCTGCGGCAACAGATGCAAGCTGTTTCTGTCTGGCCTCAATTTTTTGGACGTTCCAGATATCATAGTGTTCGGCCAACGCTCTGGTGATATGAAATGGGCTGTGTTGATATACCGATCGTTTCACAGCATATGCTTTGTTGCCCACATCCCTATTTTTCCCTGTTTCAAGGTGTGTCATATTGCCGATCCGATAGATCAAACGATCCTGGCTTTTCTCTTCTATATCATCCCATTCCCGGGAAGGGTTTTCCGGGAGGATATGCTACAGACTATACGAGGCGCTTTCAAAATCAAACCCCTGACCGGACTGCTGGCGCTCGATCTCAAAAAGGATATATCGCACCATATTTTATTTAATGTCAGCCTTATCATTAGATTGACATTTTTACAAATTTTTCTCAATATATTCATATAACGCCCTGTGAGATACCCCTCTTCTCCCGGCAGTGTCCGGTGATGTGGCGCAGGTTTGTATTTGTTCATTCAATCGGATATTATTATCTCAAGAAACTCAAAGTGATTGTTCGAGAAAAGGAAATCCCGCCCGGCTGTGAGTGCCCATTCATGGAAACAGCCCACTGAAAATTGGTTTATTGCGGCATCTTATGAAAATTGCCGGCATAGAAGAAAATGAATTGTAGCCGCCTGCAGCGTTTGTGAAAAACAAATATTTTTTTTCTTTATTTTTCTAATAAAATTCGGGTATGATGTAGTTTTTTATTTTTTAATACATTTTTTTGCAGGGAGCCATGGTTGTGGAAGAAAATATCATTCGTTTTGCCGGCCGCATGGAGCAGCTGCCGCCCTATCTGTTCGGTATGATCAACAAGATGAAAATGGAAAAACGGCGCAGGGGCGATGACGTCATTGATCTGGGTATGGGAAATCCCATGGATCCCACCCCGGATGCGGTGATCGAAAAATTGGTGCAGGTTGCCAAGGACCCCAAATCCCACCGGTATCCGGAAAGTTCGGGCATGCCCCACTTGAAACAGGAGATCGCCAAATATTACAAGCGGCATTATGACATCGATCTGGATGCGGAAAAGGAAACCTATTTCACCATCGGATCCAAAGAAGGCATTTCTCATTTATGCCTGGCCATCATGGGACCGGGGGATTCGGTGCTGGTGCCGGCGCCGGCCTTTCCCATCCACATATATGCAGCGGTCATTGCCGGGGCCAATGTCATGAGGATCCCCATTGCACCGGAGCAGGGGTTTTTACACCGGATCATCAACATCTGCGAATCCTGCTACCCCGCCCCCAAAGTGCTGATGCTCAACTATCCCCATAACCCAACAGGCGTAGTGACGGATACCGCGTTTTTCAAAGAGATCGTGGCCCTGGCCAAGCGGTTCAAATTCATGGTGATCAATGATTTTGCCTATTCCATGATCACCTTTGACGGATACAAAGCCCCCAGTTTTCTGGAGGCTCCCGGGGCCAAGGATGTGGGGGTGGAATTCGGCTCTTTTTCCAAATCCTACAACATGGCGGGATGGCGCATCGGCTACTGCGTGGGCAATGAACAGATTGTCAGGGCCCTGGGCCAGATCAAGGGGTATTTTGATTACGGCATCTTTTCCGCCATCCAGGTGGCGGGCATCATTGCGTTAAGAGACTGTGACGACACCATCCCGGTGCTGGCCAAGACCTATGAAACCAGACGGGATGTGCTGTGTAACGGCTTGTCCCGCATGGGATGGGATATCACCCCGCCCAGGGCCGGCATGTTTGTGTGGGCAAAAATCCCGGCACCTTTTGATAAAATGGGGGCCATGCAGTTTGCCATCGAGATGATGGACCGGGCCAATGTGGCGGTTGCCCCGGGCACCGGGTTCAGTGAAGAGGGCGAAGGATATCTGCGCCTGGCCCTGGTGGAAAATGAGGAGCGGCTGCGCCAGGCCATGCGGCAGATGAAAAAAGCCATGGATACCCTGGCAGAAGAAGTATAAATAAAAAGACCTGATAATCGAAGTTTTTTTGGGTATCAGGTCTTTTTATGGTTACAAAAGGTTTCTAATAATCCAGGGAAGATACCTCCAGGGCATGTTTTTGGATAAAGTTGCGCCGGGGCTCCACCTCTTCGCCCATGAGCAGGGTGAAAATCTCGTCGGCTTTTTCCGCATCTTCAACATTCACCTGGAGCATCATGCGCTTTTCCGGGTTCATGGTGGTGTCCCACAGCTGTTCCGCGTTCATTTCCCCCAGACCTTTGTACCGCTGGATGGTAATGCCTTTTTTGGCTTCCGCCATGATAAAGGCGTACAATTCATCAATGGTGGTAAATTCGTTTTTGATTTTGGCATCTTCCTGCTTGGACATGACACAAAAAGGCGGTTTGTTGAGTTCCGCTATTTTTTCATAGCTTTTGAGCATCTGCTTGTAGTCGCTGGTGGCCAGAATATCTCTGCCCACCCGGAGCAGAAACTGCCTGCCTTCCTTGTCATAAATATCCATTTCAAAAATATTACGTTCTTTGTCATATTCTATCTCCCGGGGCTGGTACCCGGATTTTTCAAGATCTTGAGACAGGGTTACAAAATTGCTGCGTTTTTCTAAGAAAAATTTATCTTTGACACCGTGGTGAATGATATTGAGCAGCATGCCGGTATCAAAATCGCGCTTGCGCAGCAAAGACACCGCATTGAAATAATAGGTCATGTCCTGCATGAACTGGTAAAATTTTTCCTCAGGAACAGGATCGGTACGGTTGTCAATGTACAGATCTTTTTGAGAGGCAATGCGCTGGATCAGGTACTGGGAATATTCTTCTTCATTTTTCAGGTACAGCCCGCTTTTTCGGGAACCCACCCGGAACAGCGGCGGCTGGGCAATGTACAGATATCCCCTGGCAATCATCTCGGGCATCTGTCGGTAAAAAAAGGTGAGCAAAAGGGTCCGGATATGGGAGCCGTCCACGTCGGCATCTGTCATGATCACCACTTTATGGTACCGTATCTTTTCCACATCATATTCTTCTTTGCCCGCACCCGTACCTAAAACGGTAATGATATTCTTGATTTCATCGCTGCGCAGAATCTTGTCAAACCTGGCTTTTTCCACGTTGAGAATTTTGCCCTTCAAAGGCAGAATGGCCTGGAACCTTCGGTCTCTACCCTGTTTGGCAGACCCGCCGGCAGAATCACCCTCCACCAGGAACAATTCTCTTTCAGCCGGGTCTGCAAACTGGCATTCGGCCAGTTTTCCCGGCAGGGTGGAATCCATGAGGGTCCCTTTTTTCCTTGCCAGTTCCCGGGCCCTTTTGGCTGCATCCCTGGCCCTGGCCGCATCCACAGCCTTTGAGATGATCTGCTTTGCCACATTGGGATTTTCTTCTAAAAAATGCCCCAGTTTTTCATTGAGCAAAGACTCCACAATCCCCTTTACATCGTTGTTGCCAAGCTTGGTCTTGGTCTGGCCTTCAAACTGGGGTTCCATGATCTTTACGGAAATGATCACGGCCAGGCCTTCACGCATGTCATCTCCGCTGATCTTTAAATTCTGCATGTTTTTGGGCAGGGTTTTGGATCCTGTGATATAGGCATTCACGGTCCTGGTGAGGGCGGCCTTGAACCCGGATACATGAAATCCGCCTTCAATGGTTCGGATGTTGTTGGCATAGGAATACAGTTTTTCTTTGAAGGTGTCATTATACTGGATGGCCACCTCCACATGGACATCTTTTTTATCCCCTTCAATGTGAATGGGGTCATGCAGGGGAGTTGTGGACCGGTTCAGGTATTCCACAAACGAGACCAGACCCCCTTCATAGAAAAAATCATCTTTTTGCGCAGACCGCTCATCTTCAATGATGATCCGCAACCCTTTGTTTAAAAATGCCAGTTCCCGCATGCGCCGGGACAGAATTTCGTAATCAAATTCATTTTCGTTCATGATGGTGAAATCCGGGGTGAACCTTATTTTGGTCCCTTTTTTCACAGTATCGCCTTTGACGACAAGATCAGTCAGTTTATGGCCCCGGGAATAGGTCTGGTAATAAATTTTACCGTTTTTATAAACTTCCATTTCCAGATGCTGGGAAAGGGCGTTTACAACGGAAATACCCACACCATGAAGACCGCCTGACACCTTATAGGAATCTTTGTCAAATTTTCCACCGGCATGCAGTTTGGTCATGACCACCTCACAGGCAGGTATATGTTCTGTGTCATGCATTTCCACAGGGATGCCCCGGCCGTTGTCCACTACGCTCACACTCATGTCCGGATGTATAATGACGTTGATGGTATCGCAATGACCGGCCATGGCTTCATCAATACTGTTGTCCACCACTTCATACACCAGGTGGTGAAGTCCTTCCATATCCACGTTTCCGATATACATGGACGGTCTTTTGCGGACCGCTTCCAGTCCTTCTAAAATCTTGATACTGTCTGCGTTGTATTCTTTTGTCACGTTGTTTTCTTTCATGATAAATGCATTGCCATTATTGCACAAATGAGGTTGCCATCATCCAGATCTTTGATGATGCAGGGTGTTTTGACTTCTTTTATATGGATCACCACAGTGGATTGGTCAAACAGGTTTAATGCATCCATAAAATATCTGGGGTTAAAGGCACTGCGGATTTCTTCTCCAGAATATCCGATCATCATGCGTTCTTTGGATTCCCCGATTTCCGGGTTGGTAATGGTGACGGTAAGTTCGTTTTCCCTGAAATTGAGTATCACACTCTTATAATCATCGGAAGTGAGAATGGACACCCTGCGCATGAGGGTAAAAAACATGGTGCGGTCCACTTCTATGCCTGTCATGACATCCGTGTTTATGATCGGTTTGTAATCGGGGTATTCTCCGTTTAAAAGTTTTATCATGATGGATTCATTTACCCGCTGAAAAATAAAATGGTTGTCTTTGATGCCCACTTTAATGGATTCAGAACTGTGATCAATAAATTTATGCAATTCTGTAAGCCCTTTTTTGGGAATAATAACATCTTCTTCGGGCAGGACAAGATCGCCTTTGTACGGGGCATCATAACAATTTAGACGTCGGGAATCAGTGGACACCATGCGCAAAAACGGGGTATCATTTTTGATTATTTTTTCAATCAAAGCACCGAGAACATAGATGCGTTTTTCATCCCCCAAAACATTGACAACCGACGCTGCTTCCACCATTTTTCTCAAATCACCGGCATTGATTTCAATGAAATCCACATTTTCAATCACAGGGGTTTCCGGAAAGTTTTCATAATCCGATGACACAATATGAAAAAGACTGTCCCCTTTGCCTATCTCAACCCACCGGTTTTCCACTTCATTGACAGGAATCTCATTGTCCGGATATTCCCTGATAATTTCAAAAAACTTTTTGGAATTGATGGAGAGAATTCCTTCGGTTTCCACGTTTGCATCATAGGTGCCTGTAAACACGGTTTCCAGGTCATTAGCGGTAATGATGATCTGGTCTCCCATGGCCTTGATCAATACGTCCGATGTGATGGTCAGATTTGTTTTTCTGCCGGTGATACCTTGAATTTTTGAAAGAATTTCCAGGACTTCTTTTCTGTCAAATGAAAATCTCATTCGGGTTCCTTCTCTTATGTCTTATGATTGTATATCCCCAAGATATTTATATCAAAACCGGTCAATTATCAATTGATTAATATTTTGGTTATGTATTTATAATTAAATTTTCAAAAAATAATAATAACAATAAGGGGTGTTGATATGTTTAAAACGTTGTAATATATTGGATATACACTGTTTTTTTTTGCTATTTGTGTTGAAAATGTGTTGGTATCCGGCACACAGATCAACGTTTTTGTACCTGTATGTCAGCAGGTGTTCAAAAGTGCCGGGTTTTGAACATGTTTTGATCACGTTTTTAATCATTGTATATCCACTTGCGCATCTGTTGTAACCCATTGTTTTTCCAGTCATCTGATATGCGCTGTTCCAGATATTGCAAAAACAGGGTGTCAATAACCCGTGTGATCCGGAACAATAGCAGGGCTTTTTCAAGGACCATTCCTTCAATTTCATCGGCCGATCCGTCCTTGCCCGCAGCAGGGGTTTTTAACCCGGTGATATTAAAACTTTCGCCTTTTATGGTGAATGTATATTCCTCTTCCTGGCCAAGTCTGCATACCAGATTTATTTCCGTTACCTTGGCCCCTTTTTTCAAAGCGGTGGTACCTTCTTCAAGTCCTGCCTGGTCTCCTTTGATGGTAATTTTTTCCTTTGATTTATCTCCGAGTGTGTTTTCAAGCACCAGGGAATTTCCTATTTCCAAGGTAACAGGGTCTTTGTATTCAATAATTTGGGTGATGTTCTGGTCTGTTTCAATAAGAAACCACAGCCAGGTTAAAAAGTCATTTCCCAAAAAGCCGTATTTATTGTAAGCGGTTGCAATGTCCAGCATGGTTTACCTCAAGTGATGTAAGGGTGTGAGTGTCATAATCCGGTCTTTTTGCGGATCTGAAAAAGCTGATTTTGTTTCCACCAGGGTGTAGGGAAAAATGCGGATGGGTTTGAGGGTAAAGGATTTTACAAAAATGGTTTCAAAAAACTCATTGGCTGCCTTCTGGGTGGTGAGCAAAAACAGATCAGCGGTTTCATAATTCCAGAGTACATCATATACATTGGGAATGGACGGCATTTTGTGCATGAGAACATCCATGACCATTTCCTTGATTTCAGAGATTTCGTTTTTGGAAACAAGATCTCTGCCGGATTTTTCTTTTTTCTTTTCAATTTCAATGGCCATCTGTTTTTGCACCAGTTTTGCAGGGATCGATTTTTTATCGATGCGCAGAGAAAACATAAAATACGTGCCGAAAACAAAGGAAAATTTTTCAAAATCCGGCAGAAACGGGCTTTCAAACGGAGTCCACCCGGCGGAAATTTCTTCATATTCACTTTCCAATTTTGGAATGGCATTCTTGATCAGGCCGTTGCGCACCTGCTCCATGGGCTCATTTTCAAATTTATTCTGGATGTGGTATCGGCTCATGGAAAGGGTAGCGGATAAAAATCCCATGTATTCTCCTTGTTATATTTTTGGTAAGGTTCTTTTTTTATTATAAAAAATAATATTAACAAACCAAAGCACTATACCATATTTTCAACCCGAAGCATAGACAATTGATGGATACGGCATTTACAAATTTAATAATTTATTGTATCACTTACGGGTTATATTGGGATTTTTATACATTCGCATAAAACCACAAGAGGTGAAAACATGAAAAACAGCATGCAGACAATTGACGGGAATACCGCTGCAACCCATGTGGCATATGCCATGAGTGAAGTGGCAGCCATATATCCCATTACCCCCTCCAGTCCTTTGGGAGAAATTGCAGATGCCTGGGCATCAAAAGGCCGCAAAAATATTTTCGGCCAGGTCCTGGACATCAAACAGATGCAGTCTGAAGCCGGGGCAGCAGGGGCCGTCCATGGGTCTCTTGCAGCCGGGGCGCTGACCACCACCTTTACCGCATCCCAGGGCCTGCTGCTCAAAATACCCAATATGTACAAAATATCCGGGGAACTGCTTCCCAGTGTGTTCCATGTCACGGCCCGGTCCATATCCGCCCATGCCCTTTCCATATTCGGTGATCACCAGGATGTGATGGCAGCGCGGCAGACCGGTTTTGCCATGCTGGCCTCGTCATCGGTCCAGGAAGCGCAAGACCTGGCCCTGGTGGCGCATCTGGCAACGGTGGAAGCCCGGGTACCGTTTCTGCATTTTTATGACGGATTCCGTACCTCCCATGAAATCCAGAAAATTGAAATGATTGATTACGAGGATATGGCCTCCTTGTTTAATTTTGAGGCCTATAAAGCCTTCAAGGCCAGGGCCGTTAACCCGGAGCACCCGGATACACGGGGCACGGCCCAGAATCCGGATATCTATTTTCAGGGCAGAGAAGCCTGCAATCCATATTATCTGAAGGTGCCGGCTATTGTAAAAAATTATATGAAAAAAGTGGGGGATCTGACCGGCCGCCATTACAATCCCTTTGATTATGTGGGTGATTCCCAGGCGGATCATATCATTGTGGCCATGGGGTCTGCCTGTGAAGCCATAGAAGAATCCATTGCCTGCCTCAATGCCGAAGGGCAGCGCCTGGGCCTGGTAAAGGTCAGGCTGTACAGGCCTTTTGATACCCAGGAATTTTTGCGGTCCATTCCCGCCACTGTGGAGACCATAACGGTTCTGGACAGAACCAAGGAGCCTGGGGCCATAGGGGAACCTTTGTACACGGATGTGTGTACCGCATTTATGGAATATGGCGAAGGTCCGAAAATCGTCTCCGGCCGGTATGGGTTGTCTTCCAAGGAATTCAATCCCTCCATGATAAAGGCGGTGTATGATAATATGGCATCTATTTCTCCCAAAAATCATTTCACCGTGGGTATTGTGGATGATGTCACCCATACCTCACTGGAAGTGGAAAAAGGCTTTGATCCGGCACCGGAAGGCACGATTTCCGCCAAATTCTGGGGCCTGGGATCTGACGGGACTGTAGGTGCCAACCAGTCCGCCATCAAGATCATCGGAGACAATACCGACAAATACGCCCAGGGATATTTTGCCTATGACTCAAAAAAATCCGGTGGTCTGACGGTTTCCCATCTGCGGTTCGGGGATGTCAAAATCAAATCCACCTATCTCATTGAAAATCCTGATTTTGTGGCCTGCCATAAGTCCAATTATGTGGAAATATATGATGTACTCAAGGGTATCAAGCCGGGGGGCACTTTTCTGCTCAACTCCCAGTGGTCGGTGAAAGATATGGAAACCCACATTCCCGGGGATGTGCGCAAGACAATTTATGATAAAAAACTCAAATTTTATAACATTGACGCAGTGGCCATTGCGGAAAAAATTGGACTGGGCAACCGCATCAACATGATCATGCAGACCTGTTTTTTCAAGCTGTCCAAGGTACTGCCGGTGGATGAGGCTATCAACCTGCTCAAGGACGACATCAAGGTCATGTTCGGCAAAAAAGGGGATGCCGTTGTGAACATGAATATCGAGGCAGTGGATAAAACCCTGGAAAACCTGGTGGAGGTGAAAGTTCCCGCATCCTGGAAAGACGGGGTGAGACAAGAAAAAGAAAAAGATACTGCCACCCCCTTTGTGGAAAATGTCATGCATAAAATCAATGCCCAGGGCGGTGATGATCTGCCGGTATCGGCGTTTTCCGTGGACGGTGTTTTTGAACAGGGAACCTCCAAATATGAAAAAAGAGGGGTTGCCATCAATGTGCCTGAATGGATACCTGAAAACTGCATCCAGTGTAACCAGTGCGCGTTTGTCTGTCCCCATGCCGCCATTATTCCCATTGTTGCAAAACAAGAGGAACTTGCAGGGGCTCCGGACACCTTTGTGACGGTGGACGGCAAGGGCAAAGGCATGGAAGACTATCAATTCAGAATCCAGGTCAATCCGCTTGACTGCCAGGGATGCGGCAACTGCGCCGATATTTGCCCGGCCAAGACCACGGCACTGGTGATGAAACCCCTTTCCACCCAGGTAGATGAACAGAAGACCAACCACACATTTTCCCTGGGCATTTCCTTTAAAACCGATATTCTCAAAAGAGAAACCGTCAAGGGCAGCCAGCTGTACAAACCGCTGCTTGAGTTCTCCGGTGCATGCGCCGGGTGCGGGGAAACCCCTTATGTCAAGGTTATCACCCAGTTGTTCGGTGAAAGAATGACCATTGCCAATGCCACGGGATGTTCCTCCATCTGGGGGGGGTCGGCCCCGTCCACGCCTTACTGCACCAATGCCGACGGCCATGGTCCTGCCTGGGCCAGCTCCCTGTTTGAAGATGCGGCAGAATACGGATACGGCATGATGCTGGCCACCCAGAGCCGGCGCAAAACCCTGGCATTCAAAATGAAACAGGCCCTGGAAACCGGTGTGTCTGATGACGTGAAACAGGCCCTGGAAGGATGGCTTGCCGGCAAGGAGGATGCCCAGGAATCAGCCAAATACGGATTTGCCCTCAAAACCCTGTTACAGGATGAAACCCGGGGGGTTTTAAAAGAGATCTATGATGAAAAAGATGTGTTCACCAAAAAATCCCACTGGATATTCGGCGGGGACGGCTGGGCATATGACATCGGGTTCGGCGGACTGGACCATGTGCTGGCATCGGGTGAAGATATCAATATCCTGGTGATGGATACGGAAGTTTACTCCAACACGGGGGGCCAGTCATCCAAGGCCACCCCCACCGGCGCTATTGCCAAATACGCGGCATCCGGTAAAAAGATCGGTAAAAAAGATCTGGGCCGAATGATGATGAGTTACGGGTATATTTATGTGGCATCCATCTCCATGGGCGCCAACAAGAACCAGACCATGAAAGCCCTGCTGGAAGCGGAAAAATATCCCGGACCGTCTTTGATTATCTGCTATGCGCCCTGCATCAACCAGGGCATTAGAAAAGGTATGGGAAAATCTCAGGAAGAAGGCAAACTGGCCGTGGAATCCGGCTACTGGCCGTTGTATCGGTTCAACCCGGACCTTGTGGAAGAGGGCAAAAATCCCTTTATCCTGGACTCAAAGGAACCGGACGGCAGTCTTCAGGACTTTTTGAGCGGTGAGGTGCGGTTTGCAGCCCTGGAAAAAAGTTTTCCTGAAGAATCCAAACGGCTGCGTAAAAAAATTGAACAGGAAGTCATGGATAAGTATACCATGCTCAAAATGATGGCGGATGTGGGAAAATCCGCCAATGGTAAACAAGACAAATAAGATATATAACCGCTAACCCCAGCGGGATGCATGTAACCCCCTGTAAGGGCCGGAACCTGTCACAGGTTCCGGCCCTTCTTCCAGGCGGACAGATGGTTTTACGGCGGGCAGATGAATTTTGAGCGACTCAGAATACGCCTGATTCTGGCATTTATGCTTGTTTCACTTGTTCCCCTGGCCTCTTTGGGATATAAACTTATCTCCCAGGGAGAAACCCTGATTGAAGAAAGCGCTTCCTCCTATCTGAACGGGCTGTCCAAGCAAAATGCCGAAGCAGTCAAAGGATACCTGCTGGAAAGGGTGAATGATCTCAAACACCTGTCTTCCATGATCTGTATGCTGAACCCGGATACGGCCATACTCGCAGCCCATCTGGAACAGATGAAAGACCGGGTGCCTTCCTATCTGGGTTTTTTCACTCTTAACAGATCTGAAAAACTGGTTTTTTCCACCCGAAACCTGTCAATGGCCCCGTTATTGGATCAGCTATCCGATACTTTGGAGTACACATGGATGGGGGCTTCTTTTACAGATATTTTTGCTTTTCCCCATGGGCAGGAAACAATTGGACAGGAAAAAATTCCAGCACTTATGATCTGCATATCCATTTTACAAAAATGGCAAACAAACTGCAGCCACTTATGTGCGGTGATTGATTTCCGGTTTGTGGATGACCTGCTGCGGAAAAGCAATATTGAAGATACCGGAGAAGTGTATCTGGTGGATGGCACCGGCAGATTTCTGTCCGCATCCCGGTTTGGTGCCAGGGCGCTTGCGGACACCATTGCCATTGATCTTTCAGATGGAAGGGCACACGGACTGCACGAAATAATTGATTACAGAGGAGAACAGGTGCTGCAGGCCTTTCAGAAAGTGGACACATTTTCCTGGTATGTCATGGCAGACCAGGATATGGCGGAAATTGTAAACCGCATCAGGAATCTGGGAAGAGAAGCCATGATTTACGGGCTGTTGACGGCATTGGTGGTGTTCGGGCTGGCCCTTTTTATTTCAACCATTATCGTCAATATTTTAAAGGCCAAATACCAGTATGAAAAAGAGCTGGAATTTCAGGTCATCCAGAAAGAAAAACTGGCATCCTTAGGGCTTTTAACTTCCGGTCTTGCCCATGAACTCAACACCCCCCTGGCCAATGCCCTGCTCTATACCCAGATTGCCAAAGAAGAGCTGGCGGAATCGAAAAATGAAAAAATCCATCACTATCTTTCCACGGTCATTGATGAAGTCCGTCGGGGCAGTAAAATCATCAGAAATCTGCTGGATTTTTCCCGCCATTCCCAGCGTGATGATCAGGCAACAGACAGCAATAAAATTGTGACAAAATTAATGGACATCACCCGGCCCCACTGCACTGCAAAAAATATCAGCGTAATAACAGCGCTGGAACCGGAGATTCCCTTTGTAAAAGCAGATGCAAGCACGTTTCAGGCCATATTGACCAACCTGGTGGCCAATGCCATCGAAGCCATGGCTAAAGGCGGTGTGCTCACCGTAAAAACCCGGTATATGCCGGCAGTACAAAAGATAAAAATAGAGGTTGCTGATTCCGGACCCGGCATCGCCCGGCAGGAGGTCACAAAAATTTTCGACCCGTTTTTCACCACTAAAAAACCAGGGGACGGAACAGGCCTCGGCCTTTTTATCAGCTATGAAATGGCACGAAAACTGGGGGGAGATATCAAGGTCATCAGCGCCACCAAAGAGGATGCAGCACGTTCCGGTACCATATTTACCATTGAGCTGCCTGTTGCATAGGCGGTTTTGGAAAGTATCATGAAAAAATACAAGATCCTGCTGGTTGAAGATGATGAAAAGATGAACCAGGGACTGGTGTATGTATTGTCCAAACAGGGGTATGCCGTAACATCGGTGGACACAGGAGAAAAAGCCCTGGAACAGATCAAGGGAGCGGGGTTCGACCTGGTGCTGTCGGATCTCAAGCTTCCCGGTATTGACGGCAGCCAGCTTTTACGCGCGGCCAAACAATTTGACCCGGACATGATGTTTATCATGATCACCGCCTACGGCACCGTGGACACGGCGGTGGCTGCCATGAAGCAGGGGGCCGAAGACTATATTCTCAAACCCTTTGACATGGAAGAACTGCGCCTGGTCATTAAAAAGACGCTGGAAAAACGGGAATTGTTTTTACGTAATATCCGCTTGCAGCGCCAGCTTGAAAAAAAATATACCTTTGATAATATCGTGGGAACCAGTGAAGTAATGATGGGGGTTTTCAAGACCATCAACTTTGTGAAGGATGCAAATGCAACCGTGCTGATCCGTGGCGAAACCGGCACAGGAAAAGAACTGGTTGCCAGGGCCATACACTATAATTCCCACAAGGCATCCAAACCCTATATTCCGGTCAATTGTGCCGCCCTCAACGAAAACCTGCTGGCAAGCGAATTGTTCGGCCATGTCAAAGGGGCATTTACCGGAGCCGTATCCGACAAAATGGGATTTTTTGAGGCGGCTGACCAAGGCACCATCTTTCTGGATGAAATCGGTGATATCGGTACCGGGCTGCAGCAGGCATTATTACGGACATTGGAGAACAAGGAAATACAGCCGGTCGGGTCCCATGAAACCAAAAAAGTATCGGTCAGAATCATTGCAGCCACAAACAAAGATATTGAAAATATGGTGGAACAGGGCAGCTTCAGAAAGGATCTGTATTACCGGCTGCAGGTGGTTGTTATCGATCTTCCCCCGTTGCGGAAACGCAAAGGCGATATAGGCCTTTTGGCATACCACTTCCTGCAACAATATGGTGCAGCAAATAACAAACAGATCACTGCCATATCCCGGGCGGTGTTACAAAAACTGGAGGAATACCACTGGCCCGGAAATGTCAGGGAACTTGAAAATACCATTGAGCGGGGAACGCTTTTTGAAACCAGTCAGAAATTGACCCTGGACAGCCTGCCCCTTGCGTTGACAAGACAAACTGCAGATCCTTTGGCCGATGGTGTTGCCAACGATACCCATACCCTGGAACAATTACATAAACACCATATCCAGAAAGTACTTGAAAAAACACACCACAACAAAACCCGGGCATCAAGATTACTGGGTATTGACCGGTCCACCCTGTGGCGGATCATGAACCGCCTGGATATAAAGTAAACCATTTTTCCATCGGTTTTTTTGACGGTTTTTCTCCTACCAGGATGATGCAGAATGCAACACATGATGCGGTGTGCATCAATGTGTACTTTCAAGCACCCTTTGTTATTTACAAGCCACTGTATCTATTATCCTTATATTTACAAGTAGTTATTATAATTTTCATATCATGGCACAACCCTTGCTTTTGTGTGTATGCAATGCGTGGGTCGCGTACCGAAAAGCGGTGCAGGACGCGGGAAAAACATATGTAAACAATGCGGGGTAGCCCTATGAAAAACAATGTATTTGGAAACCTGATGGATTGGGGAGTCGTTCTGGAAAAACTGGAAAGATTATCCCGGACGAATGAACTGGGAGCCTGCCAGGATGAATTGATCCGCCTGCTCAGGTTTGATCATAACTGGCGGCTGCGGGAAGCTGCCATTGAAGCGCTGCCCGGTGTTGAAAATCCCGGCCTTGACCTGGCCCGGGAGGTGATTTCATTAATAAAACGCAGGGACCTGTATTATGATATCAGGATACTGGCAACCGACGGCCTTGAAAAAACAGCACATGCACTGGTCAGAAACCAAGGTCTTGATAAAAAAGAACTGCAGTCTTTTTTCACAACAGCCATAAACGATTTGAATGTTTTGCTTTCCTCTCCGGAACCGCCCATCTTTTATAGCGCACTTCAGCAGTGTTCAAATCAGATGAAAGCGCTTGCATCGGCAGTGTAAGGGCGGATCCTTAGATAATAACCAATCCATTTACAACAAACAAGGAGTCATACCATGTTGATCGGGATACCAAAAGAAATCATGCACAAGGAAAACCGGGTGGCAGCACTTCCGGAAACCGTTGAAAAATTTATCAAACTGGGGTTTGAGGTGATGGTGGAATCAAACGCCGGCGCAGGGGTTTTTGTGGATGATGACCAGTACAAAAAAGCCGGGGCTGCCATTGCTGCTGACGCAGCAATGGTGTTTGATAAGGCTGATATTGTTTTAAAGGTCAAGGAGCCATTGTTCAATGACCAGTTCAATACCCATGAGATCGACATGATAAAGGAAAACACCATCCTGATCACTTTTTTGCACCCGGCAACCCCGTCAAATCATGAAGATGTCAAAAAATTGCAGAAGCGTCATATCACGGCATTTACCATGGACGGCATCCCCAGAATTTCCCGTGCCCAGCGCATGGATCCCTTGACATCCATGAGTGCCATCACCGGGTACAAATCCATCATCATGGCTGCGGCCCAGTTCCCCAAATTTGTTCCCATGGTCGGCACCTCCATCGGCATGATAAAACCGGCCAATATTCTGGTGGTGGGTACGGGGGTTGTGGGACTCCAGGCCATTGCCACGGGCAAACGCCTGGGGGGTGTTGTCAAGGCCGTGGATATCCGGCCGGACGCCAAAAAAGAAGCAGAAAGTTTAGGGGTCAAGGTGGTGGGATTCGATGCCCCTGCCGAGCTTGTGATGGGAGAGGGCGGATACGCAAAAGCCCTGTCTGAAGAATGGCTTGAAAAAGAACGGCAGGCCCTTGCCCCCCTGGTTGCAGACGCAGATATCATTGTACTCAGCGCCCTTGTTCCCGGGGAAGTGGCCCAGACACTGGTGACAAGGCAGATGGTGGAGACCATGAAACCCGGTTCCGTCATCATTGATGTATCCATTGACCAGGGCGGCAATTGTGAAATCACGGATCCGGGAAAAGAATTCATTCACAACGGGGTCTATATCTGCGGGATTAAAAATATTCCGGGTTCCCTGCCCGTGCATTCTTCATGGCTGTATGCCAACAATTTATATTATTTTGTGGAAAACCTGTTTAAAAACAAGACAACCGAATTTGATATGAATGATGAAATCATCAAAGACGCTTTGGTCACGCACAAGGGCGAGCTGTTTCACAAAGGCACCCGCAAAGCCATGGGTCTGGCATAATGAGACAACCGTAACTTTCGGAGCGAACCAATGACAAATCTTTTATTGATGGTCACGGTGTTTGTATTTTCCTTTGTGGTGGGATATTTTCTAATTTCCAGAATACCCACCCTGCTGCACACACCCCTGATGTCCATGACAAACGCCATATCCGCAGTCACCATCCTGGGGGTGCTGATTTTATTTTCCGCGGCATCCACAAGATCTGAACAGATCATCGGATCTGTGGCATTTATCATGGCCGCCTTCAACCTGGTGGGCGGGTTTGCCATAACCGACCGGATGCTGCGGATGTTCAGGAAAAAACAGCAAGGGGACAGAAAATCATGATGCAGACATATACAGCTGTGAATCTGGTCCTGGATTTTTGTGTTATCGGTATTTTGATACTGGGCATCTGGTTGTTTCGAAAGCCTTTTCTGGCAAAATACGGCAATATGGCGGCCGCTGCCGCCCTGGCCTGTGCCGCTGTTCTGGTGATCACCAGAAACGGCATCGCACATCCCGGTATTGTGCTGTTCTGCCTTGTGGCCGGTGCAGTTCCGGGTTACTGGGTGGCCAAAAAAATCACCATGATCCAGATCCCTGCCATGGTGGCATTCCAGCATGGTGCCGGCGGGATTGCTGCGTTCTTTTTGTCCCTTGCCGAACTGTTGCGGGGCGCCCAGCACCTGGGGGCCATGAATGAAATATCCGGTCTTCTGGGTCTGGCCATCGGCTCACTGACTTTTTCCGGCAGCATGATTGCCGGAGGAAAATTGTCCGGCAAACTGGGCCAGACCCCGACGATACTGCCCAACCATACCCGGCTGGTCATGGCCAATTTAGGAACCATGGTGGTGCTGATCATGGCTGCTTTCTATGCCCCTGCAGAAGCCGGCCTGGTTTTTTACCTGCTGATCATTGGTCTTTCCATCCTCTTCGGCATCCTGTTTTCCATCCGCATCGGCGGGGCTGACATGCCTGTGCTCATCTCTTTTTTAAACGCCACGGCCGGCGTGGCCGCGGCCTTCTGCGGTATGATCATCGAGAACCAGTTGCTGATTGCCTGCGGGGCCACTGTGGCCGCTTCCGGTTCCATCCTTACCCATGTTATGTGTAAGGCCATGAACCGCAGCCTTTTTCATGTGTTTGTGCCGGAAAAAACACCGGAAAAAGCGCCGAAAAAGCCAACCCCCGGACCGACTGCAGACCATGATACCCCTGTCCCTGGTGCAGATTATGACACTGCCGCCCGGGCCGGCCTTCAGCCGACAGCGGCACAACCGGCCGGGGAAACAGAAAACGCAGAACCCGATCCTTTTGAAAAAGCAGCGGATCTGGCCCGAAATGCTAGAACGGTCATTATTGTGCCGGGATACGGCATGGCGGTTGCCCAGGCCCAGTTTGACGTGATTGATTTGTCCAACCTCCTCGCTGTCATGGGCAAACAGGTGATCTTTGCCATTCATCCGGTGGCCGGACGTATGCCGGGGCACATGAATGTGCTGCTGGCTGAGGCTGGTGTGGATTATGACATGCTGGCGGAAATGGATGAGGTTAATCCGAGATTTTCTGACACCGATCTGTGTCTGGTGATCGGTGCCTGTGATGTGGTAAATCCGGCCGCCATGGAAACCGACGGATCGCCCATATCCGGTATGCCCATTCTGCGCACCCATGAAGCCAGACATGTGATCTGCTGCAACCTGGATGATAAGCCCGGATATTCAGGGGTGGAAAACACCTTGTACCAAAACAGCAACACCCTGATGCTGCTGGGCAATGCAAAGCAGACCATCCGGCAGCTGGCTGATACCCTGTCCGGGGAAGCGGAGGGCGCACCTGGTGTGCACACAGATCCGGCAGCCCTGGATGATCCGGCAGTGCGGCAGGAACAAAATCCGTTGGATACTGCAGTCACCAAACTGGTATCAGCCAAAAAAATCATTGTCATTCCCGGCTATGGCATGGCATTGGCCCAGGCCCAGTTCAAGGTGCTGGAACTAACAGATCTGCTTGCATCCAGAGGTGCTGATGTGACATTTGCCATCCATCCGGTGGCCGGGCGCATGCCGGGCCACATGAATGTGCTGCTGGCAGAAGCGGAAGTGGATTACGATAAACTGGTTGAAATGGATGACATCAATCCAAAATTTTCCCAAACCGATGCGGTGATCGTTTTCGGTGCCTGTGATGTGGTGAATCCGGCTGCCATGGAAATCGACGGATCGCCCATATCCGGCATGCCTATACTCAAGGCCCATGAGGCAAAAACCGTAATTGTGTGCAATTTTGATGCAAAACCCGGCTACTCCGGAGTAGAAAACACCTTGTATAACAATCCCAAAACCATCATGCTGATAGGGGACGCGTTGGCCACAGCCCGCGATTTGACCGCTGCCCTCAAAAAACGGCCATAACCGGCCGGACCTGCCCTCCGAGGACAAAAAAGCCTTTACTATTTTTTATTCTTTGGATATGGTGCTGCCAAAATCGAAAAAACATATCAATAACAGTGTGGGAAGATATGTTGTAATCTTTGTTGTCGTTTACAAGGAGTTGCATCGTTTTGGAAAAACCTGATGACACAGGGATGTTGATCTCCCCTGAAAAACGGATATGGGTGGCCGTGCTGGTCCTGGTCCTGGTGTGGGGAGGCCTGTTGTGCGATTCGGATGCAGCAGCGTTTTCCCGGACCCCGGAGTTGCAAAAAGAGCTGATTGACCGGGATGTGACGGATAATATAGATCCGTCTGAAATAAAAATTATTACAGGTGTCTTCAATGGCGGAGACACCGCCTCCTGCGTGCTGGGACCCTTTTTGCCGCTGCAAACCATTTACAGCCTGGAAAAACAAAGCCGGCCCGTGTTTTCATTTTCCCGGTTCAAAAAAGGGCAGCCGTTTCAGATTTCTTTTGTTCAGGATGCGTTTTTATCATTTGAATATGAGATTGATGACCAATACCGGCTGGTGATCAAAAAAAACAAAGAGCGGTTTGGTATCGCCAGGGTTCCCATCCAATATGAGATCCGGGAACAAGTGATTTCTGCGGAAATTGAATCCAATATTTCCGTGGCCCTGAAACAGGCCGGGCAACCTCCTTCTCTGGCAGGGGATCTGGCGGATATCTTTGCCTGGGATATTGATTTTGCAAAGGATATCCAGTCTGGAGACCGGTTCCAGATGCTGGTGGAAAAACGGTTCAAAAAGGGTGAGTTCCAGGGATACGGCCAGATTCTGGCAGCGGTATTTGTCAACAAAGGCAGGGAATACAAGGCGTTCCAATACACAGATACCCGGGGCCATGCCGGGTATTATGATGAAAACGGCCGATCCCTTCAAAAAGCGTTTTTAAAATCACCGGTAAAATTTTCCAAAATCACCTCCTATTTTTCCACCGAACGGTTTCACCCCATATTGAAAACCAGCCGGCCCCATCCAGGGGTGGATTATGCAGCCCCGAAAAATACCCCCATCAAAACCGTTGCAGACGGAACCATCACGCAAATGGCCTATAACAATACCATGGGCCGGTACATCACCATCCGGCATTTCAATGGATATGAAACCAGTTATTATCATATGAACAGCTATGCCAGGGGCATGAAAAAAGGCGTATCCGTGGTCCAGGGAGATGTCATTGGATATGTGGGAAAAACCGGCCTGGCAACGGGATACCATGTATGCTTCAGGATGACGAAAAACGGCAGTCCCGTCAATCCTTTGAAAATTGCGCAAACCGCTGCATCACCGATTTCTTCCAATGAAAAACAGCAGTTTTCCAAAACCATTGCATACTATCGGGAAAAATTGATGACTGCAGAGTCCCTGGCCCGAACCACGCGTTAAAAAAGGCAGGTATCCATGGCAAATCCGCTTCGCAAACAAACGATTCAGGGATTACATCCGGGTGATACCTTTTGTTTCACCCGGCAGTTTTCAGAAAAGGAAACCCGGGACTTTGGTGATCTGACCAGAGATTATAATCCGGTGCACTATGACCGCCGCTGGACCAAAACCAAAGGATTTTCGGATTTGATCTGCCACGGGCTTCTGGTGGGGGGTATGATCTGTGAATTCGGCGGCCAGGTTGGGTGGCTGGCCACGGGCATGAAATTTCATTTTTTGTACCCGGTCTATTTCGGGGATACCATCCAGTGCCGGGTTACCCTGACCAGTATCCAGGAAAACGGCAGGGCCGAGGCCCGGGCAGAATTTACCAACCAGGCCGGAAAGAAGGTGGTCCTGGCCACCATGACCGGACGTCTTCCGCTGGAAAAAGAAAAAACGCTGTTGGACCGGATGGTTTCAGAAGGAGATCCCTCCAATAAACTGTCGGGAAATGCTGGGTACCGCATCAACCAGGAACCGGGAAGCTCATTGAAACCCTGAATCAGGTATCCCGGCAGCACACATCCGGTGCAAAGAATGGGAAAATTTCCATGACCCTGGAAATTTTCCATATATATCCGGCAGGGAAGTATTCCCTGAAAGCCCATAAATGGCGGTGATCTCAGTATTTTTGTTCAAAAAGGTTTTCCGGCATATCTTTTGCTGTTCTGTGGTTATAATCCAGAACAAAAAACCAAAAGGAGATACCATGCTGGTAAAAAACGCGTCATCTGATCTTTGTATCAATTGCAAGAACACCATGCACTGCTATTACAAAACCAACAGCACCAGGCCCGTTATATTCTGTGAGGAGTTTTCCTGCGCTGATCCGGAAGGCTTGTGCTCACATCGTGTCGGCACCATTGCCGAACCGCCTTTTGCCAAGGCGGTTTCATCCCAAAAAGAGATCTGCGGCAATTGTGACAATGCAGACACATGCCGTTTGAAAATACAGGGAATCCCTGTGATGTGTTGTGAAGAGTACAAATGAACAAACAGATTGCCGCGCTTCAGAAAGAAAATAAAAAACTGCGGGCATTTTATGATCAATATCAGCAGGCCCGGCAGAATGAAAAAGAAAGAATCAAGGAACTCAATTGCCTGTACCAGGTGGCACAATGCGTAGTCCTGGAAAGAGATACCCTTGCCGCACTCAAAAAAATTGTTCACATCATTCCCGGCGGATGGCAGTTTACAGACAAATGCTGTGCCTGTATCACTGTCATGGAGGATCAGTATCTGTCTGCCGACTTTTTTGAATCCAGCATCCGCCAGAGTGAAGCGATTTTTATTGATGACCAGGCCGCAGGAACCATTGATGTGTATTATGATCCGGATATTGTGCCCCAAAAATCCGATCCGTTTCTGGTGGAAGAAAAAAACCTGCTCAAGGGTATTGCCAATATCATCAGTTTTTATTTGAAAAAACAAAAAGATGACCAGGCCAGAAAAATAATTCAAAACCAGTTGATTCATACAGAACGGCTGGCCACCATCGGCCGGCTGGCCGCCGGTGTGGCACATGAGCTCAATGAGCCGCTGGGCAACATCCTGGGACTGGCCCAGCTGTCTTTGAAATTGCCGGATCTGCCAAAACAGGCAAAAAAAGACCTGGACCGTATCCAGGAGTGTGCGATATATTCCCGGGAAATTATAAAAAAACTGATGGAATTTTCCCGGAACGCGCCCCTGCGCAAAGAAAAAATATGCCTGAACCAGGTAATTGAAAACAGCCTCACGTTTTTGGAGGCACGGTGTGCCAAAAAAGGAATTGTGATCGAAAAGCAGTTTGAAAAAGAGGTGTATATCATGGCGGATCCCAACCAGATCAAACAGGTGGTCACCAACCTGACCATCAATGCAGTTCAGGCCATGGAAAACGGCGGAAAAATTATATTTACCGTAAAGGAGGTTGCTGACAAAGCTGTTTTTTCCGTTGAAGACAATGGTATCGGTATATCCAGTGAACATATCAGCAGCGCGTTTCTGCCGTTTTTTACGACAAAAGATGTAAACGAGGGTACCGGTTTAGGGCTTTCTGTGGCGTATGGCATTATCAAAAATCATGATGGGGATATAAGGGTCAGCAGCGAGCTGCAAAAAGGCAGTGTGTTTGAAATCTCTCTGCCATTGGAGAAAGAGTGATGGCCGAAAAAAAAACAAAAGCCGATATCCTTGTTGTGGATGACAATAAGATCACCTGCGAAGTGATCCAACGAAACCTTACGTCATCCGGGTATCGTGTTTTTATTGCCCATAGTGTAACAGATGCTGCTGCGGTTCTTTCTCACCGGCACATTGACCTGCTGATCACCGATTATAAGATGCCTGCATTGACGGGACTGGATATGATAAAATATGCAAGGGAGCATTATCAGGACCTGAGCATTATCATGCTCACGGGATACGGTTCTATAAAAGGGGCTGTTTCAGCCGTCAAACAGGGGGCGGATGAGTATCTCACCAAGCCTTTTACAGATAAAGAACTGATGGACACGGTGGGAAAATGCATCAAAAAATATAAAGAACGAAACATTGATCCTGCGCTGTTGTATCCTGATACCTGGCATCGGTTTGGTCTTATCGGACAATCTGGAAAAATGAAAGC
Source organism: Desulfotignum sp. (assembly GCA_011390635.1). GTDB lineage: Bacteria > Desulfobacterota > Desulfobacteria > Desulfobacterales > Desulfobacteraceae > Desulfotignum. Next base: position 61,235 of record JAABSA010000014.1, on the reverse strand, counting down.
GCTGTTTTCAATGATTCAAAAAGCCTGTGAAAATGACGCCACCGTATTGATACATGGAGAAAGCGGGACAGGAAAGGAACTGGTGGCCCGGGCCATCCACTACAACCATAAAACCCGGTCCGGTTATCCCTTTATTCCTTTCAACTGTCCGGGTGTTCCGCCGGCCCTTTTTGAAAGTGAATTGTTCGGCCATGTAAGGGGCTCTTTTACAGGGGCGACACAGGATACCAGGGGATTTTTTGCAGCAGCTGAAAATGGGAGCCTTTTTCTGGATGAAATCAGTGAGCTGCCGTTTGAACTCCAGGGAAAACTCCTCAGGGTGCTTCAGGAAAAAGAGTTTACACGGGTGGGAGAAACAAGACACAAAAAAATGGATGTCAGGATCATCGCAGCCACCAATCAAAAACTGGAAGACCTGGTTGAAAAAGGATTGTTCCGCCAGGATTTGTTTTTCCGTATAAACGTTATCAACATTGAAATTCCGCCCCTGCGTGACCGGGACAATGATATGTTGCTTCTGGCAAAATATTTTATCGTTAAATTTGCAAAGCAGCTGGGGAAAAAAGAGCCGGTCCTTGCAGAAAACGCTATTGCAGCATTACAAAACTATGCCTGGCCCGGAAATGTGAGAGAGCTTGAAAACCTCATACACAGAAGCCTGATCATGAATGAGAAAGAGTTTCTGCACAGCGCTGTATTTCCAAACGCCATGAAGAACACTATTTGCCGAAAGAAAGATGTCAGCCTGAGCCTCGATGAAATGACCAGAAAATACGTCAGAGACGTGGTTGCACACACCGGGGGCAACAAGGCACAGGCATTAAAAATTCTCAAAATAGACCGAAAAACCCTTCTCAAAAAGCTGTAATCCCAAAATTCAGCCTTTCTTTACCTTGAATACCTTTTCCAAAATGTTTTCCATGGGGCACAGTCCTGTGAAAGCAGACTGGAACAGGTTGAGTCCCACAAAAGCGGTGAACAGATACCAGTAAGGGGAAACCCAGTGACCAAGGCCCAAAGATAACAGGATGAACAGACCGGCGATGGCCCGGATGTATTGTTCCATTTTCACTTTACAGTCTCCTTGTTTTGTGTGTTTTTGTACATGGCAAAATTAGGTTACAGTGATGACTATCGGAAATCTTTGTATTCTATCTTGTACCTGGCAGCTTTGTAGGAAAATTTGCGTACGGTGATCTGGATAAGCTGTGCTGCTTTTTTGATATTGCCTCTGGTATTTTTCAACGCATCCATGAGGATTTCTTTTTCCAGGCCGGCCACAGCGGTTTCCAGGGAAAGGGGCAGGGTTTTGGAGTCGGTTCCGGTCTGGAGGGTTGCCGGCAGGTGGTAGGAGTGGATGGCTCCTTCGTTACAGAGGATCACGGCCCGTTCAATGCAGTTTTCCAATTCCCGGACATTACCGGGCCAGTGGTATTCCATCATCATGTCAATGGCCGGGGTGGTGATCCGTTTAATATCTTTGCCATGTTCCCTGCGGTATTTTTCCAGAAAATGGTCAGCCAGAAGAATGATATCGGTTTTACGCATGCGCAGGCTGGGAATATAAATGGGAAATACATTGAGCCGGAAATACAGATCATCCCGAAACCTGCCCTGCTGGACCATTTCTTCCAGATTCGCATTGGTGGCGGCAACGATGCGCACATCCGCCTTGATGGGCTTGTACCCTCCCACCCGCTCAAACTCTTTTTCCTGGAGTACCCGCAACAGCTTGACCTGGGCACCCGGGGCCATGTTGCCGATTTCATCCAAAAAAATGGTGCCCTGATCTGCTATTTCAAACTTGCCCTTTTTTAGATGAACAGCACCGGTAAAGGCGCCTTTTTCATGGCCGAACAGCTCACTTTCAATGAGATTTTCGGGAATAGCGGCACAATTAATTTTGATGAACGGCTTATGGTGCCGCTCAGAATTATAATGGATGGCATTGGCCACCAGTTCCTTGCCGGTACCGCTTTCTCCTCTTATCAATACGGTGGCCGAGGAAAAAGATACCTGGGAAATCATCTGGAGCACCTCGCGCATTTTATTGGAGTTGCCGATGATATTGGAAAAGCTGTAGCGGTTTTCCAATTCCGACTTGAGCCGCAGGTTTTCTGTTTTAAGGTGCTCTTTTTCCATGCGCACTGTTTCGATATTGATGACATGGTGGGCCAGCATGGCTGCCACCACAGACAAGAGCTTTTCGCCCTGCTGCAAAGAGTGTTTTCCTTCAAAGGGCCTGTCCGCACTGATGGCGCCCACCACCTGGTTTTCTTTTTTGATGGGCACACAGATAAATGAATATTCCTGTCCCTGGGTGAGTTTTCTGGAATGGGTCTTGTCCAGAAATAATGGTTCCTCGCTGATACGGGGCACCACAGCAGGTTTGCCTGATTCCACCACCTTGCCGATAATACCTTCACCGGGAAGGTATTTTATCTGCCGGGTGGTTTCTTCTGAAATGCCATGGGCGATTTCGATGCGAATCTCTCCGTTTTCCCGGTTGGTCAGAAAAATAATGCCCCGCACAAGGTTCATGGATTCCGATAACACGGCCAGCACTTTGAACAAAGATTTTTTCATGTCCATGTGCTGGTTCAATGCTTCACTGATTTCATACAGCAGAGAAATTTCTTCAAGGGATTTCATAAGGGCAGTTCCCGTGGTTTGTGTATCTGGTAATCGGCAATTTTTGCTATGATTTTATCCAGATATCCGGTGTAATAACTGATTAACATTTTATATATTATGGCATAAAATTTAATTCCACAACAGAGGATATTCCCTTGACACGGTATTTGTCATGAAAAAACAGGACAGCAATCTTCTGCTGTCAAAATATCGCAAAAAAGCCAAAACATTCTCGGGTATGTCAGTATGTTTGATGCAGAAAGGAACAAACCGCCCCGTGGAAAATAGCGCAGACCGCGCTTCCGGCAGCCCCCATAGGAAAAATTACCCGGCACCTGAGCAGTATCACCCGGTATAAAAACATCTCTTGTCCCGGCGACAGACAGATTCTCGATATCTGGGGTTCCAGTTCCGGTGACGTGGACAAATTGGCGTAATTATCGTATCCAATGCCGGCTGTTACCGCTGACAAACGGTTGCTTCAGGCCTGTTCCATGGCCGGGATCTCCGCTTGTTCCCGAGGTGGTTCGCCGGGCAGAATATTTTCCATGGCTGCGGTTTTTTCCAGGGCCAGGGCATCCAGGTGGTGCTCCACATATGCCCGCAGCTCCCGGTCCGGATCCAGGGATTCAGAATAGTAATTGAGTACCCACCAGAGTTCATTGAGTTTATATTTGTTGTCCTGCCACCAGGAGACCGATTCTTTTATGGCATCGGCAGTATCCAGCTCAGAGTTGATCTTCACATAAAATTCGTAACACATGCTGCGGGTCACGGGTTTCAGGCCGAGTACACTGATAGTATTTCTGTCGATCACACCTGCCTCCTTTACACCATAAAGCATCATACAATGAATGGATTCTCATTCTCTACAGTAAACGCAATGGATTGTAAACCCCAAATTTCGTATCTGAATGTTTGCTGTAAATATCCCGGTCGTATCTTTTTAGGGTTGCATCTTGGTCCGTGGATACGGTATTTTAGCCTGATGTAACCATATGCAAAACATAAGGAACCAAAACAAACCGTGGCAGATAAACATCCCATTACCCTTATCATCGGCGGCTGCAGAAGCGGCAAGAGTCGGTATGCCCTGGATGCGGCCAATGCCGTTCCCGGCAGCCGAAAGATTTTTCTGGCCACATCCGTGCCAGAGGACCCGGAAATGGAAAAACGGGTGCAATCCCACCAGGCAGAACGCGGATCGGACTGGCAGACCATTGAGGAGCCGGTGAATATCCATGAAAAAATTGCATCCCATGGGCACACGGCCGATGTGATCCTTGTGGACTGCTTGACCCTGTGGACCTCAAATATGCTGATGGGAAAAATGGATGAAGCCGCTGTTCAAAAATGGTTGGACCATACCACCCATGCCCTTTGCCAGACCCGTTGTCCGGTGTTTCTGGTCACCAACGAAGTGGGGTATGGGATCGTACCGGAAAACAGTCTGGCCCGCCGGTTCCGGGATATGGCCGGACTGGTGAATCAGCAAATGGCAAAAGCAGCTGACAGGGTGGTGCTCACCGTGGCCGGCATTGCCGTGCAAATAAAGCCAGGAGGGTAGACCATGCAATATCGGCATTTATTCGGGCCGGTTCGGTCCCGGCGGCTGGGGGTTTCTCTGGGAGTGGACCTGGTCACCCACAAAATCTGCAGCATGAACTGTGTGTACTGCGAATGCGGCGAAACCACCGACCTGACAAAAGAGCGCAGACAATATGTTTCCTGTGAGGATGTGTGCCGGGAACTGGACCATTATTGGGCCCATAATGATGATCCGGATTATATCACCTTTTCCGGATCAGGAGAACCCACGCTGAATCTGGGTCTTGGACAGGTGATTGCCCATATTAAAGAAAAAAAGCCCGGGATACAGGTGGCGGTACTCACCAATGCCACTTTGATGAGTGATCCTGCCGTACGGGCTGAACTTGCCCTGGCCGATCTGGTTGTGCCTTCTGTGGATGCGGTATTTCCCAAGACCTTTTACGACATCAACCGGCCCTGTGCCGGCATTCAACCGACAGAGATTATTGATGGTATTGCTGATTTTACAAAGCAGTTTTCAGGTAATGTCTGGCTGGAAATATTTGTGCTGCCCGGGATAAATGACACCCAAAAAGAATTGACATTGCTGAAGACAGCCATCAGAAAGATAAAGCCTCAGAAGGTTCAGCTCAACACCCTGGATCGGCCGGGTACGGTTTCCACTCTCAGGCCGGCTGCGCCAGAGGAGTTGGAACGGGTGATTACACTCCTGGATGAAAATAACGTGGAGATCATTGCCCGGGCCGGCACCGGGACCCGGAAACGGCAGGCACAGGATCCGGGGGCAGCAATTTTGGAAACCATACACCGCAGGCCCTGCACCAGAGAAGATCTGGCTGCTGTCCTGGGGTTGCACAAACAAGAAGTAAAAAAACTGCTGGCCGATTTAACGGCAAAGGGATGCATAACATCCCGGCAGGAAGCCAGGGGAGAGTTTTTTTTCACCGTGAAAGGGCAGACATGACCCCTTCCGGAACAAGCGGGTTTTTCACGGACCTGCGGTCCTGTATTTTGTTTATAACGATTCTGCCGGCTGGCCGCAATGTGGCCTACTCTCCCATGGGTATGATCCGTTTTTTTCCGGTGGTGGGATTGATCCTGGGCAGTCTGATGGTACTGGTGGATCTTGTGGCTTCCAGGCTGTGGCCCACGCCCGTGGCAGCGCTTATGGACCTGCTCTGTCTGGTGATTTTGACAGGGGCGTTTCACCTGGATGGCTTGGGAGACACGGCGGACGGGATTTTCAGCCACCGATCCAGAGAAAAGGCCCTGGAAATCATGAAAGACAGCCGCACCGGCATGATGGGACTTGTGGCCGTGGTCTGTGTGCTGGCCGTAAAGCTGGCCGGCATTTATGCTGTCAAAACCAGTTTTGATATCTTCCAAAGCCTGCTGATCCTGATGCTGGTGCCGGCCTATGCCAGGGCATCCATGATTTTCGGCATCCGGTTTCTGCACTATGGCCGAAAAGAGACCGGCACAGGACTGGACCTGTTTGCCTCCCCTTTGGGTACAAAAGATTTTATCTATTGCCTGATCCCCTTGTGTTTATCCCTGTTTTTAGGCTATAACGGCCTGGTTCTGAATCTGGTATTTGCGGTTACCTGTTTTGGAATGTTATGGTTTTATAAAAAAAAAATGAACTGCATCACAGGAGATATGCTGGGTGCCATGACAGAAATGCTGGAAGCCATTTTGTTTCTCGCCTGCGGTGCGGCTCTTGTGTAAAATAAGGATTGTATCATGATTATCGGCCATGGCGGCAACAAAACAGGTTTGGCGGAGGAACTGGGGTGTTCTGTATATGACATCACCGACATGAGCGCAAACCTCAATCCCCTGGGACCGCCGGAACGTATCAAAAATGTTTTACTGGAGAACCTGTCTGCCATCCATTGCCTTCCCGAGCCGGATGCACGGTCCATGACAAATGCATTTGCCCGGTACCATGACATCGATCCGGCCTGTGTTATCGCCGGCAATGGCACCACCTGGTTTATCTACACCATTCCCAGGGCCCTGCAAGCGGCAAACGTGCTGATCCTGGGACCCACCTATTCTGATTACGCCGATGCCTGCCACATGAATAACATAGCGCCTGTCCACTGGAATTCCAGGGCGGAAGATGGTTTTTTGCCCGACCTGGAAGCAGTATCAGAGATGTCGGCCAAAGCAGATATTGTTTTTATCTGCAACCCCAACAACCCCACCGGTGTCCTTGTGGAAAAAGAGTTCATTACAACCCTTGTGGAACATAATCCCCATGTGTGTTTTGTGGTGGATGAATCCTATCTTCCCTTTGTGGAAAGAGCCGGCGAGATTTCCCTTATCCATGATACCGCATTTGCCAACCTGCTGGTGCTGTCCTCCATGTCCAAAATTTTTACCATTCCCGGGCTGCGCACCGGGTTTTTAAGCGGTGCAAAGCCATTGATCGACCGGGTTATGGCCTATTACCAGCCCTGGAGTGTCAATTCCCTGGCCCAGATTGTGATCAGAGACATTTTTGATCATCCGGATCAGATCGCGCCTTTTTATGAAAAAACCCGGGCCTATATTGCCGCAGAAAAGCAGGTATTTCTGGATGCCATTGCCCGACTGCAAGGCATTGTGCCGGTACAGGGTCACACCTGTTTTATTCTGGCAGAACTTTTGCACCACACCGCTGCACACCTATGCCGACAGGTGGGGCAGGACCGGCTGCTGATCCGGGATTGTTCCAATTTTACAGGCCTCTCCCCCGGGTTTGTGCGGTTTTCCCTCAAGGACCGGGATACCAATATGAAACTGGCATCCAGTATACAACGTGCCCTGGCCCATGATTGAAGCAGCCTGGTATATCCTGCCGGCAGCATTTGTCCTGGATTTTGTCCTGGGGGACCCCTGCCGGCTGCCCCATCCGGTGGTATACATGGGCAGGGCCATTGCTTTTTTGGAAGGATTTTTCAGACAGTTTTTTTGCAAGCCGTTTGCAGCCGGGGTGTTTTTTGCCGTTTTTCTGATCTGCACCACCTATTTTCTGGCCCTGATACTGATTTGGGCAGCCGGTTGGATGCATCCGTTTCTGGGTCTGGGTATCCAGGTGGTACTGCTGTTTTATTGTTTTTCGGTCAAAAGTTTGAAAGATGCAGCCTTGGCCGTCGCCCGGCCCCTGGAGGCGAAAGATGTGCAAGCAGCCAGGCAAAAGGTATCCATGATTGTGGGCAGAGAAACGCAGACACTGGATCTACCGGGTGTGACCCGTGCCACGGTCGAGACGGTGGCGGAAAATTTTGTGGACGGGTTTTTATCCCCGCTTTTCTGGGCACTGGTGCTGGGGGTTCCCGGGGCGGTTGCCTATAAAATGGTCAATACCCTGGATTCCATGGTGGGATATCAAAATGATACCTATATATTGTTTGGCAGAGCATCTGCCCGCATTGATGATGCCGCCAATTTTATTCCGGCCCGGCTGGCTGTTTTGGTGATAGCGGCCGCTGCCGTTTGTGTTCCCCCGGCATCCAGCAGCAGGGCGTTGAAAATTGGATTTTCCCAGGGCCGGCTGCACAAGAGTCCCAACGCGGGATTTCCCGAGGCAGCCTTTGCCGGTGCCCTGGGCATCCGCCTGGGGGGACCCGGCATCTACCATGGCAGACAGGTGGACAAGCCCTATATCGGGGCTGTTTTTGATGATCCAAAAATAGCCGCCATTGATCAGGCCTGCGGGCTGATGCAGACAGCTGCAGTGACAGGGCTTCTGGCAGCCATGTCACTGGCAGTCCTGAAACAGGTTGCAGGGGCGGGATAAGATCATGAAAAGATTGTTTCGATTAGGCACCACCTCATTTATCTATCCGGACCATATTCTTCCCAATGTCCGCAAAACAGGTGCATTGTTTGATGAAATAGAACTCCTTGTTTTTGAAAGCATTCCTGAAACCGTGCTGCCCAAAAAAGCAGAGATTGCTGAACTGGCCGCATTGTCACGTGATCTGGATGTCGGGTATAATATTCATCTGCCCACAGATGTCAGCCTTACCCATGGTGCACCGCACCATCGTCAAAAAGCCGCTGATACCATTGCACGGGTGGTGGCATTGTGTGAACCGTTGTCCCCCTCCACCCATACCCTTCACCTGGAAATGGTGCAACCGCAATATCTTGACGGTGTGACAGCCTGGCAGGACCGGGCCCTGGACGGTTTGAACCGGCTGATGCCCCATCTGCCCGGCCCCGGAATCTTGTCCGTGGAAACTCTGGACTATCCCCCTCACTGTCTGATCCCTTTGCTGGCAGCCCATGATCTTACGGTCTGCATTGATCTCGGCCATCATTTCCGGTATGGGTATGATCCTGCACACAGTTTTGAAATTTTCCAGGACCGTCTGGCGTTGGTTCATCTTCATGGCGTAACCTGCTCAGGCTTGGGGATCAAGGACCATACCAGCCTGGACCGGCTGAACCCCGGTGATATGGACCGTGTGCGCAAACTGTTGCAGGGCTATGGGGGAACTGTGAGCCTGGAGGTGTTTAACCGGGAAGACCTGAACCGGTCTTTGACAGTGCTGTCTGATATGTTCGATGATATACCGTCCCATTTGCCTGCTTGAATCGATCATGGAAAATATGGTACATTATATTTTATGAAAACCGCTTGTCCCGGGTTGTATCCATATCCTGATTTTTTGAGGATCTGTCAGATACATACCTGTGAGAGATGAACAGGAAAATACCTATGCCATTGGTGCAAAAAAGAAGAAACACCCGGCAGATTCGTGTGGGTGATGTGGTTGTGGGCTCGGATGCGCCGGTTTCAGTCCAGTCCATGACCAATACACAGACCCGGGATGTGGATGCCACGGTCCGCCAGATCAAAACCCTGGAGAAGGCCGGTTGCGAGATCATCCGGGTGGCGGTGCCGGAAATGGCGGACGCAGCCGCCATACGGCATATCAAGGACCGTATCACCATTCCGTTGATTGCGGACATCCATTTTGATTTCAGGCTGGCCCTGGCTGCAGCCGAATCGGGGGCAAACGGATTGCGCATCAATCCCGGCAATATCGGGGACCGTCACAAGGTGAAAAAAGTGGTGGACTGTGCAAAATCCCATGGCATTCCCATCCGCATCGGTGTCAATGCCGGATCCCTGGAAAAGGAGGTTGCCCGGCGCCTGGGCAGCACTGCAGAGGCCATGGTGGAAAGCGGAATGGCCAATATCCGGATACTGGAGAGTCTGGGATTTTACGATATCAAGATTTCCCTGAAAGCATCGGATGTGGCCCGGACCGTGGCCGCATACCAGCTGCTGTCCGACAGAACCGATGTGCCGTTTCATGTGGGAGTCACTGAGGCGGGCGGGCTGTATGCCGGCATTACCAAATCCGCCATCGGCATCGGCATGCTGTTGGCCCGGGGACTGGGAGACACCATCCGGGTATCCTTGACCCGTGATCCGGTGGAAGAGGTACGCACCGGCTATGAAATATTACGGGCTTTGGGATTGCGAAACCGGGGGCCGGAGATCATTTCCTGTCCCACCTGCGGCAGATGCCGGATCAATCTGTTTAAAATTGCCGAAGATGTAGAAAAAGCTTTACTTGAGCGGGATACTCAGATTAAAGTTGCCATTATGGGGTGTGTGGTTAACGGGCCCGGTGAAGCCAAGGAAGCAGATATCGGCATCGCAGGCGCAGACGGCTCAGGAATTTTGTTTAAAAAAGGCAAGGTGTTTAAAAAAGTGGCCCAGGACCAGCTTGTGGCCCAGCTGCTGTATGAAATTGATAAAATGACGAAAAATTCGGAGGAGATGAATGGGAGCAAAGAATAAAACGGCAATCACCCCCACCCGGGAGCAGGATTATGCCCAATGGTATCAGGAGGTCATCAAGGCAGCGGATATGGCGGAAAATTCTCCTGTCAGGGGGTGTATGGTCATGAAACCCTGGGGATATGCCATCTGGGAAAACATCATGAACCAGATGGATGCTGAGTTCAAGAAAACCGGGGTGAAAAATGCCTATTTCCCTTTGTTCATTCCCTTGTCCTACCTGGAAAAAGAAGCGGAACACGTGGATGGATTTGCCAAAGAATGTGCCGTGGTCACCCACCATAAACTGGAAAAAGACAAAGACGGAAAACTGGTGCCCGCAGGAGAGCTGGCGGAACCGTTGATTGTCCGGCCCACTTCTGAAACCATCATCGGCGAATCCATGTCCAGGTGGACCTCTTCCTACCGGGATCTGCCCATTCTGTTGAATCAGTGGGCCAATGTTGTCAGGTGGGAGATGCGTACCCGCATGTTTTTAAGAACCAGCGAATTTTTGTGGCAGGAGGGTCATACAGCCCATGCCTCAAAAGAAGAAGCTATCCAAAGAACCCGCCAGATGCTGGATCTGTATGCACTGTTTGTGGAAGAACGGCTGGCCATACCCGTGATCAAAGGCAGCAAAACGATTTCTGAAAGATTTCCAGGGGCGGATGATACCACCTGTATCGAGGCCATGATGCAGGACCGCCGGGCACTCCAGGCAGGCACCTCCCATTTTCTGGGCCAGAATTTTGCAAAAGGATCACATATTCGATTCCAGAACGAAGATGGTCAGGAACAATATGCCTGGACCACCTCCTGGGGGACATCCACCCGGATGATCGGCGGCATGATCATGGTGCATTCTGATGATGACGGCCTGGTGGTACCTCCGCGCATCGCCCCGGCCCATGTAGTGATTCTGCCCATCCTGAAAAAAGAGGATGACAATACAAAGGTGCTGGAGAGCGCCAGCGCACTGAAAGCCGCCCTGTGCAACATACATTTTTTTGGCCGCCCCCTGGAGGTGGAGATAGATGACCGCGATATTGGCGGCGCCAGGGGATGGGACTGGGTGAAAAAAGGGATTCCCGTCCGGGTGGAGCTGGGCCCCAGGGATATTGCCAATAACACTGTTTTTCTGGCCCGGCGGGACAATCCCGCAAGCCAGAAACAGAGTATTGCCCGGGATGAATTTATCAATACCATAACGCAGATCCTGGACAGTATTCAACAGACCCTGTTTGACAGGGCCCTGGCATTTCAGAAGGCCAATACCTTCAGTATAGACGACAACCAACGGTTTTATGATCTGTATGAAAACACAGGAGGTGCCCACAACGGGGCCTTTGTCTTTTCCCACTGGTGCGGATCCCGTGAATGTGAAGAACAGATCAAAAAAGATCTGTCCGTCACCATCCGGTGCATTCCATTTGACAGCCCAAAGGAGAATGGTCATTGCATCTGTTGCAAACAATCCAGTGAGCAGCGGGTGCTGTTTGCCAAAGCCTATTAAACAGATACCGGTCAGCAGCCGGGCAGGTGACATCAGTTCATGATTCGAATCACCGACATACTGGATACCATTGTCGAGTATAATTCCGAGGCGGAACTCGATATCATTGACCGGGCCTATGTGTATTCCGCCCGGGTCCATGAGGGCCAGGTCCGGCTGTCGGGTGAACCCTATCTGTCCCATCCGCTGGAGGTGGCCCATATTCTGGCAGGCATGCGTCTGGATGTGGAAAGTATTGCCGCAGCCCTGCTCCATGATGTCATTGAAGATACCCCGGCCACCAAAGAAGATATTGCAGACATGTTCGGACCCGGGGTGGCCCATATTGTGGAAGGGGTGACCAAGCTGTCGGCCCTTCCTTTTTCCAACAAAGTGGCCCAGCAGGCTGAATCCTTGCGGAAAATGATCCTGGCCATGGCTGATGATATCCGGGTGGTACTCATCAAGCTGGCGGACCGGCTGCACAATATGCGCACCTTGAAATATCACAACAATCCGGATAAACAGGCGGCTATAGCCCAGGAGACCCTGGATATCTATGCGCCCATTGCGGCCCGCTTAGGAATATTCTGGGTCAAGCACGAACTGGAAGACACCGCTTTTTTTTACACCATGCCCGATGAGTATGAGCGCATTGATGCCTTGGTGAACCGGGCCAAGGATGAAAAGGAAGCGTATATCAAAGAGGTTTCCACAAGCCTGCACTATAAAATGGAAGAGATGGAACTGCCCTGTGATATCAAGGGCCGATATAAGCAGCACTACAGCATTTACCAGAAAATGATTTCCCAGAATCTGGATTTTGATGAGGTGTATGATATCATCGCCTTCCGCATCATTCTGGATACCGTGCCCCAGTGTTATGCCGCCATGGGCGCCATCCATTCCATGTGGAAGCCCATCTATTACAAGATCAAAGACTATATCGGCAATCCCAAACCCAACATGTACCAGTCCATCCACACCACGGTCATCGGTCCCAAGGGAGAGCGGGTGGAAATCCAGATCCGGACCCAGGAGATGGACCGGATCGCAGAATCCGGCATTGCCGCCCACTGGAGTTACAAAGAAGGCACCCGCATTGATGAAAATACCGGTGAAATGTTTGCCTGGATACGGAATCTTGTGGAAAATCAGGAAAATTTCAATGATCCGGATGAATTTCTGGAAAATGTCCGCATTGACCTGTTTCCCGATGAAATATATGTGATCACCCCTGCAGGCGATATCAAAACCCTTCCCAAGGGCGCCACGCCCGTGGATTTTGCCTACAGGATACATACCGAAGTGGGGGCGGAATGCACCGGTTCAAAGGTCAACGGCAAGATCGTTCCATTGGCCCATGAGCTGAAAACCGGCGATACGGTGGAAATCATCACCACCAAAGGACACACCCCCAGCCCGGACTGGCTCGCTTTTGTCAAGACCGTCAAGGCCAGGACAAAAATACGGGCTGTGATCAATGCCAGGGAAAAAGAAAGGTCCTATTCCCTGGGCAGGGAAATGTGTGAAAAATTGTTCCGGAAGAAAAATCAGAACTTTAATGCTTTGATCAAATCCGGAAAAATAAAGGAAGTGGCAGACACTTTCGGGTTCAGAACCGTGGATGATCTTATTGCCCATGTGGGATTCGGAAAAATAACCCCCATGCAGATTCTGAACAAAGCCGTGCCCCAATTGGAGCAGGAGACCAAAGATGAAGTCGTCCTTTCCAAAGCGGTGGATAACCGGCACCGAAAATCAGATACCGGTATCATTGTAAAGGGGCTCAACGATGTTCTGGTAAAATTTTCCAAGTGCTGCAACCCCCTTCCCGGAGATCCCATCACCGGTTATATTACCCAGGGCCAGGGGGTAACCATCCATAGGAGAAACTGCCTCAATGTTATGAAAATGAGCCAGGAACGGTTGATAGAGGTGCAATGGGGCGGAGAGTATTCTGAATCCTATCCAGCCAGTATCCGGCTTAAAACAGATGACCGGTTCGGCCTGCTGGCGGATATTGCCTCGGTGATATCCAAAAATAAAGCCAATATTTTGAATGCCAAAACTGACACATCGGATACTGGTGTGGCCATGTTGTATTTTACGGTTATGGTGGAAAGTTCAGATCAGTTGCGCAAAATCATGTCTGAACTGCGGCGGGTCAAAAAGGTGCTGGATGTCAAACGCATTGTCCACCATGAGTAAAGAATCGGTAAAAAGAGGTAAGAAATTGGAAAAAAATAGATCGGCATATCAACGGATCACCTGATTTTTGAGCGCTTGCATAAACAAAGGAAAATGAGTATGAAAAAAATTTTTATCCTGGATACCAATGTTATTCTTCATGACAGTGGTTGCATGCACCAGTTCAAGGACAATGACATATATATTCCCATTACGGTTATTGAAGAACTGGACAAATTCAAAAAGGGAAACAATGTAATTAATTGTAATGCAAGGGATTTTTTACGAAACCTGGATGCACTGTCCTCTGATAAAATGTTCAACGGCGGGGTACCCATTGAAAAAGGAAAAGGTTCCATTGCCATTTGCCTGGATGTGAAGATGGAGGATAAAATCAAGGAAAATTTTACCGACATCACGCCGGATATAAAGATTTTGAACATTGCCTATTCCATTGCCAAAAAATATAAATTCCAGAATGTTGTATTTGTTACCAAGGATGTGAACCTGCGGCTTCGGGCCAGGTCCATTGGATTGAAAACTGAAAACTATAATTCAAAATTTGTTGAAAACATATCAGATATGTATACCGGACTGCAGGTGGTGGAGCATGTCCAGCCGGATGTTTTTGACAACCTTTTTAAAAAGCCCTATGAAGTGTCCAAAACAAGCCTGGGAGTGGAAACAGAGTTTTATGCCAATGAAAATCTGATTTTGAAAAACGGATCCAATTCTGCGCTGGCGTTTTATGACAGCCGGACCCAGACCGTTAAATCCATTCAGCCCCAGATATGTTATGGCATCAAGCCCAGAAATTCAGAGCAGATCTTTGCCCTCAATGCCATGCTCAATCCGGATATCCCGCTGATAACAGTATCGGGAAAAGCTGGTACAGGAAAAACCCTGCTGGCTTTGGCAGCAGCGTTGGCCAGAAAACAGCTGTACCGTCAGATATTTATTGCCAGGCCGGTGGTTCCCCTGAGCAACAAGGACTTAGGCTTTCTGCCCGGAGATGTGGCTTCCAAGCTGGATCCGTATATGCAGCCTTTATATGATAACCTGACAGTGATCCAGAATCATTTTAACGAAAACAACTCCCAGTCCAAACAGATCCGGGAACTCATTGAAGAAGAAAAGATAGTGATCACCCCCATTTCATATATCAGGGGGCGATCCATTGTCCGGGTGTTTTTTATTGTGGATGAAGCCCAGAACCTGACACCCCATGAGGTGAAAACCATCATTACCCGGGCCGGGGAGGGCACAAAGATTGTATTTACCGGTGATATCTTCCAGATCGATCATCCCTATCTGGACAGTCAGACCAATGGTCTGGCCTACATCATTGAAAAAATGAAAGGCCAGCCGCTGTATGCACACATTAACCTGGAAAAAGGGGAGCGCTCGGATTTGGCGGAACTGGCGGCAAAAATTTTATAGCTGTCTGTGAGTCAGACGGTTTTTATGCGGCCTTGGTAACTTTGCCGGCTTTGATGCAGCTGGTGCAAACGTCTACCCTTCTGACGCAGCCTTTTTTGACAAGGGCCCGGACCCGCTGGAGATTGGGGTTGAACCTTCTTTTGTTCAGGTTGTGGGCATGGCTGACATTGTTACCGACCATGGGTTTTTTTCCGCAAATAGCACATTCTTTTGACATATCATACACTCCTGAAAGAAAAATTATGTTATCAAAAAATTAACCTGAACTCTATACCCCTTCTGTAAAAAAAAGTAAAGAAAAAACTACTCTTTTTTGGCGGCAGCTGCCAGGGCAGCGCTTTTTGAAATGAGACTCAGGGCAGTCTGGCTTTGATCCGTGCCGGGATAGAACTCCACAATATATTCAAAGCGTTTCAGGGCGGCCTGGTATTGACCGGTTTTTAAATAAAACTGTCCCACATAGAGTTCATGACCAGCAATCTTGTCAATGCAGGCAGCAATATGATCCGGGGCTTTCCGTGCATGCTCACTGTCTGGAAACTGTTCCATAAGTCTTTTGAAGTGGGCCAGGGCATTTTTTGCCGGAGTGGGGTCTCGGTCCACCGTATCCATCTGGTTGAACCAGCACAGACCGATCTGATTGATAATGTAAGGAATCGCCTCGTTTCTGGGGTGCATTTTCTCAAATTGTTCATAGGCAAGAATTGCCTGGTCATATTCTTTGAGATGAAAGTGGGCATCTGCAATTTTCAGCTGCGCCAGGATGGCATATTTGGAAAATGGGTACCAGTCTTTGAGATCAGTATATGCCTTTACCGCAGCTTTGTATTTTTCACTCATAAAGGCGGATGCACCTTCAGCAGCAAGCTGTTCAGCGGTTTTTTCCATGCGGCGGGAATCTTCAAACAGGGCGCAGCCGGATAAAAGGAATACCAGACATACCAAAAAAATACAGTATTTCATTTTACAGATTCTCAATATAATGTTCTGCAGACACAGCTGCTATGGCACCGTCTCCCACAGCTGTGGAGACCTGGCGTAAAGGGGTGTCTCTGACATCACCTGCCGCAAATACCCCGGGTACACTTGTCTGCATCCTGGCATCGGCCCGGATAAATCCGTATTCATCTGTTTGCACATCATCACCTAAAAATTGCGTATTGGGTAAGGTGCCGACCCAGATGAAACATCCGCTGGCAGCAAGGGTTTTTTCTTCATTGGTTTTGACATTTCTGATATGGACCCCTTCGATGCCAAAAAGACCGTCAACGCCTGTGACCACTGTATCCCATACCATTTCAATCTTATCGTTGGCAAAGGCTCTTTCCTGGAGGATTTTGGCAGCGCGCAGTTCATCCCGGCGGTGGACCAGGTAGACTTTTTTTGCAAATTTTGTCAGGTAAATCGATTCCTGCACAGCTGTGTCGCCGCCACCGATGGCCACAACGGTTTTATCCTTGAAAAAAGGGGCGTCACAGGTGGCACAAAAAGAAATTCCTTTGCCCATATACCGGTCTTCACCTATTCCCAGTTTTTTGGGGGAGGCGCCGGATGCTATGATCAGGCTTTTGGCTGTAAGGGTTTTGTCCGTGAGTACCACTTCTTTCAGGTCCTGCTGCAAATTCAGGGAATGGACTTCTGCCGTGTCGATTTTCAGACCCATCTCCTCGGCCTGGAGCTTCATTTTTTCCGCCAGATCGAATCCGCTGATACCTTCAGGAAAGCCGGGATAGTTTTCTATCCAGTCTGTGACAATGATCTGGCCGCCGGGCACGGCTTTTTCCAGCAGCAATACATGCATT
Organism: Desulfotignum sp.; assembly: GCA_011390635.1. Lineage (GTDB taxonomy): Bacteria > Desulfobacterota > Desulfobacteria > Desulfobacterales > Desulfobacteraceae > Desulfotignum. The sequence continues at coordinate 44,335 of JAABSA010000014.1, read as the reverse complement.
CTTGCCCTGGCAGCATAGAGACCGGCGGTGAGTCCGGCCGGACCGGCACCGATGATCACAAGATCATAATCAAAATCGGTCATACATAAGTCTCCTTACAAGACATTTTTAATGGTTTGCTCAAGTTTTTCCTTGCCAACCATGCCGGTAATCTGTTCGGCAATTTTTCCGTTCTTGAAAAAAATCAGGGTGGGTATGGCCTGGACCCCATATTTGCTGGGGCTTATGGGATTTTCATCCACATTGACCTTGGCAAAGGTCATCTGGTCACCATACTCTTTTTCCAGGGCTTCCACAGTAGGGGCGATGGCTTTGCAGGGGCCGCACCAGGGGGCCCAAAAATCCACCATTACGGGTTTTTCTGATTGCAGTACCTTTTTTTCGAAGCCATCGTCGTCAATTTCTATGATATTGTCTGCCATGGTTATATCCTATTTTTGATTTTGGGGTTAATACTTTTTAAATACAGCCACATTACAATCAATTCAAGATGGTAATTGTCTGTAAATACATTTGCAACAACTATAGGGGCATATGGGCTTTTTGTCAAATAGTGAATGATCCAGTGATCAGGACGGTCCGGGAAAAAAGCGGTCAGGCCCTGACTATCTGATTATCAGACTTTCAGGGCCTGGATTATTTGCTTTTTTTATGAAAAAGCGTGCAGGGTATGAAACGGCTTACCAGTTTTCCCCCAACACTTCAAAGTGGGCCTGTTCATGGGCGCATGCCGGGCACATTTCAGGGGCCTGGGTTCCTTCATGCAGATATCCGCAGTTGCGGCAGCGCCATGTGACAGGAGCATCTTTTTTAAAGACTCTGCCTCCTTCAATATTGGCCACCAGGTCTTTATACCGTTTGTCATGCTGTTTTTCCGCAACGGCAATGGCTTCAAACACCGCGGCAATGGCATCAAATCCTTCTTCTTTTGCAACAGCGGCAAACCCGGGATACATTTCAGTCCACTCATAGGCTTCGCCCGCTGAGGCTTCTTTCAAATTGTCAACCGTGGTGCTGATGACGCCTGCCGGGAATGCGGCGGTGATTTCCACGTCACCTCCTTCCAGAAACTTGAAGAGCCTTTTGGCATGCTCTTTTTCCTGGTCAGCGGTTTCGCTGAAAATATCGGATATCTGGACAAATCCTTCTTTTTTGGCTGCGCTCGCAAAATAGGTATAACGGTTTCTGGCCTGGGATTCACCGGCAAATGCGGTCAACAGATTTTTTTCGGTCTTGGTTCCTTTCAGGTTAGGCATGGATCTTTCTCCTTTCAGTGTTTTTTATGTAAAAATTAGTTGGCTGGTGTTGCTGTTTCTGCTGCCTGGTACCGGCAGTGATTGCAATAGCCGGACAGACACAGCCGTTTTCCGGTTATGGTGAACATCTGGGTGATCTGTTCTGGAATGTGGATCTGTTCCGGATCAGGATCATGGAAATCGAAAATTTTATTGCATGAAAGGCAGTAAAAATGGTGGTGGGCTTCCCGGTTGGGATCAAACCGCCTGGGATCTCCCTGGCCTTCCACCACATCAATAATACCGATCCGGGCAAAGGTGATCAGGGTGCGGTTCACCGTATCCAGAGAAATGCTGGGAAAGGTGTGCACAAGCTGTTTATGGATGCGGTCTGCACTGGGATGCTCTTTTGAGTTTTTCAGTGCTTCATACACCGCTATTCGCTGGGGCGTGATTTTTAATCCCCGGGCTTTGCACAATCGGGTGAACCGGTCCGCTGTGATTTCCTGTTTCTTATTCATTTTGTATATTAAATAGGATTGATACGTATTTGTCAAGGAAAAACTTGAGAAAAATATCTGCCAGCCTGCTATAATGGATAGCAATCATGTTCATAAATTCAGGGAGGGACCATGAGAAATTTGCGATTATGCCGGGTGATTCTGCTATTCACAGCCTTTTTTTGGGGAAATCCTTTTCCGGGTCATGCCCTGGACAGCCAGCAAATCACTGATTTGATTCAGTCAGCACGTCAGGGAGATACCCGGGCCATGCGGAAACTGGGCCAGACCTACTTTGAAGGTGACGGGGTGCTCAAGGATCCTGTAAAAGCCAAATGCTGGATCAGGCAGGCACATGAACTGGGGGACAAAAAAGCGGAAAAACTCTGGAATGATTTGAAATTATGGAAATATGCAGGTGATTGTGACACCCTGCTGCAGTTCCGGGAGGATTTTGCCGGAAACCGGATAGGTACGGACTGGGAAGACCCTGTCACAGGTATGGTGTTTGTCTGGATTCCAGGGGGATGTTTTCCCATGGGGTGTCACAAAAAAGCAGACAAATGTCGGGAAAATGAATTTCCTGTTCACCAGGTATGTCTGGACGGGTATTGGATGGGTGCCCATGAAGTCACCCAGGGGCAGTGGCAGGGCCTTATGGGATCCAACCCCTCCCGGTTCCAGGATGGCGCCATATATCCCGTGGAAATGGTTTCTTTTGAGCAGGTGAGAGAATTTATCCAGGAACTCAACCAGAAAAGCCCCCATACGTTTTCTTTGCCCACCGAAGCCCAGTGGGAATATGGGTGCCGGAACAGGGGCCGCAGGATTCCCTATGCCTGGGGAAGAGAGGATTTTATGCCCAAAGCCAACTGCGGCAGTTGTGACAGTGGTTCTTTTCAGGGGCGGACCGCACCGGTGGACAGTTTTTATGCCAACGACCTGGGGTTGCATCATATGAGCGGCAATGTCGGAGAATGGTGCTGGAATGTCTATGATAAGAATGGTTACCAGGACAATGGATCAGGCAGGCACAGTTTTAAAGAGAACGGGCGGCCCCGGGTGGTCCGGGGCGGGGCATACAGCGATAATGTATCAGCCACCGGCTGTACCCGCCGCCAGGGTATGATGCCGGCCATGATCAGCGAACGGGTGGGCTTCAGGCTGGTGGTGAAAAAGCGGTTCTAAAAAGTGACCGGATAAAGGTGTTCAGCGCATCATAAGAAATTTTTTCCACCCTGGCGCACCCGATGGCTTCCAAAAATACATAGTACACAAAAAGGCCGTGCTTTTTTTTATCCCGTCCGGCAGCTGCCAGAATCTGGTCAGCATCATAATTCAGATCTGTGGGCAGGCCAAGCCCCTGGAGCAGGGAAAAAATACGGTCCACCTCCTGTGGGACAAGCAGCCCTTTTTCCCGGGAGAAAACAGCGGCTGCTGCCATGCCCCGGGAAACAGCCCGGCCGTGGCCGCAAGGATCGAGTTTTTCAATGGCATGTCCGATGGTATGTCCGAAATTGAGTTTGCGCCGTTCGCCTGTCTCCTGTTCATCCTGCTGCACCACCCGGGATTTGATGGCCACAGATTCAGAGACCAGGTGCAAAATGACCTGTGGGTCCAATTGCAGCGCTCTTTGCCGGTTTTCTTCAATAAAAGCCAGCAGATCTGCATCTGCAATCAAGGCATGTTTGACAATTTCGGCCAGTCCGTTGGAGATTTCAGATTCCGGCAGGGTCTTGAGCATCTCCAGGTCACAGATCACAAACCCGGGCTGGTTGAATACCCCTGCCATATTTTTGAAAGCAGACAAATTGACCCCGTTTTTACCCCCTAAGCTGGCATCCACCTGGGACAAAAGGGAGGTGGAAACAAATCCGAAATCCACCCCCCGCAGGAAGATGGAAGCCACAAATCCGGTGATGTCACAGACAATGCCCCCGCCGATTCCCAGAATAAAACTGGAGCGGTCACATCCCAAATCCATAAGCTGTATTAAGATATATTCCACTGTGGCAAGGGTCTTGATCTGTTCACCCATACCGATGGTTATCACAGGCCCTTTGGGAAAGGCATGTCCATAAAGGGTTTTTATGTTTTCATCGGTGATGATCACCAGGGGCTGGTCCGGCAGATAGTTCCCGATGTTGGTCAGGCGCGCCCCCACATGGATAGAGGAGGACCCCCATTTTCCCTGGATATGATGGGTTTTGATCATGGGGTTTCAACGATGGCCCGGATGGCAGCCATTTTCTCCATGACCTGTGCAAACTGGTCTGGATACAGAGACTGGGCCCCGTCGCTCAATGCTTCGTCCGGGTGGTTGTGGACCTCGATCATGAGGCCGTCAACTCCCAGCGCGGCAGAGGCATAGGCCAGCCATACCACCTGGTCCCGCACCCCGGCGGCATGACTGGGATCAACGATTACCGGCAAATGGCTTTCTTTTTTCACAGCCGGCACAACAGACAGGTCCAGGGTGTTTCTGCTGTGGCGCACAAAGGTGCGGACACCACGTTCACACAGAATCACATTCGAATTTCCTTCTTCTAAAATATATTCTGCGGCCATGAGCCATTCCTCGAGCATGGCTGACATGCCACGTTTTAAAATGATCGGTTTTTGTGATCTTCCAGCCCGCCGCAGCAAAGAAAAATTCTGCATGTTCCGGGTACCGATCTGAATGACGTCGACACAGGCTTCCACCATATCGAAAGTTTCCGTATCCATGACTTCGGTGACCACGGGAAGCCCGGTTTCTTCTCTGACCCGGACCAGGTATTCAAGCCCTTTTTTTCCAAGGCCCTGGAAGGAATAGGGAGATGTTCTGGGCTTGAAGGCCCCCCCCCTGAAGAGTTTGGCCCCGGCTTTTTTCACCGATGTTGCAATGGCCAGCACCTGTTTTTGACTTTCAACCGCGCAGGGACCTGCAATCACAGGCATGGTGCCGTTGCCGAAAACAGCATCACCAATTTTCACCTGGGTATTTTCCTGCCTGAACTCCCGGCTGACAAGCTTATAGGGTTTTGTCACCGGAATAACCTCCTTTACACCGTCAAAACCCAGAAAATGGCCGGCATCCACAGATCCTTTGTTGTACAATATGCCTATGGATACCCGGTCTCCTCCAGGTATGGGCCGGGCTGTGTAGCCTCTTTTTTCAGCAGCTGCAACAACAGCCCGGACATTATTTTCAGTTGTGCCTTTTTTCATTACGATTAACATACGCATCCTCCATTAGGGGTTTTACCAGCATTCACAGGTTAGGGCAACACAAAAGGCTTGAAAGATCAGGTTGTTACCGGAAAACAAGAGAGTTGCATTTCTTTCAAATACAGAGATGCTGCCTTCAGCAGGGCCTGCATCCAGGTGATCGTGGTTGTTTGTTTCTATACATAAGAACAGATTCATGGCAGCGTATTATAGACCCTCATTTTCCGGTGTCAATACAAAAACAATTATTTTGCAATTGTGCGTTTCTCATTTTCATTGCTTGACATGGTTTGCCCGATTTCATATATTTCCCCAAATTTATACGCAGGATAAAAAGGCATTTGCCAAACCGATACCATGATACATTTTAAAAACGCCGCGCCTGTAAAAATCAAGGGGGTAGGAGGGGGACTATGGATTTCTTTGGATCCTTCCAGGCCTGAAGATCTATTGATCACGGAAGTCGACAAGATCTTCAAAAAGTTGAAACATCTGGCTGTCAATGCCAGTGTCGTCATAGATATGGGAGATGCACCGGGCCATGAGGATCTGTTCGCGCTTGTCAAAACCCGGTTGATTGAAAAATTTGAGGTGGGCAGGGTTACAAGCCCGCCCAAAAAACAATCGGTTCCCACACAAAGAATTCGGCAGCGGGATCTTTTTAAAGGTTGGAACCACCACCGCAGTGATGTGCTGATGCTGCGGGGCAGGGTCAGGTCCGGCCAGAAGATTGATACAAGAAGGCATGTGGTGATTTTTGGAGATGTCAATCCAGGTGCGGAAATTCTTGCCGGCGGCGATATCATTGTGCTGGGCAGGCTGTCTGGAAAAGTCCATGCCGGAAATCCGGAAAATGAAACAGCCATTGTGTTTGCCCTTGCCTTTGATCCCACCAGTATCAAAATTGGTACAATTACGGCTGCCGGCAGTGAAGAAACCAGCCATGCAATGCCGGAGTTTGCCTGTGTGAAAAATAAAAGCATCCTGGTCCAGGATTACATGAAGACAAATCCTTTTAAAAAAATGCCCTGGCCGGAAGCGGTGTAAACATACATTAAAAAAAGAGGTGCGAACTTGGAAGGAAAAATCATTGTTGTCACATCCGGAAAAGGCGGCGTAGGAAAGACCACAGCCACCTCTTCCATTGGTGCAGCACTTGCCCTGGAAGGCAACCGCGTGGCCATTGTGGATATGGATATTGGACTGCGCAATCTTGATGTTGTCATGGGGCTGGAAAACCGGATTGTATTTAATATTGTGGACGTGGTCCAGGATCGGTGCAAGATTGAACAGGCGGCCATTCGGGACAGAAGAATTGAAAACCTGTTTTTGATCCCCGCTTCCCAGAGTGACAACAAGGATGTGCTGACCACCGCCGGTATTGAACGGATTGCAAAACAGCTGCGGTCCAAATTTGATTATATTATTATGGATTCGCCTGCGGGCATTGAAAGGGGATTTGAAAATTCAGTGGTATCTGCCGATGAAGCGCTGGTAATCTGCACCCCGGATGTATCTGCCGTCAGGGATGCAGACCGGGTCATCGGGTTGCTGTATGCAAGGTCCCTGAGTCCCAAACTCATTGTCAACCGCATTGAACCGGCACGGGTTATGCGTGGTGAAATGCTCAGTCATGAAGATGTTCTGGAAGTCTTGTCCATTGATCTTGTGGGGCTGGTTCCCATGGATGAAAAGGTATTGATTTCTTCCAATACCGGTACTCCTTTAGTGCTTCAGACTGATTCAAAGGCCGGGGCGGCATTTCGGCAGATTGCCAGGCGCCTCAACGGAGAAGCAGATCTTCCTATTGAAATGCCTGTCTACAAAACCAGCATGTGGCAAAAAATAAGCAAGACATTCGGGTTAAAACAATAAGGAGAATTTTCATGCTCAGCGGATTATTCAAACGGTTCACCACCAAAAAAAACAGCAAAGATGCCGCTAAAAAACGGCTTCAATTCTCTTTGATTTATGATAAACTCGAAGTCAATGACACCACCTTGACAGATTTACAGCAGGATATTGTGGATGTAATTTCCAAATATTTTGAAATCGATAAAGATTCTCTGGAGTTAAAAGTCAAGCGGGACGAAAATGTATCAGCTTTGGTCTTCAATACCCCCATCCTCCATGTAAAGCGCAAACAGGTATAGTGCCCTGTATCATCCTTCAATTTTGGATATCTTGATGCCCAGTTCCTGAAGCTGGGCAGTGGATGTAGCCGAAGGGGCTTCCGTTAAAAGGCAGGTGGCCTTCTGTGTTTTGGGAAAGGCAATGACATTGCGGATGGAATCTTCCTTGCACAACAGCATGATGAGCCGATCCAGGCCAAATGCAATGCCGCCGTGGGGAGGAGCTCCGGATGCCAGGGCCTCCAGTAGAAATCCAAACTTTTCATGGGCCTCTTCCTGTTTGATACCCAGGCAGTCCAGTACCTTTTCCTGCAGAAGTGTGTCATGGATACGGATACTGCCACCGCCGATTTCAATACCGTTGAGTACCAGGTCATAGGCTCTTGAATTGACTTCCAGAGGCGCGGTGTCAAGCTTGGGGATATCTGTTTCACTGGGGGCGGTAAACGGATGGTGCAGGGCCTGGTAGCGCTTTTCAGTATCATCGTATTCAAAGAGGGGAAAATCTGTCACCCAGGTGAAGGTGAACTGGTCTTCCGGTATCAGTTTGAGCCGGCGGGCCAGCTCGTTTCTAAGCTGACCCAGCGCCTCATTGGTGATATGGGGCTGGTCTGCCACAAAAAAAACGATGTCACCAGGCATAAGATCCAGACGCTTCGCCAGGGCCTGTTTTTCATCATCTGTGAAAAATTTGGCAATGGGTGACTGCCATTGATCTTCCTTGATTTTGATCCATGCCAGCCCTTTGGCACGGTATATTGCGGCAAACTCGGTGAGCTCGTCGATCTGTTTGCGGGTAAAGGCGGCACATCCCTTGGCGTTGACAGCCTTCACCAGGCCGCCGTTTTTGACCACATTGGCAAACACCTTGAAACTGGCGTCTGCTACAATATCCGATACATTGACAAGTTCCAGATCAAACCGGAGATCCGGACGGTCCAGGCCGAATCGCTCCATGGCCTCGGCATAGGTGAGCCGCGGAAAGGGGGTGGCAAGGTCCATGTCCAGCACTTTTTTGAAAATGGCGCAGATCAGGCCTTCGGCAATCTCCATGATCTGGTTTTCGTCCACAAAGGACAATTCCATGTCGATCTGGGTGAATTCCGGCTGGCGGTCGGCTCTGAGATCTTCATCCCGAAAGCATTTGACAATCTGATAATACCGGTCGAATCCTGAAATCATGAGCAGCTGTTTGAACAGCTGGGGAGACTGGGGCAAGGCATAAAACTGGCCCTGGTTGACCCGGGAGGGAACCAGATAGTCTCTGGCGCCTTCGGGCGTGGACCGGGTGAGAAAAGGGGTTTCAATATCGATGAAGCCATTGTGGTCCAGATAGTTGCGGATGGCCATGGTCGCCTGGTGCCGGGCCAGGATATTGCGTTTCAACTGGGGACGTCGCAGGTCCAGATAACGATATTGGAGCCGGATATTTTCAGAGGCTTCCACCCGGTCTTCAATAAGAAAAATCGGGGTTCTGGCATGGGAAAAGATTTTTAACTCCTCCACCAGGATTTCAATGGCGCCGGTTGCCATATTGGGGTTCAGCATATCTTCCGGCCTGGCCACAACTTTTCCCCGGATGCCCAGCACATATTCACTTCTGATTTCCTGGGCTTTTGCATGGACCGTCTCTGATATCATGGGATTGAATACTACCTGGGTGATGCCCTCTCTGTCCCGCAGGTCCACAAAAATAACTCCGCCGTGATCTCTGCGGTGCTGTACCCACCCCATCAATACCACCTGTTTATCCATATCCTTGTCCCGAAGTTCGGAGCAGAAATGGGTCCGCTTCATATTTCCTAATAAATCTGTCACCTGGTATGTCCTCTATCCATTATGTGGTTTGTAAAATTTTTTTCAGTGCAGGTACCAGCTGGTCCATGGGGATGGTGGTCTGTTCTCTGGTAACCATGTTTCGCAAAATCAATGCCTTGTCTTTGAGTTCGGATGGTCCGGCAATAAGGACATGGCGGGCATTGCGTTTGTCTGCCCTTTTCATAAGGGCTTTGAGACTTTTTCCTCTGAAATCCGTGCCGGTTCTGATACCAGCCTGATTCAGGTCACAGGACAGATGATAGGCCATTTCCATAGCAGGATCCTCCAGGGCCACGATGAACAGATCCAGGCCGGGTTCTTCCGGTAACTGTTCCAGCTGTTCCATGACTTCCACCAGCCGGTCGAACCCGATGGCAAACCCGATGGCAGGGGTGTCCGGTCCTCCCAGCTCCGCCACCAGGCCGTCATATCTGCCCCCGCCGGCTACAGCACTCTGGGCTCCCAAAGCGGTGGTCTGAATTTCCCAGGCGGTTCTGGTGTAGTAGTCCAGGCCCCGGACCAGGGATTTGTCAATGAAAAAATCCACCCCCTGTTTTTGTAACGTGGTTTTAACCGTATGAAAATGGTCTTCACAGGCCGGGCACAGATGGTCAACCGTTGCAGGTGCCCCGGCCAGAACCTCTTGACAGGTCTGGGTTTTGCAATCCAGGATACGCATGGGATTTTTTGTCATCCGCCGCTGGCAGATATCGCACAGGTCCTGTTTTTTTTCACCCAGAAAACCCAGCAAAGATTGGGTAAAGGCAGGTCTGCAATCCGGGCATCCCAGACTGTTGATATGGGCGGTGAGACACGTGAGGCCCAGCCGCGTGAATAATTCATTTAATAAAAAAATCAGCTCACAATCCACAAACGCAGAAGCAATGCCGAACACCTCGGCATCAATCTGGTAAAATTGTCGGTAGCGGCCTTTCTGTGGTCTTTCCCGCCGGAACATGGGACCGGTCATGAAAAACTTGCGCACTGGATCACTGGCATACAGCTTATGCTGGATATAGGCCCGGCAGATGGATGCGGTGGCTTCCGGCCGCAGGGTCAGCTTCTCTTTATTGCGGTCTTCAAAGGTGTACATCTCTTTTTCAACAATGTCAGTGGCCTCTCCGATGCTGCGGGCGAAAAGCTGGGTTTTCTCCAGCACGGGAATGCGGATTTCCCGGTAGTCAAATGCCGCAAATAGTTCATATGCCAGGGTTTCCACTTTCTGCCACAGCCGGATATGTTCCGGCAGTATATCTCTGAACCCTCTTATGGTCTGCATGATGGTTTTATCTTTACATCTTGTGTTAATATCAAAATAATATACAAACGGTCTTTATAGTGTGAAATCAACCTGTTCGTCAAGCCGTAATCCTGAAACTTTTGTGGGGAAAAAGGTTATTTTCTGATTTTTACCGAATTGGCGTGGGCGTGCAGGCCTTCTATTTCCGCCAGGCGGATGACATCATCCGCCTCATTTTGAAAAGCGGTTTGTGTATAGTGAATCAGGCTGGTTTTTTTGGTAAAATGGTCCACCCCCAGGGCGGAGGAAAAGCGGGCCGTACCGGCGGTGGGCAATACATGGTTGGGACCGGCGATGTAATCACCCATGGGTTCAGGGGTGTAGGACCCCAGAAACAGGGCACCTGCATTCTGTATCCTGTCGATATAATCAAAGGGCTGCGACACCATCAATTCCAGGTGTTCCGGGGCCAGGCGGTTGGACAGTGCAATGCCGGTTTCAATATCAGGCACCAGCATCACGGCCCCGAAATTGTCTATGGACTGCCGCGCGGTTTCCTGACGGGGCAGAGCCTTGAGCTGACGTTCCAGGGCCTCTGCTGTTTCACGGGCAAGCTGCCTGGAATCGGTCACCAGGATGGCGGATGCCATGGCATCATGCTCAGCCTGGGACAAAAGATCGGCTGCAACAAATTCAGGGTCTGCATATTTGTCCGCAATGATCAGAATTTCACTGGGCCCTGCGATCATATCAATACCCACCGTACCTGCCACGATTTTTTTGGCCAGGGTCACATAGATATTGCCCGGTCCTACAATCACATCCACTTTTGGCACCTGATCCGTGCCATGGGCCAGGGCTGCAATGGCCCATGCACTGCCGGCCTTGAACACAGAGGTGATGCCCACCTTGCCGGCAGCTGCCAGGATATGGGGGTTGATTTTTCCGTTTTCCATGGGCGGGGTCATCAGGACAATGGATGGCACGCCCGCAACCCTGGCCGGAATCCCGCCCATGAGTACGGATGACAAAAGCGGGGTTTTTCCGCCTTTGGCTCCCGGCGCATATACACCGGCCGCTCCCACCGGCCTGACCAGCTGGCCTACCATGACACCGTTTCTGGGAGTGTCTATCCAGGCATTTTGCTTTTGTTTTTCATGAAATTGGGTGAGCTGAAGGATGGCACGATCCAGGGTGTTTAAAAATCGGGAATCCACCGATGCCAGAGCTTCGTCAAACTCGGTTTTTGTCACTTTGAGGGTTTCCAGGGTAACGGCAGTAGAATCAAACCGGTTGGTGTATTCCACCAGGGCCCGGTCCCCACCGGCTTTGACACCATTGATATAACCCAGGACATTGTCATAATCATCCCGGGAAAATCCCAGGCCCCTGTCAATGATATTTTTTACACGTTCCCGGGCTTCAGCGGAAGGGTATTCAAAAAGTTTCATGGTTCTCTCTGGTTTTTTATGGGGTTATGGCAGTTTTTTACTACACCAACAGTCCGGTATATTACCAGAACGGATGGGATAAATCCAGGAAATCACAAAAGGGCAGAAAAACTTTTCTGCCCTTTTGCATCGTTCAGGAAAGAATATATGGATTAGAAGTTCAGGGTTTTTTGCAGTTCTTCGGTGGTAAAATCCCATGCAACATTATGGGGAGGCACCGGATCAGTGAACATTTCCGGCAGCTGATCATCAATTTGTGTAAATCCGGCTTTTTTATTGAACTCTTTTTCATTTCTCAGAATGGATTTTCCCAGTTCAAGAATATCATCCGGTGTCAGGCTCAGCCCGTACCTGGCATTGAGCATCTGTGCCACAGTGGGCAGACCGTCTTCATTGTCCAGGACGGCAAAGGCCACAAACAGGCACAGGCCGGCTGCATCAATGGCAGCGGTGGCGATCTGCAGGCCCTGGGACAATTCAATATTGCCTTCGTTTTTGTGGGGATCAACTGTTCCGCCGACGCTCAGGATGTTGGCGGTGACACCGTAACCAGCAGTATGGTCCGCCCCCATGGGAGTGGTGGCATAGGTGACACCAACCCCTTTGCATGTGCGGGGATCATAGGCCGGCAATGCCTGTTTTTTCACCACCGGCACTCTGTCAACACCCAGGGCATCTCCTGTGAAAAGGGCACCATTGCCGATGATTTTGCCTTCAGGTGCGTATTCTCCCACTTTGGAAAGCAGGTCAATGGCAGCCTGGCCGTCGCCCCAGGGAATCATGCCGCCTTCCATGGCAATGCCGATGGTTACACCGGTTTCAATGGTATCCAGGCCAAAATCGTCACAGAGCCGGTCCAGCATGGCAATGTGATCCATATCTTTTATGGTGGTATGGGCCCCGAATGCCCAGATGGTTTCATATTCAAATCCGCAGGTCAGGTAATTGCCGTCTTTGCCATGGTACACATTGGAGCATTTGATGACACACCCGGGATGACAGGCCTCTGTGGTGATGCCGTTTCGTTTTTGAATGGTTTCCGCCATGGCCTCTCCGGAAATGGCCTGGGCATGGTCAAACCGTCCGGAGCGAAAATTTTTGGTGGGCAGGGTGCCGGCTTCATTGATGACATTCACCAGAACCGCAGTACCCAGAGCCGGCAGACCTTCGCCGGTGACCGGATGGTTTCGAAGCATTTCCACCCAGCGTTTGTTGGCAGCCTTGAATGCTTCCGGGTCCTTTATTTCCACACGGGAGGCACCTTTGTCATCCACCACGATGGCCTTGATTTTTTTGGATCCCATAACGGCCCCGAGCCCGCCCCTGCCATGGGCCCGCCCCGGCCGGCCGTTCATGTCCGCCTGGTTGATGGAAGCACCTTTCAGGCATTGTTCACCGGCCTGGCCGATGCTCAAAACCCCCACATTTTTTCCGTATTTGTCCCAGAGGGTTTCCATGACATCGTAATTGCCTTTTTTGGCCAGATCATCTGCCGGAAGGATTTTGACCCCGTCCTTGTCCACCACCACCAGGCTGTAACCATCTGAATCTGGTTTGTCTTCCAGAACCAGGGCGGTGATACCCAGTTTTGCCAGTTTCTGGGACACCAGCCCCCCTGCATTGCTTTCCTTGATGCCGCCGGTCAAAGGAGATTTGGCACCGGCAGACAACCGTCCTGAATCAGCAGCAGGTGATCCGGATAAAACACCAGGTGCAAAGATGAGTTTGTTGTTTTTTCCCAAAGGATGGCAGGTGGCAGGTACTTCATCCAGGATCATTTTGGATGTCAGCGCCCTTCCTCCGAGCCCGGCATAATTATCCGGTATTTCATCAAACGTAAAGGTTTTGCTTTTTGTGTTGATACGCAGTAATTTTCCCATGTTTCCTCCTTGGCAAGGTTAATAAATTATGCGTGGTATAAAATTGATGGTTTATTTCATAACATCGCATTTTCAGGCGGTTTCGGCTCCTTTTCTGATCGGGCCTGTGATCCAGTAAACCCCGGCTGTTCCCAATGGCCGGGCAGCGCCATACCAGTGGTTTCTTTATGCCATGACAATGGGTTCAAGTCCAGTATAAAATACAAAGCGGTAATATCAGAGGCAAACAACAAGGACCATTGCGCGGGTAATGAGACGATTCGGGGGTGATCATTACAGACGGCCGGATTCAGATAAGTCCTCCAGCCCTTCTTTATCCAGAATTTCAATGGTGCGGGTTTGCACCTGTATGAGGCCGGCATCACCCATTTTTTTGAGCATTCTGGAGATGGTTTCGGGTGTGGTGCCGATGAGGTTTGAGAGCTGGGCCTTGGAGGTGGGAAGGCTGATCTGAAGGGCATTTTCGTTTTCTTTGGACAGGGTGAGGATATAAGCAGCCAGTCTGGCCGGCACTTCCTTGAGGCTTAAGGCTTCGATCTGCACGGTAAAGCCCCGCAGCCGGCTGGAAAGGTCCGCCAGCATGTTCATGGCCAGGGCAGGGGCGGAGGTTATCAATTCCACGAACCGGTCTCTGGGCAGAAATATAATACCCGCAGGTTCCAGGGTCATGGCTGATGCAGGAAAGCTTTTGCCCTGGAAAACAGGGACCTCGCCAAATGTATGACCAGGTCCATAGATGTGAAGAATCTGCTCTTTTCCATCCAAAGACAGCTTGAACACCTTTATTTTCCCCGTCTCCACAATATAAATGCCATTGCCTTTATCCCCTTCCTGGAAAATCATTTCTCCGCGGTTGAACGCCATGCGAACAGCAATGTGTGAAAGGGTTTTCAGCTGGTCCAAAGGCAATCCTGAAAACAAAGGAATTGTTTTTAAGATATCGATACCGTAGACTGCTCCTGTAATTGTAAACGATGTTTCACATCAACCCGGCCCATTAAAAAAAATCAAAAAATTCGCGCACCTTGATCCAGGTCAAGGATTTATATCCAAACCTATAGTAGGTTTGCTTCAGGATGTAAAGTGTATATGTTAATCTCAATAGACAAAACAAGGAAGGTGGACCATGAAATGTCCGGGACAAGATACCCAGTACTGGGACCAGGATGCAATTTTTGAAACCCGTTGCCCTGAATGCGGCCATGCCATGGAATTTTTCAAAGATGATGCAACCCGGCGCTGCGGCCATTGCAGCAAAAAAATCGTCAACCCCAAGATGGATTTCGGCTGCGCTGCCTATTGCAAATTTGCCGAGCAATGCCTTGGCACGCTGCCTGAAGAGTTTTTGGCACAGCAGGAAGATTTGTTAAAAGACCGGGTAGCTGTGGAAATGAAACGGTATTTTGCCACTGATTTCAAACGCATTGGACATGCCGGCCGGGTGGCCCGGTATGCGGAAAAAATCGGAAAAACGGAAAAAGCCGATTTGGCAGTGGTGCTGTGTGCAGCCTATCTTCATGATATCGGTATAAAAAATGCAGAAAAAAAACATGGATCTGCCGAGGCCCGATATCAACACATGGAAGGCCCGCCAGTGGCCAGAGAGATTTTGGAAAAACTGGGGGCCAAACAGGAACTGGTGGAGGAGGTATGTGATATCATTGCCCACCATCACCATTCCGGGCCTGATGAAACCATCAACTTCAAAGTGGTGTATGATGCAGACAGGCTGGCCAATATGAAGGAATGCCAGGGGAAAAATGAAATCGATGCAACCACCTTGTCAGCCAAAATTCATCGGATTTATCTGACAGATGCCGGGAAAAATTTGGCGGTACAAACCCTTATTCAGAACAAGCAGCCAATATAATCGGCAGATACAGCCAAAAAAGGAGCATATAATGAAAGTAGTGAGAAATATCATTGAAATAGATGATGAAAAATGTGATGGGTGCGGTAATTGTGTGCCGTCCTGTGCAGAAGGTGCAATTCAGATCGTGGATGGAAAAGCCCGGGTCATTGCCGACAAGTATTGTGACGGCCTCGGTGCCTGTTTGGGGGAATGTCCCCAAGGTGCCCTGAAAATTGTGGAACGGGAAGCTGAGGACTTTGACGAAGCCGCAGTTCATGAACTGCTCAAACAGCAGGCAGGTACAAAAGAGGCGGCCCCCGCAGAACCGCATGCGGCTTCAAAGGGATGTCCTTCAGCCGCCCTGAAAACATTCTCCACCTCCCCTTGTGACTGTGCCAATCAGCCCAAGATACAGGAAGCCGGGGGGTCATCCGCCCTGGGCCACTGGCCGGTACAGATCCGACTGGTGCCGGCCAATGCACCGTTTTTAAAAAATGCCGACCTGTTGATCGCTGCCGATTGTGCGCCGGTGGCCTATCCTTCTTTTCATAAAGATTTTCTGGCAGGCAAGGCGGTTATGATCGGCTGTCCCAAGTTTGATGATGCACAGGGATATGTGGACAAACTGACCCGGGTGTTCAAGGAGTCAGGCATCAAAAGCATCACCGCTGTGATCATGGAAGTGCCCTGCTGTGCCGGGCTGCCTGCCATTATAAAAAAGGCTTTGGAAAACAGCGGCATGGATATTCCTTTTTCCCAGGTCACTGTCAGTGCCAGAGGAGAGATCCTTTCATGAAATGGTCTCCTGAGGCGGAAGCTGCTGTGAATAAGGCGCCTTTTTTCATCCGTAAAAAGGTGAAACAAAAAGTGGCTGCCCATGTGGCGGACCAGGGCAGATACATGGTGCACATGGCTGACGTGACCGCATTGAAGCAGCAGTTTCTTGCCAAAGGGGGCATGGCAAAGCAGGTGAAAGGATATGATGTGTCTGGTTGTTTTAGCAGTGAGGGCTGTTGCCCCCATGCAGCCTGTTCCACAGCAGATCTTTTGACGGATCTGGAAAATCTGGTCAAACAGGCGGATATTCTGGCCTTTCTCAGATCTTCTCTGGGTGAGCATATCAGGTTTCACCATGAATTTTGTGTTGCATTGTGTGATTGTCCCAATGCCTGCTCCCGTCCCCAGATTGCGGATATCGGGATCATGGGGGCAATGGTGCCGGCTGTGGGAAACGCAGTCTGCACCGGGTGCAATGCCTGTGTCCAGGTCTGCCCGGATCAGGCGATCCGGGTGTCCAAACAAAGAAAAAACCCGGTGATAGACATGCACCTGTGCCAGCGCTGCGGCAAATGCATCCAGGTATGCCCCACCCAGACCCTTGTAATTGCCGAATCCGGGTTCCGGGTCCTGCTGGGAGGACGTCTGGGCCGCCATCCCAGGCTGGCCCTGGAAATACCGGACCTTCATTCCCATGGCCAGGTTCTGACGCTGGTTCAAACCTGTCTGAATTTTTACAAAACCCATTCCAGAAACGGACAACGTTTTTCCCGGCTTTTTACCCGCACCGACCAGGTTTTGTAAGAAAAATTCCTACAGAACAATCAGAAATCTTCCAATTGATCCGTGACTTTCATGTTGTTAAAGTGGTATGAGTAGAAAATGATATGAGATCGATTTTTTTACCCCACTAACAAGGAGGATTTATGAAAGCAAGACATCTATTATTCATCGGCTTTACTGCTATTGTTGCCATGGCGTTCTGCCAGTCTGCATTTGCCAAGGAAAGAGTCGTGTTTGGCGGCGGCCCTGCCGGCGGTACCTTCCAGGTGGTGGCCAATGCCATCCAGGTGTACGACCCCATTAAAGCGGAACCTGATTTCAAGGTTCAGGCACAGTCTTCAGCCGGTTCTGTGGAAAACCTGAGAAAAACCGATGCCGGCCGTCAGCAGATGAGCGTGGTGTATTCAGGCCATGTATACCAGGGCCGGAACGGGAAAATGAAAAATGATCCCACAAAATATGAAAACGTACTGGCTGTCTCGTTTCTGTATGGGGCCCCGGCCCAGTTGGTGGTAAAAGCCAACTCAGGCATTAAAAGCGTCAAAGATCTTGAAGGCAAAAAAGTGGGTGTGGGCAACGCCGGCTCCGGCGCATTTGCCAACTGCGAACTGTTTTTCACCCACATGGGTGTCTGGGACAAGATTGAAAGAAATGCCATGGGATACAATGATGCAGCCCAGGCATTCGGCAACAACCAGCTGGATGCGTTCTGGCTGTTTGTGGGATATCCCACCGGTGCTGTCATGATGGCGGCCCAGACCAATGACATCGCCATGGTCAATCTTGACAAAGATGCACAAGAATCCGGTTTTTACAAGGAATATCCCTATTTCGCCAAAGTCAGCATCCCGGCCAACACCTATAAAGGGGTTGACTATGAGGTGAACTCTTTCCAGGATTCCGCCCTGTGGGTAGCCCATAAAGATGTCTCTGCCGATACTGTCTATAAAATGCTGTCACTTATTTATACAGATGAAGGCCTGGCACATATGGTGTCCCAGAAAAAAACCTTTAAGAGCATGTCCATTAAATCTGGACCCACCGGTGTTGTAACCCCGTTCCATCCAGGTGCTGAAAAATTCTGGAAAGAAAAAGGGGTTTTATAGCTTATCCTTTCCACGCCAGTGTGTATGATTCCGCAGGCACGGGGCATAGCCCCGTGCCTTGCCGGTTTCCCAAAAAAACAGCATGTCCGTGACAAATGAAAAAGACCACCCCTGGGTGGGTCCGGCCCAAACAAGCAGGTAACTTCATTGGAATGTATGTAAAAGACAGGAAGGCGGATTGTGTATAATAAACTGAATCGATTCGAGCAAATTGTTTTTGATATCTGCTCGGTGACCCTGGTTCTTTTCTATTCCTGGGCCGCCGTGGTGCAGCCCATGGCCACCCAGTATCACCGGGGCGTGTATGTAATAATAACCTATGTGCTTGTCTTCCTGCTCTATAAGGGTAAAACCACCATCGGCCGGGTGATTGATTATGTGTTGATCGTATTATCCTTTGCATGTGTCGGATACTGGATCATCATGTTTGAAGCCATCAACTACCGAACCGGAGCAGAAACCCCTGTGGATGCGGCATTTGCCATTGTAGGTGTGCTCATCGGTATTGAACTGGCCCGACGGGTGGTGGGAAATGTTTTTGTGATAATGGGGGTTGTGTTTCTGGTGTATGGGGTGTACGGATATAAGGCACCGGATCTGATTTCCCATGCCGGGGCCCCGTTTACCGAGCTGTGCGTGAGTATATTTTATAAAAGTGACGGGGTGTTCGGCATCATGGCCAGTGTGCTGGCCACCTATGTGATTCTGTTTGTTTTGTTTGGCGCTTTTCTGGAAAAATCCGGGGCCCAGAAGTTTTTCATTGACTGGCCCCTGGCAGCTGTGGGTCATCGCATCGGCGGTCCGGGAAAGGTTTCGGTTATTGCTTCGGGCCTGTTTGGCTCCATTTCCGGCAGTGCCATTGCCAATACCGTGTCCACGGGTATGTTCACCATTCCCATGATGAAAAAAGCCGGATTCAAGCCCCATGTGGCCGGGGCCATTGAACCGGCCGCCTCCATCGGTGGGATGTTCATGCCCCCCATCATGGGGGCGGGCGGGTTTATCATGGCAGAGCTGACCGGGCTGCCCTATTCCCAGATTATGCTGGTGGCGATTTTCCCGGCACTCATGTATTTTTTCAGTGTTTTTGTCATGGTGCATTATGAAGCCAAAAAAGACAATGTCGTGGGTGAAAGATCAAAATTCAGCGCCACCCAGATCTTTAAAAAACAATGGTTTTATATCCTGCCGCTGGTCATTATCACCATTTTCATGCTTTACGGTTTTTCTCCTGCCTATTCTGCTATCCTGGGTCTGGTTACCTGTATTGCCATTTCCTGGGTAAGAAAAGATACCCGCATCGGTCCCAGACGATTTGTCCAGGCTGCCCGGGAAGGGACAGAAAACAGCCTTAAAATAGGTGCTACTGTGGGGGTCATCGGGATTATCATCGGGGTCTTGACCTTTTCCGGCCTGATTCTGACCTTTGCCGATATCATGATCGATCTGGCAGGAGGATCTTTGTTGCTCACCATCCTGCTGGTGGCCCTGGCCTCTCTTGTGCTGGGTATGGGCGTGCCGGTGACAGCTGCCTACCTGGTGACCGCTGTGGTGGCGGTGCCTGCTTTGACCCATCTGGGGGTGAATGAACTGGCCGCCCACATGATCGTGTACTGGCTGTCCCAGGATTCCAATATCACCCCGCCGGTGTGCATTGCCGCCTTTGCAGGAGCCACCATTGCCAAGGCCAATATGTGGAAAACCGCGTTTACCGCCTTTAAATTCGCCAAGTTTCTGTACCTGGGCCCCCTGCTTTTCGGATATGTACCCGGATTTTCTCTGGACGGCAGTAGCATGGATATTGTCAAGGCATTTGTGGCTATTATCATCGGCACATATGCCTATTCCTGGTTTCTCAGCGGCATCTGGATCACTCCCCTGAGAAAGGCGCTCTTCAAAAGAAAAACTGCCTGATCTTTTGCCCGCTTTTTTTGGATGCAACAACCAACCCGTCGGAGGTGATCATCATTTTTACCCCCGATGGGTTGGTTGTTTTCATCCTTCTGCCAAGATTCTCCCAATACACAACCTTTATAGCAAATATTCAGGCAGGCATTTATTTGGTTGCATAGTCAACAATTTTAGTCCATATTATCTGTAACCTGATTAAAACAGATGATAATTGCCATGGATAAAAAAATATTGCACATGAAACAAACCAATTTGACACCTGAAACTGAATATGTTCATATGGATACTATTGCGCCGGAAAATTTTGAACGTGTCATTGATACCTCCATCGCCTATCTTGTGG
Organism: Desulfotignum sp.; assembly: GCA_011390635.1. Taxonomy (GTDB): domain Bacteria; phylum Desulfobacterota; class Desulfobacteria; order Desulfobacterales; family Desulfobacteraceae; genus Desulfotignum. The sequence continues at coordinate 24,097 of JAABSA010000014.1, read as the reverse complement.
GCAGGACATCCCGGGCCATCATCAAACGCCTGACCAAAAAATTTTCAGATGCCGGATTCGATGTGAGTTATGAACAATGGAGTATTCTGATTCACTTATACAGAAAAGACGGACAGACCCAGCAGGAACTTTCCACCATTGCAGTCAAGGACAAGGCTGGCATCACGCGGCTGCTCAATGTGCTGGAGAAAAAAAATATCGTGCTCCGGATTCCTGACCGGTCGGACAAGCGCAGCAAGCTGGTCTATCTGACCCATAAAGCAAAAGCGTTTCGCAATGATCTGATGGCATTGGTGGAAGAAATGCTCCAGGAGGCGGAACAGGGAATTTCCGTTGAGGAAATGGCCCGGGCTAAAACCACCCTTAACAAGATTTTTGCCAATTTTGACCGGCTCAATGTGTCTGATTAAAATTCCACAAGCCGGTTCTGGATGGCATATCGGGACAGGTCTGCATTGTTTCTCAGATGTAGTTTTTTTAAAATTCTGGCCCTGTAGGTATCAACGGTTTTGATGCTTATATTGTATGTAGTTGCAATTTCGCGGTTGGTACTGCCGGTTGCCAGTTTGCGCAATACCTGGAGTTCCCGCATGGATAGGGATTCTGTCAATCCTTTGTTTTTATTTCCCCTGATAAACCTGAGGGCCAAAGCCTCGCTGGCTTTTTCCGTAAGATATCTTCCCCCGGAATGGATTTTTTTCACTGCAGCCACCAGTTGTTCCGGAGCGGATTGTTTGGTGACATAACCCATGGCACCGGCTTCAATGGCCCGGATCACATACTGCTCTTCTTCATGCATGGTCAAAATGAGTACCGGAATATCCGGGCAGTAACTGCTCATGCGGGTGACCACCTCCAGTCCATCCATGCCCGGCATGGAAATATCGATGACCGCCACATCCGGTTTTTTTCCCATGACCAGATCAAAGGCGGTTTCTCCATCTGAAGCCTCGGCAATCACTTTGATGTCGGTGCTGTCCTCCAATACCCTGCGCAAGCCTTCTCTGACAATACTGTGATCATCTGCCAGCAATACTGTGATCATATATATCCTTTCACTGCTATCTTGCAGCAGATCCGGGTACCTTTGCCAATGACGGATGTGATATCCAGCCACCCGCCGGCAAGGTTGGCCCGTTCCATCATGCTTTCCAGCCCGAATCCGGTTTGTTTTGCGTTATCTGCCGGATCAAATCCAATGCCGTTGTCTTCAACGATCAACACCAGGCCGTGGATATCGGTGCGCAGCTCCACAATAATGGTGGTGGCATCCGCATGGCGAATGGCGTTGGTTACCGCTTCCTGGCCTATGCGGTACAAGGCGGTGGCAAGGGTTTTATCAATTTCAGGTATGGGATCGCGCCGGAATACACAAGAGACATTGGATCGTTTTTCAAAATCGGAGACCAGGGATTCCAATGCATCTGCCAGTCCCAGATCATCCAGAACCCGGGGTCTGAGCCGGTAGGACATGTCCCGGACATCCTGGATGGTTTTATCGATGAGAAAACTCATTTTTTCCGCCCGGTCCGCTGCATTGGCAGCGTTTGCTGACAGATATTTTTTGAGCCAGACCGCATCAATGCGCAGGGCTGTCAATACCTGGCCTAAATGGTCGTGGAGTTCTCTGGCCACCAGCTCTTTTTCCCGTTCCTGGGATGCGATGATGTTTTTGGATAAATTTTTCAGATTATCCTGGGCTTTTTCCAGCTGGGCGGTTCGCCGACGCACCTGTTGTTCCAGATCCTGGGAATACCGGGACAATTTTTCCTTGGCAATTTCCAAATCTTTCTGGGTTCTGTTTTTTTCTGTAACATCCACACTCACGGCCAGGGAGCGGACCACCTTGTGGTTTTCATCTCTTACCCCATAGCATGAAAGCAAAATATCTATTTTTTTTTGGTTCTTTTTAATATAGGTATAGGGCACGTCCTTAAAAAAGCCGGTACGAAAAAACTGGGGAAAAATTATTTCCAGGGCATATTTTTTGGATTCCGGGGTGAAAAAATCAGTCAGATAACGGCCAATGACCTCATTTCTGTCATACCCCATCACGTCCACCCAATGGTCGGATACCCGGATGATTCTGCCCCTGGTATCAATGGAATGCAGCATGATGGGGGTTTTATGGTAGATATGCCGATACCGTTCTTCACTCACGCGCAGTTTTTTTTCGGCTGTTTTACGCTGGGCGATCTCTTTGACCGCCTGCTGGTACAAAACAAATACCAGAATACCGGCCAGAATGGAAATACCTATCACTGCCGGTCCGACTCCCCGGATAAAGGGCCGGCTCACCAGTTTTTCAATTGTTTTTTTATTTCTCAAAGAAATCACATGCCAGTCTGGGTAATTATTTACCCGCAGGCTGGTATACAAAAATATAGTCCCGTCAGAGCTGTTGACAATTCCTGGTTTTGTTTGTGAAAATCCAGACCATTCCCATGGGCCGTTGCCAAACTGGCGGGAGTTGACAATCTGATCCAGTTTTTTCTCATCTAGATGCCATAACAGCTGAAACCGGAGGTCAGGCTGGTTACTGATAAAAATAATGCCATCAGGGTTTACAAACAAAAGAATATGTTCCGGATCGGAAAACAGGGTGGATTCCAAAAATTCAATGGATGATTTGATCACCACCACCCCGAGGATATTCTGATTTGTCCGGTCATACACCGGGTGGCTGTAATACACCCCCCGCTTCATGGAGGTGATGCCTAACGCCAGATAGGTGGCAGGTTCTCCTTGAATGGCAGCTGTGAAATAGGGTCTGAAGGAAAAATCCTTGTCCACAAAGCTGTCATGCTGGTTCCGGTTGCTGGAGCAGATCGTGATGCCGTTATGGTCCATAAGATAGCTGACATCCAGTTCCAGGGACCGGGTAAACATATCCAATATCTGATTTGCCCTGTAAATGGTTTCCAAATTTGTGTTTTCAAGGGCCTGACCCAGTTCTCCGAGCCGGGACAGGGTTCTGACTGGTTTGATATGTTCGGATAAATAGGTGGACAATTGATCAGTGAGCAGTTTGAGCTGGGAGGCGGATTGGGTCTCGGCTTTCTGAAACACCGCCTTTCGATAGGCGTAATAGTAAACCCATCCGCCGGTGGTTGCGGATAAAAAGGCAAATACAGCCAGAATCAATATGATTATTCGCAGTTTCATCTTGGGAGTATATACAAAAACAGAACCAATTTTCAATTGAGAATATTGTGGTTCTTGGATAGAATAGATCCAAACTGTGTGGTATGTGAATTATATTGTTAACCTTTGGTGTCGGTTTGCAAATTACAGAGCACCCTTGAACCGTGATCCAACCATATTTAAAGAGACTTTCCAATGGCGACTATTACCTTTAATGCATTTTCTTTTTTACAAAAAAAACTCAAAGAAAAAAAACTGCCTTATGCAGATGTTTCCCTGTCCATTTCTGAAGGGACCACTGCCAGGGATTTGATCCACCAGATGCAGCTGACGCAGGAAGATGTGGAGGTGGTTTTCATCAACGGCCGGGTCCAGCCTGTAAAGACAATGCTCAAAGACCGGGACCGGGTGGCGCTTGTTCCACATGGAACCCCGGGCCCCTACCGGGTGCTTCTGGGATTTAAAAATCAAAACCATGGCTGAACCATTTGGAAAAATCATCCGGGCATTTATTGCGATCCCTTTGCCGGAATCTGTACGTCAAATGCTTGGGGACCTTCAGTCCCAATTGAAAAAAGCAGGGATACAGGCGGCCTGGCCAAAACCGGCCGGGTTTCATTTGACCCTTACATTTCTGGGCCCCACCTCCCTGGATACCCTGATGCAGATTCAGACTGTGATGGAAATGTTTTGCGGGAAATACCCGGATCTTGTTCTGGCAGCCGGCGGCATGGGTGTTTTTCCTGGTATCAGAAAAACCCGGGTCGTCTGGGCGGGCATCAGGGGACACACCCATCGCCTGGAAAAGCTTTACCATCAATTGGATAAAAATCTGCATCGCCTTGGGATTCCCGGACAGACCCGGCGCTTTTTGCCACACATTACCCTCGCCCGGATCAAGGCACCTGTACATCCTCAAACCCTGGCTGACCTGATCCAAAAACATGAAAGGACATGGTCTGATGAATTTTATGCCAGGACTATTACGCTGTATGAAAGCCGGCTTTTTTCACAAGGCGCGATTCATACCAGAATGTTTCAAACAAAACTTGGGGGGTGATGTGGTGACAAGATGCGAGCGATTGCCCGCCCTTTGCAGTGCCTTGCGCCCGGGCGTGGATTTTGGCATTTTGAAGGTCCGATGGGCGATCCACAAGAAGTTTTGGGACAAGATACCTGAGGTCCATCTACATGCGATTGCCCTGCAATGGTACCAATGTGATCTTGTGACCATTTTCTTGCTGCTGCTCTACCACAGAAAATTTTTCCGTGTCGGATGCAAGAACTTTTGCAGAAAAGATTCCCCGGAATTCTGTGCCCTGGAATGCTTTGCCAGAGATTGTGATGTTACAGATGTTTTTGTGGGATCGCGCCCATTCATAAACAGCGCACCGTTTTTGCACAAGAGACAGTATCTGCTTTTCTATTACAGGCGCCAATGATGCAATTTCATTTTCTATGACATGTTTTTTTGTGTCGAGGTCTTTTTTTTTCTTGTTCAATTCTTTTAATTCGATTATGGCATTTTTCATTCTCTTTTCAAAATTTTTGATAAGCGTGGAAATATTTTTTTCATTGGCTGCCTTGGTGTTAATTTTTTTCCATTCTTTTTCAAGAATTCTTTTTTTGTACTTTGCCCTGTCATGGAACAATTTTAGTTCAACCATTTTTTGAAAATTTTTTTTGGTCATATGGTCCTGGTTCTGGTGTTGTGTTTCCAGTTCATCCAGTTTGTTTTTGATACGCAGTATCTTTTGCTGGATGGCGTGTCCCAGCATAACGATATGGTGCTCTGATCCGGAAGCAATGATACATGAGCGGGTTCTTTGGCTTCCGATTCCCCCGATATTGATACCTTTTGTGGCATAAATATTGGAAGAAACAACCCGACATTGACCCGCGTCAACTTTTCCGCTGCAGCGGATAACAGAATCAATGATTTCATTTTTGACATAGACATTGCCAAATGTTTCAATGCGGCAATTATGAAGATACCGGGCATATATATCCCCCTGGGTCCGGATGACCGTATCGGTTATACCCATGGCGGCAGTTATATCTTTTACAGCGTCAATTTCTGCGTCCCGGATTTCCCTGGCGGTTATGTGACCCGCAGTAATGGGATACGCACCGTAGAGTATACCGGATACGGACAAATCTGCATAAGGTTCCAAAGGACCGTATCGCAGGTCTGCATCTTCCAGTACACTGATTTTGGGATGAACAAACAGTTTGCGCTCCACGGACAGGCCGGGTGTTCCGGTTTTTGCTGCCACCACGCCCAGACCATCACGGGAGGGCCTGGTATTTCCCCCGCAATGGAAAGTAAAATCCGTGCCCCTGTTTTGATGGTATTTTTTTCCGAACACATCGGTTTTCAGATAGGTATCAGGACCGGCTGTCCGGGTCATCAACAACTGTCCCTTGCGTTTTTCTCCGGTGTCTGTCAGCTCTGTTTCAAGAAAACATTTGGCCCGGCTGTGTTGGATCAGGTCTTTGGAAAAGTCGGTTTTTGCGGCAACAAATGCCAGGTCTTCTGTTGCCAGGTGTGTCTGGAGCAGGGCATCCGGATATATGCCATGGGTGATACCACTGGATGAGAGGGCCTGTTTGAGAGCACTAAGACTGGTGGCTGCAATGTCCTCTTTTGCAATGACTACGCTGGCTTCGGTCTTGTCCTGGCTGATCTGAACCTGTATATGGGAGGAAAAAGATTCCCGGTCATTTTGCTGGAGCCGGTTCTGTTCCATCAATACCATTTGTTTTTCCGCACAGGTCAGCATTCCCATATCCACCATGATATCACCGAGGTGTTTCAGGGACCGGCCTGCTTCGAATGCCTCTTCCTGGGCCTTGGCGGCAATGGCTACATCCAGCTGGGTTGCCAGTTTTTTTTCGATCACGGCAGCGGCAAACTCCCTGTCCAGAGTCTTGATCTGTAAAAACTGCTGTTCATATTCGGATAAGGGGGCAAGGAGTTTGTTTTGCTCCTGGCCTGATGTCTTGGGGTGTGCTAAAGAATAGATCTGATCACCCTGGTGTTCTAAAAAGGTCTGCTCTTTTAATATCTGCTGTTTTTGTTCGGGGGTGATAACCGCTGATTCTACCAGAATATCCCCGATCAGTATTTTGATTTTGGCCCTGCGGAACTCATTTTTCTGGTGCTCCAGGGCTATGCGGATCTCTTCCTTGGTGGCGAATCCTTTTGCAACGGCAATTTTACCAAATTTTTCTCCCAGATGTTTGATGATGTGGTATTCCTGGATCAGCTGGAGCAGTCCGATTTGATACTGGGTGGCAAATCCCTGTCCCAAAAGCAGATCTGCATAATCCGGCGGGGGCTTTTTTTTTTGCCGCAATGTATACAATGCTGTTATCTGCCGGTACTGGTCCTGTTGAATGGTGCCGTACTCCAGGGCAAGGCTGGCAAGCGTGGGGATATTGCTAAATTCGGTCACAGGTCATTTTTTCCATAAATGTTTAGGCAAATATTTCATATAATAGAATAAATAATCTGTGGTGGAATGTAAATGATAAGATTGCGATCGCTGGTATTGATTTATCGGATGGAACCCAGATCCAGATACCTTTCCATATGCACTTTCAGCCGGTCATAGTCTTTGTCTTTTTCAGCCGCCATGTCTGTTTCAATCACCGGTACAGGATCCAGACCGATCATTGAAAGCCATTTTTCGGTAATGGCGCCTGCATCGAAAAATCCGTGAATATAGGTGCCGGCCACCTGACCGCCCAATGCCATGCATCCATCTGTCTCTGCTACGACAACCGTGTTTCTGGAACAGATATGGACAAATGGTTCGCCGGCTGCCAAGCTGGTGGCCCCCATGTGTATTTCATAGCCCCTGCCTTTTTTTCCATCCCATTCAAATTCGCTCAAGGTGGTGGTTTTGGGAGATTTCAAAATGGTTTCAACCGGCAGCAATCCTAGTCCCCGTGTCCGACCGGGGGCGCCTTCAAGCCCTTCCGGGTCTGCTACAAAATCCCCCAGCATCTGGTATCCCCCGCATATTCCTAAAATATGGCCACCATTTCGAACATATGATTTCAAGGCATTTTCAAACCGGTTTGTCACCCATTGAAGATCTTTTCTTGTGTTTTTGGTTCCCGGAATGATAACGGCATCAAATCTGTCCAGATTTTCAGGTCCGTCTATAAAAACCGTTTGCAACGATTTTATCCTGGCAAGGGGATGAAAATCTGTAAAATTGGCGATATGGGGCAGGCGCAAAATGCCAACAGCTGGAAAATTTTTATTTAACCATTTGAAATCATTGTAATTTTCAATTTCAACCGAATCTTCTGCATCGATTTTAAAATGGGAATACCAGGGCAATACCCCCAGTACTTTTTTGCCGGTTTCGCGTTCAATCCAATCCACACCTTCTGCAAACAAGGCAATGTCGCCCCTGAAACGGTTGATAATAATGCCTTTTACCATGTCTTTGTAGTGGTCCGGCAGACAGGCCAAGGTGCCGATGATCTGTGCAAAAACACCGCCCCGGTGGATGTCAGCCGTTAAAATCACATGGGCATCCGCATACCGTGCCATGGGAAAATTAACGATATCCGTATCCATGAGATTCACTTCTGCACAGGAACCGGCCCCTTCCATGATAATACGGTCAAATCTGTCAGACAATTGGTCAAATGCCTGGCAGGCTTTCTCAAAATAAAACGCTTTGTGGCGGTGATAATCCATGGCAGTGTGGTTACCGTGAACCGTTCCGTTCAAGACCACCTGGGATTGTTTTTCTCCAAAAGGCTTTAAAAGGATGGGATTCATCTGCACATGGGGAGCGATGCGGGCGGCTTCTGCCTGGACAATCTGCGCCCTGCCCATTTCCAGACCCTCCGGTGTAATACCTGAATTGTTGGACATGTTCTGGGCCTTGAAGGGCGCCACCTTTTGTCCCTGATCTGCCAGGTATCGGCAGATACCGGCGGCCACTATGCTTTTTCCCACATCTGATCCCGTGCCCAGCACGGCAATATGCTGCTTTTTCATTTTTCAATACCTTTTCGGGCGGTTACACCCTGTCGAAAATAGTGTTTGATGTCCAGCATTTCAGTGACCAGATCTGCACGGTCCACCACAGATGGAAGGGCCCCCCTGCCGGTTATCACCAGTTCCACGGTGTCGGGCTTTTGGTCGATAAGATCCAGCAGTTCCGCCTCTGAAATAAGATTGCAGGTCACTGCTACATTGCCTTCATCCACGATGACCAGGTCGTAGGTACCCGTTGCCAGAATGTCACACAACCTGGCATATCCATCACGGGCTGCGGCTTTTTCTTCGTTTGAGGGAACACCTTTGACAAATTTTCCCATGCCGTATTGTTCCACCGTGACATTTTTAAACCTGGCTAACGCGTTTATTTCAGAATAATTTCCCTGCTTGAGAAACTGGCCCACAAAAACCCGCAAGCCTGCCCCGGCACCCCGAAGGGCCAGCCCTAAACTTGCGGTAGTTTTCCCTTTTCCGTTTCCTGTGTAAATCTGAACATATCCTTTCATGTCGACTCCTTCACGATATAGCTGCTGGTGCTTCCGGAGAAACAGCGTATTTGCCGGTATACCCCCTGGGTGTGTATATAAAGTCCATATAATGAACTGATGCACTGGACCCGATGAACAGTACCGTCTGCATTCCCACATCCGCCATGTGCAGTGTATCCAGACGGGTGAATTCGATTTTCTGGTTATCCCGCATGGCCCCTGTGACAATTGCAACCGGTGTACTGCCTTTACGGTAGTGCAGGATCAGTTCCTGGGTGCGCTGGAGCTGCCAGTCCCGTTTTTTGCTTTTGGGATTGTAAAGGACTATGACAAAATCCGCCATGGCAGCGCTGGTCACACGCTGTTCTATAACCTCCCAGCTTGTCAGAAGATCACTTAATGAAATAGTGGCAAAATCATGGGTCAAGGGCGCCCCGGCAATGGCAGCCCCGGCTGCAAGTGCGGGGATTCCCGGCACGATTTCCAGTTCCAGGCAGGGGTGCGGCCCTGGTTCCGCCTTTTTTCCAGAGGGCCTGGATATCTGGATGTTTTTTTTGTGGCAGATTTCAAAGACCAGTCCCGCCATGGCATATATGCCGGGGTCGCCACCGGAAACCAGGGCACAGGACCGGCCGGATAATGCTTCCTGAATGGCCCGATCCACCCGTTCCACCTCTTTCATCATACCGGTGGAAATGATTTTTTGGCCGGTCACCAGTTCCCGGATCAAATCAATGTAGGTGGTGTATCCGGCAATACAGTCTGCTGCGGCAATAACCTCCATGGCCCTCTGGGACATGTGTTTCACATGGCCCGGCCCGGTACCTACAACAAAGAGCCGGTTTTGTGAAGGGCCACAGCCAGGGTTACATCCTGGTTTTTCTTCTTGGGAAGGATCAGGGTGCCGTTGTTGGATGCCAGTATTGCTGCTGCTTCGCATACGCTTTTTACTCCTAAATGTTTTTCAACCATTCTGGACGGGGTCTGGATGGTTTTTACCGATGAAAGTGCGGTTTTGTCATAAAACCGAACAGGAATGTTTATATGTGCTGCCAATGCCAGAATGCCTGCCTCGTCCTGTTTTAGGTCTGTTGTGGCCAGGGCTGCAACTGCGTGTACGCTGATGCCGGCGGTTTCCAGGGTTGTTGTAAAAAAGTTGTGGATCCTTTCAAACGGGGTGTTCCGGTTGCACCCGATTCCCACCACCAGAATCCTGGGTCGAAGCACCAGGGTTTCACGTGAAACCTTTCTTGTTTTCCAGTCGCACACCACGGTCGGTCCCTGTTGGGAGGTATGGTCGATCAGATCCCGTGGAATCCAGGGGCCGAGCAGATGTAACGGGTCCTGGAGACGGATTTTGCAGTGCTGGAGAAATGCCATGTTGATGATTTTTATGGCATCAGGGGTTTCGATGAACATCCCCATGTTTTCTGCCAGCAGATCTATGGCCGGCAGGTCGTTCACATCCGTTGCCGTGGTAATCACTGGATCTGCCTTGAGCAATCGGGCAATGTGCCGGGTATAGGTGTTGGCCTGACCGATATGTCCGGATATCAGGCTGATGGCATGCAGCCCGTGGTCATCCAGGACCACCACGGCTGGATCCGTAAGTTTTGACACCAGCAGCGGTGCCAGTATCCGCACCGCAATACCGGTGGAAAAAATAAACACATGGCACTCATAGGCGTGAAACTGTTCTGAAACCGCTTCCGAAAGTTTCTGAAATATCACGAGATTGTCACATAAGGGAGTGTTTTTGCATATACTGCCGGTTCCTGGTTCAGCAGCAGCTGTTGGGATATGAACGCCTTTGCCCAGGCGTGAACTGATAAACAAACGGGCCTGTTTCAAATGACAGCATAGTTTTTCCCCAAGCAGTTTTCCATTGGGGGTCAAGGCCCACACTGCCAGAGAGGCATTGGCTGGCAGCTTATCGGGCATTGGTGCGATAGCCATGGGAAAACCCGGAATCATAGAGTTTGGAAACAATCTGGTCCTGATGTTTCATACAGGCCTCCACTGCTTTGCCCACAATGATAAGGGCATGGCGGGTAATGTTGTTTTCCCGGCAGGTCTGGTCCAGTTCCTTTATCCTGCAGTAAACAATTTTCTCTTCCGGATGGCTGACCTTGTAGGCAATGGCACAGTATGCATTTTTGCCGTAATGGGTTTGCAGTATTTTCTGCACTTTTGTGGCATGTCCGATGCTCAGATAAATGGCCATGGATGCCTGGTGGGCTGCCAGGTTTGCCAGATTCTCCGTATCCGGAACCGGGGTCCGACCGGAAATCCGTGTCAAAATCAGGGTCTGTGCTATCTCCGGCAGGGTGTATTCCATATGCATGGCAGCAGCCGCTGCAAAGGCTGCAGTGACACCCGGGATGACCGCAAACGGAATATCTTCTTTTTCCAGTTCCCGGATCTGCTCAAAAATGGCACCATACAGCGAAGGGTCTCCTGTATGAAGGCGGACCACCCGCTTTCCCGCCCGGTAATTGGTGGAGATGGTCTCAATGATTTCCACAAGCGTCATGCCGGCACTGGAAATGGTCCGGGTCCGGGGCCCTTTCCAGCAGAGTACTGCCTCGGGTACCAGAGATCCGGCATAGATGACCATATCTGCCTTTGCCAGGGCCTTCATAGCTTTGACCGTGATCAGGTCGGGATCTCCTGGTCCGGCACCTGCAAAAATGACAGGATAAAAAGAGGTATTCATGAAAAATCCTTATGACAGGGTTTGGTGCCGAAAATTATCCACACCGGGTTTAATGATTCAAGCCGGGTCCCGGAAGGCATGGCCCGGGAACGCGATATCTGCACCTGCACCATCTCGGGGGCAAACAGTTTTTGTTCCAGGCAGGTAAAGGCCCGCTCCATGTTCTGGATCACCACGGTGTTAATAACTATGATACCGGTTTCAATGAGATGGTCACAGGCTGCATCAAGAACAGCATCAAGATTTTTGCCCCCGCCCCCCACAAAAATCCGGTCGGGTGAAGGCAGGGACTGTGCACCATCGGGAAAATCCAGGAGCACCACCTGAACATTGGAACACCGGAATTTTTTGATATTATGGGTGATATCCTTTGTGCGTTCTTTGTTTTTTTCAATGGCAAACACTTTTCCCAGGGGGATTGACAGGGCTGCTTCCATGCTGACCGATCCGGAGCCTGATCCAATATCCCACAGCACATGGTCTTTTTTCACCAGTTTCAACCGGGAAAGACTGATGCTGCGGATTTCAGATTTGGTAATCAATCCTTTGGCGTGGTGAAACCGATCATCATCCATGCCCAGGTGGATTTCATGTGCAACATCTGTTACCGCATTCGGGTTTCCCGGTCTTTTTCCTGCTCCGCTGCCAGGCGTTTCATGTGCAACATCTGTTACCGTATTCCCGTCTTTTAGGAGAATAACCATATTGGGGCGGGAAAAGGAGGTGGTCATAACATCGGTATAGGAATCAAACCAGGTAATTTTCTGGTGTGGTGTATATCCGATATTTTCAAGTACGCAGAATTGAAATCCGTCCACCCCTGTATCCATGAGACGTCTGGCGATAAAACCGGGATCTTTTTTCGGATTTGTTAAAAAGGCGACTTTGGTTTCAAAAGCCAGATCGGCAAATGAGAAATCAGGTACAGAGTTGCTGTGAAAACTGATTATACGTGCATCATGCCAGGGTTCTTTAATGGCGGCAAAGGCTGCTGAAACACAGCAAATATTGGGATATATCCGGAGATCTTTTTTGTCGAAATGATTCAGCAGGGTGGAACCGATGCCGTAGAATAAAGGATCTCCCGATGCCAGCACCACCACCTGCCGGTCGGTCATGAAGTCTTTTATCTTTTGCATTACCACATCGATTCGCCGGTCAATGACAAGGGTTTCTCCGGTGTGATCAGCAAACAGTTGCAAGAGGCGTTCGCCCCCCACCAGTACATCCGCTTTCTCAATGATATCCAGATGCTGTCGGGTCAGATCCGCTTTTCCCCGGCCTATGCCGATAATGTGTATGGGGTTCATCATGCCACCAGATAATAAAGGGTTCCAATAAGTATAATACTGACAACTCTGAAGGCCTGGCCGGATAATAGCAGTTGCAGCCCGATTTTGGGAGAAAAAATTCCAAGGTACCTGGGAAGCTGGTGGCGCAGTGCCCGGATGGGAAAAGCCAGCACATTACCCAGCAAAAGGGCCAGCACGGTCTGTTTGATGGTCAGCACCCCGGCATCCATGAGTGCCCCTGCAGCGGCAAAGCCTGAGGTGAATTCAGCGGCAAAGCTTAAAATTACCACTGACAAAGATTCCACAGGCATCAGGCTGAGGGCCACATGCCTTGAAAAGGCGGCATTGACCATATCGAAAACACCATTCCAGTGCAAAATAAACACCAGTGTGTAGATGGGCAGCACCCAAATAAAGATATTGACCACGCGCACTGGAAGGCGGTTTTTGATTGCAATGATGATATCGGACAGCGATTTTTTTTGCGAAGGTGTTACTGTTTCGGTGGAATGGGCACCTGGTTTCAAAACAGAATGGTTTTGTAAATAGATGCGGCCAAACAGCAAAAATGCAATGGTTCTTACCAGAACAGCCAGAAATGTGAGCAGAAAATACAACCCGCCTGCCACACCGGTCAGGGGGAGAACAATGAAGACGGTTGTGGGAAGATGAAGAAAAAAAGCGGGAAACTGGTTGATATAATTGGACAAGAACAATTGTGCCTTTGAAATTTTGGCCTGATCGTAAAACTCAGCGAGCATGGCGTTGGCAGCAGCACCGGAAAAAAAAGCGGTTGTAAAGGCGGCGCTGCAAAGGTCTCCCATGCGGGAAAAGCGAAAGAATGGACGGGCAACCACTGCGACCTGCCGGGTCCAGCCATACCCCTCAATGATCTGGCCTGCCGCAAGTCCTATAATGATAAAACAGGTGAGACGTCCAAGGGGAAGGGCCAGCCGGTTCACCATGGTATCAATGGTAACGGGAGAAAAGAACAGATGGCTTACAACCGGCAGCAAAGCGGACAGGGCAGCGGATATAAACAGCAGTCGGAGCCTGATGGTTTGTTGTTTCATTTTGAGGCCAGAATCAGGGTCCAGTAATCCGGAGCCCGGGTTTCAAGGTCATCCAGATTATGAAAAATTTTTTCTTTTTTACGGCCGCAGTGGGAAACAGCGACTCCGTTTTTGTGCATGCCGGCTTCTTTTAAAGCAGAATTGATGTCTTTGATGTTTTTATAGGCCTTGACAATGGCGATATTTTCCACCTGCTGTATATTGCGGATCTGGCTGCCGCCAAAAGCACCTGAGGTGACCAGCAAAGATTCTTCTCCCTCCACCAGTATCCGGTTGAGACGTGCTGATGCAGCATGAAAAGAGGTGATGCCGGGGATGGTTTCGATCTCAGCCAAGGGCATGACCTGCTTCATTTTTTTGAGGATGTATCCAAAGGTGGAATAGGTAATGGGATCTCCAAGGGTCAGAAAAACCACGGTAAGCCCTTTTTCCAGAGACTGTGCGATTTCTTTTGTATTGTTCATCCAGGCGGTTTCCACCTGGGTTTCTTCTTTGGTCATGGGAAATCCCAGGGTTTTTATTCTGGTGGATGCCGAAATATAGGGACCGGCGATTTCCACGGCCAGGCTGTAGCTGTTTTTGCTGGAAGCTGCCGTAAAAATAATATCAGCCGCTTTTATCACACGGACAGCTTTTACCGTGATCAGTTCAGGATCTCCGGGTCCGACTCCGACCCCATATAATTTTCCCGTTTTTTTCATTATAAGTCCTTTTCCAAAGTTGCGAAAATTTTTGGGTACAGCAGGTTTCCGATGACCAAAATTCCTTGTAACAGCCTGGGCACCGGTCGGGAGACAATGTTTTCATCTATCAGGTATACCTGGCTGTTTTTTACTGCCTTTACAATGTGAAACCCGGGCTCATTGAGGATCTGTTCAATGGTAACCGGGTTCATGATTCCTTTCTGGGCAAGAAACACATCTATTTCATGGGCCTTTGAAAGGATTTTTTCTTTGCTGTAATTGGCGATATTGGTATTTCTGGAGGATGGGGCATCCGCCGCTGCATTGATACCACCTGCGCTTTCCAGGGCATAAATGGCCATGGAACCATGGGTGAATGTTTTCATGCGGGAGTGGATGGCCTCAAAGTACACTTTTTTGCGATGCTTTTCCGGGGGAAGAAAAGAGGCTATCACACCAACTTTCTTCTGAAAATCCGCTACCAGCTGTTCAGCCCTTTCAAGCCGACCGGTGAGCCGGCCAAGATCCCGCCAGTAAGCGAACATGCTGGTGACATCAGCTGGCTGCAAAGACACCACAGTGATACCGTACCGCTCCAGCTGGCGCACAAAATTGGGATATCCATTGTCGATCATGGGCCGGATCAATACCAGGTCCGGCCGGGCTGCCACAAATTTTTCCGCATCATCATGAAAGGAAAATGTTTTTTTGTCCGTCACCTGGGGTGGAAATGTGTCATTCACAGATACCCCGATTATTTCAGATTCCAGGCCCAGGTGGAAAAGGTTTTCCGTATGGGCGCCGTAGAGGGAAATGATCCGTTTAAACGGCTGTTTCACATGAATCACCCGCCCTTTATCATCCACGATGACCGGAGGGGTGCCTGCAAGACATATCCCTGCCCCGAAGACAGCAAACACCAGGACCAACACCAGGTGTCTGAACAGAGCCATATGCTTATAATGGTTTAAAATAGACTTGTAAGGCCTGAACATAGTCATTGTATTCCACCTTGGACGTGACATTAAACACAGTCTCAATATTTTTTTGGGTAAGCACCTTTTGTGTGTCACCCATGGCAGTGATCCTGCCTTGTTTTAAAAAAAGCATCTCATGGGAAAAACCGGCAGCCAGGTTTATGTCATGGAGCACGGCAATGACGGTTTTGTGTTGTTTTAGCACCGCGGTTTTCACCAGGCCCAGCAAATATAAACTGTGGTGGATGTCCATATTGGAAAACGCTTCATCAAGCAGCATTACAGGCGTATCCTGGCAAAGGGCCCTGGCAAATACGCAGCGCTGTTTTTCTCCACCGGATAATTCCGTAATATGCCGGTGCGCCAGGTGGGAAATGCCGGTCATTTCCATGACCCGGGCAGCAAGTTTTCGGTCATCCTGTGATGGCCGGGAAAACCGGTCAACATGGGGGTGGCGCCCCATCATGACCACCTCCTTCACCAGGAAAGGAAAATTCACCTCATAACTCTGGGATACCAGGGAAATGGTCTGGGCCATCTTTCTTCTGGAAAAAGTGTTTACAGGCATGTCTCCCAGCAAAATCCGGCCGGTTTTCGGTCTTCGAAACCCGCAGATCAGGTCGAGAAGTGTGGTCTTGCCACTGCCGTTGGGGCCTAAAACCGCATAGAATTTTCCGGGAGCAAACCGGCAGGTTACATCTTCCAGAATCGACGTTTCCCCATGAAAAAAATGTATATGGTCCATGCTGATATCCATGATATCCTTGTTACATGCGGCTTTTTTTGAAAATCCAGCAGAAAACCGGCCCCCCGATGAGGGCGGTCAAAACACCGATGGGGATTTCATGGGGCAGCACCGCCCGGGTAATGGTATCTGCCCACAAAAGGAGTGTGGCACCAGCCAGCATGGAAACCGGCAGCAGCTTTCTGTTGTCCGGACCAGTGAGAAAACGCATCATATGGGGCACCAGCAGGCCCACAAACCCGATGATACCGGATATGGCCACACTGACCGCCGCCAGCATGGAACCGGTTATCAGCAGGATCAGTGTAACTTTTTTCAGATCAACCCCCAGGCTGATGGCGGATCGGTCCCCCATGGAAATCAGATTCAGATCCCTGGCAAAGAAGACAGATACACAAAACCCCAGAGACAAAAATACAGACACAAGCAAAAACTGGGGCCATGTCCTGGAAGCAAAACTACCCATGAGCCAGAAAATAATAACAGAGACCTGTTCATCGGCAAGAAATTTTAAAAAGCTGATACCCGCCGATAAAATGGCAGCCACGATGATACCGGACAGGATAAGGTTGTTGGAGGACAATCCCCCGGCAGGGCCATCCGGGGAATAAGACAAAAACAGCACAAAGAACAGGGTGGCACATGCCCCGGCAAAGGCAAACACCGGCACAGATACCAGGGCGGCTGATAAATTGAAAAGAATGGCAATGCTGGCACCAAAGGCCGCGCCGGCAGAAACCCCCAGGGTGTATGGGTCTGCCAGAGGATTGAGTAAAATGCCCTGGAATAATACCCCTGAAACAGCCAGGGCCGCGCCTACCGCAGCGCAGGTTAAAATTCTGGGCAGCCGGATATCAAACAGAACGGTTTCAAAGGTTTCCGTCATGGATGAAGCATCACCAGCGGCAGTCAATGTTTTCCCCAGAATGATTTTCAAAATGTCCAGGATGGGAATATCCATATATCCCATGGACAGGGACACCAGAGTGGATGCCAAAAGGAAAAGGGAAAACAGAACCACCAGATATCCTGTTTTCCCTCTGGGTATGGCAACCGATATACTGGAGAACATGAGACACCCTGTTGTTAAGGCATTAAAAAACCCATACCAGCCAAGGCTGATATGGGAACCGTTTTTATCCTCATAACGTTGATCTACCCAAGTCCTCGCAAGCAACCGATCAACTGTTCAGGCAGGTTTTCTGACTCCCGGATCAATTTACCAGCCACTCCTTCCCGATCTTTTTCCCATCAGTGGTTGTGTGGCGTTCATCCCCGGCTACAGCGGCGGGTCCGTTCCTGACTTCCACAGGATTCCCTTTTAACTGCGTGGGCAGCACCTGAAACAATAGAACACCTTACCTGCTTGCCCTGTTCGTGTCAAGGATAAAATTGGGGCGGGATGGTCGGAACTGTCTGTATATATTGGGGTCTTAAGCCGGCACACATATAAATGTTCCCATCAAGATTCCATAAGCCTTGCTCCCGGGCATGGGAACCGCTACAATGGCCGACAGATTTTCAACTGCACAAAGGAGTTTTCCATGAACGTGATCATTGATTTATGTGTTGTACCCTTAGGGGTGGGGGTGTCGGTTTCAAAATATGTGGCTGCCTGCCATGAGATCATCGAACAGGCCGGACTCACCAGCGAGCTGCATGCCTATGGCACCAATATTGAGGGCGAATGGGACGCGGTGTTCCGGGTGGTCAAGCAATGCCATGAAAAAATACATGCCATGGGTGCCCCCAGGATCACCACCACCATCAAGGCCGGCACCCGGACCGACCGGAAACAGACCATGGCGGACAAGGTCAACAGTGTGAAAAAAAAACTGGCATAACTACATGAACTCTATATGGGCTCATTGGCCTGGAGGACCTGCAGAATTTCATCAATTTTTTCCTGGGCATCTTCCGCCACCAGGGTACAGCCGCCGGCACCTGCATGGCCGCCGCCACCGTAACGTGCCAGCAGGTGCCCCACATTCACCCGGCAGTTGCGGTTGAAAATGCTGTGGCCGATGCTCACCAGCACATGGGTCCTTTCCGGTTCGGTATACCGCAGCTTGACACTGGCAACCGTATCGGGGAACAGGCAATAGATCAGAAACCGGTTTCCCGAAGGAATCGTGTCCAGTCCCCTGAAATCAGTGATGGAAACCAGGCCCTGGATCCGGGTATATTCCTTTAGATACCTTGAATACGCATTGTTTTCCTGGATAACGATATCACACCGCTCTCTGACCAGGGGATCAGCCATGACTGCGTCTATATCCAGGGTACTGAGCATTTCCACCAGATGATTCCAGTATGCCGCATCGGTGTTGTCCCGGTTCTTGATGGTCATGGACAGCAAAAGATGGGGATACTCTTCGGGATGCAGCACCTGATTCTCGTTCAGATTAGCGGAATCAATGATATCCGTGTGAAAGACCAGGTCATCAAATCGGTTGTCCAGATGCCCGGATTCCTTATAATAGGTATGGATCACGCCGGCGGCTGAAGGGACAATCTCATGGGCACCTTCGAATGCCTGGTCCGGCTTGTTGGAAACATGGTGATCAAACCACAGAGAACACCTGTGATCATGGGGCAGATTGGCAAGGATGTCACCATCCCGGATCGATGCTTTTTTTTTCTGGACTTCATTGGGTTCTACCCAGTAAATATCAGTTTCAATACCCAGTGCTTCACGTAGCAGCACTGCGCAGACAATACCGTCAAAATCGGGCCGGGTTACAATTCTCATGGGAAAATCCTGGTTACCATGCAATAATGTAAATTGTTAACGCAAATTTTCATAACGGGGAGTGTATAATTCATTTTTGACAAATTTTCAAGAATGAATGAAAAACCGTATACCCGAATGGTAATGTGAAAATCAATAAACTGGACAGACAAACGCATGCACCCAAAAAAACAATTTTACTCCATTGCAGAATCAGCAGAAAATGCGACATTTACTGCGCAGCTGAAAATCAAACGATCGGTGTTCACCTGCCATCTGTCCCATGCCGATTCCATTTCAGCTGCCAAAGAATATATCTCAAAAATATCCAAAGAAAATAAAACCGCCACCCATAACTGCTGGGCCTATATTGTGGGGGATGCCGGACAGATTTTTCACAGCTCGGATGCAGGAGAACCTTCTGGAACGGCAGGCAAACCCATGCTCAATGTGCTTAAAGCCCGTAACATTACCCAGGTGGCGGCGGTTGTGACCCGGCACTACGGCGGTGTAAAACTGGGTATCCGGGGATTGATCCAGGCCTATTCAGATGCGGTTGCCGCTGCCCTGGATGCTGCTGAAAAAGTCCGGTTGATCCAGGCTTTCCAGGTACGAATTCAGGTACCCTATGAATTCAATGATGCTTTTGTAAACCAGAGCAGCCGGTTTGATGCACAAATTACTGGCACCGAATACGGAGAACAGATCATCCATGAATTACTTGTAAAAAAGGATTGTATGCCGGATTTTCAAAAGATGCTGGCCCGATATGAGAATCAGGGTATAGCCTTTCTATAAGGGAATCTTATAAAAAACTTATTTACTTTCAGGCTTGCGGCGATCTTTACCGCTTCGCTTTTCCTCATTTTCAGGAAGAAAATATTTGATAAATCTTTCAGCCCGCTCGTCATCTGTTTCACGGCGGTCGTCTGTGGTACGCCGATCTTTACTATTTTCCATTAAAGGCCCCCATCAGATCTAAAAATTGTCGTCCGGCTGCATTCTTTCCAAAAAATATACTTTTTAGATATCATCAGCTAACAAATTTTGTCAAGAAAATTAAAAACAGGGAAATGCCCAAAAAAGGCCGGTAAAAAAAATTTAATATCACTTATATCAATTGACAGGTGGTACTGATTTATGTAATTTACGTTATAAAATTGTGTAAACCCTGTATTTACAGGTTTTTTGGCATGTAAGACGGAGATGCCCCGAACAAAGAAACGAATTTGGAGACAAACTGCACCTTATATTCATCTGGAGCGAATTTTTCATGAAACAGTATATTGCGTTTATTGAAGAAATGGTAGCAAAAGGAGGCCCTGATTCTTCAGAATATCATGAATTTACCGACTGGCTCACCCAGGTTCACCAGAAAATGAGAAATGGCACATTACACAAAAATGATCTTGATCTGCTGCGGGAAAAAATGGGAGAAGCGCTTTCCATATTGACACTTCAGGGTTTTGTCTTCACCAAGCCTCATGGATATCCAGGAGATTATGAGATTATTGAAAAAATTTATCTTGAGCACACATCAAATGATCCGGAACTCAGAAAATGGGATCTTTTTTTCCAGCTCCAAAAAGCCCCTTTGGCAGTAAGAAACCGAAAAAAATATTTTCTGAATCTTTTGCACCATCTTGATGATCTGGATGAAACCGAAAAAAGGGTATTAAATATTGCCAGCGGGCCAGCAAGGGACCTGTTTGATTTTTTTTCCCAAAAAAACGACAGCAGCATTTTGGTGGACAATGTGGAATTTGATCCACTTGCCATCTCCTATGCAAAAAACCTGTGCAAAGATTTTCTCCATAATATTGCCTTTCTTCATACAAACGCCTTTGATTTTACCTCAGATAAAAAATACCGCATGATATGGTCAGCCGGATTATTCGACTACCTCAATGACAAAAAATTTATGTTCCTTTTAAACCATCTATCTCCCTTGCTTGGAGATTACGGAGAAATGGTCATCGGAAATTTTTCCACAAACAATCCGACCCAGGCATATATGGAAGTAATTGGAGACTGGCGGTTGATCCACAGAACCCCTGAACAACTCGCTGCACTGGCCAGGGCCTGCAACTTCAAAGAACCAGATATTCACATAGGCCAGGAACCTGAAGGCGTGAACCTGTTTCTGCATTTGAAACGCGGGAAAGAATTCATCTCAAAGAGTTGAACAAAAATACCCCTGCTGCTGACCAGAGGGGCAAACACACGTATGAAAATATAATACATGGGATCTGATTTTAAAAAACGGCTGGCTCATTCCATCTTTGATCCATCAGGCATGCAGCTGAGATTGCTTACCTTGTCCTTTCGTGATGAATCCGGTGCCCTGGAAAAAGAATTTATAGATGACTACCATACAAAATATATCAACCAGGTAAGGATATCACTTTTTATAGCCATTATTTTTTATTCATTTTTTGGCATTCTTGATGCCCAGTTGATGCCGGAAATGAGAAACAAGCTGTGGTTTATCCGGTATGCTATTTTCTTTCCTGTGACAGCCCTGGTGCTTTTGCTGTCATTTTCCGCCGGCTACAAAAAATATATGCAGCTTTCCCTTGCCTTTGTTGTCATACTGGCCGGGCTGGGGATTGTCACCATGATAATCATCGCCCCGCCACCCATAAACTATTCATATTATGCCGGATTGATGCTGATTTTTATTTTCGGTTATTCTTTCATACGGGCGCGGTTCATCTGGGCAACCATATCAGGATGGTTTATTGTCATCTGTTATGAAATCGGTGCCACGGTCATCAGTTCCACGCCTCTACCCATTCTCATTAATAACAATTTCTTTTTTATCAGTGCAAATATCATTGGCATGTTCTCCTGCTATTCCATAGAATACGCCGCCCGCAGAGATTTTTATCTTGCGCGGCTTCTTGAAAAAGAGCAGCAAAAAACCCATGAAGCCAACCAGCTGCTCGAAGACAGGGTAAAGGAACGAACAGAAATGCTGGCACATGCCAACAAGGACCTTAAAGTGGAAATTGTTGAACGCAAGCGTGTTGAACAGGAATTGCGCAAAATTCACAATGAACTTGAAACCCGGGTGGAGGAGCGGACCCAGGAGCTTAAAACCGCCAACAGTGAACTCCAGAAGGCCAAGGAGACGGCTGATGAATCCACCAAAGCCAAAAGCAGCTTCCTTGCCAACATGAGCCATGAAATCCGGACACCCATGAATGCAATCATCGGTATGTCTGATCTGGCAAAAAATCCGGATCTCACACCAAAGCAGCGGTTGGAATATGTTTCAATAATCAACTCTTCAGCAAAATCCCTGCTTGGGATAATAAATGAAATCCTGGATTTTTCAAAAATCGAAGCCGGAAAACTGGACATTGAAAACATTTCTTTTCAGTTAAGAGAAATAATCAATAATGTCACTGATCTTTTTATTGATGATCTGCGCAAAAAGCACCTTGAACTGGTTATTGATATTGCACCGGATGTTCCCACTGAATTGGTGGGAGATCCCTTGCGGCTGCAGCAGGTTATTGTTAATTTAACATCCAATGCAGTCAAATTTACCGAAAAAGGAGAGGTCTGCATTATCATCCAGACCATGGAACAAACCGATGAGGATGTTACCTTGTATTTTGGTGTAAAAGACACAGGCATCGGCATCGATAAAAAAAACCAGCAGACCCTTTTTGAAGCCTTTGCCCAGGCAGACAGCTCCACCACCAGAAAATACGGAGGAACCGGGCTGGGACTGGCCATCTGCCACAAAATAATATCCATGATGCACGGCAAAATCACCGTTGAAAGCATGCCCGGAAAAGGAAGCCTTTTTTCTTTTGTGATCAGACTGAAAAAAGGTACCCCCATAAAAGACAGGCACCACAAATTTCCCCCCGCTCTGAAAGGCATGAAAATACTGGTGGCAGAGGCAAACCCATCCACACGGCATGTGCTGAACCAGATGCTTGTCTCTTTTGACTTTCATCCCCATGTAACAGATTCTGCACAAAAAGCATTGTCACTGCTTGCAGAACACGATCCATCCCAGCCATTTGATCTGCTTATTGCGGATAATGATCTGCCGGATATGGATGGAAAATCACTTGCTGAAAATGTCCAAAAAAGCACCTTATCCGAAAAAATCCCTGTAATATTAATGGGAACCTGCTCCAACCCCGGAAAAAATTCTTTGTCTTCATCTGAAAAATCTTCCCCTTTTCTGGAAAAACCGGTCAGACCTTCCCATTTACTGGATACCATCATGGAATGTTTTGGCCACCAGGCTGTTTTCTCATCTCGATCCGATTTGCAAAATGTGTATAACTATGCATCAGATGCCAGGGTGCTGCTTGCTGAAGACAACCCCATCAACCAGATGGTGGCTGTTGAAATCCTTACCCTTGCCGGCATGCATGTCCAGACAGCAGTCAACGGCCTTGAGGCAATTGAAAAAATCAAAACCCAAGACTTTGATGTTGTATTGATGGATGTGCAGATGCCCCGGATGGATGGATTGGAAGCAACTGCCAGAATTCGCAGTGACCTTGGTAAAAAAGATCTTCCCATCATTGCCATGACTGCTCATGCAATGCGGGGAGACCGCGAAAAATGTATAGTAGCCGGCATGGATGATTATATTTCCAAGCCCATTGACAGACTCAAGCTGTATAAGGTGCTCAAAAAATATATCCCGGATGTCACCGTTGTTTCAGATCTCCCAAAACCGCCGCAGCCCATGAATCATGCCGGCATGGTCAAGATGGAAACCATTACACCGGCAGGACTTGATGTAGACGAGGGAATGGCCCGCATGGGCTGCAGCCTGGAAAGGTACACAGACATTCTAAACCGCTTCTGCCAGGATCTTGCACCGGTACCGGCCCGGATAAAAGACCTGATTTGTCAGAATAATCTGAAAAAGGCACGGGAAGAAAACCACTCCCTAAAAGGGTCTGCAGGCAATCTTGCGGCAAAAGATCTTTTTGCCGCATCACAATCGCTGGAAAAAGCCATTGATGCCAAAGATACTGACCAGATAAACAATCATGTTTTTCAGATTGAACAACGGTTTTTAGAGGTAGAAAAATCCCTGAAAAACCTGCAGGCAGGCACCCGGACACAAAAATCTTTTCACCCCCCTGACCAGAAAAATGATCCTGAAAAGATGCGTACCCTGCTTGAAGCGCTGGATGCAAATCTGGCTGAATTCGATCCTGCAGAATCGAAAATAT
>JAABSA010000013.1:35886-90428 GCA_011390635.1 Desulfotignum sp. | reverse complement strand
TCGATTCCGGCAAGCTGACTCCCTGGCGGTTTGCCGGGCTGCGCGCCATTCCGTTCGGCCGGCACTTATACGAACCGCTGCTCTATCTGGCCGGCTCCGACCTGGAGATCCGACCGGCCCCTTTAAATCCCGGGGAGCGCCGTTTTGTGGAAGACCTGAAAATGTACCACGATTCCGCACCTGATCTGCTCAAAGACAAAGAACTTTACCTGCTGCGCAACCAGAGCAGAGGCAGGGGCGTGGGATTTTTCGAAGCCGGCAACTTTCACCCGGATTTCATTGTCTGGCTCATTGACGGCGACCATGAGCACATCAGCTTTGTTGATCCCAAAGGCATCCGGAACTTAAGCTTCCAGGACCCCAAAATCCAGTTCCACCAAACCGTCAAAGAGATCGAAACCCGCCTGGGTGATCCGTCCGTGACTCTGAACAGTTTTGTGGTATCCAACACCCCGGTCCATGAAATGGAACATCTCTGGGGGGTCACAAGACAGCAGATGGAAGCATGCCATATTCTGTTCCAGCAGGAGGGAGCAAAGAGCTATATCCATAATCTGCTGCGGCTGGGAAGCTGTGGAAAGCAGGCTGCCAGAGATTTTCACGTTCGCTGATGCCGGCGGAAGATTCATGCACAAAAAGCGGTGCAATATGCAAGGGGGCGCTGAATTAAAAAACAAGTTGACAAAAGTTTACACGCTGTATAAATTTCAGATATGAAAAAAGAATTGAACATAGACGTTCTGAAAAACGCCATGGATATGAAGGGCCTCAATCAGAAAAAGCTTGCTGAGGCCATTGATGTGTCACGGACCATAGTAACCAGCTGGTTCAAGGGGGAAAAATTTCCCCGGCCCGATAAATTGCTGAAAATGGGTTTTACCCTTGGGCTTCCTCTGGACCAACTGGTTGTAGAGATGCCGTCTCCCATGGCGCCGGTTGTTTCGTTCCGGAAAAAAATGAACAGAAAAACAAGGGACAGCCATTTTGAAAAAGCTGTCGACATGGCAAAATTGCTGGAACAGCTGGTTGATTTTTGTCCTTTTGACAATCTGGTGCAGCCTCCGACATTAAAAAATCCTGTGGTTGAATACCATTACCTGCAAAAAGTATCTTCTCAAATACGAAAAGATCTTGAGGTGGGACCTTGTGATCCGATTGCACCCCATCAAATCATTCAGAAATTCATCGATCTGGAAGTGATAATCATACCTGTGCTGTGGGGCAGCAAGCAGAACCATGGAAATGCTCTAAGGATTTATCTGCCCGGATCAAAAACCACCTGGATTTATTTGAATCTGGACAGCAATATCTCTGATTTTCTGTTTTGGATGGTGCATGAACTGGGGCATGTTATTTCTCCTACCCTGCATGACAATACGGATCTGAGTGAAGATTTTGCAGATGAATTTGCCCAGGCCCTTCTTTTTCCAAAAGAATGCGCGAAAAGAGCCTATAAGGAAATCACGGAGGCCAAGGCAACAACGCAAAAAGTGTCGGTCATTCAGCGGTTGGCAAAAAAACATGCGATCTCTCCGATAACCGTTTATCGGTCCATAAACACCTATGCTGACAACTATGGAAAAGAGAAGCTGACTTTTGATAAAAGTCTGTATTCGGCCACAACCAGGTTAAACAAAAAGAATCAGACAGTCAGCGAAATGCTGAACAAAGGGAAAGAATATTCAGCAGCCGGCTATATTTCGATAGCTGAAAAAGAATTCAAAACCCCGTTCTTCAACATATTAAAAAAATATCTGTCAGAAAAAGAAAAATCATTCGGGTTTGTCCAGACCGTTCTTTCTACCACCTTGCTGGATGCAAAAGAGATACATGCGGAGCTGACCAGATAGATGCCCCAATCCAAAATCCTTCTGGATACCAATGCATATCTGAGACTGGCTCAGACCATACATCCATTGCTTTTTGTTACCTTTGGAAAAAACGATTATACGCTTTACGTTATTAAAGAATTCCAAAGGGAATTTAACCGCGCAAAAAGATTGACCCGGAATTTTCCCTGGGTGAACCTGAAAGAATTCAAAGAAAATCGTTCAAAAAGCATTTCGTTGTCAAAAGAGGATAAAAAAAATATCGAGATTGCCTGGTCTTACATCTGGAATCATAATATGAACCAGGGCTTTGGTGCTTCAGAAGTCGATGTCCGTGCGTTGTCCGTCGGATATGTTCTTTCCATTCCGGTCGTCACCGATGACAAAGACATGATTGATCTGGCAAGGTCGCTGGGAATTAAGGTCATGCGTATCCTGGATCTTTTGGCCATCATGGTGGAATCAGACCACATCACCCATGACAAAATCAAGGAGCTGGTCGCTTACCTGCACTATCACAACGACCTGCCATACAAGAATTTTATTCGTGACATCAATGAAAAATTCGGGTTGGGTACCATCTGAAGGTTTCATCCAACATTTAATTATATAAACGCGATAAAAGCAGTTTATTCTGGTGTTATTTTAAAAACATTTCAGCTATCAATCATGAAAAATTGACATGACCGAAAACCACCTTCACGTCACCTGCGCCATCATCGAACAGGACGGCTGTGTATTGGCGGCCCAGCGGAGCCGCACCATGGACATGCCTTTGAAGTGGGAGTTTCCCGGTGGTAAGATCAAGCCTGGCGAAACCCCAGAACACTGCCTTTGCCGGGAAATTGCCGAGGAACTGGCCATCGAGGTGGCCGTGCACCATGCCCTGGCTGAAAAGACACATGTGTATCCGGAGTTTACCATCACCCTGTATCCCTTTGTGTGCAGCATCATTTCCGGCACCATCATTCTGCGGGAGCATGCGGCCGTGATCTGGCTGCCCAGAGAAGACCTGGTCTCCCTGGACTGGGCTGAAGCTGACCGCCCGGTTCTGGAAACCTATTTGCAGTTCGCCGGACAGGAGACCCCATGACTTTCCGGCCCAGTCCCGGTATTTATGACAGGCTTCTGGACCAGGACCTGACGGACCTTCTGGCCCGGTATCCGGAACTGCGGCCGTTGTTTGGAAAGCTGGAAGCTGAGGAACAGCCGTCCCGGTATGCGGAATTTGTGTCTCAGGTGCTCAGGCAGGCGCTGTTGGAAGAGCCGGACCCGGAACGCCGCCGGGTCCTGTGCAACCGGATCATCGATCTGCTGGCCGGACCGGCCGGCACCCCCCGGA
Organism: Desulfotignum sp.; assembly: GCA_011390635.1. GTDB lineage: Bacteria > Desulfobacterota > Desulfobacteria > Desulfobacterales > Desulfobacteraceae > Desulfotignum. The sequence continues at coordinate 87,257 of JAABSA010000013.1, read as the reverse complement.
AATCCCATCTTGAAAACCGAAAACTGATTCCTGATCCAAAGCCGGTACTCCTGGAGATCACCCCGCCCCATTATGCCGGTTCCGGCATTCCCCGGCCCCGGACCTCCATGGTGGAGAGCAGCCTTTTTACCGGATCTCCCAGGGAACCCCAGCTGGTTCAGGAACTGCTGGAAGAGATGCGGTCTGCCGATGCCGTGGATATCAGCAAAGAACATTTCTGGAGAAACGGCCGGTATGATGACCGGGCCCTGGAAAAGGTGTACACTGGCGATGATATCCAGGCGAAAATGCGGGCGGATACCATTGTCAGGGCGCTGGACCGGTATGAACCCGCAAGGGAAACCATCAAGGGGGTCGGTTTCTGTGTCACCATCCGGCATGCCCGGTTCATGGCGGACGCGTTCAACCGACACGGCATTGCCTCGGCCGCGTATGTGTCGGATGTGGACCGGGACCGGTGCGATTCCCTGCTGGCGGAGCTGAGATCCGGGCGGCTGGTTTTTTTGTTCACCGTGGACAAGTTCAGCGAAGGCGTGGATGTGCCGGAGATCAACATGGTACTGTTTTTGCGGCCCACACAGAGCCTGACCGTGTTTCTCCAGCAGCTGGGCCGGGGGCTGCGCCATGCCCCGGAAAAAGAGTGCCTGACCGTGCTGGATTTTGTGGGACAGGTGCATCGGAAATACCGCATGGACATCCGGCTGAAAGCCCTGCTGCACTGGGAGTCCCAGTCCAATACGGCCCTGGATTCGCCCACGGGACAGAATCTGGTGCATCACCAGGCCCGGGGATATACCATCCTGGTGTTTGCCCGGCCGAAGAAAAAACACAACAACTGCACGGTGCCGTTTGTGTTTTTGGGACCGGCCAGGCATGTCAGTCATCAAACGGAACGGCCCATCCAGATGGTTTGGGAGCTGAGCAGTCCCATGCCCGTGGAGATGTTTGAAGAGAACAGGCTGGGCGGGTGATGGAAATCCATCATCACCTGTTGAAATCATCTGATGAAATTGACATAAAAATGCAGAAATGCTAATTTTTCTTTAAATTTAAAAGGATTGAATCATGCAGAATGCAATAGAAATAAAACACCTTACCAGAGAAGAAAAACTCAGGATGGTGGATGCCTTGTGGGCGGATTTATTATCAGAAGAGGAACTCCTCGAATCACCCGCCTGGCATAAGGCGGCTCTTCAGGAAACAGAGAAGCGCCTTGAAGAGGGTAAAGAGAGAGTTCTGGACTGGCAGACTGCCAAAAAAGAAATGCGGAAACACTTTGAATGAAAATTGAAATTCTGTCTTCAGCCATGTCAGACCTGATGGAAGGCAGACAATTCTATGAAGAACAAGTAGAAGGGCTGGGAGAATACTTCTTTGATTAAGCGGTGGAAAAACCGGCCAAGATAATTGACGCGGTCCGTTTGTGTTTTTTAGGACCGGCCAGGCATGTCAGCCACCAAAAAGAACGGCCCATCCAGATGGTATGGCAGCTGCGGTATCCCATGCCCGTGGAGATGTTTGAGGAGAATAGACGGGGCGGGTGATGGGGATCCAGCATCGTTGCCCATACTAGAATTTTTTGAATTCGTGCGTTTAGAAATATGATATACTTTAGAAAGCTTTAACAATTTTGGAGATTAATCAAATGATTGATAATTTGCGAGAACTACCGATATCAGAAAGAATACGAATAGTTGAAGATATCTGGGATAGCATTGCAGCAGATCAAAGCGTTTTACCTCTTACCAAAGAACAGCGTAAAGAACTTGATGGGCGCCTTGCCGCCTATAAAGCGGACGGTATTAAAGGCCGCATTGCCAAAGATGTGATTGCAGATATTCGGAAGCGTCTGTGAGTTTTATTGTTCATATCAGACCGGAAGCAGAGACTGACCTTGAGGAAGCTGCCTTGTGGTATGAAAAACAGAACCCGAGGCTGGGCGATGAGTTTCTTGATGAAGTTCAGGGGATATTCAAAATTTTATCAGAAAATCCTTACCTTTATGCTGTTACTCATAAGAATACCAGAAGAGCTTTGGTCCATAGATTTCCGTTTGGGGTATATTATCTTATCGATCAAAATTCCATTATAGTGGTAGCCGTTATGCATGGTAGCCGTCATCCCAAACGTTGGCAAAAGAGAACATGACATCAGGACATGAGCGAAAACCACCTCCACGTCACCTGTGCCATCATCGAACAGGACGGCTGTGTATTGGCGGCCCAGCGGAGCCGCACCATGGCCATGCCCTTGAAGTGGGAGTTCCCCGGCGGTAAAATCAAGCCCGGCGAAACCCCTGAACACTGCCTTTGCCGGGAAGTTGCCGAGGAACTGGCCATCAAGGTGGCCGTGCACCATGCCCTGGCTGAAAAGACCCATGCGTATCCGGAGTTTACCATCACCCTGTATCCTTTTGTGTGCAGTATCATTTCCGGCACCATCATTCTGCGGGAGCATGCGGCTGTGACCTGGCTGCCCAGAGAGGAGCTGGCCTCCTTGGACTGGGCCGCGGCAGACCGCCCGGTCCTGGAAACCTATTTGCAGTTCGCCGGACAGGAGACCCCATGACTTTACAGCCCAGTCCCGGTATTTATGACAGGCTGCTGGACCAGGACCTGACAGATCTTCTGGCCCGGTATCCGGAACTGCGGCCGTTGTTTGGAAAGCTGGAAGCTGAGGAACAGCCGTCCCGGTATGCGGAATTTGTGTCTCAGGTGCTCAGGCAGGCGCTGTTGGAAGAGCCGGACCCGGAACGCCGCCGGGTCCTGTGCAACCGGATCATCGATCTGCTGGCCGGACCGGCCGGCACCCCCCGGAAATCCCATCTTGAAAACCGAAAACTGATCCCTGATCCAAAGCCGGTACTCCTGGAGATCACCCCGCCCCATTATGCCGGTTCCGGCATTCTCCGGTCCCGGGGATGAAGCGGTATCTGGAGGCGCTTGTATGAAATCTGTATAGAGTACTGCGAATAAACCACAGATTCTGAGCGTTCGCCTTTAAAAACTTGACATGTACATACATATGTGCATATATATGGTGTGCTATGTTTGAATGGGATAAATCAAAAGCCAATAAAAATCTGTTAAAACACGGCATTCATTTTGCCGATACTTTTGCGGTTTTTGATGATCCAAGCGCTGTAACTCTTGATGACAATGGATCAAATGAACAGCGTTATATCACCATAGGAATGGATGCGTTTGGTCGCATTTTAGTGGTGGTCTACACATGGCGTGGCGATAATATTCGCATTATTTCAGCACGAAAAGCCGTGCGTAGTGAGGTGAAGCAATATGAAAGCGAAATATGATTTTAGCAAAGGCAAGCGTGGTGCAGTTCTCCCTCAAGCGGGGAATAAAGTCAGGATAACCATCAGGCTTGACCGGGATATTGTCGATTGGTTCCGATCCAAAGTTGAGGAACAAGGAGGGGGAAACTATCAGTCGATGCTCAATGACGCCCTAAGAAAACACATTGAATACCAAGATCAACCCCTTGAAGAGGTTCTTCGTCGTGTTGTACGGGAGGAGTTACGCGCAGCCCAATAAATAATGGCTGCGCCGGACCTTGCTGCACTGGGAATCCCAGTCCAACACGGCCCTGGACTCGCCCACCGGACAGAACCTGGTGCATCACCTGACCCGGGCATATACCATCCTGGTGTTTGCCCGGCCCAGAAAAAAACACAATAACTGCACTGTGCAGTTTGTGTTTTTATGAACAACGTCACGGCTATGGAAGCCTATCGTGCATCCGTTTATAATTTATGCTGACTTGCTGGAAATTAACAACCAAAGAACCATTGAAACGGCAAAAGTGATCTATGACGAGCATATCGCTGGATATTTAATACTTGACAGACCGTACTTGTTATTTTACATAAACCATTAAATTAAAATAAGAAACATGCTAATTCAATAATTGAAATAAAAATATGAACAGAGATCTGCAAGGCCAATATATCAACATATCGACAGTTGGAGAAAAGGCTCAGGCTTTCGTTCCAGCCCCGCTGCCACCGTCACCTCCCATTGAATGGTCTTCCGAACTCAGGGAAAAATTTGACCGGGCTCTGTTGTCCCTTGGCCGCCTGGACAGTGTCTCAGTATTGCTTCCGGACACATCGCTTTTCCTTTATATGTATGTACGCAAAGAAGCGGTGCTCTCCTCTATGATCGAGGGCACTCAATCATCACTTTCCGACCTCCTGATGTTTGAATTTGAGCATCAACCCGGAGTTCCCCTGGATGATGCGCAGGAGGTAAGCAACTATGTGGCCGCTCTTAACCATGGTCTCAAACGACTTGGAGAAGATTTTCCTCTTTCGCTAAGGTTGCTGAAAGAGATTCATAGTGTGCTGCTGTCGAAAGGTCGTGGCAAAGAATGTGATCCAGGTGAGTTTCGAAGAAGTCAAAACTGGATTGGTGGAAGTCGCCCTGGTAATGCCGCTTTTGTACCACCGCCGCCTGAATATCTTCAAGAATGTATGGGGAAACTGGAGCTGTTTCTACATGATCAGCCGGAAAAAACTTCGGTGTTGATCAAGGCGGCATTGGCACATGTACAGTTTGAAACCATTCATCCGTTCCTTGATGGTAATGGTCGTCTTGGCCGACTGATAATAACCCTGCTGTTGTGCTCTGAAAAAGTACTTAAAGAGCCGATGCTGTATCTCAGTCTTTATTTCAAAACATACCGACAACGTTATTATGAACTTCTGAATGAAGTACGGCTGACCGGTGACTGGGAGGCCTGGCTCGATTTTTTTGCCGATGCCATTATTCATACAGCAACAAAGGCAGTTGAAACCGCTCAGCAACTGATAAAACTGTCTGCTGAAGATGGGCTGCGCATTAATGGACTAAAACGTATATCCGGTTCGGCCCATCTCGTTCACAAGGCAATGCTCGAGAGACCCATGGCTTCACCGAATTGGGTACAGGAAAAAACACAACTTTCACCTGCTACAGTTAATGCCTGCCTCCGTGAACTTGAAAAGCTTGGTATAGTAAAAGAAATTACCGGCCAGAAGCGGAATCGCCTTTATTCTTATGCAGAATATATCCGGATAATGAGCGAAGGGACCGAGTTACCCCATTAAGCAAATATAGATAGGACGTAAGGATTTCCAACTATAGCGTTAGTGTGGCCTGAATTAACTATACTATACGGTGCCGTTTGTGTTTTTAGTGCCGGCCACGCATGTGAGCCATCAAAAGAAACGGCCCATCCAGATGGTATGGCAGCTGAGCAGTCCCATGCCCGTGGAGATGGTTGAGGAGAACAGGCGGGGCGGGTGATGGGGAACCGGCCGGAAAAAAAAGGGTTATTCTTTGAGATACTTTTTCAAATCTCTATAGAAATTCTCATGAGATCCGAAAGTATATAGATATAAAGTCGATTCGATGACTTCATAAGCCAATAATAATTGTTGATTCTGTAATTTGAACTTAAAAATCTTGACACCCTGCAAATCCCCTGTTTTGGCAACCCCGATATTTGGATGTTGATAAATCGATTTGACAGCCTTGTCCAGATCTTTGATTTGTTTTTTGTGTAACTTTTTCTTTTGTCTGGCAAAAATCGGTGACTGGATTATTTCAATTATCTGGGTCATTCACCTTCTCCAAATACATATGGAGTCCCCTGTCCTGCTTTAATTTGCTCTTTTCCTTCTAAAATGTCTTGAATAAAGGGAAGAGGGAGGTCCGGGTTTTCTTCAATCAATTGGCCTATTTTTGCCCAGTATTCAATTTGGCCGGCGATGGATCTTTTATACACTTTTGATTTTATTTTTGCTTTTTCAAACAGTTCATCTGATACTTTTACTGCGGTTGCCATGGTAACCTCCTTGATAGTAGTTGGTTGTAAAATACCATTCAGAGTTGCAAAACGCAACTGAATATTTGAAACGCCCCTAAAACGCCTGGGGTGCACACGAATACCGGCGATGGAACAAAAAGATGAACCTGTGAACCAGGGAGACAAGACTATGGCAAATATCGTTATCTGCAGCCGTCCCTGGCAAACTCCCGGAGTCGTCACTGCATCTGAACGTATCTTTTTCATTCATCCGTTGTAACCGCAAACACCGGTTCTGGGAGAATTCACGACATTAAGGAACATTTCCTCGTCACACTCGTGGTCTTTGATGCAGTTTGAACAAAACCAGCCTTCACCGTCCCACTGGCATTCGGTACAGATGACCTCAGCAGGCGCCTTGCCGCACCGGTCACAGAGAATGGGCGGCTGAACATTCCTGGCCAGAAGATGGATGGCCTGTGTCTCCTGCAAAACTCCGGGATACAGGCCCCTGGACCGGACAATGAGTTCGGTGGTATCGCCGAAATCATATTTGTAATACAGCTCATTTCCGGAATTGAATACCCGGAACAATTTCTGACTTATTGACAGCGCATCACCTCGTCTGCCATAGGTAAACTCACTCAAATGGCCGCAGCACTCCAGCCAGATTTTTCTGAGAAAAGAATCCAGCTCCTTCAGAGTTGTTGTTCCGGTCGCAGCCAGGTGTAGAAAGTACTCCGGATTAAATGCATCATACACATGAAGATGAACAGTTTTTTCTTTGGGATTCGGAGCACATTGTCCCAGGTACCTGGGAATGCAGAATTGCAAATGTCTTGTAAACCCCCTGTTTGTAAAACTGTTATTACACAGCCCGCATAAAGGTTTTTGCATCGGATATCCTCCTTGAAATTCGGCAGTATTGACTTCATGATACACGGCACTGATAAAAACACGCCCGCATGAAAATGGCAACTGTTACGGTTAAAAATATTCCAAATGAGCTTTACGAACGGCTTAAATCGGGCGCGGAAATAAATCGCCGTTCCATCAATAGCGAGATTATCATGTGCATTGAAAATACTGTTATCAGCCGCCGACTCAATCCCGATGAGATCCTGGAGAATGCACGCCAGTTGCGCCGAATTACAGCCGGAAATCCGATCAATGATGCGGAATTCAACCTGGCAAAAGCAGAGGGCCGGCTATGATTGTGAATTTATCGCCACTGCAAATGACCTGAAAGTCCCTTTGGTGACTGTTGATAAGCAACTGCTGCGTGAGTTTCCTTCAGTGGCAATATCATTAAAATCGTTCAGCAAATAGTTGTGGTATGATGCCAGGATGCCCCTCACCTGCCGGCTCCGGCATTAAAATGTGAGGCACAGTTCCGGCAGGCCATGTCCTTGAGCCGGCGGTCTCTGGACCATAAAACCCCTTGTATTATACATCAAAATAATGCATATTCATATGTATCATTTGTACATGTATCAGGAGGAACGATAACAATGAGAACCACATTAAATATCGAGGATGATCTTGTTGAGAGAGCATCCAGACTTACTGGAATAAAAGAAAAAACAGCACTTGTTCGTAAAGGGCTTGAAACCCTGATCAGCCTGGAGAGCAGTAAACGTCTGGCTGCGCTTGGCGGAAGCGAGAAAAAAATCCGGATGCCAGGGCGGCGAAGACTGGAGTCATAACAAATGATTCTTGCCGACACAAATGTATGGATCAACCATTTCAGAGAATCTGATGCTGAACTGATTTCTCAATTGAATGTCGGTTTTGTTGCATGCCATCCATTTATTATCGGAGAGTTGGCCTGCGGTAACCTGGACAATCGGGCAGAAATATTGATGCTTCTCCAGGCACTTCCATCATCACCTGTTGTTGAGGCCACAGAAATCTTACAATTTATTGAAAATAATTCACTAATGGGGCGGGGCCTTGGATACGTAGATATTCATTTATTGGCTTCTGCCATTATCGGTAATGTTGCTCTTTGGACTTATGATGGACGTCTCAATGACGCAGCGATAGAGCTTGGTGTTTCGTACCCGGGCAGCTGACTTGTGCAGCTAACCATTCTGACAGGTCATGGTGAGGAAAAATCATGTTAAAGTTCATTCATGCGGCCGATATCCATCTTGACAGCCCGTTGCGCGGGCTGTCAAGATATGAGTCCGCGCCGGTTGATGCCATTAGAGACGCCTGCAGAAGGGCGTTTAAAAACCTGGTGGATCTGGCCATCGAAGAAAAAGCGGCTTTCGTGCTGCTGGCCGGAGATCTCTATGATGGGGACTGGAAAGATTACAGCACCGGGATATTTTTCAGCCTGCAGATGGGGAGACTGCATCAGCACGGCATACGGGTATTTGCAGTTGCAGGAAACCATGATGCCGCAAACCGGATGACCAATGCGTTACAGACGCCTGCCAACATGAAGATTTTTTCTGCCGGCAAAGTGGAAACCGTCACACTGGAAGACTGTTCCGTGGCCATTCATGGACGCAGCTTTAAAACCCGGCATGTGGACGAAAACCTGGCCGCGGGATTCTGCCAGGGCATCAAAGGCATGTGCAATATCGGGCTGCTGCATACCAGCCTCGACGGCCGGGAGGGGCATGCTACCTATGCGCCCTGCACCCTGGATGATCTTTGTTCAAAAAATTATCAGTACTGGGCCCTGGGGCATGTCCACAAGCAGGAAATCGTTTGCAGAGATCCCTTTGTGGTGTTCCCGGGGTGCATACAGGGCCGCCATATCAGGGAAAGCGGTCCCAAAGGCTGTATGGTGGTCACGGTTGAGGAAGATGCCGTCACACAGATGGAACCGGTGTCTCTGGATGTCCTGCGGTGGACCTTGATGGAAATCGATCTGACCGATACCGAAGAATCCCGGGATGTCCTGGAAAAAGTCCGGGAAGCCATTGAACAGGAACGGGCACAGGCAGAAGACAGGCCCCTGGCAATGAGAATCATGCTCAAAGGGACCACAAAGCTGTCTGATCACCTGGCCGCTTTTCCGGAAAAACTGGAACAGCAGATGAAAGCGCTGGGTGCTGAAACCGCCGGTGATGACGTCTGGATTGAACGGGTGGAAAACAGGACCCTGGGAAAATATGATCTGGAAACCGCCCTGGCCGATGACACGTCACCGGGACAACTGCTCAGGGCCATTGTCTCAACCCCTGATGATCCGGGTCAGATAGACGGTCTGGACGACAAAATAGCGGAACTCCGTCAGAAATTGCCGCCGGAAGCCTTTGGGACGGGGTCCATTCTGGATTTGAACGACCATCAGGTGCTTGAACGGATCACCAGGGAAGCCAAAAAAATGCTGATTGGCAGACTGCTGGCAGCAGGGGGGGGGGAATGAGAATCAACCGCCTCGACCTCATTGCTTTCGGCCGCTTTACAGAAAAATCCCTGGACCTGTCTGAAGGTGATCTGGGGCTGCATCTGATTTACGGTGATAACGAAGCCGGTAAAAGCACCTCATTGCGGGCGCTGACCGGCTGGCTTTTCGGCATTCCAGCCAGAACCGGCGATAATTTTGTTTATGCAAATCCCCAGCTCCGGATCGGCGGGGAATTACAGCTCTCCACCGGAGAAACAATCGAATTTATTCGGAGAAAGGGGAACAAAGACACCCTGCTTGCATATGGAAGTGATGACCCCCTGGATGAAACCCGGTTCAGGCGGTTTCTTCCACCAGGTATCGATGAAACCATTTTCACCAGACTCTGGGGCATTGACCATGAAAGATTGATTGCCGGCGGCCAGGAGCTGCTGGAACAGTCCGGGGACCTGGGCCAGGCGTTGTTCAGTGCAGCGGCCGGGACGGCAAATCTTCGGGACATATTGATGGAAATGCAGAACAGTGCTGTTGACATCTTCAAGCCCCGGGGTTCCAAAGCGGTCCTGAACAGGGCCATCTCAGACTATAAAGATGCGCTGAAAAGGATGCGGGAAGCCACCCTGCCCGTTTCCAACTGGAAAGCACTGCAGAATGATTTAGCCAAAATCAGTGCGGCTATCGACGAGGTGGAACAGAAGATAGATGAAAAGAACAAACAGAAAAGCGGTCTGGAACGTATCAACCGTGTCAAAGGGGCCCTGGCCCAGCGGCGGAACTGTCTGGCGAAAATGGAAGCGTTGGGCACGGTCCTGCTGCTGCCGGAAGATTTTTCAGAGCAGCTGAAAAAAGCCGGAGAGACGCTTCAAAACGCACTGGACGTAAAAGAACGCCTCGCGGCCAAACAAGATGCCCTGAATAAGGAGTCCGGTGCTTTGCGGGTTCGGGAGGATTTACTGAAAAATGAAGATGCCATCTTACGTCTGTACAAAGATCTCGGTGCGGTTGAAAAGACACTGGCGGACCGGCCCGGTCAGGATGGAAAACGGCGGCTGCTGCGGAATGAAGCCCAGACACTGCTGAAAGGGATCCGGCCGGAAATAAGTTTGGATGAGGCAGATCATCTCAGGCCGCATCTCAACAATAAAAAATGGATCTCGGAACTGGCCCGGAAAAAAAGTTTGTTGATCCAGAAACAAGACGGATATAACGCCGCATTAAGGGATCTCCAGGACGAAATAACCTCGCTTGAAAGCAGACTGGAAAACCTGCCGCAAAGTGACATCGATTTGACGGAGTTGAAAGCGGCAGTTGCGTCAGCGCGCAAAGCCGGCGACATTGAACAGCGCCTGAATGACATCAGGATACAGGCTGTACAGGAAAAAGCTGCCTGTGAAAACGCATTTGCAGGACTGGGGAACTTTCACGGGGATGCAGACGACCTGTTATCCATGGGGCTGCCGGTTGCTGAAACCCTGGACCGGTTTGAAAAAGAAAGCGATGACCTCATGGAAAAATCCAGAACCGCATCCCAAAAAAAACAGGAGATCGAAGCGGAAAAAAGGCAGGCGGAACAGGAGTTAAAAGCGCTGCTGTTAAAGGAAGATGTGCCCAAAATTGCCGACCTGGAGGCATCCCGGAAGGACCGTGACCAGGGATGGTCCTTGATCAAACAGACATATATCCAGCAGCGGGATATCGGCGGCCGTGTACTGGATTATACATCCGGATCTGATTTACCGGCGGTGTATGAAAAAAAAGTTGCGCTGGCAGACCATATATCCGACCGCCTGAGACTGGATGCGGACCAGGTGGTGAAACGGGCGGATCTGGAAGCAAAAATTGATCACATGACGTCTCGAATCTCTGACCTCTCAACGATTCTCGAAAAGACAAAAGAAGCCCAGGCGGATCTGGACACCCGATGGGCCGCCATTTGGAAACCGCTGCATGTTGCGGCCGGCACCCCCCGGGAAATGAAGCAGTGGGTGCTGAAAGCTGAACGACTGATCGAAAAGATTCATGCGGCAAAGGAGGTCTCCGCCAGAGAAAAAAAACTGCGGGAAGAATGTGATCATCTGAAGAGATCGATGGCACAGCAGATCACCGGGTTTGATCCGTCGGCAAAAATTCAGGGAAAGAGCCTTGAAGCACTGATTTCAATCTGTGAACAGCGAATCGAAACAGAGCAGGAAGCCCGGGACAGAAGTCATAAAATTGCAGATTCACTGAAAGACCTGCACATCCGGCTGAAGCGGACCCAAGATGACCTGAAAGCGGTTGAAACCGGTTTGATCACCTGGACAGGTGAGTGGGAAAAAGCCATCTCCGGCCTGGGCCTGAAGCCGGATGCGCACCCGGAAACCGCCATGGAAACCTTTGATCACCTGGTGTCGTTCTTTAAAAAGTTTGATCAGTCTGAAGAGCTGCGCAAACGAATTTACGGCATGGACAAGGTCAAAGAGGAATTTGACAGAAAAGTTCACGCATTTGCCGGCAGTATGGAAATGAAGACAGAGGATCAGGATACATTGACAATTGCCGCCCAGCTCCATCGGGACCTGAATGTGGCGCGGGAAGCCCGGGCAAGTTTGATCAAAATCAAAGACCAGCTGGATGAAAAAAACCAGGAAATCAGAGATGTCACCATCACCATCCGCCAGTCACAGGAAAAAATCAGTGAACTGAAAACCCGGGCCGGGGTGGATACGCTTGAGGAACTGATTGCGGCCGGTGAAAAATCAAACCACAAACGGGACCTGCTGAAACAGATTGAAGCGCTGGAACAGGAACTGAACCGCAATGGGGACGGCTTTGGCATTGAAGCGCTGGAAGCGGAGGTGAACCGTTCAGACATTGACGGCATTGAAGGGGACATTGACAGAATATCCAGTGAGCTGAGAGAGCTTCAATCCGAGAGAGACACGCTGCGGGACCAGCGGCAGACCATTCAGCATGACATCCGGCAGAATGACGGGAGTGCCATGGCAGCCACCGCGTCTGAAGAAGCAGAAGCCCACCTTTCCAGCATCACCGAAAATGCCGAGCAGTATCTGCGTTTCCAGATTGCCTCCCTTATCCTGGAACAGCAGATAGAAGCGTACAGAAAAGAAAACCAGGCCCCTGTTTTAGGCAGGGCCGGTGAATTGTTTTCAACGCTGACACTGGGCTCTTACGCAGGTCTGAGGGATGAACTGGATGCTTCGGGAAAGCCCGTACTGCTGGGTGTCCGGCCGGACGATCAGGAGGTGGCCATCGACGGCATGAGTGACGGATCCCGGGACCAGCTCTATCTGGCCCTGCGCATGGCCACGCTGGAGCAGCATCTGAAAAAGGGGGAGCCTATGCCTTTTGTGGTGGATGATATCCTGATCGGGTTTGATGATCACCGCACCCGTGTCTGCCTGGAGATACTGGCACAACTGTCCACCCGCATCCAGGTGCTGCTTTTTACGCACCACAGACGGGTGCTGGAGCTGGCAGACACCTGTAATGACACTGGGAAGATCTTTCACCACGCGCTTTCCTGACAAATTGAACAGGATCTGAAGAAGACCATTGAGAACACAGAATGCCATAGCGTTTGTTGATACGGAAATTGATCCTCAAAGCGGCCTTTAACTTTTTATATGAGGTAACCAATGAAAATCAGATCTCTTTCCTGTCTTTATTTTTCTCCCACCGGTACTTCAAAAAAAATCATGGATGCTGTGGTTCAGGGGATGCAGGCGGAAGATGTAAAGATGGTAGATTGTACCCATGCAGCATTACGCAAGAATGTTCCGTCTTCCTTTCAAGCGGATGCAGTGGTTCTGGCCGCACCGGTATATTACGGGCGTTTGCCTGAATCCATCGTGCCTGTGTTCACCCGCCTGAAAGGAGATGGAAAACCGGGAATCCTTTTGGTTATATATGGAAACCGGGAATATGATGATGCATTGCTGGAGCTGTATGATATCAGCCGGGACCGGGGATTTGTTCCGGTGGCAGCGGGTGCCTTTATAGCGGAGCATTCATATTCCCTGCCGGAGCGGCCCATGGCACCTGGACGGCCGGATGCTGCAGATATAGAAAAAGCCGTTACCTTTGGAAAACAGATCAGGGAAAAACTGGAACAGACAGCATCTCCGGAAGCATGCGGTCCCCTAAACATCCCTGGCAGCCGCCCCTATAAACAGCCTGAAAACCTGTACAAAATGAAAAAAGCCAGGGAAACAACAGCCTTTACACCGGAAACAGACACAGAACGCTGCACCCAGTGCGGTATCTGCGCCGAGGTCTGCCCGGAGGCTGCCATTGACTCCTGTGATGTGACAGACATTGACAGGTGGAAATGTATTCTGTGCTTTGCCTGTGTTAAATCATGCCCGGAACAGGCAAAGAATATGACAGATCAAAATTTCAATGCGGCTGTGGGCCAGCTTGCAGAAGCCATCCAGTCACGAAAGGAACCAGCGTTATTTTTACCCTGAATTTATCCTGTTGCGGTCCGGGCCGATGAAAAGGGCACCGTGGTCAACGGCCTGTATGCCGCAGGGGAATGCGCCTGTGTCTCTGTCCACGGGGCCAACCGCCTGGGAACCAATTCCCTGCTGGATCTGGCTTTGGTGACGGCGGTGTCTGCCGCTGCCAGGACCGAAAGCCGGGGGGCCCATTCCAGGGAGGATTTTCCGGAAAGAGACGATGACACCTGGCTGCAGCACACCCTGGCATTTCTTGCTGAAAGCAGGGTCAATATAGCCTATAAACCTGTGGATACATCCATCTGGGACCCGAAACACAGGACCTATTAAAGGAGGACACGTGAAAATTATCCTTAAAATTCAGCGGTTCAATCCGGAAACAGATGACGTCCCTTTTTTTCAGGAATATACAGTGGAAGCTGATCCCACAGACCGGCTGCTGGATGCCCTGATCCAGATCAAGCAATACCAGGACGGCACGTTGGGATTCAGGAAAAGCTGCGCCCACGGGGTCTGCGGGTCCGATGCCATGCAGATTAACGGCAAAGACGGCCTGGCCTGCAAAACGCTGGTCAAGGATGTGGCAGACCAGGACGGGGCAAAATAACCGGGCCCCGACAATGACGAACCAGCAGAAAGGAGTACACATGTCTGAGAACTTTCCGGGAATGTACCCATGAATAAAACTGTAATTTCCTGTCAGGTAAATGATCTATCCGAAACGCCCAAGGCCGCTTTGTTTGATTTTGTAAATGAAAAAAAAATCCGTGATGTCCATAATTTTCATCGCAGCCTGCCGGGTTACAGGCCCACCCCCCTGGTCAGGCTGTCAGGGCTGGCCGGTTATCTGGGAATACAGCAGCTGTTGATCAAAGATGAAAACCTTCGCTTTGATCTACAGGCGTTCAAGGTCCTGGGGGCAAGCTATGCCATGGCAAAATGCCTGGGTGAGGTGATCGGATTAAAAGATGATGCATTAACCTACAATAATATCATTGCCCACAAATCCGCATATGATCACCTCACTTTTGTTACTGCCACTGACGGCAATCATGGAAGAGCGGTTGCATGGGCTGCGAAACTGTTCGGCTGCAAATCTGTGGTGTATATGCCAAAAGGTTCTTCTCCGATCAGATTGGAAGCCATCAGAAAATATGGGGCCGAGGCATCAATCACAGAACTGAACTTCGATGACAGCGTGATGCATGCGAGTCAGAAAGCACAGGAGAACGGCTGGACACTGCTCCAGGACACATCCTGGGAAGGGTACGAAAAAGTACCACGCCATATCATGCAGGGCTATGCAACACTGATAACGGAGTCCTTCTGCCAGGGGCAGGAGAACCTTCCGACCCATGTCTTTGTACAAGCGGGAGTCGGCTCATTTGCAGCCGCCGTTCTTGCATCTCTCGTAAACCTGGCCGAAGGGACTTCACCGACTTTTATTGTTGTGGAACCGGAAGGTGCCCCATGCCTGTTTGCATCAATCAAAAAAGGGGAACGGGTCAGAATTACAGGCGATCTGGCCACTATCATGGCGGGACTTTCCTGCGGGGAGCCGAGCCTTATGGGTTGGCAGATACTGAAATCGGCTGCCAGTGCATTTTTGATGTGTTCCGATGCGGTCGCCCGAAGAGGGATGAAGGTGCTGGGGAATCCGGTGGCAGGAGATCAACGTATCATTTCCGGAGAATCCGGTGCTGTGACACTCGGCGCATTGTTTGAAATAATGTCTGACAAAGATAACCGGAAAATCAGAAAGGATATCGGCCTGAACAGCGGTTCCAGAGTATTGCTGTTTTCAACCGAAGGAGATACTGATCCGGATGTGTATCGTGACATTGTCTGGGCGTAAAACAGATGAGAGGCAAAATGAAAACAATCGGGCTTCTGGGCGGCATGAGCTGGGAAAGCACAGCCGGATATTACCGGATGATTAATGAGGGGGTGAAACAGGCCCTGGGCGGACTGCATTCTGCAAAAATCGTGCTTTACAGTGTGGATTTTGATCCCGTGGAAAAGCTGATGGACCGGGGGGACTGGCAGGGGGTGGCCGAAGATCTTTCAGAGGCCGCCGTAAAGATCCAGGCTGCAGGGGCTGATTTTCTCCTGATCTGCACCAATACCATGCATCATGTGGCTCCTGAGATCCAGGATGCAATTGATATTCCCCTGCTGCATATTGCCGATGCAACGGCCGAGGCACTGATCCGGTCCGGGATTAAAAAAACGGGCCTGCTGGGCACGGCGTTTACCATGGAGCAGGATTTTTATAAGGGCCGACTGAACAGGGACCACGGGCTTGATGTCCTGGTGCCGGGAAAAGCAGACAAGGCCTTTATCCATAACACCATTTTTCAGGAACTGTGCCTGGGAATCGCAAAACCCGGCACCAGGGAAACATATCTTCGGATCATCGATCAACTGGCAAAACAGGGGGCTGAGGCCGTCATTCTGGGCTGCACGGAAATCGGGATGCTGATCGAGCAGAAGGACACCTCTGTAAAAATCTTTGACACCACAGCCATTCATGCACAAAAGGCGGTGCAGTATGCGCTGCAGCGCTGACCGACAAAAGAATTTAAAGCCTATCAGGGATTCATCTGAAACTATGGGACAAAGAGCGAAAACAATTGATCGGATTTCCCTGACACAGCCTGCCGGGTTACAGCCCCACCCCACTGGTTCGTCTCCTGGACATACAGCGTAACTGACTGACCAGAAGGAGAATTGCCATGTTGGGCATGCCAGAAAAAACAATCCGGTATTGACACACGGTCCATACTTTCATAATTTGATTTCTATCATGATTAACGGTCAGAAAATACTCATCACCCGGCAATATCCGGCCGCAGGCATGGACCTGCTCAAAAAGGAACCGTTCCAGCTTACCTTCTGGGAAAAGGAGCGGCCCATGACACCGGCGGAGCTGGCAGCACAGGCAGAGGATCACGATGCCCTGCTGTGCACCCTCACCGACCGCATTGACAAGCCATTTCTGGACCGGTGCTCCCATCTGGAGATCATTTCCCAGTTTGCCGTGGGATTTGACAACATCGACATTCCTGAAGCCACCCGGAAAAACATTCCTGTGGGCTTTACCCCTGATGCCATGAGCGAGGCCACTGCCGACATTGCCTTCGGCCTGATGATCGCCGTAGCCCGCAAGTTCTTTTTTCTGCACAAAACCATCCTCACCGGAGAATGGGGGTATTTCAACCCCACCGGCCATCTGGGATATGAACTCAAGGGCAGGACACTGGGCATTTTCGGGCTGGGCCGCATCGGCGTGAAAATGGCGGAACGGTGCCACGCCGCCTATGACATGCCGGTCATCTATCACAACCGGAGCCGGAACCCTGCAGCTGAAAAGCAGCTGGGCGCCCGGTTTGTTTCCTTTGATCGGCTGCTGGAACAAAGCGATATCCTGTCGGTCCACTGCGCCCTGACCCCGGAAACCCGGCATATTTTCAATGCCCGGGCCTTCAGAAAGATGAAACCATCGGCTGTTTTCATCAACACGGCCAGAGGTCCCATTCACCATGAACCCGACCTGATCGCGGCCCTGCATCAGAAACAGATCTGGGGAGCCGGTCTGGATGTCACCGATCCGGAGCCCATGGCCCCGGACAATCCCCTGCTGTCCATGGAAAATGTCTGTGTGCTGCCCCATACAGGCTCCGGCACCATGGAGGCCCGGGACCGGATGTCTGTCCTGGCGGCGGAAAACATCATCATGTTCTATAAAACCGGGCAGGTCCCGCACATTATCAACCCTGAAGTGCTGTCCGGATGACCAGACCGGACCGGTGAGCCCGCACTGGTATTTGTGCATGGCTGGAGCTGCGATGCCCGTTACTGGCGGTCCCAGGTACCGGCATTCTCCCGAAATCACCGGGTAATCGTCCCGGATCTGGCCGGCCACGGCCATTCCGGAACCTCCCGCACCAAATACACCATGAACGCCTTTGGTGAGGATGTGCAGGCAGTGATCCAAGCGGCGGGCAGCCGCCGGGTCATCCTGATCGGGCATTCCATGGGCGGGTCGGTGATTGCCGAGGACGAAAGGCTGGGCAGGAAAAGCTACCGGCTCAGGGATGATGACAATATCCATCTGGGCAGAATCGAAACCCGGCTTTTCGAGGCGGTGCAGGAGGGCCAGCGCAGACTGGGCGATCCTGCCACAGAAGAAAAAGACAGGGAGAAGCTTGCCCGGTTTCCCGCACTCAGCCCGGCAAAATTTCGATCATGGATTTTACCGCAGATCAGGAGGACTGCTGCCGCATATCTGTCCCGATTTTCGAAGAGGAACAAAAAAACCGCCCCATGATCTCTGTCACGCCGCCTTTTTGGTCATCGACTCCCTTGTTTTTGCCACTTCCGCACTCTCCACATACGCATCAAAGGTCATCAACCGGTCTATAATACCGGCAGGTGTGAGCTCGATTACCCGGTTGACAAGCGTATTCACAAACTCATGATCATGGGAAGTGAAAAGCACCACCTCCGGAAAATTGATCAGGCTGTTATTCAATGCCGTGATGGATTCGAGATCCAGATGATTGGTCGGCTCATCCAGGATCAGGGCATTGGATTGGGAAAGCATCATGCGGGAAAGCATACAGCGCACCTTTTCCCCGCCTGAAAGCACATCCGTTGTTTTGAGAGCGTCCTCGCCTGAAAAGAGCATACGCCCTAAAAACGTGCGGGCAAAACTTTCTCCCTCTTTGGGAGGGGCAAACTGAAGCAGCCATTCAATAAGGTTCAGGTTCCGATTGAAATACCCCTGGTGCTCTTTGGGAAAATAGGAATGGCTGATGGTGGTTCCCCACCGATAGCTGCCTTTATCCGGTTCCACCTCTCCTGCAATGATCTGGAAGAGTGTGGTTTTGGCCAGGCTGTTATTTCCCATGAAAGCAATTTTGTCTTTTTTATTTACGGTAAAGCTGACATTATCAAGAATGGTTTCTCCGTCAATGGTCTTTGAAAGCCCTTCCACTTCAAGGATAATATTGCCGCAGGGCCGTTCCGGGGTAAACCGGATAAACGGATAATTTCTGGATGATACCGGCATGTCTTCAATGGTCAGTTTTTCCAGCAGTTTTTTTCTGGAGGTGGCCTGTTTGGACTTGGATGCATTGGAAGAAAATCTCTGGATAAAAGTCTTGAGTTCATTGGCCCGGTCGGTGATCCGTTTGTTGTCGGCCTGTTTTTGATTCAGGTGCAACTGACTGGCCTGGTACCAGAAATCATAATTTCCCGCGTACACGGCAATTTTACCAAAATCGATATCTGCAATGTGGGTGCAGACCTGATTCATGAAATGACGGTCATGGGATACCACAATGACGGTATTCTTAAACCGGTACAGAAAGTCTTCAAGCCAGGCGATTGAGTGAATGTCCAGATTATTGGTGGGCTCATCGAGCAACAGCACATCCGGGTTTCCGAACAGGGCCTGGGCCAGAAGCACCCGAACTTTTTCGCCGCCCTCCAGCTCTTTCATTTTTCTGCCGTGCAGGTTTTCTGCAATACCCAGATTTTTGAGCAGGACCGCTGCTTCAGACTCTGCGTCATACCCGTTCATTTCCTCAAATTCAATTTCAAGCTCCCCGGACCTAAGACCGTCTTCATTTGAAAAATCAGGCTTTGCATACAGGGCTTCCCGTTCGGCCATGACCGTATACAGTTTTTTGTGCCCCATGATGACCGTATCCAGCACCCGGTGTGTATCAAAGGCAAAGTGATCCTGTCTTAACACAGCAATTCTTTCTTTGGGGCCTACACTGATGTCGCCGGCATCCGGTTCAACCTCTTTGGCCAGAATTTTTAAAAAAGTGGATTTTCCCGCGCCATTGGCCCCGATAAGCCCGTAACAATAACCGGGTTTGAACATAATGTTAACATCTTTAAACAGCACCTGCTTGCCATAAGCCAGGGCTATGTTATTTGCACAGATCATATGTATATCAGCTTCCTTGTTATCCAATAAAAAACCACAGGAGTGTATCCTGTGGCTGAAAAAACAAGTTGCATAATACCGGTTTTTTGGATAAAAAGCAAGACTTTTAAAAGACAACCACATCAGAGCCGAGTTTTCCTCAAAGGTGTTTGGCTTTGTTGATGATGTAGCATTTTATTTTCCGGACACAAAACAAACAAAAACCAGTATCTATGTCTGATCCGCCTCCCGGGTGGGATATTCGGCCATATTTCTGGCAAAATGGAGATAGCTGAAACAACCATGAATTCGATCTGTATTTTTTTAGGGTCCAATCCAGGAGCTGACGCGGTGTATGCCAGAGCAGCCGAAGAGATGGGCAGAGAACTGGCTGCAAACGGTCTGACATGCATATATGGCGGGTCGAACACCGGCCTTATGAAACTTCTGGCAGACAGTGCGCTGGATGCGGGCGGCCGGGTGGTCGGCGTGACGGTCCAGGCGCTGCGGGACAAGGAAATATTCCATCCCGGGCTGACACAGCTGCATGTTGTCCCTACCATGCATGAAAGAAAGACGCGGATGGTGGAACTGTCCGACGGATTTGTTGTCCTGCCGGGGGGAATCGGCACGTTTGAGGAATTTTTTGAAATATATACCCTGTCCATTTTAGGATTTCATTCCAAACCGTTCGGACTTCTCAATATTAACAATTATTTTGCCCCCCTGGATGCCCTTCTGGACAAGGCACAGCAGGAAGGATTTCTGAAAGCCCCCCACCGGGAGGTGATACTGCGGGCAGATACCCCAGCTGAAATGATCAGACGACTGAAGGGTTCCTCAGTTTACAGTTAAGCAGATATCACTATAATTCCGGCGCCTCCATTGCAAACGAAGAACCCAGCTTGACGCTGGCGATGAACAAGAAACTTATGAGGCCATCGACAAAGGAATAAATCATTGATCTGGGCTGGATTTGATTTTTCCTCAAACATAATTATATTGCTCTTCTAACATGCAACCAATTAATAAATGAGATTTTTTATGTTTGATTACACTGCAACATACACAGACCTTTACCAGGTAACCATGTCCCAGGTCTATTTCCACAAAGGTCTGCAGGATGAGACAGCCATATTTGATTATTTTTTCAGAAAACTGCCCTTTGAAGGAGGATATGCCATATTTGCCGGTCTTGAAGATTTTCTGAAAACCCTTGAAACCCTTCGTTTTGATGAAAAAGATCTGAAATTTCTGCAAACCCAGGGAATAGATCAGGCGTTTCTGGATTATCTGAAAGATTTTCGCTTCCGGGGCAATATATATGCTTCCAGAGAGGGTGACCTGATGTTTCCCAACCGACCGGTTGTAACTGTGGAAGCCCCGATCATAGAAACCCAGCTGATTGAAACCCTTCTTTTGAATATCTTGAACTATCAGTCTTTGATTGCCACCAAAGCAAGCCGCATGCGCCTTGCGGCCGGGGACCGTAAACTTGTCGATTTTGGATTGCGGCGGGCACCGGGAACAGGCGGATATTCCGCTGCAAGGGCAGCCTTCATCGGCGGATTTGATGCGACCAGCAATGTGCGTGCAGGCCGCGATTACGGCATACCGGTCTCCGGAACAATGGCCCATTCGTATATCCAAAGATATGATACTGAAATCCGGGCATTCCGCGACTTTGCCAAGGTGCGGCCCCATGACTGTGTACTGCTTGTGGATACCTACAACACATTGAAAAGCGGTGTGCCCAATGCAATAATAGTGGGCAAAGAGATGGTGAAAACCGGGAACCGGTTGAAAGGTATCCGGCTGGACAGTGGAGACCTTGCCTGGCTGGCCATAGAGTCGCGCAAAATGCTGGATGATGCCGGACTGGATTACGTCAAGATTGCTGCTTCCAATCAGCTGGATGAAAAAGTGATCGAAAGTCTGCTGAATCAAAATGCCCCCATTGATATATTCGGCGTAGGTACCAACCTGGTAACCGGCCAGCCGGATGCAGCCCTTGACGGGGTTTACAAACTGGCATATGCAAACAAGGAACCACGCCTGAAACTGTCTGAAAGTATCGAAAAAATCAACCTTCCGGGCAGAAAACAGGTATACAGACTGCTCCATCCCGACGGATTATTCTATGGCGGCGAAGCAGTTGCCCTGACAGATGAAACAAATTTTGATATCATGCATCATCCCATTGATTTACATAAATCGTTACCCCTGGGCGGGTTTTCAAAAGAGCCGCTTCTGGAAAAAATTGTTGAAGAAGGAAAGCGTCTGACCAGGCCGAAAAAACTGCAGGAAATTGCCGATTTCAGCCGAGAGCAGCTGAATAAACTGCCCCGGGAATACAAGAGATTTGAAAACCCGCATATCTATAAAGTCGGGTTGTCAGCAAGATTAAAAGAAGAACGGGACCGGCTCGTAAAAGAGCACAAGGGTAAAACAGGATGATCCATTTCGCCATGCTTGATCTTATCGATAAGACGTCTGACAACCGGTATGAGCATTTGTTTTTTCTTCCATGATCTGGATCACTTTTTCATATGAATGGCGTTCGATGATATGATTGAACTGGGCTCTGTAATTCCCCACCAGGCTGATACCGAAAGCTGCCACATCATAAACCATCCACTGTCCGCCCCGGGTCAGGTGCATCTTTACCGTGGCCGGAATCACCAGCGCACCATACAGGACCCTGACATGCACCTGTGCCCTTTTATGATCAATTTTTTCTCTTACAAAAACAACCTGCTCTCCCTGATATCTGTCTGCTTTTGACAGATAGGCGTTTTCAAGAAATTTTCCAAACAATGCAATAAATGCTTCTTTTTCCACATCTGTTCTTTTCCCCCAATGGTCCATCAGGCTCAACCGGGCTGTTTTTGCAAGACTGAACCTTTCATAGACAGCGTCACAAAGCAGGGCCATCTGTTCTTTTTTGTCCGTCTCTTTTCCAGTCGTCAATTCTGTGAGGATACCGGTTACTTTGTCTATTGTGTATTCCAGCTGTTTTCGGGCGGAAGGTTCCTCTGCCAGTGCCCATGGCAGGCAGACATGACATATGATTACAACAGGAACAAGAAATGCAAACAGTTTCATAAATATTTTCCATTTTTAAATACCGGTATTTTTCCAAAAAATTAGACAGACCATGGCTTTGTCAACAAAAAGGTTCAGGCACCAAAAAAATGATTGACTCATGCTATGATTTGGTTTATATTTTTTGGCTTTTGTTTTGAACACACGTCGTCCATAAGGAGACAATGGCCATGCTTGCCAATATAAAACCGTTTATTGCACTGTATTCTGCTGTGGCCCTGCTGATGATGGGGCTGGGGCTTCTCAATACCTACCTGGGATTCAGATTGTCCATTGAAGGGGTTTCCACCCAGGTGACGGGTATGGTGCTAAGTGCCTATTTTGTGGGACTGGTTACCGGCACCACCTGGTGCAGAAAAATTATCCGGAGTGTGGGGCATATCCGTGCGTTTTCGGTTTTTGCCGCCGTCACTACAGCTGTAGTGATGATTCATGGATTTTATACCTCCCCGATACTGTGGGCATTACTGCGGTTTGCTGCCGGCATATCCAATATGGGGTTGTTCATGGTCATTGAAAGCTGGCTCAATGAATGCGCAGAACCAGCCGTCCGGGGCCGTATTTTTTCCATTTACATGATCGTGACCTATATGGGCAGCACCGTGGGACAGCAATTGCTGAATGTCGGGGATGTCCACAGCCAGACATTGTTTCTGGTGGCTGGGGTGTTTGTGGTCTTGAGCACCATCCCGGTATCCATAACCCATACCATCCGTCCAAAGCTGCCAAAAATAGAACATATCGCCATGAGAACCATCTTTGAAAAAGCACCCATCGGGATCCTGGGATGTTTTGCCTCGGGCATGCTCCACAGCGCGTTTTACGCCATGGGACCGGTGTTTGCCCACCAGATCCATTTGAGTGTGGCCCAGATTTCGTGGTTCATGACCCTGACGGTTTTTGGGGGACTGGTGCTCCAGTGGCCGGTGGGTATGATGTCGGACCGGCTTGACCGCTCCCTGGTACTGCCGGGTCTGGGCATTCTTCTGGTTATGATTTCCATCGTTATCCTGTTGTCGGCCCGGTATTCTTTTACAATGCTCCTGGTGGCCACCGTCATATTCGGCGGGATATTTTTTGCCATTTATCCGGTGGCCGTGGCCCGAACCCATGATATCTTCGATGCCCAGGATGTCGTCAAGGTCAGTTCTGTTCTGCTGCTTTGCTATGGCATCGGTGCCATGTTCGGACCCATGCTGTCCTCCTTTGTTATGGCTGTTTCCAACACCCCTTATGGGCTGTATTTTTATCTGATCAGCATCAGCAGTCTGTATGCCGTCGTAACCCTGCTGCTGCGCCGCAAAGAATCGGTCCGGATTGTTCCGGCGGCAGACCAGGTGGATTTTGTCATCATGGAAACCACTTCCGCGGTGGCCATGCACATGGATCCCCGGCTGGAAACCGAAGAAGAAGCAGCCGCCGCCAAAACCCCCGCATCCGAACCGGCCGGATTTTAGCCCGCCCGCCGCTGGAAGACGGCATGGGATGAATATTCATTTGATACAACCACATTCCCGGGAAAGTAGTTACACATGAATACCATTGAATGGAACGATTTTCAAAAAATTGAACTCAGGGTGGGAACCATCATTGCAGTGGAAGCATTTCCTGAAGCCAGAAAACCGGCATTCAAGCTGCAGGTGGATTTTGGAGATGAACTGGGTATCAGAAAATCCAGTGCACAGATCACTGACCTTTACGATACCAGCTCTCTGCTGGGCAAACAGGTGGTGGCAGTGATCAATTTTGCTCCCAAACAGATCGGCCCGTTCATCTCCGAGTGCCTGGTCACCGGATTTCACCGGGAAGACGGGGCTGTGGTGCTGGCCGTGCCCGACGGCAAGGTGCCTGACGGTACACGGCTGGCATAGACATATTCCATGTCATTTTACAGCACCCATATACTGCCGAAACTGACCCACTGGGTATGCTCCCAGCAAAGTATTGAAAGCCTGCGAAAAAAAATGGTGCCCCTGGCAGGGGGAAAAATTCTGGAAATCGGCATGGGATCCGGGTTGAACCTGCCGTTTTATGACCCATCCAAAGTGAAACATCTCTATGGTCTGGAGCCTTCGGATACCCTGCGGAAGATGGCGGAAAAAAATGCAGAGAGACTGCCCTTTCCGGTTGGCTTTATCAGCCTGCCCGGAGAAGAGATCCCACTGGAGACCGGGTCCATGGACACGGTGCTGGTGACCTACACCTTGTGTACGATCCCGGATATTCACCGGGCTCTGGGCCAGATGCACCGGGTGTTGAAGCCCGGGGGAAAACTGATTTTCTGTGACCATGGACTGGCTCCTGATGCAGGTATCCGAAAATGGCAGGAATGCATCAATCCGGTTTGGAACCGGATCAGCGGGGGATGCTGTTTAAACAGACCTATTTCCGATTTGATCCTACACAATGGATTTGTCATCCAGGACATAAAGGCCAGGTACCAGAGCCCTGTAAAAATCGCCAGTTATACCTACAGGGGCATTGCAGTTCCAGTAAAATGAACGCCCTGCCGCCTGTACAAAAGGCGGCAGGGCGTTGTTGTTTCAAATGTGCAGGACGGATCTTTCAGGACTGGCTGGCCAGGCCTTTTGATGCATAGACCATGGCTTCCTCAGGCCGTTCTTTTCCCCCGGAACCACCGGCATATCCCATGCTGCCGTGGTTGATGGTGGTAAAGTCCGGATAGGCATTGCCGCCGTGCTCCACAGCATCCAGCCCTTCCAGTTCCTCTTCTTTGGAAACACGCAGGCCGATGGTGGCATCAATGAGCTTGAACATGGCCCAGGCAGCAGGAAAGGTCCACAAAAAACAGGCGGCAATGCCGATAACCTGGACCCCTATGATCGCCAGGCTCGTACCGCCGATGTTGAACAACCCGGCTGCCAGGGTGCCCCAGGCGCCGCACACCCCGTGGACAGAGATGGCACCCACCGGGTCATCAATACGGATCCTGTCAAAAAACAGCACGGAAAATACCACAATCACCCCTGCCAGGGCCCCGATAACCACGGCGCTTGCCGGGGTCACACTGGCACAGCCGGCGGTGATACCCACCAGGCCGGCCAGGGCACCGTTCAGGCTCATGCTGACTTCGGGTTTACCGAATTTCACCCAGGAGACGATCATGGCCAGGACAGCTCCGGCAGCTGCAGCCAGGTTGGTGTTCACAAAAATCATGGCTATATCCTTGCCTGCAGCCGTGGTGGATCCGGGATTGAAGCCGAACCAGCCCAGCCAGAGAATAAACACCCCCAAAGCTGCCAGAGGAATGTTGTGGCCCAGGATGGGCCGAACCTTGCCGGCAGCATCATATTTGCCCAGGCGGGGTCCCAGGACCAGGGCACCGGCCAGGGCTGCCCAGCCGCCTACGGAATGCACTACGGTGGAACCGGCAAAATCGATGAACCCCAGGCCTTCCAGCCAGCCGGAACCGTTGAAGAGGCTGCCCCAGGCCCATGATCCGAAAACCGGATAGATCAGCCCGGTCACCACTGCAGTATATATCAGATACCCGCTGAACCTGGTCCTCTCAGCCATGGCACCGGATACAATGGTGGCGGCGGTTGCCGCAAACACCACCTGAAACATCCAGAAGGCCAGCACCCAGGGATCTCCGTCCACCTGAAAATCACTCAAAAAGAAACCGCTGGTGCCGAAAAAACCGGTGCCGGACGCCCCGAACATGAGGCCGAACCCGATGGCCCAGAAGCAGAGCGAGCCCATGGAAAAATCCATGAGATTCTTCATCATGATATTCACGGCATTCTTGGCCCGGGTGAATCCTGCCTCCACCATGGCAAAGCCTGCCTGCATGAAAAACACCAGGGCTGCCGCCACAAGGGTCCAGACATAGTCGGCATGGGACTGCACAAGGTCAATGGCAGCCTTGTTGGTCAACGGTGTGGGGATGTCGGAACCGGCAGCTCCTGCAGCTGAAACAGAACAGATCAAAAAGATGATGATAATACCAATTACGTTCATTTTATATTTCTCCTTTGTATGGTCGATGTGACATGGTCTGGTGGTTAAATGGCTTCAGGCCCGGTCTCACCGGTCCTGATACGGATCACTTCTTCTATGGACTGCACAAAAATCTTGCCGTCACCGATTTTTCCGGTATTGGCCGTGGTGATGATGGTGTTGACCACCTGCTCCACCATCTCGTCATTGACAGCGATAGCAAGCTGCACCTTGGGCACAAAATCGGTGACATACTCAGCCCCCCGGTACACCTCCTTGTGGCCTTTCTGCCTTCCGAATCCCTTGACTTCAGTAATGGTCATTCCGTTAACATGCACTTTGGCCAGGGCCTCTTTGACCTGATCCAGCTTGAACGGCTTTATCACTGCCATAATTTTTTTCATACTTCCTCCGATTTTATATTTGTTTTCAAATAACCTGGCATGTCATAAGAGCAAAACCAGTGCCATGGAGAGAACAATACACAAATTATGGATATAACTTATTGAAAAAACAGGAAATAAAATTTATGAACAGATATATTTATTTTGAAAAGTTATTACATAATCGTAATAACTTATAATACAAAAATGTAATAAATTGCCGCCCAATGGAGAAAGGATCTGAAAAAAATGTCTGGCACAGCCGCATAGGTGATAAAAAACCTCACCGGGTATTATCTGATCCAGGGCTGTGATTGATGTGACATTTTGATTGACAAAACACCGGTCGGTGGCCTAAGTTATGCCAACAGAAAATCCCGCCGGACCAAATTTAACAGCGGGATGATGTGTACATCTGGTTTTCAAAAATTTTTAACTGAAGAGGGATAAAAATGATGAAAAAAATTGTGGCATTTTTCATGGTGTTTTCACTTTTCGCAGTGTCTGCATATGCAGATGACTGCAAGAATCGGGGAACGCTGGATGAGATGTATTGTGATGAAAACATGGACCTTGTGGCAGATACCCCCAAAGACCCGGCCGATTGGAAAGATCCCAATACCCTGGTTTTCACCTACACTCCAGTGGAAGACCCGGCTGTTTACAAAGATGCCTTTGCTGATTTCCAGAAATATCTGGAAGAGGCCACAGGTAAAAAAGTTATCTACTATACCGTGCAGTCAAATGCCGCTGAAGTGGAGGCAATGCGGTCCGGACGTCTGCATATCGCCGGATTCTCCACCGGACCAACCGGCTTTGCCGTCAATCTGGCCGGGTATGTTCCCATGGCTGTAAAGGGATACCACGACGGCTTCCAGGGGTATAATCTGATTGTTGTCACCAAAAAAGACAGTGACATCAAGGAACTGGACGACATAAAAGGTAAACGCATTGCCCACACATCTGCATCATCCAACTCCGGCAACCTTGCCCCCAGGGCAATTTTTCCCCAGCATGGTATTGTTCCGGATAAAGATTACACGGTTGTGTATTCCGGAAAGCATGACCAGTCCATTCTGGGAGTTGCCCACGGGGATTATGATGCTGCACCGGTTGCCTCTGATGTTTATTACCGGATGGCAGATGCCGGCAGAATCAACGCGGATGACTTCCGCATCGTTTTCACCTCCCCCAAATTTCCCACCTCTTCATTCGGGTATGCCCACAATCTGCATCCGGATCTTGTGAAAAAGATTGTAGATGCTTTCTATTCCTATCGGTTTACCCCTGCCATGCAGGAAACCTTCGGCGGTGCGGACCGGTTCTATCCGGTAACCTATGAAAAGGACTGGAAAGTCATCCGTGACATTGCCGCATCAACCGGTACCTCTTACAACCAGGACGGTCTGCGGAAAATGGCGGAAAAAGAAGCTGCCAAAGCAGCCAAAAAACAATAACAGACAGGTGGATATTTTCAGGCGCCATTTGTCCCGGCCCTATCGGGATAAATGGCGCCTCTCTACCATATGGTGATTTCACCTAAAAAAAACAGACCGGGAATATATGACTGTAGAGGCACAGAGCGACAGCAGCGCTCAACCGCAACGTTCCATTTGCATTGAAAATCTGAGCAAAGAATATGTCAGGGGCAAACCAGTTTTAAAAAATATCAGTTTTACGGTCCAGGGCCATAGCAGTGTTGCCATCATAGGCCCTTCCGGCACGGGGAAAAGCACCCTGATCCGGTGTGTCAACAAGCTGATTCCACCCAGTTCCGGCAATGTGTATATCAGCGGGGAAAACATCACGCATCTGACAGGCCGAAATCTGCGCATGGCCAGGAGAAAAATCGGCATGGTTTTCCAGGAATTCAACCTTGTGGAACGGCTGTCGGTTATGGAAAATGTGCTGTGCGGCCGGCTGGGATACGTGCCTTCCTGGCGGGCCTGGTTGAGAAAATATCCCCAAAAGGATATTGACAATGCTTTTTCCCTGCTGGATTCCATCGGCCTGCTGGAATTTTCCCGCCAGCGGGCAGACAGCCTGTCAGGAGGCCAGCGGCAGCGTGTCGGCATCGCCCGTGCCATCATGCAGGAACCCCATGTTCTGCTTGCCGATGAACCCACATCCTCCCTTGATCCAAAAACCAGTGTCGAAATTATGGAATTGCTGGTTTCTTTATCCAGAGAACATAACATTCCCCTGCTGATCAACATCCATGATGTTGAACTTGCCAAGCGATTTACAGTCCGGGTCATTGGGCTTTCCATGGGAGGAATCATCTATGACGGTCCCCCGTCAGAATTGACCAACGACCATCTCAAACAGATTTACGGCGGTGAGAACTGGCTCCAATGACAGCAGATACAGCAAAAAATTTCGGCCCGGCTTTCAAGACAAACTGGTATGCCCGGGCCGGCTGGCTGGCAGCTTTTTTGTATGCGGCCTATGCGGCCAATTATCTTGACGTCTCCTGGATACGTTTTCTCCGGGGATTGGGAAACGGGGCTGAATTTTTAGCGGAAATGGTCCCTCCGAACTTTTCCCGCTGGCAGTTGCTTGTGGCAAATCTGATGGAAACGGTGGAAATTGCCATCATCGCCTCTGCCTTTGGCATTCTTTTCTCTTTGCCTGTGGGACTGCTTGCCGCCAGAAACCTTATGCCTCTCTGGATCACCTGGCCTTTTCGTACCTTTATTGCGCTTTGCAGGTCTTTTCATCCGGTGATCTTTGCCATACTGTTTGTCAAAGCGGTGGGGTTTGGTCCCCTTGCAGGCATTCTTACCCTGATTTTTGCCTCCATCGGATTTATCGGCAAACTGTTTACAGAGGCCATCGAAGAAATATCCCTCAAGCCCCTCGAAGCTCTGCGGGCCTCTGGTGCTCCCTTTATGAGTGTGATCATCTATGCGGTGCTCCCCCAGGTGCTTAACCGGTTTATCGGATTTTCATCTTACCAGCTCGATGCCAACCTGCGCAATTCAACCATGGTGGGAATCGTTGGTGCCGGCGGCATCGGGGGCACACTCTTTGCAGCATTCCAGCGGTTTGACTATGATTTTCTTGCGGCAATTCTTATTTCCATCATCGCCCTGGTCATGTTGAGTGAATTTATTTCTACCCGGATAAAAAAGGTTTTTCAATGAGCCCGTCTCCTTTGCGTAAATGGGAAAGATTCACCTTTTCTGAACGGCTGGCCAGGTTTGCCGTGTTTCTCGGATTCGCCGCAGCACTGTCCATATCCCTGCGGTCCGTGCAGATCATTCCCGAATTTCTCTATGATGCCCCCACCCAGGTGGCCGACCTTTTCAGTAGAATGTGGCCCATGGATTTTGCCTATTACCCGGCAGGCATTCATGATGCCATGATGGAAACCCTGCATATTGCAACCCTCGGGACCCTGCTCGCCATTGTCATGGCAATTCCCATCGGCATATTAGGCGCCAATAATATTGTGCACTTCCCGCTGCTGAACTGGCTTTCCAAATTGATCCTCGTGTCCTCACGATCGGTTAATTCACTGGTTTGGGCGTTGCTTTTCGTGGCTGTTTTCGGACCCGGCCCTCTGGCTGGAACCGTGTGTATCGGATTCAGGTCCATCGGTTTTGTAGGAAAGCTGTTTGCAGAGGCATTGGAAGAGGTGGACCCCGGTCCCATAGAGGCATTGACAGCCTCTGGCGCTCCGTGGTTCAGTGTTTTTCTCAAGGGTTACTGGCCCCAGGCTGCCCCGGCTTTCTGGGGGGTGTTTTTATTCCGGTGGGACATCAATGTAAGAGAATCAGCCGTTATCGGCCTTGTTGGTGCAGGCGGTATCGGTATGGTGCTGGATACGGCCCTCAATCTTTTTTTCTGGAACCGTGTGTCCGTCATTCTGTTGAGCATCTTTGTGGTGGTGATACTGGCGGAGCTGTTTGTCACCGCCATTCGCAAACGCATCATCTAACCCTGCTTCACCTGATCAGCCCAGTGTTTCAAACACCAGATCCGGCCTGACAGCAGACCGGTTCAGCATATCTCTGGTGGTGACACCCGTGAGCACCAGGGCGGAACAATACCCGAAATCCAGGGCGCCCTGGATATCGGATCGGATGAAATCCCCCACCATGAGTACCCTGTCCCGGGGAATTGGCCTGTCGTACAAGGCTTCCAACTGGGCATGGGTTTTTTGAAATATGGGCGAAAACGGTTTTCCAAGATAAATGGGGGACAAATTGATCCCATAGGTTTTGAGCACCCGGACAATAAACCGGGCCACACCGCCGGCCCCGATGCAGATCTGCCCGAAGGTTTTCCCGGGATAATATTCATCCGGATTGGGGACAATCAGCCGGGCATCGGGTTTTTGGATAAAAAAATTAACCGCCCCGGTAATGGTGGTTTCCCAGTCATACCCCTTTTCTCCCACAATAATCCCCTGGCAGTGATCGATCTGCGACAGATCCCGTGTGGTGTTCAGACCGGCCTTTTGGGCAAAACACGGATTGCCCAGGTTGCCCATGATAAAAAATGGCTCACCAGAAAATTTTTTCTCCCCATGCAGGGTCACCAGGCCGTCTGCACAGGAAACAATCTCAGTAAAATGAATCTGCAGATCTGCGGCATGGAGAATGTCTGCCTTTTCTTTGGTGGAATGGTCCCCGTCATTGGTGAGCAGAAAAAAAGGCATCCGGTTTTCCCGCAGCATGGCCAGCACTTCATGGCTTCCCTGAGCAGCTTTGCCATTTACGAGCAGCACACCGTCTATATCAAAAACCAGGGCATCCACCCTGTCCAGATTGCCCCTGAGCCATTGATGCAGGGTGGGAATCGCTTGTGTTTTCAAACCCATATTGTCTCAAATGCCGTCCTGTGTATCATTTTACATCCTTTTTCATACCAGGCATTCTTATACACCATCCCTTCTGCGTTGACAAACGGTCTTCCAGGGCCGGGGCAATTTCATTTTTGAGGTCACTGTTTTCATCTGTGACGGCAGGCAATCCGGCCATAAAAATCTCCTTTTATTTTGTTGGAATTAATGAAACAATCCAACTGGGTTATAATATGTGAATATGCCGGCACGCTTTTAGACCAGCCGGTATACCCCCTCAAAATGTAACGGAGGACCCAATGGCACGGTTTTTAAAAAACAGGGAACAGGTAAAGGGCCGGAGCCCCGGCTCCCTCATATTTGTGGGCACACAAAAAGTGGATAAGGTCAACATCCGGCTCATCGACTACGATGACCACCATCTTATTGATCAGGAACTGTTGGATATCAATGATGCGGCTCCATACAAAACCACAGAAGCGGTAACCTGGATCAATATCAACGGTCTGCACGATGAGCAGTCCATTGGTGATGCCGGTCGGGTATTTGATCTGCACCCGCTTGTGACCGAGGATATCCTCAATACCGGCCAGCGGCCCAAAATAGATGACTATGATTCCTATATTTTCATTGTGCTGAAAATGATCCGGTTTGACAGGCAAACACAGATGATTGTGAATGAACAATTGAGTATTGTGCTGGCAGATACCTTTGTGCTGACCTTCCAGGAGCAGCCCGGGGATGTATTTGAACCTGTCCGGGAAAGAATCAGGCGGCACAAGTCCCGCATAAGGGTATCAGGGACTGATTATCTGGCTTTTACCCTCATGGATACGGTGGTGGAAAATTATATTTCCGTGATCGAACATTTAGGGGAAAAAATAGAAGACCTTGAAGAAGACATTCTTTCAGGGCATGACACCGCAGTAATGGAAAAAATACATCTGTTTAAAAGGGAAATCAATTATCTGAGAAAATCCATTCGGCCTGCCAAAGAAGCCGTGTTTCAGATGGCAAAGCTGGAAAGCAGCCTGATTCATGACAAAACCCTGCCGTTCCTCAAAGACTTAGAAGACCTCATAACTCATGCAACCGAGGCCATTGATACGTACAGGGATCTGTTAACCGACCAGTTGAACATCTACAACTCAGTGGTGGCCAACAAAATGAACGATATCATGAAGGTGCTGACCATCTTTGCCGCCATTTTCATTCCCCTCACCTTTATTGCCGGGATATACGGCACCAATTTCGAGTACCTGCCCGAACTCAGGTACAAATACAGTTATTTCATTTTCTGGGGTGTACTCATCGCAATCGCAGGGGCATCGCTCTATTATTTTAAAAAAAAGCGCTGGTTTTGACAGCCCTATGACGGATCAATTTCGCACTGGTCATTCAAGTGGAGCCGGAAAACATAAATTGCCAGGGCAACAATGGGCACAACCAGAACCAGCCCGATTACCGGCAGAAGGGTAAAGCTGATAATGGTCATGGCCAGGGCGGCAGCAACCAGTATAAGCCCAAAGGCAAGTTTTGATATTTTCTGGGGTATACAAGACGAAAGTTTCATGACATTCTCCTTATTTGTATTACGGACCACACAATTGCATTATCAGATCCTGTTGGGACAGAATGTAAGTCTGACCGGCCATAAGTCAATGGGAAAGTCATACATCAAAATTATCCTTTGACAAATGTCAGATCCACACACGGACACGGCTGCGACGGCCTGAAAAAATCCCGTACAAAAGCCCATTTTTTTACAACCGGATGATCTGAGGGGTCTGGCCGCAATGTTCCAGAAATTTCACCAGGTCATTTGATGTAATTGTTGTGGTGGCGGTGTTTTCCAGGGGATGAAAATTGAGCAGCTCATGGGCCATCATCTCTTCGTCCAGGACAATTTTCACATCATGATCCTTGATGTTGATGGCGGCAAACGGGGTGACAGCCCCGGGAATCATGCCCAGCACTTCCATGAGCAGGTCGGGTTTTCCAAATGACATATTATTTCCCCCGATTTTTTTGGCCACTTCCTTTATCTTGACGGGTTTGTCCGCCAGGGTAACCACCAGAAACAAATTTTTCTTTTTATCCTTGAAAAACAGATTTTTGCTGTGGGCACCCGAAATACCGCTCTGGTGCTGTGCTGCTTCTTCCACAGTAAAAACAGCCGGGTGTTCGTGGTTGGTGTATGCAATGCCGATATCGGTCAATACGCTGAGCAGTTCTTCTTTTTTGTGTAACATAATCGTTCCTTCTTAACGCTGCATGGTTTTACTGACAACAAGTTTAACCATAGTTAACATAGATGAGTCTGACAATGGTCAAAAATACCATGGTCAGAAAAAACGGCCGGATAAACCCGGCCCCTCTTTTGATGGCCAGGCTGGAGCCTGCCCGGGCACCGATAATCTGGCCGGCCGCCATGACCAGTCCGGCGGACCACAGCACATTGCCGCCGATGATGAACACGACCAGGGCCACGATATTGGACACAAAATTCATGACCCGGGTGGTGCCAACGGCCCGGGTCATGTCCAGACCAAGGAAAATGAGCAGTGCCCCGGTCCAGAACGAGCCGGTGCCCGGACCGAAAAATCCGTCATAAAATCCCAGACCCAGGCCGAACAGGACATAAAACAGATGCTGCTCCATTTTGGGCGTTGCCGGTTGCAGTCCCAGGGTTCTTGAAAACAGGGTATAAAAAAAGACGACCAGAAGCAAGACAGGAATCAGGTGACGGATAAAACCCGGATCCATGTGCTGGATGGTGACGGCCCCGGCCACGGCCCCGCAGAGGGTGAATCCGATGCCGGCCATACATTGGCGGACATCCACCAGCCCTTTGGAGATGAAATTGACGGCAGAGGACAGGGTCCCGAAACTGCCCTGGAGTTTGTTGGTCCCCAGGGCCAGAGCCGGGGGCAGGCCGATGGCCAGCAGAACCGGCAGGGCAATCAATCCGCCGCCGCCGGCAATGGCATCCACAAACCCGGCGCACAGGCCGGTGGCAAACAGCACCAGAAAACTGATCAATGACAGGTCATCCATCATCAGCCGCCTGAAAAAAATGCAGAAAAACGGGGAAAATTCATAATACTGCCTTGATTTTTATTTGGGATCAATGTTAAAAAGAAGGTCATTTTCCAGATACACCTGTTCCAGCTGTTCCTGATATACCCGCAATGCATCTCCTTTTCGATTGGCCAGTTCCTGCACCATATATTGAATCACCGCCAGCATACCTGACACATTGCCGATAAAGGGGATGGATTTGGACGGCACTACCAAAGACAGGTGGGCAAAAGGAATAACAGGTGATATACTGGAATCGGTCAAGGCAAGCAGGGTGTGGCCGCACCGCCGGATCATCTTGCTCAGCTTGATCAGTTCATTGGGATACCGGGTGGTGGCGGCGAGAACCACAAGGCTCTGGGCCGGGGCATTGGTGAGCATATCCATGGCAGTGGAATCACTTCCCTTGAGGATGTGGATGCCTTTTCGCACTTTGGTCAAAGACCAGCCCAGGTAATAGGCAAAGGTATAGGAAAGTCTGGAGCCGGTGACATAGACTGTGGGACTGATGTCCATGTGATCGATGAACTGGTTCATCTTTTCCATGTCAATATGCTCGTACAGGTATTTGAGGTTGTTGAGCTCCTCCAGTATTCCCCGGTGCAGCCGGTCCAGCCCCGGGACATCAATGCCCTTGAGATTCACCCGGTCCGGCAGGGTCAGCCCTGTGTTGATGAAATCCTTGAGCGCATCCTGGAAATCTGCGTAGCCTTTGTACCCCAGGGTGGACACAAACCTCACCACCGTGGCTTCGCTGACTTCACAGGCCTCAGCCAGTTCCTTGGTGGTCATGAACACCACCTTGGCAGGGTTTACCATGATATAGTTCCCCAGGGTCTGGGCCTTTGGGGTCAGAGAATCAAGCTTGCTGGAAATATCATCTATAACGGGGTGTGATGCCGTATCATTCATTGTGACAGCCTTATTTGGATGGTTTTTATCATTATGAAATCATTATTATAATTTACTAATTTTATTGAGATTTAGTCCAGATTATACTTTTTGTCAAGGGCAAATGAAAGAAAAACAATCATTTTTGAATAAAAGTCTTGACATGTTTTCTTTCATAGCGTATTGACGAGATGGATATGGCAGAAAAATAATAACAATCCAAAATGAAGAGAAGGCCAATGTTTTCAAAAAGCAAACCCATGTGGGGCAAAAAAACCAAGCTTAAATCAAGCTATGATGTGGTTCTCATTGGAGGCGGACTTCACAGTCTGGCAACAGCTTACTACCTTGCAAAAGAGCATGGCATCACCGATGTAGCGATCATTGAAAAAAACTATATCGGGTATGGCGGTGCAGGCAGAAACACGGCCATCGTCCGTGCCAATCAGCGGACCCAGTACAATGTGCCGCTTTACAAGGAAGCGCTGGACCTCTGGCCGGTTCTCACCAAGGAACTGGATTACAACTTAATGTTCAACAACTGCGGCAACCTCAACCTCATGCATTCCGAGGCAGCCATGAACGCGGCCCGCATGACCATAGCGACCGCCCAGTTCCACGGGGTGGAATCCCATCTCATCGATGCCAGGGAGGCCAAGGAGCTGGTACCGGCCCTGAACATTTCCGAAGACATCACCTTTCCCATCCACGGGGCCATGTTTCATCCACCAGGCGGCGTGGTCCGTCATGACGCGGTTGTCTGGGGCCTGGCCAAAGGGGCCGCCAAAATGGGGGTGGAAATCCACCAGCAGACCGAAGCCACGGGTATCAATACCAAAAACGGCAAGGTAACCGCAGTGGTGACAGACAGGGGTGTCATAAACACCAAACAGGTACTGATTTCCGCCGGCGGATATTCCGCCGCCCTGATCCACGGATTTTTGGGCATCAAACTGCCCATCTCCGTTCTGACCATCCAGGCCATGGTGACCCAGCCCCTCAAGCCCATCCTGAACCATGTGGTCTCCTCAGGGGCCTACCACTGCTACGCCAACCAGACCCTGAAAGGGGAAATCGCCACCGGCGCCCACATGGACCAATGGCCCAACTATACCACCCTGACCACAGCCCATTATATCAAGCACCAGGCCGAAGCGCTGTCTGAATTTCTGCCTGCCCTGCGGGGTGTGCGGTTCATGAGAATCTGGGGCGGGCTGGCTGACATGACCCCTGACATGGCCCCCATCATGGACGGCAATGACCAGGTGGAAGGGTTTTTCATGGACTGCGGCTGGGGATATTTCGGATTTAAATCATGCTCTGCCGTGGGACGTCACATGGCAAGCTTCATGGCCACCAACACCTGTCCTGACATACTCAAGCCCTTTGCTTTGAAACGGTACCAGGAGCACAAGCTCATGGGTGAAACAGCGGCGCTGGTCAGCTACACCCCGGACAATTAAATCAGCTGAAAAATTTTTATAAGAGATTCAAGGAGACCATAAGATGGCGTTAACAATTACATGTCCGATCTGCGGAAAAAGAAACGGATATGAGTTCCGTTACGGCGGAGAGGAAAAAGGTCCCAGACCTG
The DNA here is from genome assembly GCA_011390635.1 of Desulfotignum sp. Taxonomy (GTDB): domain Bacteria; phylum Desulfobacterota; class Desulfobacteria; order Desulfobacterales; family Desulfobacteraceae; genus Desulfotignum. Next base: position 49,860 of record JAABSA010000013.1, on the reverse strand, counting down.
ATGAAAAAGACCTGACCCCTGAAAGCTGGTGCGATTATGTCCACATGAACCAATGCGTGGCAGGTGTCCAGCAGGAATGGTGGTTTCACCGGGATGGATGCGGTTCATGGTTTACCATCTTCCGGGATACGACGACAAACCTTGAAAAGGAAACACCGGAGGCAAAAGAATGATGAACAGATTCAATCATCTGCCCACATTGAAAATTGATGTCAGTGACAAAATCCCCTTCACATATAAAGGGAAGACATATTACGGCACCAAAGGGGATACCATTGCAACCGCCCTGTATGCCAATGGGGTCAGAATCTATGCAAGAAGTCTGAAATACCACCGTCCCAGAGGGCTTTACAGCATGGACGGTGAATGTTCCAACACCATGATGGAAGTCAACGGTATTCCCAATGTCCGCACCGAGACCACGGCCCTTAAACCCGGTATGGTGGTCAAAGAGCAGAATGTCAAAGGCTCTGCTGAAAATGACCTCATGGGCTTCATTGACAAGATGGACTGGGCCATGCCTGCCGGATTCTACTATGACACCATGCACAAGCCCGCCAAAATATGGCCGGTTGCCATGAAACAGATCCGCAAGGCCGCCGGTATCGGCAAGCTGGCCCCGGATCACCACATGCCCGGCAAATATGATGAAATCTTCCCCTCCTGTGATGTCTGTGTCATCGGCGGCGGGCCTGCCGGCATGAAAGCAGCACTGGCTGCGGCCCAAAAAGGCCTGCGGGTAAGTATCATGGAAGCACGGCCCTGGCTGGGGGGTCATTTTGAATACCGGTCCTCGGAATATATCAGCCGCCAGACCCATCACGAAAGAGCGGTGCAGCTGGCAAAGGAAGTGGAAAAAACCGAAAACATCCGGGTGTTTACCCACACCGCCAATGTGGGTGTCTACAACAACAACCTGATCACCGGTTTTCAGGTCGGAAAGGAATCCGACTCTTTTACGGAACGGTATATTGAAATCCGTGCCAACAGCGTGGTGGTGGCCACAGGCTGCATTGAAAGACCGTTGCTGTTTGAAAACAATGAACGGCCGGGCGTGATGCAGGCCGGATGTGCCCTTCGCCTTGCCAATACCTATGGCATACTGCCCGGCAAGATTGCTGTATTCAGCATCGGTCATGACCTGGGACTGGAAACAGCTGTGGCACTGCATGACCTGGGATTATCCATCCCGGTCATTGCCGATATCAGAGAAGACGGCCAGGACCCCGCAATGCTCAAGGCGGTTCTGGACCGGAAAATTACCATCCTCAAAGGCTGGGTCGCCACCGAAGCCCATGGCGGAAAACAGGTGAAAAAAGTCACCATCAAGAGTGTGGATGGTACGATTTCAAAAACCTTTGACTGTGATGTGCTGGTGGCATCTGCGGGATTTACCCCGCTTACCGGCCCCCTGGTGGTGAACCAGGCAAAACTGACCTATGACAACCACACCAATTTTTTCCTGCCCACGGATCTGCCCAAAAAAATGTACGCAGCCGGGCGCCTGCTGGGGTTTGAAAACGCCAAATCCATTGAGGCATCGGGTCATCTGGCAGGACTCAAGGCGGCATATGACTGTGAAAACTGCTCCATTGCCGACCTGGGTGAGGCCAAAAAAGCCATGGAAAATCTGCCCGGGCCTGCCAGAGGAACGAAACTGGTCACCGCACCGGTCAAGGGCAGAAAAACCTTTATCTGCTTTGATGAAGATACCAGTATCAAAAACATCAAACAGTCCATTGACAAGGGTTTTGATGTACCCGAGCTGATCAAGCGGTTCTCCGGCGCAGGCCTGGGACCCGGCCAGGGCGGAATCCCGGGTCACAACCTGCCTTTGTTTGCTGCCAAATACCAGGCCCTGCCTGATATCAAAATCAAACCCACCACGGTGAGAGCGCCACTGGTGCCAACCCTTATTGCCACCTATGCCGGTACCAACCACACCATGTTCAAAAGAACACCCATGGATGAGATGCAGCGCAAAGACGGCGGTATTTTCAGAAACATCGGGGTGTGGCAGCGGGCCAGATATTTTTCAAAAGATTTTACCTGTAAAAAAGAGATTGAAAATGTCCGAACCAATGTGGGCATGCTGGACGGCTCCACCCTGGGAAAATTTCGCATCCACGGACCCGATGCATTGAATGCCCTGCAGCGGGTATATGTATCCGATCTGTCCAAAATCAAGGAAGGCCGGGTAAAATACACGGCCATGTGCAATGATGACGGCTGTGTCATTGATGACGGTGTGGTGATCAAGCGCGGGGAAAACGATTATTATTTTTCCACCTCCACGGGCCGTGCCGGCCAGACCATTGAATGGATCAGGTACCACACCCGGTATGACAACTGGAATTTTGCCGTGATCAACCTCACCGATGCCATGGGGGTTATCAACCTGTCCGGACCCAATGCCAGAAAAGTGCTGGAAAAGGTGGTGGACATTGATGTATCCAACGAGGGTTTCGGATTCTCTGAATACAAAGAATTCAAGATTTCCGACACCATTCCCGTCAGGGCCATGCGCCTGGGATTTGTGGGAGAACTGTCCTATGAGCTGCACGTGCCCAGCTCCTATATGAAATCTGTCTGGCTGATGCTCAAGGAAGCAGGCAGGGAATTCAAGATCCAGAATTTCGGTGTGGAAGCCCAGAACGTGCTGCGCATGGAAAAATGCCATATCATTTTAGGCCAGGAATCTGAACAGCGCACCAACCTGCTGGACATTGGCCTGGGATTTCTCTGGTCCCGGAAAAAAACAGGCTGTAAAACCGTTGGTGTGGCAGCCCTGGCCCAGGCGGAAAAAGACAACACCCGCCTCAAACTTGTGGGATTCAAGATGGAAAACAACGGCCGTGCCCCCAAAGACGGATCTCTGATCGTGGATGATCGGGTCCGGGGCTACGTGTGCACCGCCAGAAACAGTTTTTCCCTCAATGAAGCCGTGGGTATGGCCCTGGTGGAAGGTGACATGAGCAAAATCGGCACCCGGCTGGCATTTTATGAAGATGAATGCAAAGGCGAGCTGATTTACGGAACGGTTGTGCAAACACCGTTTTATGACCCTGACGGTAAACGGATGAAAATGTAAGGGATACAACCATGAAAGATATAAAAAGACACTCGGCGGTTGCGTTCAAGGCAACACCGCTCAAAAATCAAACATATGGCGACTGGGATGTTGTCCTGGAATACCACGGCGAAGGGGACGGCCCCTGGCTGGTGGACCTGAGCCACAGGACCCGGCTGGACCTGCAGAGTGCCGATCTGGCCGCAAAAAAACCATTCGGGATCACCATTCCCGAAGTGTACTGCCAGTCGGTCCTGGAAAAAGGTGTGCTGATAAACCGCATGAACCGCATCCAGGCATCCATTTACCACCTGGATGGGCAATCCATGGACACCCCAAAAGAAAAAGAATACACCGATGTCACCGAAGCCACCATTTTTGTGGCGATTTTCGGCAGCAATGTTTTTTCCATCTGTGAAAAACTGTCTGCCCTGGATTTTATCGGTGCAGACAAACAGACCCCGTTTCTTTTCCAGGGGCCTTTTTCCCATGTGCCCTGCCAGATTGTGACCCTGGGCCGGGAAGCGGAAAAATCCGGGGTGGTACTCACCTGTTCCAGGGGATATGGCAAGCATATGATCGACGGTATCCTTCATGCCGGTGAAGAGTTCGGACTGAAACCAGCCGGGGAAAAGCGGTTCGCCGACTGGATCAACAGCTTATAAATGCAAGGCCTTGTGATAGCAGGGCCACATACAAATTATAGATGTAACAAAAACCGGCCTTTAAAAAAACCGGTTCAATCAAGGAGACAAAAACCATGAACAAAAAATATGATGCTATTATTATCGGTGCCGGCGTTATTGGAACCCCCATTGCCTTTGAACTGTGCAAAATGGGTTACAAAACGTTGAACGTGGACAAGCTTCCCGATGCCGGTGAAGGCTCCACCGCCGGTTCCTGCGCCATTGTACGGGCCCATTATTCCACTGAAGACGGGGTGGCCCTGGCCTATGAAGGGTTTAAATACTGGCTGGACTGGGAAAACTACCTGGGCAATGTCACAGATGAAAAAGGCATGGCCAAATACATGAACACCGGTTCCATCCTGCTCAAATCCGAAGGCCATGACTGGCGCAAGGTGCAAAAAAATTATGATGCCGTGGGTGTCAAATATATTGAATGGGACCTGGATACCATTAAAAAACATGTGCCCCCCATTGATCTGCACAAATTCTGGCCGGTGCGCCGTCCCGAAGACCCCAAATTCTTTGATGAGCCCACTGAAATGCTGGAAGGTGCCATTTTCTGCCCCGAGGGCGGGTATGTGAATGACCCGGCCCTGTCCGCCCACAACATTATGCGGGCTGCTGAAGCCAAGGGCGGTGAATTCATGTTCAACGCCGAAGTTGTGGACATCAGAAGCGAAAACGGCAAAGTGACCGGTATCACCCTCAAGGACGGCACCCAGATTGACGCCGGCATCGTGGTCAATGTGGGCGGCCCCCATTCTTTCAAGATCAACCAGATGGCCGAAGGGGTATGGGAAGGCTGCAACATCAAAACCAAATCGTTGCGCCACGAGGTCATGTACTGCCCGTCTCCCGAAGATTATGACTATCTTAACGACGGATACCACATGTCTGATGGAGACATCGGCTGCTATGTCAGACCTGAGGTGGGCAACCTGTTTCTCATCGGTTCCGAGGACCCGGACTGCGACCCCCAGGAATGGGTGGATCCGGATGAATTTTATGCCGGCAAAGGGGGACACGGCAGAGACAATGTCCTCACCGATGAGCAGTGGAAAGCCCAGTGCTACCGCCTGGGAAAACGCATTCCCACCCTACAGGTACCCAATCAGCCCAAGGGCGTTGTGGATCTGTATGACTGCTCTGACGACTGGATTCCGGTGTATGACAAATCCGATCTTGACGGATTCTACATGGCCATCGGCACCTCGGGCAACCAGTACAAGAATGCGCCGGTTGTTGGCCGCATGATGGCTGAACTCATTGATGCCTGTGAGAAAGGCCTGGACCATGACAAAGAACCGTTCCAGTATGAGTTTAAATACACCAAACGGACCCTGAATGTGGGCTTTTTCTCCAGAAAACGGGAAATCAACTATGACTCCAGCTTTTCTGTAAACGGCTAGCAGGCATGCCGCACAACTCTCCCGCGCCGGTATACACCTGCCGGCGCGGGAGATAAAACCGCAAGCGGCAACTCATAGCAGCAATGCTGCGTACATACAGTGCGGCGGCATGCTTTTGTCCAGGGGGCAGGGCCGGGGAAATCCCTGGCACTGCCCTTTTTACTATACAAACTGGTGTTGAAACAATGCAAATTTACGTGTGCGTGAAACATGTACCGGATTCCGCCGCCAACATCCACATTCTGGGGAACACTCAGATTGATGAAAAAGTGGCTTTTTTACTGAACCCTTATGACGAGCATGCGGTGACGGAAGCCGCTGTTCTGAAAAAAACGGTGCCGGACAGTGACATCATCGCAGTGTGCATGGGCAAAAAAGATGCCGAAAAAACCATCCGGTCCGCCATGGCCATGGGGGCTGACAGAGGTCTTGTGGTGGAAACCGATGCAGTATGTGACAGCATGACCACGGCCCGGGCCCTGCACGCCGCCATTGTACAGGACGGTTCCCCGGACATTATTTTCACCGGCAAAGAATCCATTGACAGCGAAGGCATGCAGACGCTGTTCCGCATCGGGGCGTTGTTTGATTTTCCTGTGGTGACCAATGCCGTATCCCTTGAAATCAAATCCGGCAAGGCGGTTGTCACCTGTGAACTGGCCGGGGGCAGAACCCGGACATTTCAACTTGCCCTGCCCTGTGTGTTGGGTGCCGGCCGTGGGTTGAACACCCCGAATTATCCAACCTTTCCCGATGTGGTCAAGGCCCGCAAAAAACCCATTCAGACAATTTCTCTGGACAGCCTTGGCATACCCCCCGGTCCGGGGTCCGCAAAGATCGTGGCCCTGGAACCCCTGATACAGAAACGCAGACCCAAAAAAATTTTGGGAACCCCGGCAGAGCAGGCCAAAGAGATCATCAGAATTTTACAACAGGATGCAAAGGTGATATCATGAAACAGGCAGGTATCTATATTGAAATGGAAAACAACCGGGTCAAGGATACAAGTCTTGGGATGATCACCCTGGCTGCCCGGGCAGATGTTTTTCTGTATGCCCTGGTGCTGGATGGTGTGGATGACAGCACCAGACAAAATCTGGCTGAATATGGTATCAATACCATTGTGGATATGCCTCTTGCTGATGACCCACAGATCCGCCGCAACCCGGCGGTCCGGGCTGGTGCCATTGCAGATGCCGCCCGGGAGCTGAAGCTGGACACCATTTTTGGCCTGTCCACCGCAGAGGGCAAAGACATCATCCCCAGGGTGGCCGCCATGATGGACGTACCCCTGGTAATGGACTGCCTGGATGTGAACCTGGAAAAAAACATTGCCAGAACCTCCCAGTATTCAGGCAAGGTCATGGCAGATATCCAGCTTACCGGAAGCGTGATCATTTTCGGCATTCGGCCCAATGCAGTGCAGCCTGTGCCGGCACCTGCACAGGCACAGACAATCACCCTGACACTGGACACTACAGTGCCGGCAAATCTGTCGCTGCTGTCCTGGGATGACGGGGAGGACGGCGGCCGGATCAGTCTGGCGGAAGCCGATATTATCATTGCCGGGGGCCGGGGCTTGAAAAACAAGGAAAATTTTTCTTTAATTTTTGAGTGCGCCGGAAAGATGAATGCCGCAGTGGGGGCTTCCCGGGTGGCGGTGGATGAAGGCTGGGTACCCTATGCCTGCCAGGTGGGGCAAACCGGGGAAAAGGTCAGTCCCCAGGTGTACATCGCCTGCGGCATATCCGGATCCATCCAGCATTTTGCCGGTATGAAAACCGCTAAAATGATCATTGCCGTAAACAAGGATGAAAATGCCGCCATCATGGCCCATTGCGATTACCATGTCCAGGGGGATCTGTTTGAGATCCTGCCTGAACTGATCAAACAATTATAAAATGACCCGATTATCACACAAAAACGCCCAGAAATTTTTATCCGGTCTGGATAACGCCAATTTTTTAGCCATCTTTGATGAATACAGTGACGGGGTTCTCATCACCAACAGCGACGGTATCATCGTCTATTACAACCATGCCATGTCCCGCATTGATGAACTGGATCCGGAAAATGCCATCCTGAACCATGTGACGGATGTGTATGACTTAGATGATGATACCAGCCTGATCATGCAATGTCTCAATACCCGGCATCCCATTGTTGATGAGCCCATCTATTACCGGACCCGTATGGGCAAGTTTGCCAATACCATCCACAATGTCCATCCCATATTCAATAAAAACAAGCTTGTAGGGTCCATCTGTTTTGTACGCGATTTCAATGTTCTTACAGAAACCCTTTCCGGCATGCGGCTTCCGGAAAGCCAGCAGCGCATGTACCAGCTGGACATCACATTTGATACCATCATCGGACAGGACCCGGCATTTACAGATGCCCTGAACGCGGCCCGCATGGCAGCCAACACACCCTCTCCTGTGATGCTTTACGGGGAGACCGGCACCGGAAAAGAATTGTTTGCCCGGGCCATCCACAACCACAGCCCCAGGCATGAAAAAAAATATACCCCGGTCAATTGTGCGGCCATTCCGGAAAACCTGCTGGAAGGCATATTGTTCGGCACCTCCAAAGGAGCGTTCACAGGCTCCATCAACAAGGCCGGTCTGTTTGAGCGTACCAGCCAGGGCACCATTTTTCTGGATGAAATCAACTCCATGCCCGTGGGACTCCAGAGCAAAATTCTGCGCATTGTCCAGGAGAGAAAGGTCCGGCGGGTGGGGGCACTCAAGGAAATCAAATTTGATCTGAAAATCATTTCTTCTGTGAACCAGGACCCCCATATTTCCATCACCGGCGGGAGCCTTCGCGCTGACCTGTTCTACCGGCTGGGGGTGGTGTTCATCCATATTGTGCCGCTGCGTGAACGCCTGACGGACCTGCCCCTGCTGGTTGCCCATTTCATTGCCAAACACAACAAGGTCCTGGGCAGACAGGTGCGGACAATTGACAACCAGGTCATGGACATGTTCGGCCAGTACCAGTGGCCCGGCAATGTCCGGGAACTGGAGCATGTCATTGAAGGGGCCATGAATATCATGGGACAGGATGATGTGATCCGAATCCAACATCTTCAGTCCCATTTTACAAACGGATGCGGCACAATTTCGTCCAACCATAGTAAAACCGCCCGGCGGCAGACGTTTCAGACACAGGTTTTCCAAACAGATGAAACAGAAAATAAAGACCTGCTCTCCAATAAAAACGAACATGAAAAAAAAATGGTGTGGCAGGCATTGATGCAATATCGGGGAAATGTGACAAAATCGGCTAGAAAACTGGGTATTTCCCGGCAGCTGCTTTACTATAAAATGAAAAAATACCACCTGACCCGGGACGAATTTCAATAAAGGGCATATCCTGCCGGACACAGCAAAGCATGAAATAATCCGGTGAGTTGCCCGGTTATTTCATATAAAATTGTGCTGGATACAACAGCTATTTGCGTAGATGACCGGGAACCATGCACACCGGGATAGGGTCCATTTTATGCCGGTTGGCTGCATGATGTTTTTTATAAATCTTCAGCACTTTTTTTTGCCGGTTATTCAGAACACTATGGTTTTTGTTTGCTTCAGGCAGTGCAATGTGGGCCATGGCCCATTCCAGCTCTTCGTAACTGGCGCCGATCTGGCCTTCATCCGTGCGGTTGTCTTCCCACAGCCCGTCCGTGGGAGGTGCAGCTATAATATCCTCTGAAATCCCCAGGCCCCTTGCCAGTGCATAGACCTCAGATTTGAACAGATCTGCAATGGGGGAAATATCCACGCCCCCATCCCCGTATTTGGTAAAAAATCCCACCCCGAAATCCTCCACCTTATTACCGGTGCCTGTCACCAGAAGCCGGTGGTGGGAGGCAAAGGCATAGAGCGTAAGCATCCTGAGGCGGGCCCGGGTATTGGCCATGGTCAATCCGTCCTGGATATCAGAAGGAAAGTTTTCCTGAATACTCGAAAATGCGGGTGTCAGGTCCAGGTCCACCGGGGTGACATTTTTGTAAATGCTTTGGAGCCAGGCATTGTGGGCCGATGACCTGTACAACTGGTCGGATGCCTGAAAAATGGGCATGTTCAAGACCATTGTAGACCGGCTTGTTCTGGCACACAAGGTGGATGTGACAGCGGAATCAATGCCGCCCGATACTCCTACGCAAAACCCTTCAAGACCGGATTTTTCCAGATAACTGTCAAGCCAGCCGACAATATGATGGATTGTTTTTTCAATCTGCATGTCATTATCCTCGCAAAAATAATATGCAAAATCAAGGGGTCGGTAGTTAACTTCTAACTTCTGATCCCATGTATTGCGTTTCAAACCTATTGCCTGTATCTTATCAGGATCCAACAACTATTTTTAGCTCTAAAGGTATGTAAATACATTCCATGAAATTTGAAGACTACCCCATTGCAGATGCCATTAAAAAAAACCTGGCCGCAGCCGGGTACAAAAGACCAACCGACATACAGTTCAAGGCCATCCCTTCCATTCTCAAGGGAGAGGATGTGCTGGCAGTGGCCCAGACCGGTACCGGAAAAACCGCAGCATTCGCCATTCCCATTATTGACAGGATACACAGATCCAAGCGGTCCTTGCCCGGTCTCCAGTGCATCGTCATGGTGCCCACCCGGGAGCTGGCCGGCCAGATCGGGACTGTGTTCAATACCCTGTGCCACCATACCCGGGTCAATCCGTTTGCCATTTACGGGGGCGTGGACCAGGACCGGCAGATTGCCCGGTTGAAAGACGGCATCGATATCCTGGTGGCCACCCCGGGCCGCATGTTTGATCTCATCAGCCAGGGTGCCATCACCGTGTCCCTGGTGAACACCCTGGTCCTGGATGAAGCAGACCGGATGCTGGACCAGGGCTTTATAAAGGATATCCAGTCCATCAAGAAAAAACTGCCCCAGCGGCACCAGACTCTGTTTTTTTCGGCCACCATTGACCGGGAAATCAAAAAACTGGCATTTTCCCAGGTGAAAACCACCGCCATCCGGATTCAGATTTCCCCGGACAGCCCGGTGTCCAAAAATGTCACCCACTGGATGGTGGAAATGGAGATGGATGACAAGCGGTTTTTTCTGCGCCGGTTTATCCGGGATCATGAAACCGCCCGCATCATGGTGTTTGTCAGGACAAAGGTCCGGGCCGAGCGGGTGGCCAAAGCCCTGGAAAGGGGTCATATCCCATCGGCGACCATTCACGGGGACAAGGACCAGGCCGACAGAAACATGGTCATGGCACGGTTCAAGGCCGGGGAAGAACGCATTCTTATTGCCACTGATGTATCGGCCCGGGGCATTGATATCCCGGACCTGGACTTTGTCATCAATTATGATCTGCCGGAAAATCCGGAAAACTATGTACACCGGGTGGGCCGCACCGGCCGGGGCACCCGCAAAGGCCAGGCGTTTTCTTTTTGCAGCCCCGAAGAAAAGCCCCTTTTGGACCAGATACAGGCCCTGATCAAAGAAGAAATTGTCATACAGCCGGTCACCCGTGAGGAATATACCGACATTCTTTTGGACCCCAGGGACACGGACAGTCTCAGAAGTATGATTCTGACCCATGAAGCGGAAGAAAAAAAACATAAAAAATCCCGGAGAAAATCAAAGAAATCCTGAATTCATGACCGGATCTCCTGTTTAAGCATACAGCAGGCGATTTTGTGGGACAAGGTGCCGTCTGCCAGATAATCCAGGTTGCCCGGCTGGATGATTTTGTTCATGACACAGCCTTCGGCAATGGTGAGGCCAAACAGATGGGTTTCATTGACGGGGGGTGCCGGAACCAGTGTGTGGTTTTCAATGGTAAAAGAATGCAGGGGAAAATCTTCGCAAAGGGGGCAGCGGTATACCCGGCCGTTGGGAAACACAAAATAATTGTCCGCCACAATGCCGGCGCACTCGAAGGGTTCATCCAGATCCAGAAACACCTTGGGGTAGGTGACGATGACTCCTGTTTCGGCAATGGTTTTTGCCACCTGTGGAATGACGGACAGCCACAGGTCCTTGGACACCTGGCCCGCCTTTTTGGCTCCAGCGGATTTTCCCCGCATGCCGATGACCTGGATAAAGAACCGCTCAATGTCCAGGGATGCCACCAGATCCGGCATCCGGGAAAGTTCGTGCAGGTTTTTGTCCGACACGGTATAGATCATGGAGCAGGCAAAGCCTTTTTCCCGGGCCCGGCCCAGGCCTGATATCACCGCATCATAACTGCCCCGCCCCCGGATGGCATCATTGGTGGCAGATGTGGCCCCGTCCAGGGAAAAGGATATGAAATCCACATCATCCGGGGTAAGCCGGTCCAGAATGTTGTGGAAAAGAAATCCGTTGGTGTCAATGGTGATGGAATTATACTGAAGACGTCTTGCTTCTTTTACAGCAACAGACAGATCTTTATGAAGCGTGGGTTCTCCCCCTAAAAAGATGAGGTTGGTTTTGGATGCCTTTTGGGCAAACATGCCCAGCCAGCGCCGGATGGTATCAATGGAAAGGGTCTGGCTGCCATGCTGGTCCGGATTGATATAACAATGGGAACAAGACAGATTACATTGGGTTAAAATGTGAAAAAACAAATTGGCGGATGCCTTGGAAAAGGCAACGGTTTTTTTTTGCATCATCTATCCCATACACTGCTTGGTGAACTTGGGATCGAAGGGCACGGGGTATTGTCCGTCAAAACAGGCTTTGCAGAAATTTTGTTCCGGATTTTTCACCCCGGATGCCTCCAGCATGCCTTCAAGGGACAGATAATGCAGCGAATCCAGCCCCAGATAGTCCCGCAGTTCATCCACCGATTTCTGGGCTGCAATAAGTTCTCCTTTGGATGAAAAATCGATGCCGTAATAGCAGGGAAATCTGTGGGGCGGACAGGAGATACGCATGTGCACTTTTTTCACACCCAGCTCCCGCAACGCCCTGACCCTTGTTTTGGCAGTGGTACCCCGGATGATGGAGTCTTCAATGATGATGATGTCTTTGCCTTTGATCAGTTCCCGCACCGGATTGAGCTTGATGCGCACGGAAAAATCTCTCATGGACTGGGTGGGCTGGATAAAGCTTCGGCCCACATAATGGTTTCGTATCATGCCCATTTCAAAGGGAATGCCCGATTCCCTGGCATATCCGATGGCCGCATAGTTACCGGAATCCGGAAACGGCATGACCAGATCGGCTGCCACATGGCTTTCCTTTGCCAGGCGCTGGCCATGGTTTTTGCGCATTTCATAGACATTTTTTCCGTCAATGGTGGAGTCCGGCCGGGCAAAATAGATGTATTCAAAAATGCACAGGGTTTTGTGCGCCGCTGCCCTGGGATGCCGAAGACTCTTGATGCCGTCTTCATTGATGATGATGATCTCCCCGGGATCCAGTTCCCGGATGAATTCCGCCTGGATCAGGTCAAAGGCGCAGGTTTCCGATGCCAGTACATAATGGCCGTTAAGCTTTCCCAGGGCCAGGGGCCGGAAACCGTTGGGGTCTTTCATGCCGATGATCTCGCCTTTACAGGTGAGCAGGATCATGGAATAGGCCCCTTCAATTTGAGAAACCGCTTTCAGAATGGCATTTTCATAATCACCCTTGACCAGATTCTTAATAAACAGGTGCAAAAACACTTCTGAATCCATGGTGGTCTGGAAAATGGAACCTTTTTCCTCCAGATCTTTTCTCAGGGTGTGGGCGTTGACCAGGTTGCCGTTGTGGGCCAGGGCATAGGAGCGGTGGCGATGGTTCACCACAAAAGGCTGGGCATTGAGCAAAACCGAATCCCCGGTGGTGGAATACCTCACATGGCCGATGGCGGAACCTCCTTCAATACGCTCCAAGTCATCCATGTTGAAAATTTCCGGCACCAGGCCCATGCCTTTGTGGGAAAAGATCTTGTCGTTGATGCCCCGGTTCACAGAGATGCCGGCACTTTCCTGGCCCCGGTGCTGGAGGGCATACAGGCCGAAATAGGTGATTTGGGCGGCTTCCGGATGCTGGTACAACCCGAATACGCCGCATTCATCCCTGGGCCGTTCACTGGGGGGGATGGTCATACAATCATACATTTTGCTTATGATACTCCTGGATGGGTTTGACGGACAGCCGTTCTTTTTTCAGAGCCTTGATGGCGCTTAAAATGGCCCGGGTACCATCAGTGGTGGTTGCGTAGGGAATTTTATATTTGATGGCGGCCCGCCTTATTTCATACCCGTCCCGCTGGGTCTGGCTGGTGGCACCGGTGTTGAGAATGAGCTGGATTTCCTTGTTTTTTACGGCATCCACCACATGGGGACGGCCGGCGGACACCTTTTTCACCAGGGTAGCCGGAACCTGATTTTCTTCTAAAAACGCGGCGGTTCCCCGGGTGGCCATGATGGTGAATCCCATGTCATAAAAATCTTTTGCCACGGACAAGGCCGCATTCTTGTCCTTGTCCTGGACCGATATAAACACAGTGCCTGTTTCCGGCAGCTTTTGGCCGGCGGCGATCTGGGACTTGGCGACGGCGGCCCCCAGGTCCCTGTCAATACCCATCACCTCGCCGGTGGATTTCATTTCCGGCCCCAGGACCGGGTCCACGTTTTCAAACCGGTCAAAGGGCATCACCGCCTCTTTGACACAATAATACGGCGGAATCACCTGGGCGGTAAACCCGAGATCTTGCAGGGTATGGCCCAGCATCACCTTGGTGGCCAGCTTGGCCAGGGGCACGCCGATGGCCTTGGACACAAAAGGGATGGTTCTTGATGCTCTGGGGTTCACCTCAATGACATAGACCTTGTCGTTCATGATAC
>JAABSA010000013.1:0-35629 GCA_011390635.1 Desulfotignum sp. | reverse complement strand
GATGCCTGCACCGCAAGTTCAAAAAATTCCTCCAGATCGTTTTCATCATACACAATTTTCATGGCCCGCCCCCCCAGTACAAAAGAGGGTCTGACCATAACCGGGTACCCGATATCTCTGGCAACAGCCAAAGCTTCACCATAGGAATGGGCAATGCCGTTTTCCGGCTGAAGCAGCCCCAGCTTGTCCATCATCGCCTGGAACAGGTCCCGGTCTTCTGCCCGGTCAATGCTTTCAGGAGAAGTACCGATGATGGGGACCCCGGCTTTGTGCAGCCCGGTGGCCAGGTTCAACGGTGTCTGGCCGCCGAACTGGACAATGACCCCGAAGGGTTTTTCCTTTTCCACTATGTGGATCACATCTTCGTGGGTCAGGGGTTCAAAGTAGAGTTTGTCGGATGTGTCATAGTCTGTGGACACGGTTTCCGGATTGGAATTGACCATGATGGATTCCACCCCTTCCTCTTTCAACGCAAAAGAGGCATGCACGCAGCAGTAGTCAAATTCAATCCCCTGGCCGATGCGGTTGGGACCGCCTCCCAGGATGATCACCTTTTTTTTGTCACTGACCCGGGCTTCGCATTCGGTTTCATAGGTGGAATAATAATAAGGGGTGACAGCCCGGAATTCCGCGGCACAGGTGTCCACCAGTTTGTACACCGGCACGATACCTAAGTTTTTTCGCTCCTGTTCCACCTGTTTTTCAGTGAGATTGGTAAGATAGGCCAGCTGTTTGTCGGAAAATCCGTATTTTTTGGCCTTTTCCAGCAGTTCTCTGGGCAGGTTTTTGCCGGCCAGCTTGATCTGGTTTTCCACTTCAACGATCTGGCGCATCTGGTGCAGAAACCAGGGATCAATATGGGTGAGCTCATACAGCATGGTAATGGGCATGTTGTGCTTTAGTGCATATTTGATGTAAAAAAGCCGCTGGGAGTTGGGGGTGGACAGTTTATATTCCAGGTCGTTTCCTGCCAGGGAGTCTGGTAAATGGTCCTTTCCGTCCGCACCGAATCCGGCCCTGCCGATTTCCAAAGACCGCAGACCCTTTTGAAAGGCCTCCTTGAAGGTCCGGCCGATGGCCATGGTTTCGCCCACCGATTTCATGGCAGTGGTGAGGACATCCGGGGTTTCGGGAAATTTTTCAAATGTCCACCTGGGAATTTTGACCACGCAGTAATCAATGGACGGTTCAAAACAGGCCATGGTTTCGCCGGTGATATCATTGGGTATTTCATCCAGGGTATATCCCACCGCCAGTTTGGCCGCGATCTTGGCAATGGGAAAACCGGTGGCTTTGGAAGCCAGGGCCGAACTTCGAGACACCCGGGGGTTCATTTCCACCACAATGACATCCCCGTTTTCCGGATTCACGGCAAACTGCACATTGGAGCCCCCCGTGTCCACACCGATCTCCCGGATGATGGCAATGGACGCATCACGCAATACCTGATATTCTTTGTCCGAGAGGGTCTGGATCGGCGCCACGGTGATGGAATCTCCAGTGTGAACCCCCATGGCATCCACATTCTCGATGGAGCAGATGATAACCACATTATCGGCATGGTCCCGCATCACCTCCAGTTCATATTCCTTCCATCCCAACACCGATTCCTCCAGCTGGATCTGGCTGATAAGAGATGCATCCAGACCGGACTTGGCCACGCGGTTCAGCTCTTCCATGTTGTAGGCCACCCCGCCGCCGGTGCCGCCCAGCGTGAAGCTGGGCCGGACAATCAAAGGGAATCCGATCTTTTTTGCGACTGCCTCCACCTCCGCAAAATTGTGGGCAAACCCGCTCTTGGGAATGCGCAGGCCGATCTTGTTCATGGCGTTGCGGAAAAGCTCTCTGTCTTCGGCCTTGTTGATGGCTTCAATGGAGGCGCCGATCAGTTCCACGTTGTACTCTTCAAATATCCCTGTTTTGGCGGCTTCGATGGCGGTGTTCAAAGCGGTCTGGCCTCCCAGAGTGGGCAGCACAGCATCCGGCCGTTCCGCTCTGATCACCTTGCACAGGGTGTCCGGTGTGACCGGTTCGATATAGATCCGGTCCGCGGTTTCCGGATCGGTCATGATGGTGGCCGGATTGGAGTTGATGAGGATCACCTCGAATCCCTCTTCCTTCAAGGCTTTGCAGGCCTGGGTGCCGGAATAGTCGAATTCGCAGGCCTGGCTGATAATAATGGGACCGGCCCCGATGATCAGGATTTTTTTGATATCATTACGCTTTGGCATGGGTCATCACTTTGGCAAACTGGTTAAAAAGATAGGCCGCGTCATGGGGACCGGGGGACGCTTCGGGATGATACTGCACGGCAAAGGCTTTCAGGGTCTCATCGTGGATACCTTCCAGGGAGTCTTCATTCAGATTGATATGGGTCAAGGCGGATGCATGGTCCTTCAGGCTGTTCAGGTCCACGGCAAATCCATGGTTCTGGGCGGTGATTTCCACCCTGCCGGTGGCCAGGTTTTTCACCGGCTGGTTGGCTCCCCGATGGCCGAATTTGATCTTCAACGTTTTGCCGCCCATAGCCAGTCCCAGCAGCTGCATGCCCAGGCAGATTCCGAAAACCGGTACCGATCCCAGCAAATGTTTGATTGTGGCCACCGCATAGGTCAAGGGTTCCGGGTCTCCCGGTCCGTTGGACAAAAAAATGCCATCCGGCTGCATCGCCTTTATGGTGTCGGCAGATGTTTTGGCTGGTACGGTGAGCACCTCGCATCCGGCCCGTTCCAGGCACCGGATGATATTGTACTTAATGCCGAAATCCAGGGCCACCACCGAGTGCTTTTTCCCCCGATGGCGCCAGACAAATGCGTTGGACAAAGAATCTGTATGGACATAATCCGGCTGGTTGTATTTCCAGAAATAGGGTTTTTTGGTGGTCACATACTGTACCAGATCACTGCCGGCCATGGACGGCACCCGGCAGGCTTTTGCCACCAGGGAATCCGGATTCAGATCCGCAGTGGAAATCACCGCCCGCATGGCACCGGATTTTCTGATATGCCGGGTCAACGCACGGGTATCCAGATCTTGGACTCCCAGCACATGGCTTTTGATCAGATAATCCGCCAGGGTCCCCCTGGACCTGAAATTGCTGGGATAATCCTGGTACTCCTTTACGATAAAGGCAGGTACCTGAATTCGGTTGGATTCCACATCTTCAGGAGTAACCCCGTAATTACCGATGAGGGGATAGGTCATGGTCACCATTTGTCCGTAATAGGATGGGTCGGTAAGGATCTCCTGGTAACCGGTCATGCTGGTGTTGAATACCACCTCACCACAGGCTTCTCCTGGTCCTGTAAAGCTTCTGCAGGCAAAGGTCCTGCCGTCTTCCAGGGCTAATAATGCTTTCATCTTAGTTTACCTGTTTTTCACCTTATGTTGACATCACGGATCCGAAGGCCTGTCCGGATCTTATTTCATAGTCGTGCTCCTCTATGGAAGCCCCAATAAATATCATAAAACACCGTGTTTTAGCAAGGCAGTAATGACGAATTTCAATATTCTGGCTGGAAAAGCTATATAGCGTTTCAGAATCTGTCTTGACAGGGTTTTTTCTTTTATTTCACTTTGCAATACGGCCTGAATGAAGGCATTCAGACCGAAGGCGCCGGCCGACAATCCTTTCAACCGTTCCTCCGGTAGAGATCACCGTATCCACGTCCAACCCAGTTTCAATGTTCATTTCATCCAGCATCACTGCCAGATCTTCAGTGGATACCAGTCCGGAGAGTCCCGGATCTTTGTGATAATATTCACCGGTACCGGCAACTGGGATACCGTCAACAAAATTGGCAGGCTGCCCGCCGATACCCCCCAGGGTCGATTCAAAATGGGTGATACCGGCCTGCATGGCGGCCAACACATTTGCCATTCCCCATCCCCGGGTTGAATGGAAATGGGCAACATGTTTTTCCGGATCAGGCATCGCATCCAGTACGGTGGAAAAATAGGAATAGATCCTATCCGGCGCAGCCGACCCATCATGATCCGCATGTTCAATCTCGTCAGCACCCATCTGCAGCCATCGACGGGCAAAGGAAACAGCCTTTTGCATATCTGTTCTTCCGGTTTTGGGGCATCCCCAGATACCGTTGATAACGCCGCATACCTTCATACCCGATGATTTGCCCTTTTGAATACTATTTTCTGCCATCTTCCAGTATTCATCGATACCCATGCCGGTATTTGCCTGTTGATAGGCATCGCTGACAGAGATGACCAAAAGGATTCTGTCAGGGCCGACCCCTTCCCTGTGCGCTGCCAGAGCCCGATCCACCGCTGTTTGGTTGATGGTAACCGCTGAAAACTCGACATCCGCCAGATGGTGGGTCAGTGAGCGGTGGGTCTTGACCAGCCGCAGCAGATTTTCCGCATCGGAAAACTGGGGCAGCCTGCTGGGACTGGCAAAGTTGGTAACTTCAAGCCTTTTGAAACCCGCCTTGACAAGCTGCTGTATCACCCACAGTTTGGCATCGGTGGGAATCAGCCGTTCCTCCCGCTGAAACCCTTCCCTGACAGTGGTATCATGAATCGTAATATGCCTGGGCAAGCCAAGTTTTTTCATAGGATTTTCTGTACTTTTTTCATTTCCATTGATTTCAGGACAGGACCGGCATATCAGTGTACCGGGCCTGTCCCGCAAGTATGTGCGTGTTATTCTTCTTTCTGGTGGAATTATTGCAAATCATCCAACTATGCAACCTCCGCCAGAAAAACATTGGTTTTTCGAACCTTTTCGGCAAATTCGGTCAATTCGGGAGTTACCGGCTTGAGGGCATGTACATCCGCTTCTGTCAGAACGCCGGCCATGGATGCCACATGCATGCCATCGGGAATATCGACCCCTTCCACCAGGGCCTGGTGCTGAATAACAACCCCTTTTCCGAGACGGGCCTTGAAAACAACACTTTTAAAACCGACAAAACAGTTGTCTCCGACATGGCAGGGTCCGTGGATGACGGCGCCATGGGCCAAAGACACCCCTTTTCCGATGTGTACCGGAGAACCGCCCAGGGCATGAATGATCACACCGTCCTGAATATTGACCTCGGATTCAATGACAATGGCTTCCACTTTTCCTTCCGGACAGGGCTCGTCTGCACGGATGACTGCATTGGGCCCTACAAACACTTTCTCACCGATCTGCACATTGCCGATCACCACGGCCGATGGATGAATCGTTGCTGTTGCATGCACAACGGGTTTGTCACCTGCGTGATTTCGATAAATCATTATTCTTCCTCCAATTTTTCAATATGTTGAATTTCGGTCAGCCGATGAAGCATTTGCTTGATTTTTATTGCTTCATGGCGACCACAAAAAAAGGCCGTTGTCTGTTCCAGCAGAACAGACAACGGCCTTATATTTTTCCTGCGCCCTCTGAAAAAAAACAGAGAACCCACTCCAACGCTAAGACTTTATCATTTAAAGTCACCCCCCGGACAAATTGTGCAGCACACCATTTTCCGGCAGATTGTCATTATCTTAAAACACATATTTTATAGGGTGTCAACCCCAATTTCACCACCAACCTGAGGGCTGTCCCCCTCCATGCACCAGAAATCGTTCTCAATTTCTGTCCCATGCAATTATGGGGGCGGAGGCCAGGGTGAAAAGGATCACTCTTTCACCGGTGATGGTGCTGATGTCAGTGTGCA
The DNA here is from genome assembly GCA_011390635.1 of Desulfotignum sp. Classification (GTDB taxonomy): domain Bacteria; phylum Desulfobacterota; class Desulfobacteria; order Desulfobacterales; family Desulfobacteraceae; genus Desulfotignum. The sequence goes on along the minus strand of JAABSA010000013.1, from coordinate 29,963 downwards.
GACTCCTAACCTTGACCCCCAGAATTTTTTCCACCGCTTCAACAAGCAGCGGCCTGCCCTGTTCCAGCAGTGCAATCCGGATCCGTTTTACCAGCTCCCTGCCATCCTTATGTTCATGCATGTCAGCCAGCTTCAATTCCGCCTGGGTGAGCACATTTTTGAGCCTTACCAGCACCATGTCATCAATGATATAGGTTTTGGTTTCCAATGGACCTCGACCCATAAATTCTTTTTCAAACCTTATCACTGCTTCGCTGATTTCAGCCTCCATCTGGCCTTTGGTTTTGTTTTTCATTATTTTCAGTTCAAATCATTTGGAAGTTACAGGTAAACCCATGGGGCATTCTTTGTCGGAGATAAGGTATTCACTGTTCAAAATGGTATGGGCCGGCCTGCCAGACAGCGGCCGATCTGACTCAGATCCCCCTGTTTGACCCATGCCCATTTTTCCCGGAAAAGCCGGTCACTCAGATAGCTGTTGTCTGAACCGGTGCTGTGCTGAACATATTTTTCCAGGTGTTTCGGGCCGCCATTGTACATGGCATAGATCATTCCGGCCAGAAAATCATCATCCACTGCCCTATCCGGATGATTTTTCATCCAGCGCACCGCATACCGGGTGAAATAGAGTTCAAGGATGTCACACCCGGTCATGACATTGTAAGCGATATCCCAACGGAGTTTGTCCTGATCATATATGCCTCGCCATACCCGTTCATTGATCTGCATGATGCCCACCGATGTCTGGTTGTAGGAGCGCAGGTAAATAATGGATCCCTGCGCTTCAATGAATTGCCGGAAACAGCTTTCCTGCCACGCAGTGGCCAGAACCGTCCGGCGGAACATGGCATGCCGGTTCCCGGGAATCCGGGTATCCTGCAGTTTCTTTTGGGTCTGTTCTTTTAGCAGGCGGGTGGTTTTTTCAAGATAGACATCCGGTGATTCCTGGTTCAGGAGCCATTGCCGGGCATGCATCAGGTGTTTTTCTGGAACATCTGCCCAGGCACTGGCTGTAACGGAAATCAGGCAATACAGACACGGCAGCTGTTTCAGCCTGAAATACCAGCCGGTCTGCCCTGACCCGGCCTGCCCGATCCCCAGGGCGCTTTTCAAGTCAGGAGAGATATCGGAATCATAGTTCAATGAAGGGGCCTTGCCTTCGACCAAAAGGGCTGCAAGGTGGTGCAGCCCCTGCCGGCTGATGTCCAGCCCCAGCAAAGGGCCAAGCTGGTCCAGGGTCACCAGGGAGTCGGCAGCAGAAAAAAAGGCCAGATACCCCAGCATGGAATCGGTACCGGATTCCTTGAGGTGATGCCTGAAAATCGGGGACATCAGTTTCCAGCTCATGATAAACTGTTTGCGGACAAAATCGTCCGTTCCTGGATCCGGATTGTCCAGTTCTTGGGAAAAAGCATACCTCAGCCGCAGCAGGACATCCAGCAGAATCTGCTGTTCATCCGGAGTCAGAGGCCGTGATGACAAGGTGGTGATCAGGTGAACCAGGAAGGCATCCCAGGTTTCCCAGGCATTGATGAATGCCCGTTTATGGATCTGGGAAAAAACAGACGGGGCGGATGGCGCGGATTTCTGAAAAATGGTATCCGGAATATCCACCTGCTGCTGAAACGATAAACCGGTTTTGTCTATTTCAACCGGGCCGGGCCGCAGGCTGTCAACAATCCTGAGGACATCTTCGGGTTTGTCTTTGGGCAGGACGGCTGTCAGAAATTTTTCAAGCGCAGTCCGGGGGATGCCCAGGTCGATGGCAATACCGTCCAGCAGTCCCGGCAGATACCCCTGGGCCCGCTGCCAGATATAATCCGCCAGCCGGGCCGGTTTGCGGTCCAGGGTTTCCAGGCGGGAGGACAGGGTGGTAAACCGAAGCTGCCAGGTTTCCGGATCCAGTACCGGCTGCTGGCTGGTCACCAGGTATCCGTCAAAAGAGGTGGGAAACAGGCAGAAACTGCCCGCGGAAATACCGTACCGGACATGAATGCGCATGTCCAGAAACAGAGTTCCCTCTGATTCGCGAAAGCTCGGATCGGACACAAGGATAGTCTGGCAACCGTCTGCATCTTTCACCAGTACTGCCTGTTTTTCCGAACCTGTAAATGCGGCGTTGGCCGCCAGGGAATCGAGCATGTCATAATCCATGGCCATGGGCACCGAGATGGTCCGGGTGGCTGCCTGTCCCTGCAAAGAAGACACCATGACCAGGAAAAAAATGACGGCAGCTGCCTGAAGCATGCAGAACATGGTATTTTTTTCAAACAACCGACAAAGTCTGATTTTTCCCCTCCTTTTTTTTGTGTCCCTGCAATATGTGGTTCGGTGTCATCCGGGTTTTTGCATGGAGATGCAATGGTTCCAGTATCATATCCTGATCAGGATGAAAAGAAAATGATTATTCCCCCAAATTCACAGGTCTGGCTCTTTGCTGCTTCAGGACTTGATAAAAAATGCTGTTGATATTATGTATGAAGGCTGAAAAACGCCCTGTATGAAAAATGACAACCTGTAACTGTCTGGCGGTGCCATGTATGACAAACCCGATGCCCGGATGATCGATACCGTATTTCCCGGCCTGTCCCCTTCTTTGAAAACCCTTTTGATGACCCGGCTGGACCGGTTTTATGACCACCTTGAAGCAACCGGGCAGGGGCTGGATACCGGAGGTGTGGACCCTGCGGACCTGGTCCGTGTGTTTCTGTTCAGTGACTTTGTGGCGGACTGTCTTGCAAGGGATCCGGACATACTCCATGATCTGTCCGCCACAAAAGATTTTTCCGCCGTCCGCAAGCCGGGATGGTACCCGGACCGGGTCGCACAGGTAACTGCAGAAGCCGATGCAGACCAGGCACAAAACCTGCTGATGGATTTCAAACGCCGGGAGATTATCCGCATTGCCTGGCGGGATTTGACCGGCAAAGCGAGTCTGTCCGAAACCCTGTCCGATCTGTCACACCTGGCCATGGCCTGTATCTCCCGGGCCCTTGATCTCCTTTATGAAAAAATGTGTACCACCCACGGCACCCCCATGAACAGGCACGGCCATGCCCAGCATATGGTGGTGCTGGGCATGGGAAAACTGGGGGCCGGGGAGTTGAATTTTTCTTCAGACATCGATCTGGTTTTTGTGTATCCCAAAGAGGGAGACACCAGCCTGGAAGGCCGGATCAAGACCTCGAACCAGGATTTTTTCATCCGGCTGTGCAAGCAGTTTCTGTCATTTTTTGCCGGCTCCGGCGGCAGCCATTTTTACCGGGTGGATACCCGGTTGCGGCCCTTTGGGGACAGCGGCCCGCTGGTCATGAGCACAGATGCGTTTGAGGAATATTACCAGACCCAGGGCCGGGAATGGGAACGGTACGCCATGATCAAGGCCGCCCCCGTGGCAGGAGATCTGGCCACCGGCCGTCTGCTGCTCCATAATCTCAACGGGTTCATCTTCCGCCGGTATTTTGATTATGGATCGTTTGATTCTTTCCGGGACATGAAGCAGCGCATCACGCTGCAGGTGAAAAACGCACGGTTAAAAAACAACATCAAACTGGGGGCCGGCGGGATCCGGGAGATCGAATTTTTCGGTCAGCTGTTTCAGCTCATCCGGGGAGGGGTGGAACCTTCTCTCCAGGCTCCGGGGATTTTGCAGGTCCTGGACCAGCTGGTGATCCATGATTGTATCGATACCCCCACCCGGGATGATCTCAGGGGGGCGTATACATTTTTGCGCACCGTGGAAAACCGGCTCCAGGAATACCAGGATCTCCAGACCCATGATATTCCGGAGCATCCGGATCTTCAGCAGATTCTGGCTCTTTCCATGGGATTTGACACTTTCGGCCTTTTCAAAGAAAGACTCGACCTGGTTCTTGCCACTGTCCACGGCCATTTCTCCCAGCTGCTGGTCACGGAGACAGATGACCGCAAAGATGCGGGTGCCAGAGAACTCAAAGAGATGTGGATGAACATCAACGATCCCCAGTTTTCTCCGGAAGCCATTGAAGTGGCCGGATATGCGGATTCCGGCCGGGTGCTGTCAATACTCCGTTCCCTGGCCGGTCACCCGAATACCCAGCGCCTCACCCCGGCCGGCCGAAAAAAACTGGCCAGGCTGGTGCCGGTGCTGCTGAAAAAAGTGGGACAGGCCAAAGACAGCGAGGCCGTGCTGGTGCGGCTGGTGGATTTGATCATCACTATCGAGCGCCGAACAACCTATCTGTCTTTGCTCATTGAAAGCACACCGGCCCTGGATACCCTGATCACCCTGGCCACCAGAAGCCCCTGGATCATCTCCTTTCTGTCCAGCCATCCGGTGCTGCTGGATGAACTCATGCACCCGGCCACCCTGTATGCGCCGCCGAAAAAAACTGCATTGGAAAGGGATATGGCTGCCAGGATGGCCAAGATTGATGACCATGACCTGGAATTTCTGCTGGAAGAATTGAATATCTTCCGCCAGGTCAATACCCTGCGGGTGGCGGCAGCGGATGTGAGTGGCGATTATCCGCTGATGAAAGTCAGTGATCACCTCACCTATATTGCGGAAACCGTTCTTTCCCGTGTGCTGCGCATATCCTGGCAGATTGTCTCCACAAAATACGGGGTTCCCCCGAATCTGGCAGGGGACGGGATAGACCATTGCGGGTTTGCCATTGTGGCCTACGGCAAGGTGGGGGGGCTGGAAATGGGGTACAAGTCCGACCTGGACCTGGTGTTTTTGTACCACGGAGAGCCCGGTTATACAGAAGGCGGGGACCGGTCCATTGAAACGGTCCGGTTTTATGCCAACCTGGGCCAGCGCATCATTCACGCCCTGACCATGCATACTCCGGCCGGTACCCTGTACGGTGCGGACATGCGCCTGCGGCCGGGCGGGGAATCCGGCATGATCGCGTCCCACATCGAGGCGTTTGAAGATTATCTGGAAAACCAGGCCTGGACCTGGGAGCACCAGGCCCTGATCCGGGCCCGGCCCATCACCGGAGACACATCGCTGCTCAACCGGTTCAGTGCCGTCCGGCAGAATATATTGTGCAGGCCCCGGCCGGAAGATGAATTGAAAGAGGCGGTCAGACAGATGCGCGAGCGCATGCGCACCCAGCGGCTTGAATCACCACCCGGCATGTTTGACCTCAAACAGGGCCACGGCGGGATTGTGGACATCGAATTTCTGGTACAGTACCTGACCCTTAGACACGGCTCCCACTACCCGGATGTCACGGTGTGGACCGACAATGTCCGGCTCCTGGAAGGATTGAGCTGTGAAGGCCTGATTTCCGGACAGGAAAGTGAAGCCCTGCAAAAGGCCTATATCACCTTACGCCAGGTGGTTCACCGGCTGACCCTGCAGGAAAAAAAATTATGGGTGGCAGCCGACAGATTCAAAAAGATAACGGATGCGGTGAAAAAAATCTATGACCGACGTCTGGGCTTCCCTACTGCTCCGAGTTGACGCTGCCGGTCTCGTGTTTCATGAATCGCACCAGCACATCACCTGCCTCAACTGCATCCCCTACTGCCGCCAGAACTTCGGCAATCATGCCATCCACGGGTGAGGCCACACCGCTTTCCATTTTCATGGACTCCAGGGTTACCAGATTCTGCCCCCGGATGACGCGGTCACCTTTTTTTACAGACACGTCCACCACCAGGCCGGGCATCGGACACTGCAGTTCATTGGATGGCGGGCTCTCAACCCTTGTGGGCATGTGCGGGATCAAATCCCATTCTCCGGGGCGGTAGACTTCAAACAATCGGGTAAGACCACAAAAGGCGATCCAGAAAAAAGACCGTTCGATGCGCAGGCGAAAGCGGTGATACCGGCCATCTATTTTCAGCTTGAGACGGCGGCGGTAAAATTCGAAGTCAGGGGATTCGACCACCATCTGGTCCTGGTTTACGCGGATATTCCACAGGCTTCTTTCAGGCCCTTTTTCCAGCTGTATCTCATACACATCCTCTTTAGACCTGACCACATAGTGATGTACACCGGCTGTGCTTTTTCCCGCACCGATGCGGGAGACCATGGTTTTCACCGATTCACGCACAACGATGGTGCGGACATGATACACCAGGGCTGCTGCCAGGGCCGACAGCTTCAGGTGTCGTTCATCCGGAGGGGACAGGGGAAGATGACCGTCAAAATAGCGGTCGATAAACCCGGTGTCCAGGTCCCCTGCGGCAAATGCCGGCTGGCACAGCACACTGTTGACAAAGTCGATGTTGGTCACCACCCCTTCAATGTGGTAGCCGTTGAGTGCTTCAATCAGGCCGGTGCGGGCCGCTTCCCTGTCTTTACCGTGGCAGATGACTTTGGCCAGCATGGAATCATAGTGGACCCCGATTTTACTGCCCGTATCCACGCCGCTGTCCACCCGCACCGCATCTCCCCGGGGTTCTGCATAGCGGGTGATCATGCCGGTTGCCGGTGTGAAACCCCTGGCGGGATCCTCTGCGCAGATGCGGGCTTCCATGGCCCAGCCGGTGAACCGCACCCCGGCCTGATCAAAGGGCAGGTGGTCTCCGGCAGCGATCCGCAGCTGGAGTTCCACCAGATCCAGGCCGGTTACCAGTTCCGTAACCGGATGCTCCACCTGCAGCCGTGTGTTCATTTCCAGAAAATAAAACTTGCCTTCAGGATCCATTACAAACTCGACCGTACCCGCATTGACATACCCTGCCTTGCGGGCCAGATCGCAGGCTGATTTTCCCATGCGCTGCCGCAGCTCGGGACTGACACCCGGAGATGGTGACTCCTCAATTATTTTCTGGTAGCGCCGCTGGATTGAACACTCTCTTTCTCCCAGAAAAACAATATTGCCAAAGCCGTCGGCCAGTACCTGAATTTCCACATGCCGGGGCTGTTCAATATATTTCTCCATGAAAATCCGGCTGTCGCCGAACGCCTTGCGGGTTTCCTGGCGGCTGGCTGCCAGGGCATCCGCCATCTGATCCGGATTGTTCACGATACGCATGCCCTTTCCCCCGCCGCCGGCCGCCGGCTTGAGCAGCATTGGATAGCCAATGCGCCGGGCCATGGCCAGGGCTTCGTCCACGTCTTTGAGCGCCTGCCCATGACCCGGTATGACCGGGACGCCGGCCTTTTCAGCCAGTTCTTTGGAAGCGATCTTGTCACCCATCAGGGCAATGGCCTCGGACGGGGGACCTATGAACACCAGGCCAGAGGCTCTGGCTGATTCAGCAAACCGGGTATTTTCAGACAGGAACCCATATCCGGGATGAACGGCCTGGCAGCCGGAGGTCAGGGCGGCAGATAAGATTTTTTCTTCGTTCAGATAAGATGCCGTGGCAGAGGCTTCGCCAATATATATGGCGTCATCGGCCATCTGCCGGTGCAGGCTGCGGCTGTCTGCATCTGAATAAACAGCCGTGGTTTGTATTCCCAGGCGTTTGCAGGTGCGGATAATGCGCACTGCGATCTCACCACGGTTGGCGATCAAAATTTTATCGAACATGGGATACCTCACAAAGGGATGTTTCCGTGTTTGCGGTCAGGTCCTTCAGCCGCTTTGCCTTCAAGCACCTGAAGGGTTCGTATCAGCCGGTGACGGGTATCTCTGGGAAAAATCACGTCATCGATATAGCCCCGCTGGGCCGCCAGAAACGGATTGGCAAAGGTGTGCCGGTATTGTTCCATTTTTTCATTAAGCAGTGTTTCCGGGTCTGGAGATGTCTGGATTTCTCTGCGATGGATCACTTCCACCGCCCCTTTGGGACCCATCACCGCAATTTCGGCGGTGGGCCAGGCATAGTTTACATCGCAGTGGATATGCTTGGAATTCATCACCAGATAGGCACCACCGTATGCCTTTCGGACAATGACGGAGATCCGCGGCACCGTGGCCTCGGTAAAGGCGTAGAGCAGTTTGGCCCCGTGACGGATGATACCGCCGTGTTCCTGGTCCGGTCCGGGCATGAAGCCCGGAACATCCACCAAAGCGATCAAAGGGATGTTGAAGGCATCGCAGAAACGCACGAACCGCCCAGCCTTGAAGGATGCTTCCGTGTCCAGAACCCCTGCCAGCACAGCGGGCTGGTTAGCGACCAGGCCTACGGTCTGGCCCCCCATGCGGCCGAACCCGCAGATGATATTGCGGGCAAAGTCCGGGTGGACCTCCATGAACTCGGCCCCGTCCAGAATGCTGTGGATCAGCACGTTCATGTCATAAGCCTGGCTGGGATTCTCCGGAATCAGATAATCCAGGGCCGGGTCGATGCGGTCCGCCGGATCACGCAGGTCCAAAATGGGCGGCGGCTGGCGGTTGTTGGATGGCAGATAGCTGATCAACCTGCGTATTTCCCGCAGGCACAGGATATCGTTGGGGGCGGTAAAGTGCGCCACCCCGCTTTTTTGCGCATGGATCATTGCACCGCCCAGCTCTTCGGAGGTGATTTTTTGGTGCGTGACCGTTTTCACCACGTTGGGTCCTGTGACAAACATATAGGAAGATTCCTGCACCATGAAAACAAAGTCGGTGATGGATGGACTGTATACCGCCCCGCCGGCACAAGGTCCCATGATGCAGGATATCTGGGGAACCACGCCGCTTGCCCTGACATTACGGTGGAAAATCTCACCGTAGGCAGCCAGTGCGTCCACGCCTTCCTGGATCCGGGCGCCACCTGAATCATTCAGCCCGATGATCGGAGCACCCACCTTCACGGCCATATCCATGACCTTACAGATTTTCTGGGAATGGGCCTCACCCAGGGAGCCGCCGATCACTGTGAAATCCTGGCTGAACACAAACACTTCCCGACCGTCGATGTTCCCGTGTCCGGTAATCACACCGTCGCCCAGATAGATGCGGTCATCTCTAAGAGAGCTGCCACGGCCCGTCTTGAGCACATCAAATTCCTCGAAACTCCCCGCGTCCAGAAGCAGGTGGATCCGCTCCCGGGCCGTCAGCTTGCCCTGGGCGTGCTGGCGGTTGATTTTGTCGGGGCCGCCTGCGGCCGTGGATTCGGCCCGAAGCCGCTCCAGGGTCTGGATAGTCCGGTTGTATTGTTCCATCATATCACCTGTTGTATCGTTTGTTGAAAATCCGGGTACCACCCCGGATATCAGGAATCGGATCACCCATCCCTGGCTGATCCGTATACCTTCACAGTCCCGGTACCTGTCATCTCAAACACAAATGGAGTGGATTGTCAATGGGTCTGTGGCCCAGCCGGCACCATTTAAATTTTGGCACCGGTCATTGCAGGTGAACAATGGCCATGTCCGGCCGGATAGACAGGATATATTCGGCCGCCAAACGCCGGTGGCAGAATTCAGGCTCATGTTCGCTGCATAACAGGCAGTCTTTGTCCTTGATCCGGGGAACTTCAGTTTTGTCCATGTCTCTTTGCTTTAAAAGTGCCTGGTATGTTTTTGCATACCAGGCAAAATCGGCTTTCTTTTTTTTGTACAGATCCAGAAGTGCCTGGTCAGGTGCCCACTGGGGCAAATGGATATAGTCGATGCCGCAGATCTTTTCCAAAAAATATGCCAGATCGTTTTTTTTGGCGAATCCGGCCAGCTGGGAGGCATTGTGCAGTCTGACATCCACCAGCCGCCGGACCCCCGCGGTTTGTAACAGGGTGAAGAACTGCCGGGCGGATTTTTTGGTAAATCCAATGGTAAACAAGGTATCCATGTCTGACATTCCTTTTATTCTGAATCGGTTGAATCGGCTGATGCCCTGCGCAAACTGATCGGTTTCTGCAATCAGGTTATATTCAGCCTTTCCATTGATATAACATGCCGGATCATCGATCCTGGGGCCCAGGCAATCTCCCAGATAGACATAGGCGATCCGGCAAGCCTTCAGCTCTTTTTGCAGGGTTTCCCGGTTGAACTGGGGATTGAATCGGCTGTATGGACTGGACCTGACATCTCCCACAGCAGTTATGGCATACAGGTTCAAAAGGTGGAGAAATTCTTCCGTAGTGTGGGTGGAGTGGCCGATGGTATAAATTGTTTTCATTTCATAAGTCCTGCAACCAGTTTGCAGCAAAATTTTTTATTCTGACGGACCGTCGATCTCATTCACATACAAGTAATAGATCCGCAACACATGAAGGGCCTCATAGGGTATTTCCCGGTCCATCGCCTCGAAGACCGGTTTCAGCAGCTGATATCCATGCGTGTCAAAGGCCTGGAGCGCTTTTTCCCGGACATCGGGCGACAGGGTGCATTCATCGATTACGTGTCCGGATGCGATCCGGTTTCCTTCCTGAAAATACCGGAACAGATGGTTGATGACGGTGGCGGGTTTGACATGGAACCGGTCGGCGATGTCTGTGACGGAAGCACCTTCATGGTAGAGCTGTCCTACCTGAAAATGGCGTTTTTCTTTTGGAGAACTTTCCTTGAAGGCAAACGCAGGCGTTTTTCTTTCCGGTACATCAGATATGCCATGGGTGGTGCAGAATTCCCGGATGAGCGCCATGAATGCCGGGCCGTATTTTTCCAGCTTGGTTTGGCCTACGCCGAAGGTGTTCAGAAAATCGGTGTCTGTTCTCGGGAAAAAAGTGGCCATCTCCATCAGGGCTTTATCGGGAAATACGGCGTAGGGCGGCACACCCGCCTCATCCGCCAGCTCTTTTCGCTTTTGGCGAAGCTGTTCAAACAGATCCGGGTGATGGGCCGGTGATTCAGCAGATTCTGCATTGGTTGCTTCCGCCACAGGCTGGGAAAGTTTGTGACGGGGATCCTGCCATCCCGACACTTTTGTTTCTCCTTTCAACACCCCCCAGGCCTCCGGGGTGAGGGTCAGTCCCCCGTAGTTCTCCTCACGCTGGACAAACCCTTTGCTCTGGAACTGCCGGGAAAGGTAGAACCACTGCTTTTTTGACAGGTCTTTTCCAATGCCGTATGTGGACAGCAGGTGGTGTCTGAACTGGAAGATTTTTTTGGTTTCCGCGCCCCGGAGCACATCGATGATATGGCCGGCCCCGAACCGCTCGCCGGTGCGTTTCACACAGGACAGAAACTTCTGGGCTGCAATGGAAATATCCTGGACCTGCTCCTGCGGCGCAACGCAGTTGTCGCACATGCCGCAGTCATCTTGGGCCGCGGTTTCCCCGAAATAGGACAGCAGCCTTTTTTTGCGGCAGTCTTCGGCCTCGGCAAACCGCACCATGTCCTCCAGATGAAACCAGGCGGCCCGGTTCCGCTGTTCATCCTGGCTGGTGACAAGGGATTTCAACCGGGGGACATCGGCATGGGAGAACAGCAGCAGGCATTCGGCGTCCAGGCCGTCCCGTCCAGCCCGGCCGATCTCCTGGTAATAACTTTCAACGCTTTTGGGCAGGTCATAATGGAGCACGAACCGGACATTGGGTTTGTCAATGCCCATGCCAAAGGCGATGGTTGCCACCATGATCCTTACATCATCTTTGATGAATTCGGTCTGGAAGCGATTGCGTGCGGTGTCATCCAGACCGGCATGATAGGGCCGCACGGAAAATCCCCGGGCTGACAGTTGACCGGACAGGTTCTCCACCTGTTTTCTGGATAAACAGTAGATGATGCCGGAGTCATCTTTATGGGATGCAAGAAAATCCAGGGTCTGCTGCAGCGGGTCATCCTTGAACATCACCCGGATCACCAGATTTTTCCGGTCAAAGCTGCCGATGAAGGCCCTGAATCCATCATCCTGTGAAAATCCCAGACTGGTTTGGATATCTTTTTGTACCGTCGGGGTGGCCGTGGCGGTGAAGGCAGTGCAGACCGCTTTGGGAAACTGCTGCCGAATCTGTGCCAGCTGCCGGTATTCCGGCCTGAAATCATGGCCCCAGGCGGAAATGCAGTGGGCCTCGTCAATGGCCAGGCAGTCCACGGTCACGGTATGCAACAGTTCCATAAGATTGGGGCGGACCAGGGACTCCGGGGCGATATACAGCAGTCTGACCCGGTTCTGGCGAATCAGAGACACATGGTGCCGGTACTGTTCCGCTGACAGACTTGAGTTGAGGCATACCGCAGAAACACCCATTTCTCCGAGTTGATCCACCTGGTCCTTCATCAAAGAGATCAAGGGAGACACCACAATGGTGAGCCCGTCAAACAACAGGGCCGGCAGCTGAAAGCACAGGGATTTACCGCCCCCGGTGGGAAGGACCACCAGGGCGTCCTTTTTTTCCAGGATGTGGTCAATGATTTCTTTCTGCAGGGGGCGGAAAGCATCATATCCAAAGACTGTTTTCAAGATTTCCATGACGGGTTCCTCCTTCTTGTTCTGTTTACCCGGGAACCTCAGGAGATGAGAAACAGGCTCAACCCCGGCCAGTAGGTGATGATGAGCACCGCCAGCAAAAGCACCAGCATGAACGGGATGGTGGCCCGGTAGATCGTCATGATGGGTTTGTTGAACCGGTACCCGGCAATGAACAGGTTCATGCCCACCGGCGGGGTGAAATACCCGATCTGCATATTGGCTAAAAAAATAATGCCCAGGTGCACCGGATGAATCCCGTATGCCATGGCCACGGGCAGCATCAGCGGCACCATGATAACGATGGCGCTGAAAATATCCAGCATGGTGCCCAGGATCAGCAGAAACAGATTCAGCAGGATCAAAAACACCCATTTGTTGGCAATGAACTGCTGACAAAGAGCAAACAGTTTCATGGGGACCTGTGCATCAATCAGAAAATTGGTGAATGCCAGAGAGGCCCCCAGAATCAGCAGAATGCCTCCCACCATGACCATGGATTCCCGGATGATGGACGGCAGAAGAGCCCATTTGATTTCCCGGTATATCAGCATTTCCACTACCAGCACATACATGGCGGCCACGGCCGCCGCCTCTGATACGGCAAAATACCCGGAATAGATGCCGGCAAGCACACAGATGGGCAGCGGGATCTCCCAGGCAGCTGCCCGGAGGGCGGACAGGCAGTTTTTCACCGAAAACCGGGTCAAGGGAAGCGGGTTTTGGCGGTTTACCCGGATACTCCAGGCCGACAACAAGATGATCATGAGCAGGGCCGGCAGGAGCCCGGCGGCAAACAGCTTTTCAATGCTCACGTCTGCACCGGCATCCATCTGCTGGGCAATGATGCCGTAAAGAATCAAAGGAAGGGAAGGCGGCAGCAGCAGTCCTAAACTGCCTGAGGTGGTGACCAGGCCCAGGCTGAAATTTTCCCCGTACCCGTCCTGTTTCAACGCCGGGTAGAGCAGTGCCCCCATGGCCACAATGGTCACCCCGGATGCTCCGGTAAAGGCGGTAAACAAGGCGCATACCACAAACGCCACTATAGCCAGGCCCCCGGGCATCCAGCCGAGAAAGGCCCGGGTCAGGTTCACGAGCCTGGAAGAGGCCTGGCTTTCGGCCAGCAGGTATCCGGTAAAGGTAAATAAAGGAAGGGCCACCAGGATAGGGGTGTCGGCAATGCGGTACAGCTCGATGGCCACCACTGACAAGTCGATGCCGCTCAACCGAAAACCGGCCATGGCACCGGCAATGAGCACCGTGAACAAAGGAGCCCCCAGCAGGGTGATCAGGATAAGGGTGCCTGTGATCACCAGCGTCATGTCCGGCTCCCGGGGAAGACGTTCCGGGAATTACAGAGAAAAAAGATCAGATACCGGATGCCCATGACACCAAACGCCACCGGTATGATCATTTCACACACCCAGGTGGGAACCTGAGCAAAGGCCATCATGTTGTCATTCATTTCCATATAGACGAACCGGGCACTGTGCCAGGTCATGACCAGGCAGACCACGGCGGTGAATCCATGGATGATGCATTTGGTGATGCGTTTGGCTGCAGGGGGCAGGTACCTGAAAATCACATCAATGCGGATATGGTTATCTGCCCGGCTGGCGGCCATGGCCCCTAAAAGTCCGGTCCAGAGCACCAGCACCCGGACCAGGCCATCCCCCCAGATAATACCGGTACCAAAAAAATTGCGCAGACCGATCTGGGTTACGGCCAGGCCGATCATGACCAGCAGCAGTCCCACCAGGATGCTGTCTTCAATTTTATGCAAAATACGGATGATTGAATTATTCATGAAACGCTTTGAGCAGTTCGTCGATTTTTGCCACCACATCCGCCGGCAGCATGCCTGTTGCCACCATTTTCTCCGTGGCCCTGTCAGCAGTGGTCCGCCATTCGTCCAGCACCGGTCCGGACGGGGTAATGAATGCAATTCCCTGATTCTTCAAGGCGGCTATGGCCTGGTTGTCATCTTCACGGTTTTGGGTATCAATTTGTTCAAATGTCCGGGTCATGATCTCGGTCACCATTGCCCGGTCAGGTTCGGCGATCTTTTCAAACCATTTGCGATCCACGGCCAGAACTCCGTAAATATAGATAAGGGGGATATCGGTCACATAATTGATCTGGGTGTGCCACTGGAGGATTACGGCTGCAACAGCAGAGGTGGCTACGGTATCAATGAGCCCTGACTGCAGGGCGGTTCGTACATCCGCCAGTGGCAGAGGAATGGGGGAGATGCCGAACACTGCCATAATTTCCCGGCTGATGTTGTCATTGTCCGGTATCCAGACTTTTTGCTTTCTCAAGTCTGCCACGGTTTCAACAGGATGCTTTGACATAATATAGGCAAAACCCCCGCCGGAAAGACCGAAGGTGACGAATCCGGCCTCATACAATCCGTCCTGGATGAACGGGTCCATGTGGCGGCGCACATGGTCCATATGGGCCAGGGAGGAAAACTTCATGGGCTGGGCATAGATCTGGTTGGCCGGAAAATAATCGGCCAATGCCCCTCCGACCACGGCACCGCCGTGGAGCTGGCCCACCCGGATTTTACGGAGCACGGTATTGTCATTGCCCATGACACCGCCGGGATAGAACTTGAAGGTCACCCTGCCTTGGGTTTTCCGGGTCACTTCACCGGCGCCGGCCCGCATTTTTTCCATCCACATGGATCCTTCCGGGGACAGGGTAGCAATTTTCAGGGTGATGTCTTTGGCATGGGAAAAGGTTGTGCCCATCAGAATCACCAGGGCAATGGTATAACACACAGCCTGTTTCATAAAATTCTCCGGTTAAAAATAATCGTCTGCCGAATCCAGCAGGAGCCTGGCCTGGTTCCGGGCATGGGTGTTCATCAAGGTGTAGCCATCCGTTATCGGGTCGGCAGCCAGCACCTCGTTGAGCAGCCGGTCATGCAGGTCCCGGTCAAACATCATTCTGGCGTAAAGTTTTGCATACATGACCTTGGCCATGAGGTTTTTCCCTTTGGAAAGGGTAATGGCTTTTTCAAACAGGGCTTTTCCCTGTTCCGGTTTTCCCCCCAGGGCCGGGGGTAAAAATGTGGCCAGGGTGCCAAGATAGAGAAACGCAGCTCCTTCCCGAAAAGACTCATCCAGTTGGGTCACTTTTTTCATGATCTCTTCTATTCGGGAAATATCCGCCAGGGCATTGAAATCGTTTTTATTGGCCATGATCCACCCGGACCAGGCGGCACCTAAAGAAAACAGGGCCGGCAGGCTGTCTTTGTCCAGGCGGTCAATGGCTGATATAAAGTCATCATAAGGTTTTTCCGTGAGGCCGCAGGCCTGTGTGTCCGACAGGCAGATGGCCTGGTCCGCATAGTTCAGGGCCTTGGCAGCCAGTTTTCTGGACCGGGTTGTATCTGTGACAAACACATCGGCATACGATGTGTACAAAAGTGCGGCTGTGGCAAGCATTTTTTGTGAATCCGGCTCCTGGCTGATGAGGCTGTCGATCATTAGCAGATATGCCGGGGCACCGGCTTCCACCATGGCCAGATCATCATTGTTCACAATGGTATCGGACATATGGGTCATCATCTTTGAGGAAACCGAACATCCGGCCGCCAGGATGATGACCGCAAATATGGCTGCCAGGCCGGCCGGCCATGATCGTACCCGTAGCCCTGAACCCGGACATATCATGAAAAAACCCATGTTAAATCACACCCTGATCCAGCATGGCATTCACCACTTTGTCAAACCCGGCAATATTGGCGCCGGCCAGATAGTTGCCGGAAAAACCGTATGCTTCGGCGGCTTCCAGGCAGCTTTTGTGGATGCGCTTCATGATGGTTTTCAGGCGCTGGTCCACCTCTTCTCTGGGCCAGCTCAACCGCATGCTGTTCTGGGCCATTTCCAGGCCGGATACAGCCACACCGCCCGCATTGGCGGCTTTTCCCGGTCCATAGAGCAGATTGCTTTCCAGAAACACCCCCACCGCATCGGCATCACAGGGCATATCCGCCCCTTCACAGACCAGGCGCACCTTGTTTTTTACCAGATGGCCGGCATCTGCGGCATTGATTTCATTGTGGCTGGCGCAGGGAAAGGCGCAGTCCGCGGCAATATCCCACATGGGCTGATGATCCAGGGTCGCATCGGTTTCCACATACAGTGCATCTGAATATTTGTCGAGATAAGCCTTGATCCGGCCCCGCCGAAAATTTTTCAACCGCTTGATATAATCGAGTTTTCCGGCATCAATACCCTCTTCATCATAAATATATCCGGCTGAATCTGACATGGTGAGCACTTTTGCACCCATTTCAATGAGTTTTTCTGCAGCGTGCTGGGCCACGTTGCCCGAGCCTGAGATCAAGCATGTTTTGCCTGCCAGGGTCTGGTTGCGGGTAGACAGCATCTCTGAGGCAAAATAGACCATGCCGTACCCGGTGGCCTCGGGCCGGATCAGACTGCCCCCCAGGGTCAGGCTTTTTCCGGTGAGAATACCGGAAAACTCGCTGTTGATTTTTTTATACATGCCGAACAGAAAACCGATCTCTCTGGCCCCCACACCGATGTCCGCGGTGAGGATATCCTTGTTCGGACCGATATGACGGTGCAGTTCCGCCATGAAGCTCTGGCAGAACCGCATGATCTCGCGATCGGATCTGCCTTTGGGATCAAAATCGGATCCGCCGCTGGCACCGCCCATGTTCATGGTAGTCAATGCATTTTTAAACACCTGTTCAAAAGCCAGGAATTTGATGATGCTCAGGGTGACGGAGGGGTGGAACCGAAGCCCCCCCACATAGGGTCCGATGGCGCTGTTCATGCCCACCCGGAATCCCCGGTTCATCTGCACCTGTCCCTGGTCATCCACCCAGGGGATACAGAACATGAACACCTTTTCCGGTTCGGTGATCCGTTTGAGAATGGCTTCCTGCCGGTATTCCGGATTTCTGTCAATCAATGGTTTGACCGAGTGGATGACGTTTTCCACCGCCTGGTGAAATTCATGTTCCCCCGGATTTTTTGTCTTGATAAAAGACAATATTTCAGACATGGTACCCTCCTGTTTTTTCACGCGTCAATGATCTGCATGGCCTCATCCCGATAGGCATCCATGACATAGGGAATCTTTGTGATTTTTGCGCATTCTTCGGTTAGGGCAAAAATATCCTGACGGCTGATATGGGGGACGCTCCAATTTCTGGCGCCGGCCATGATCTGCTGAAGCCCGACTTTGATCTTGTCCACGGCACTGTAAATACCGATGGCGCCCAAAGGCAGTTTTTCAGCATCATCGCCATATTTTTCCTTGAGCACCTCATAGTTCATAAAAATTTCATCTTTGGTGGTGCCGTACCTGGATACGGTGGACGGCAGCCCCCCGTCTTCGTTCCTGAGCCAGCGTTCCGCGTTTTTGCCCACCATACCCGGGATCATCAACGCCCGTCCCATACAGACCGCCTTGCAATAGGGAGCACCCAAAGCCAGAGCCTTGAACACATGGTCTTCGGATGAAAATCCACCGGCAAAGGCGATGTCAGGCACAGGAAGGCCCCGCCCTTCCAGGCGCCGGCATAATTCATAGGCCATGGAATGCAGATAGATGGAAGGGATTCCCCATTCGGTCATCATCCGCCAGGGACTCATGCCGGTGCCTCCGGGCGCCCCGTCAATGGTGAGCAGGTCGATGCCGGCATCACTGGACCACCGGATGGCCATGGCCAGTTCCCGCATGGGATAGGCCCCTGTTTTAAGGGTGATCCGTTTGGCACCCAGACCCCTGAGGCGGTCCACTTCTTTCATAAAGCTTTCCTGGTCAATGAACCCGAGACGGGAATGGCGTTCAAACTGCTTTAACGGGCCGGCTTTGAAGGCTGCCTGAAATGCAGGCAATTCCGGATCCGGGGTGACGATATAGCCCCGTTTTTTTAATTCAATGGCCCGTTTCAGGGAGTTGACCTTGATCTCCCCGCCTATACATTTGGCCCCCTGCCCCCATTTGAGCTCAATGGTTTCCACCCCCAGTTTTTCAATGACATATTCCGCCACGCCGTTGCGGGTGTCTTCCACATTCATCTGCACCAGAATGTCTCCGTAGCCTTCGTGGAACCGCCTGTACTCAGTAACCCGCCGGTCCATTTCCGGTGATTTGGTCACCCGGCCGTTTTTGTCCAGCTCCAGTTCAGGATCGATGCCGCAGACATTCTCCCCGCACACCAGGGTAATGCCGGAGATGGCGGCCCCTATGGCAAAATGTTCCCAGTTTTTCCGGGCAATGTCCGTGCTGCCCAGGGCACCGGTGAATATGGGCACCTTCATTTTTACCTTGTCTTTTACCCCGTATTCGGTTTGGGTGTTCACCGCCGGAAATGTGGCCTTGTCCGGGTCCGGGTCCATACCTTTGGCCCCTAAAGCGTATCCCATGATGTTCAAATGGGAATAATCCACGGGATAGTCCTTGTCCGCACCAGCAGTGATGCTGCCGAAAGGTTCGGGGTAGAGCAGCTCCCGTCCCCTGAAAGTAGCGTGGAACAGGTCGCAGTTGCCTTTGCATCCATCGATGCACCGGCTGCAGATCCCCGATTGGGGGGCGACGTCCCTGGATCGGTTTTTTGTCTGCAACGCATCATTGGCATTGGGCTGTTGTAAATTCATGTTTCCTCCTCAGTCACTGGTTGAATCGTCACATTGGTATACATTTGTCCATATTAAAACAAAGATTTTTTCAGTCAGACCCGCCTTTCAGTAAATCCCCCAGTCCGGCAAAGGGATTGGTGGTGCCTCCTTTGTCCGTGTATTTGTCGCCGGGATCATCTGCATAGGCATCGGCCACCTGGTCCCGGGAATGCACATTATCATGGCAGTAAATACACAGCAACTCCCAATTGCTGCCATCCGGCGGATTGTTGTCATGGTTGTGGTCCTTGTGGTGCACCGTCAGTTCCTTCAGACGTTTGCCTTCAAACTCCCGGCCGCAGTGGCCGCAGATCCAGGGAAAGAGCCTGAGGGCCTTTTCCCGGTATGTTTTTTCACGCGCCTGACGGTTTTTATACACTTCGGAAAGAACGGGATTTGCATTTTTATCATCTGTTGAAGCCATGTGTGGTTTCCTTTTACGCTAATGATATAGTAAGACAAAAGTTGTGCAACTGTTTTGAATCCTTTGGCCATAAGGCCACCTTGATGTATAAGAAAAATTCTGTGATTTGGCAATCACAGAATCACTTGTCTGAATATTTGCATAAGCATGCCGGGTATTCGTCCGTTCTCTGCAGCACTCTGTTCCGGGCACCTGGTGATGTACTGTGTTCGGGTTTTTGTTTTTGCCATAAAGCGCAAATGAGCCCGGTTATAAGTGAAATGCAGCAGGCTGAAATTGCCTTTTGAAAAATATTGCTTATTTTATAGAAGCGTGTTCGATTGTTTTTTTAAAACCCGGTGTTTCATGGTATACTGATCCTTCAATACCGGCATGACACCATAGAGGAAAACCATTGTATGGAAAAACATTTCAACAGCAGATGCAAAACCGGCAGATTCTGGTTGGTTCTGTTTCTGGCTCTGGCATCAGGAGCCCTGTCTGTTTTTTTCGGGAACCGGCCTGTAACGGCTGATGATAATACCATCTATGTCATCCCGGTGACCGGCACAGTGGAGCCCGGCATGGCCGCTTTCATCAAAAGAAGTCTGGAGGAGATCCATAAAGAAGATGCCGATGCAACCATTGTATTCAAGATGGACACATTTGGCGGACGGGTGGATGCTGCCCTGGATATCGTGGATATTCTTTCGGGTATTCCCCAGGGAAAAACCATTTCATTTGTGGAAAAGAGAGCCATTTCAGCAGGTGCCCTCATTGCTCTTGCCGGCAATGTCCTGGTCATGAAGCAAAACACCCTGATCGGGGACTGCGCCCCAATTATCCAGACCAGCGAAGGGCAAAAAGAGATGGGGGAAAAGACCCAGACCGTTCTGAGGGCACAGTTCCGGGCCCTTGCCAAAAAAAACAATTATCCTGAAGTCCTGGCTGAATCCATGGTTACCAAAAGCATGGAGGTCTATCAGGTTACCTTTAACGAGGAAACCCTGTATATGGACAAGGTCCGGTTTGATGATCTTACCAAAGAAGAAAAAGATCAGATCACCAGAAAAAGGACCGTGGTGGCGGAAGGGGAACTGTTGACCATGGACGATACCGAGGCGCTGAATCTGGGGTTTTCAAAGGCGAGTGTAACAGATCTGGACCAGGCCCTTGCCCATCTGGGATATGAAAACTACACACTCAAGTCCATGACAGAATCCTGGTCAGAGAGTTTTGTAAGGTTTCTCCAGCCGATTCTGCCCATTTTGATGCTGGTGGGACTGGGGGCACTGTACACTGAGATCAAAGCCCCGGGATTCGGGGTTTTCGGGGTTATCGGCATACTGTGTCTGGGCCTGGTTTTTTTAAATCAGCACCTGGTGGGCCTGGCCAATTACACGGAATTGCTGCTGCTGCTCATCGGCACCCTGCTTATAGCTGTGGAGGTCCTTGTGCTCCCCGGATTCGGGGTGGCCGGGATTGCCGGTATCCTGGTGCTGGCTGCAGGCCTGGTGCTGTCTTTCCAGGGATTTGTGGTGCCGGACCCCAAAATGCCCTGGGAGGGACGGTTGATGATCCGGAACCTGGCCATGGTCCTGGGTTCCTTTGTGGGGGCACTGGCGATCTCTTTATTCATGGTACGGTTTGTGTTGCCCGGGATATCAAGGGTGATAAAAGGCCCGTATCTGGATGCCACCCTTGGAGAGGCGGTTGTGGGATCAAACGAGTCCCGGGATGTGACCGTTGGGCAAATGGGGATAGCAGTGACCACTCTGCGGCCTTCGGGAAAAATAAAGATCGGACCCAGGAAAATTGATGCCATCACCCGGGGGGAATTTCTGGATCCCGGCACCCGGGTGACAGTGGATGCCCTTGAGCAAAACCGTGTGCTGGTAAGGGCTGCGGATATGGTGACATCAGAAAAGGAGCCGTCATGAAAGCCTATATACTGCCCATCGCACTGCAACTGCTGGGGCTGGTGGTCATTGCGGCGGAAATTTTTATCCCTTCTCTGGGGCTGCTGTCGGTTTTGGCTGCCGGCATGTTGCTGTATTCTCTTTATCTGGTATTCACCACCATTTCCTTTGGCATGGGGATGGTGTTTCTCGGAGGAGATATTGTCTTGATACCCGTTGTTTTGATCCTGGGATTCAAGGCCCTGGGGGCTTCTTCCTGGTCCCTGCACAAAAAATTGTCCAGCACGGAAGGGGTTGCCTCCCAATCCCCTGAAATGACACTCTGGCAGGGAAAGCAAGGCGATGCGATAACGGATCTGCGGCCTTCAGGCATGGTCATGATAGATGGAAAACGCCTGGATGCGGTGACCGACGGAGAATATGTGGAAGCCGGCACACGGGTTGTGGTAACCCTTGTTTCGGGCAACAGAATTGTGGTAGACAAAATCCAATGAGGAGAAATCTGTTATGGACTTTATGTACATTTTATTAGTTATCGCCGGGATTATCGGCCTGGCCCTGTTTTATTTTATTTTTTCCTATATTGCCCTCTGGGTGCAGGCCCTGGTATCAGGTGCCAAAGTGGGGCTGATCAATATCATTTTCATGCGGTTTCGAAAAGTACCCCCGAAATTGATCGTGGAATCCAAGATCATGGCTGTGAAAGCCGGCATGGAAATTCCCACGGACAGCCTGGAATCCCATTTTCTGGCCGGCGGAAATGTCTCCCGGGTGATCCAGGCCCTTATCGCCGCGGACAAGGCCAATATTGATCTGACCTTCAACCGGGCTGCGGCCATTGATCTGGCCGGCCGGGATGTCCTGGAGGCGGTGCAGATGTCGGTGAATCCCAAGGTCATCGAGACCCCGCTGGTTGCGGCCATGGCCAAGGACGGGATTCAGCTCAAGGCGATTTCACGGGTCACGGTTCGGGCCAATATTGACCGCTTGGTGGGCGGGGCCGGAGCGGAAACCATCCTGGCAAGGGTGGGAGAGGGCATTGTCACCACTATCGGGTCGGCTGAGACCCATAAAAAAGTGTTGGAAAACCCGGATATGATTTCCAAGACCGTATTGAAAAAAGGCCTGGATGCCGGCACCGCCTATGAAATTTTGTCTATTGATATTGCGGATGTGGATGTGGGCAAAAACATCGGAGCGGAACTGGAAACCGACCGGGCTGAGGCAGACAAGAAAATTGCCCAGGCCAAGGCCGAAGAAAAACGGGCCATGGCCTTTGCCACGGAACAGGAAATGCGGGCCCGGGTCCAGGAGATGCAGGCCAAGGTGGTGGAGGCCGAAGCCCAGGTGCCCCTGGCCATGGCGGAAGCGTTCAGAAGTGGTAATCTCGGGATCATGGACTATTATAGAATGAAAAATGTGGCAGCCGACACCCGGATGCGGGATCAGATCTCCAAGGGTGAAACAGAATCCGGCCAGCAGGATCAGAACACTTAATTTGTAAGGCCGCAGGCTCCCGAAAGGATGCATTCCTTTTACGGGAACCTGCGGCACCACAAGGAGCGCTATGGATCTGGAAACCCTCATTAATATTGTTCTGGTCTTTTTTTTCCTTTTGATTACCATCCTTGTCAGAGTCTTGAAATCGAAAACGAAAAAAAAGCCCGGGATTCAGAAAAAACAGTCCCGAAACCCGTTGTTTTCCTTTTTCCAAAAAATCAGGGATCAGATACAGGAATCTTTACAGGAGCTGGAAAGACAGGCCAGACAGCAGCAGACCAGGCAGCAGACAGACAATGACGATGCAGATGATCCAAGCTTCTGGGATGAACTGGCAGAAGAGGGCCTGACAGACCAGGAACCATCCTCTCCGATGGAGCAGGATACCATATCATCTGAAACCGTTGCCAAAAGCATTCCCCGGAAGCAGCCCGATACCATTGCGGCATCGGAAAAAGCGAGCCAAAAGCAGGAGGTGCCCCCGCCAACCATTCATCCCTATGGCAGACGGCCCAGCCTTCGCCAGGCTGTGGTCTGGTCGGAAATTATCGGTAAACCCGTTGCCCTGCGCAAGGATCAATCTGATTCTGTCATATAGGTTGTGAAGATCTTTTCATGGGAGATATATCTTTTGCGATCCGGATCTTCCAGGTACAGACGGATGGCATCGACCCGCTGCAGGATTTCTGTTTCCGCCCGCCTGCGCATCAACAATTTGGTATGGATAATCTCTTTTTTCAAAGAGGAAGTCTTGCGGGCAGCATAGTATTTTTCTTTTTTGTATGCGATGCGTTTTTCAATCAGTTCTTCGCGCATATCATTGTGGGCCTTGTCTAAAAACAGGACCTCGGGCATGAGATCGGCAAAATGGGTCACGGCAATGATATCTTTTTGCCGCTGCCAGTATCCCATGAGAAATTCAGGTTCCAGGTCCTTGTAGTTTTGCAGGGGCATATACATGCGCCGCAGGTACAAAAGAACTTTTTCCGTTTTTTTCCGGTGACCGCCGATGATGACGGATCCTCCCACTTCATCTTTTCGGATACCCTTGGTCCAGGGGGCGCCGGTGATCCCGAAATCAATACACAAAGGGATCCGCAACAAGGCTGACAAGGTGTTCAATGCCAGTGCATATCCGGCAGACGGACCACCCACGCTGTAGGAGGCGGACAACAGCTGGTGGTGCAGGGAATACCGTTTTAAAAAATCCCCGAACACCCAGGGGATACTGATATCAGGGGACAGCTCCTGGATATAGTTCTTCACCATGGTCAACGCTTCCTGGGCAGACTGGCGGGTCATCTGGACCGCCATGTCCAGCTGGGCCGCATTGGGGGCCGATGATGACACCGCGCCCGTCACAATAATGGGAGAATTTTCCACCCGGCCGGTGAGGCTGGTGGCAATGGGCAGCAGCATACCGGTGAGGTCATTGGCCCCGACCCCGATGATGAATCCTACCTGGGGTTCTTTGCTCAATTCGGTTTCAAGGAATTCATTGAGCTGGACAGAGCCTTTGCGCACAGGGCTCTGGGAAATTTCCCGCCGGGCTGATTCCAGGTGGGTCTCCACCAGGGGATAGTCTTTTTCACTGGTGATATGGGCCACATTTTCCAAAATTTTTTCATACTGGCTTCCAAAATTTTTCAAATCATTTTTTATGGCGGATTTTATCAGAGGGGCGGCTTTTACCGTATCCAGGATACCCAGGATGGTTTTAAAATTCAATTTGATGAATTCATATTTTTCCCCTTCCGTGGATCTGACCAGCTGCCGCAGTTTGACCAGCACCTTGAATTCCGTGGTGCATAAAGCAATGGCTTTTTGGGTAAAAGAGGTGTAATCCGCCGGGGTATTGCAAAGGCCCTGGGCGGTTTCGATAATTTTTTCCACACCCACTTCCCTGCGGTGGGGCATGTTTTCAAATTGTTTTGAAATGATATCAAAAATATCTTTTTGCCGCATATGACCTGATATTTCAAGGGTTTTAAGCCGTTTGGACCGGATCAGGGCCGGATCAAGAATGTCCAGCCGGTTTGTGGTCAGCACTGTGAACACTTTGTTCAAAGGGACTTCCCCGTCAATAATGTTGAGAAATTTATTGGTGAGCACATCCGACGGCTGTCCCCCGGTGGCGCTCCGCTTGGGGGCCAGGGCATCACCTTCATCAAAGAAGATCACGGTGGGAGCGATCATTTTCGCGATATCATAAACCTTTTCCAGATTGGATACAGTACCGTGAACAGGGCTGGTGGGGTCCTGGAGGGCAGACGGGGAAGTGGCGATATCATGGACGTTGGCATTGGAGGAAAGCCAGGTTCTCGCCAGAAAGCTTTTACCGCTGCCCGGGGGGCCGGTGAGCACCACGCCCTTGTCTTCGCTGACCCCGTAATGGAAGCAGTTGTTGGCCATCTCCGAGAATTTATCCTTGATATCTCCCACATATTCGTCCCAGAGAACATCTCTGTCCATGTGATCCACAACCTTGCCGTAGAGTTCTCCATACACATTTTTGGCCACCAGCTCAAATGCCGACCGGACCAGTATGCTGTTCTGTAAGAAATCAACGACAAAATCCCCCCGGATATGGATGATGGATTCAATGAGTTTTCTCACATACGCCGGGCTTATTTTCAGGCTTCTTTCCTTGAATATGCTGTAGATTTTGTCTGCAGCTTTGTCCAGTCCTTCTGAATCGACATCATAATGGGTGGGAATCTGGTGCCGCCTGATTTCCAGGAAAATGATTTTTTTTAAATTTTCCCGGTTCATCCAGAATTTGGATATGTCGATGATCACCCCTTTTTCCACAAACCGCCGGTATATGGCTGAATCAAACCGATGGGTCTGGTCTGTGGTGGCAATGACAAAACAGTCCCGCCGGCCGTCAATGATTTCATCCAGGACGATATTGGAGGTATCAATCAGGGTTCGCTGCTGTTTTTCAGCCCCGCCGCCCATGCCCGGGCCGGTTTCAGATTTGCCAAAAGCGGAATGTGCTTCTTCGATATGGCGGATACAGGTTACTTTGGGGCTTCCCATGGCCCGCTTGAAGTAGTTGCCGGGTTCTCCTGACAAAGCGGTCTGGTAATCATTGGGGGTGATGACCGAGGCATCCACTTCAATGCCCCGCTCTTCAAACCGGGTGAGATTTTCCATTATCCTGCGTTTGAAGATGCGCCGCAGAACGGGGATCACGGCCAGGCGGCGGTAAAAATGCTGTTTTTTCTTTATGGCGATTTTTACAGCAAAGTCCGGGTCCACATCTTCCAGGTTGGTGAACAGGCTGTGGCCGGCCAAAATTTCTTCTTTTTTCTGCTTCCAGTCCACGGTGGGGATCACCTCGTTTCTGAATATCACCTTTTCCAGGGTTTCCCTTACAGTGGCGCTTTTGCCGCTGCCTGAAGTACCTTCGACGATAACGATGGGGGCCTTGGGAATATCCGGATCCTCAATATACTCCTTGCGGATATGGGCCCGGTAAATTTTTTCAAAGGTCTTTTCCAGTTCCACAGGCACATGGAGATCGGTGAGTTCCCGGTCCAGAACAGCGATCAGGTAATGGTATTCCTGCTTTGTCAATTCTTTTTCAATGACCCGGTTCCAGGATGCGCCCGGGTTGGTTTCACCGGAATATAAAAACCGCTTTTTCCAGTCGGTCAATACTTTCGGGTTATTGAGAACCGCCATTTTTTTCTTTTTCCGCCGCATGAAAAATACCAGGTGAAACCATTCTTTGGCGCTGGAAATCATGGGATGGGGCGGTTTATACTGGTTGAGCCGGGACCTGACAAACACCTTTGTGTCATAGGTCCATGTGGTCACCAAAGATTCGATCTGCTGGATGGTTTCTTCGGGCAGGGTGATATAGATTTTTTCTTTGGTGGTTCTTTTGGCCATGGCCGTTTCTCCCCAAAAATTGGTGCCGCTTATGGTATTAACTGGCCGGACGGATCAGGGTCAGACTTGTTATCCCTGTCTTCCGGCAGTGTCAGGGCCGGTGCCGCACCTTTGCCGTGGAGTACAAAGGTTTTCTGGTCGGTCTGGTTTTTTTCATAGGCATCCGCCCATTTCTGCTGGGATAAAAAGTCCAAAAGCGCCGGGCTGACCGCAGCGGATCTGTCACCGCCCAGGGCCAGGTGGAGGGATTGAATGCCTTCAAGGTATGCTTTGTAAAGTTTTCGGATCCGGTCTGCTTCCTGATCAGCAGCATAGTTTTCCGCCTCCGCGATAAGCTGTCGCCGCTTTTTTTCCTCTGTGGCTTCCACCAGTTTCTCGCCGAACCGGGTTTCATTGAGCACAAAACTGATCACGGAAATACCGTATTTTTCTTCCAGCGTGGGACCGTTCTTGTTGATAGGCCTTTTTTTCAGGGCCTGAAAAATGGCTTCCTTGATGGTTTCTCTGTCACTGATCAATTTGTTCACCTGCTCGCCCTGGAGAATGTCTTTTGCAATGCCGTCAAAATCCCCCTGGAGCAGGATTTCAGGGGACAGGTTGTCAATGCCCCATACCTTGAGGTCTTTTATTCTGTAGGTCATCAGGGCAGAGGCCC
Source organism: Desulfotignum sp. (assembly GCA_011390635.1). GTDB lineage: Bacteria > Desulfobacterota > Desulfobacteria > Desulfobacterales > Desulfobacteraceae > Desulfotignum. The sequence continues at coordinate 2,694 of JAABSA010000013.1, read as the reverse complement.
ACAAGGCCACATTTTCCTGGGAAATGATTTTGATGGGACCGGATGATCCCCCCAGATACATTTTCTGATTCATCAGGGTGACCTGGGATTCCAGCCGGGTGAAAAACGGCAGCCGGAAATGCCAGCCCACATCGGTGACCGCATCCCGCTGGCCGCCGAATTTTTCCAGAATCACGGCATGGTTGAGCTTGACCTTGTAAATCACCTGGGTGGAATACACCACAGCAGCCAGTGCATAAAGCAAAAACAAAGCGAATATCACAAAGGCGATTTTTCTGATGGCGCTGAAAACACGGGATCTCTGAAGAAAAACCTCGGAAGACTGATCCTTCATACCTGCTCCTTTCCCTTACATATTGACCGGTGTTGAAAAACCGTTGAAAGAGTTAAGATAAAAACAGTACAGGTTCCGCGGAAAAATTTACAACATGTGGTGGAGGCCCAAAGTTATGGATCAGTATACACAACCGCAACCGGCAGGTCAAAAATTATTTGCAACCCTGCGGATGGCAGCAACCAGATTTTCAATATCGTTCAGGCTGGTGGCCGGGCTCATGATGACCATGCGCAGATACCGCTGACCTTCGATGGTGGTGGAAGACAGATAAAACGCCCCCTGATGGATGAGCCGGTCCCGTATGGCCAGCTGGTCCTGATCGCTGCCCTGGTAGCGGAAACACAAAATATTGGTTTCAGGCGGATAAGGGGTGTCAAAATCCGTCTGAGAGGCGAGGAATGCATGGGCCGACCGGGTCAGGTCAATGCAGGTGTCGATGTAGCCGGCCATGCCGGTTTCCCCTAAGGCGGCAAAGGCCATGAAAAACCGCAGGCCCAGACCTGCCTTGGTGCACTCCAGGGTCTGGCCGATGAAATCAAACCCGGGCTGCTGCTTTTCATGGAACAGGTATCCTGCGGTATGCTCAAATGCGTGATCCAGGCAGGATGCCTGTTTCATGAGCAGGGCCGCGCAAACCGTGGGGGTCCTGAGCATTTTATGGGCATCCAGGATCATGGAATCCGCTTTACTGATGCCTGTGAGGAGATGCCGGTATTTTTTTGAAAACAAAAGGCTCCCGCCATGGGCCCCGTCCACATGAAACCAGATCTTGTGTGCCTGGCAGATATCGGCAATGGCATCAATGGGATCGAACAGGCCGGTGCCCGTGGCGCAGGCATTGGCAATGAGAGCTGCAATGACAAGCCCCCTTTCTCTGGCCGTTTCAATAGACCGGACGGCCTGGTCCGGCCGGATCCGCCCCAGTCGGTCAGTGGGAAGGAGAAACACATTTTTTTCGCCGATACCCAGAATACCGGCCGTCTTGGTAACCGAATAGTGGCAGCTGTCCGGTGCCATGATGGTTAGCCCCCCGGTGCAACCGTTTTCCCGGATGGCCGGATCCATGTGGTTTCTGGCAGCCATCAGGGCGGTCATGTTGGCCAGAGACCCGCCGTGGGTCAACACTCCTGCCCCATGGTCATAGGTCAGTCGCCGGGTGGTTTCAAGGGGCATGAGGTCCCATCCGATCCGTTCCAGCAGCTGGTTGATCATGAAAAATTCGATGGCTGCGGCCGCCGGTCCCATTTCATAGATGGCCATGGCATTGTTGGTGGCACCGTCAATCAGGGACCCAAGGGCGGCAGACGGGTGGGGACATCCCACCTGGTGGGCCATGAATCCCGGGTGGTGCAGCCTGGTGGTGTTGTCCAGGTAGGCTGACAAAAACCGGTCCAGCCGGCTGCCTGACAATCCCCCTTCCCGGAAGACTGATGCCAGATCCAGCTGCCCGTGAATCGTCTCTATGGTTTCCTGATGGATGACCGGTTTTCCGGCCTGCCGGCTTTCTGCCAGGTAACGGTCCAGTGCCGCAAGAACCTGTTTTCCGTCTATAGTAAAGGTCATGTTCGAACTCCAGTATCAATATTTATGGGTACGGTAAATCATTAGTATCTTAAATTCTTCAACTGCATTGGTTCAGGTGTATATCACTTTTGGCATTTTTATGCGATTATTGCTTTGATGAATTCATTTTTTGCATATGTCCAGGAATAGTTTTTTCTGATGAACCTTTCCATTGACACACATCATATAAATTATAAGAATATGACCGCATGAACACCGCATTCATCTATGAAACGGCCCGGAAAACCCCGGTATTGATCGAGACAGACGTGGTGGTGGCGGGTGCCGGCATGGCTGCGGCCCTGGCCGTCAAAACCGGCACCACCTGCCGAAAGGTGGATATCAAAAAGGTCCAGCCCGCTCTGAAATGCCAGGGCGTAAAAATCCAATAAAGAGATCCAGGTGGTTCAGCAAGGGTCGGTTTCTGAAAGAAAAAAAATAGCGTTTCCACGAGGGGGGATACCCCCCCATTATGTGTATACAAAGCAGACAGATTGTGACATATAATGCAGCATCCGATCACAAAGATTCAGAATGGAAAGAGGTAACCCTTTTGGCAAATATGTGGAAAAAAACGGAAAGACAAACAAATTCTCACCTACACCGGTTCAGCGGATGGCAGCGGTGAAAGATTTTTTATGATAGAAAACAATTTTGACATTGCTTTTATCGCTGATCTGGCGCTTCGTGAAAAACAGATTCAGCAGAATTACCGGCCTGTTATCGCTGTTCACAAATGGTTTGCCAGACGTCCGGGTACTTTGTTCAGGGGGCTTTTGCTGTCTGAATTTCTG
>JAABSA010000012.1:95097-95375 GCA_011390635.1 Desulfotignum sp. | reverse complement strand
ATGGTCATTGCCCACCATCTGCCTTGAAGATGCCGTGGTCCGCATTTGTAAAAAACTGCAGACCGAAGGATGCCGCCTGCCGGCAATGGTGATGACCGGCGGGTTTGCCAGTGAGGACCAAGTGTTCAAAGGTCTTGCTTACGGGGATGGCCATATTCTTGGGATCGGTTTGTGCCGGGCATCCATGGCCGCTGCCATGACCGGAAAAACCATAGGGGACCAGATAAAAAACGGCCAGGTCCCGGAAAGATTCAGACCCTATGGGTCAACCATTGAAG
>JAABSA010000012.1:0-94998 GCA_011390635.1 Desulfotignum sp. | reverse complement strand
AAAGCAGCCGCCGGCGGCGTGGAGACCATCCCGGTCATTTCTTCTCCGGGAGGCATTAATTTCCCGGATAACGGCCGGCAATATTGGCCGGGCAGTCGCTATAGATACAGCGGGGACACTCGTTCCGGCGAACCGTTGCGCCGAACACAATCACGGACAGCAGATAAATTATCAGGAGCCCTGGTGTCTGGAACAGCCAGTAAACCGGATATAGGAGCAGCAAGGCCGGGGCTGTGACTGACAGCGTTTTTTCCATGATGCTGAGCGGCCCGGGCCGGGGTTCAAAGAACTTGGGCAGCCCCCAGAAAAAGATGCATTTCAGGTGTTTTTCATCCCTGCAGTAGTGCGGGCAGTGGGTGCAGAAAAACCGGAGCATTATTGGTATGCAGGCGCCTGCCACCAGCAGGAAAACAATCACAGCACCAACGCCGGACTGCTCCAGTACCGCAACGACGGCTGTGACCACAGGGATGGCCAGAAGCATGATATAATAAAGAAAATCCGAAAAATTGTAATGGTGTTTCAAGAAATCCGTCATGATGAAATCTCCTTACAATGATGAGCCATGTCATCGTTCCGCCTTCCAGAACGTTGGGAGCCATCCTGCCATTTCCGGGGAATTTGCGCCACCTGTTTTTAAAAAAATTTTTCAAACCCTCTGCCTTTTTCACTGCCGCATCTTTTTGAAAAGATCCAGGGTTCTGTGGCCGGCGGCAATGTCAAAAATGTCTTCCAGACAGGACCGGAATGCAGGGACTCAGACAATTTTTTGCTACACAAGTGTGGCACCGGCGGCAAAGAGGACGATATAAACAAAGAAGCGGAAATGCCTTTCCGTCAGTCTTTTGTGGAGCATCTCACCGGCAATCAGTCCGGCGGCCACACCCGGGAGAAGGATCAGGGTCAGCCGCGCGGTCTCCCCTGTCCACTGACCGTTAAGAATAAAAAAGAGGGTCATGAGGACACTCAAAATGCTCCATAATGCTGTGAGCACAGCCCGGAAACCGGTCTTGTCAAGGGGCAGGCGGCTTGCCGCATAAACGACCAAAGGACCTCCGGAGGCATACAGGCCGTGAATCACACCGGCCAGGGTAAAGAAAAGTTTCTGCACAATTGGGTGCACCGTTTTTTGAGAAGATGTGAAAAGGGACACCACTTCCCTGGCGGAAATCACCATCACGAAAAGCCCCAGGATCTTTTTTAGTACCGGTCCTGCCAGTATGTCGAACAAAAGAAGTCCGGCGGCCACTCCTGCTGCCATGAACGGAATGATCTGGACCCAGAGGATTCTTTGCCGGACATGCCCGGCGTACCGGGCTGTGAGATACCCGTTCAGCAGCAGGTCCAGAAATACCAGCGAAGGGATCAGCAGGTGGAGTGGGAAAAAATGGGCGCCCAGGGTAACGGCGATCACGGTGCTGCCGAAACCGGAGATGCTCTGGGCCGTATATGAAAAAAACACGATACCGGCCATCAACAGCGTGTCTGAAAGCACGAAATCCATTTTTACAGATTATGCCATAATTTTCTGTTCAAAAGAAGCACCAGGGCTGCAAAGAGGATGCCGGCAAACACAAGGGTGGTGACAAAGGTGCTCCAGTCCCACCAGAAAGGTGCGTTCAGCAGGGCTGTCAGGCCCCCCACCACGGGAACGGCAAAAATATTCATGAACCCAAGTTCCCTGGCCACCGGGGTCTTGAACTCCGGGTCCACAATGCGGAGCAGCATCAGCCCGCAGGCCACCGTGCCCGTCACCACGCCGTAGATGGCCACGGCCCGCTCCAGGGAATACTCTGACAGCTGTCTGCCCAGCATCCACACCAGCAGTGTGGTCAGGACACCGCCTGCCAGCGCGATCGCAAAAAGCGGGGCCACATATGTCCGGAGCACGAGCAGTTCAATGCCGCAGCCCGTGGCGACAATGAGATAGTCCACGGAAAACCCAGTGATCCGCCGCTGGAAGGGCGGATTCATCAGGCGGGAAAAAGGGGTCCGGGCGGCCAGGCTGCGGAGGATGACGGCAAACACCAGCCCGAACAAAAAGAAAAACCCCCACAGCATACCGGCGACGTCCGGGGAGAAGATGCGGGTGGTGAAAACAAGGAAAAGATAGGTGACCAGATAGACCACCCCCACCTGGGAAAACTGGAATGCCAGACTGTCCAGGTTGGCACTGTGGGTGGTCATGCCGCCCGCCGAAGGCGGAGTCTGGTTCCTGGGCAGAATCCCCCGTGAAAAAAATTCCGGCAGTTTTTCCCGGACATAATTTTTCTTTTTCAGGCCGCGGTTGGCCATGGGCACCCCGACAAAAAAGGAGAAAAAATAGCCCAGCGTGGCAAAGGTGAGCCCGATGGTGGCGGCATCTGCAAAACCGGCTGTCTCCCACACCCTGCCAAAAGACAGGGCCTGACCCGGGCCTTCGTTAAAGCCTAAGGGGAGCAGAAACCCAAAAGTTTCAAACAGGGGCTGTCCGCCGGTGACAAAGAGAAAAACGATGAACGTGCCGATAACAGCCTGCATGGGGAAGGTCGCCCCCTGGACCAGGGCCATCCAGACCGACCCTTTGAACAGGGTCCTGCCTGTTTTCTTGCTGCCGGTATCCGGATCAGGCGGGGTCAGGCCCACGGATATAAAAGAGATGTTGAAAAAATGATAGGCAAACGCCTTCACCATTTCCGTATCCATGGGAAAAAACCCGGTGTTGATCATCCCAAATCCAGCCAGGCCGCCGATCAGGCTTGCCGGAAAAAGAAATCTCTGGAAAAAGGGAATAAAGGCCCGCAGCAAAAGCCCGAAAAGGAGCATCAGCGAGAGAAACCCGAAAATCAGCAGCGGTTCAAAGGGAAACGGGGGGGCCATTTTTCATTTCTCCTTGCGATTCGTTTATCAGTTTTCCGGATGAAAGAACGCGTTGGTCACTTGCAGCAGAATGTTCTCCCGCCACAAGGGAGGCAGGGCATCAAGCACCTCATTAACCGGCGCCATCCTTTCCGGCATAAGCCCGCCCTTTATGCCGGCCAGTGCAAACAGGGGCAAAGGATCGTCCAGGATTGCCTCTCCCTCTTTTTCCATGATCTGCTTGACATGGGGCAGCAGCTCTCCGGAGGGCAGTTTTTTTGCATCAGCCACACCCTGCTTCAGGTCCGCGGCAAACCGGGCTGTATGGGCTGCATTGGAAAGGGTGACAGTCAGATGAATATTGGCCGGCACACCGTCAAATGAAAGAGAGGGCTGGATATACCACCCTTTGAGATTCATTTCATCGATGATATGGAAAACATTGACGCTGTCGGAGCCGAATGAAAGCAGGGTCATGTCCGGTTCAGCCAGAAGATACAGTTCGGGTATCGATGCAATTGCCTTTTTTATCGCTTCCACTGCAAAAAGCTGTTTTTCTGCGAATGCAAGGTACTGCCTGTCCCCCACATAGTTGAGAACCGCCCAGGCCGCTGCCATGGGGCCCCCGCTCTTGGTGCTCTGGACCGTGGGATTGATCATGGTGTAACCGAGCCACCGGGTGAAGGCAAACATCTGGCAGGCCCGCAGCTCAGGATTGCGGTACAGGATCATTGACGCGCCTTTGGGGGCATAGGCATATTTGTGAAGATCAACCGATATGGAGGATACCCCTTCCAGGGAAAAGTCAAACCCGGGGACATCCCGGCCCAGTCTTTTGAAATAGGGGAGCAGAAATCCGCCCATGCAGGCGTCCGTGTGGAACCAGATGCCGTGTTTTTGTGCGGTCCGGGCAAGCTCGGCAATGGGATCGATCACGCCCTGGGTATAAGAAGGTGCGGATCCTGCCATAAAAATCGTGTTTTCGGTGATATGTGCTGCCATTCGGTCAGGATCGGCCTTAAAGGTTTTGGAATCCACGGAAACGGTAACGGTTTTGATACCGAAATAGTGAGCTGCTTTATGAAACGCTGCATGTGCCGTAGTGGGAACAACCATTTCCGGTACCGTAATCTCGGGGCGTTTTTTCCGAAAGTAATCCCGGGCTGCTTTCACCGCCAGCAGGATACTCTCTGTGCCCCCGCTGGTAAAATTTCCCACCACCTTTTTTCCACCCTGGAGGTGTTTTCTCATCATAGAAACCAGGTCGTTTTCGATCTGCAAAAGACTGGGATACACCGTAAAATCGAGGGCATTCTCACTTAAAAAAAGGTTGTAAACCTCCTTGGCAAAGGACAGAATCTCCTGCCCCGGATCAAAAATATAGCCGAACGCCCTGCCCGACTGCCAGTCCATATCATTTTTTCTATACCGGCCCAGCGCTTCAAAAATCTCATCGCGGGTTCGCCCTGTTTCAGGTATTTGCATTGCAGCTCCTCTGAATATATTGGTTTTAAGACAGAATTCTGTGCTTCATCCTTTCAAAATCATCCGGACAGCCCGCCCTTCGGAGATCTGTTCACAAGATAAATACCTGTGCAGACAAGGGCCAGGCCGAACCAAACCATCATACCTACTGGTTCAGACAAAATCACCGCACCGAAAATGACGCCGAACAGCGGCGCAAGAAAGGTGAATGCGGTCAGACCGCTGACCGCAAAATTGTGGATCATCCAGAACCAGAGAGTATAACTGAAAAAAGCGACTACAAAAATCTGATATGCCATTGCCCACAACACATTGGCAGACAGAACAATGGTATAATCATGTTCAAACACAAGTGATCCTGCCAGCAGAACCGGAATGGCAAATATCAGTTGCGAAAACAGGGTCTGGTAATGATTGAGGGTCACCGTCTGGCTGATGCGTTTGATATACAAGGTTGTGGCTGCCCAGAAAACAGCTGCGGCCAGGGACATCACGTCGCCGATCCAGTTGTTTTCCGGCAGCATGGGGGATTTGATCCTGAAAACAATCCACAGCCCGGCAAAAGCCAGTATCAGCCCTGCCACTTTTCCGGGGCGCAGCCGGTCCTGGTCAACAAAAAAATGCGCCCCCAGAGCCACCCAGAAAGGGTGGGAATACAAAAAAATGGTGGCCCTGGAAGCGGTTGTAAAGGAAACGCTCCAGTATAATAAAAGAAAATCTAGCCCGAACAGCAGACCGATTATCAGACCATGCCTTCGGGCGCCTTTGGGAAAAAGAACCCCCTGTCCCTTGAATTTTGCCCAGAGCAGCACCAGAAACCCGGCTGCCACGGACCGGACAGTTGCCGCCAGCAGCGGAGGTATTCCCTGGTTGCTGAATTTAATGCTGACCGCATTGCCGCCCCAGATGGCACAGACCAGCAAAAGCAGCAGACCGGCGGACAAAGTTAATTTTCCATTATACAATCGATTCTGCACAGCCATACCATGTCACCTCCGAAACTATGCAGGAATAAACCAAAAAAACAGGATCTGTCAAACAAAATTCCATTCCAAATCTCAGCGATGCCGGTTTCATTGTTGACAACAGCAATGGAAGGTTTTAAAATTGTGTAGTAAATACTACAAAAAGGAATGTGATATGAGCGTCATGAGTGTCCGGATAGATGATCAGAAAAAACAGGCCCTGAAAATCATTGCATCCATTGAAGGAAAATCAATGGGGGGAATCATTGCAGAGCTGATTGAAACCTACATTGATGAAAACAAAGAGGTGTTGATCCATTTATCTGATCGGGAAAACCTTAAAGAACTGATGAAAATGTCTGAATTTTCTTTTTCTGAATGGGATAATCAGGAAGATGAAATCTACAACGACCTGTAATCAATGGGACATTGTTCTTGTCCCATTTCCATTCACTGATTTGTCAGCATCCAAAAAGCGTCCCGCCCTGATCATTTCTCCGGATAAATACAATTCAGGTATTGATGTGATTATTGCGTTCATTACCAGCAATATGGCTGTGAAATCAAAACCAGGTGATTATCATATCCGGGGATGGAAACAGGCAGGTTTACCGAAACCCTCTTTGATACGAATGAAGCTTGCCACAATTGACAAAACGATCATTGTCAGGAAACTGGGGGAATTATCCCAAAAGGATATGGATAGTTTTAGACAGGTGATTATCTCTTTTTTTTCAAAGGCTGACCTTCAGTAACTCATACAGTAACTCATAAAAACTGCAAAAAAGCATGAACATTTTTCTTTTTACGGTGTCCCCCCTGGTAAAGACAGACAAAAAGTTATTTCAACCCAAAAGGGAATAACGCGTAACTTGAAAAATGGAGAACAAAAAAATGAAACAGATGATTTCGATAATGACTGCGGTTGTGGCGTTTATCAGCCTGTCCACGGCACCTGCCTTTGCAGACAGGAAAACAAGGGAAGGATTTCTGCTGGGGGTCGGGGCTGCCGTACTGGGAACAGCCATTTACCAGGGCCTGAATCAACCTTCCGGATACAGGGGATATCACCGGCATCCGGGACCGCCGGCCTATGAGCCCAGATCCCAATGCCGTGATACCCGCCGGTATGCCCAGCGGCCTGCCGGGCGCTGGAAAATCGAAAAGATCTGGGTGGAACCGGTCTATGACTACCGAAGAAATCCTGGCCACCACAAACGGAATGGGAAATGGAACAACGGCCGGCATGAAAAATTCAGGATACAGGATGGATATTGGAAAGAAATACGGGTGTGGGTCCGGTATTAATCCGGCTGCAACAGGCAAAAGGCTGCTGTGATCACAGATGCGGGCGCAGACAGGGTCAAGGATGAACAGTACCTGGTGGAACAGCTCAAACAGGGGCAAAAACAGGCCTTTGATATTCTGGTGAACACGTTTCAAAAACGCTTGCTCAAGGTGGCGTACGGTATCACCCTGGACCCGGAGGAAAGCCGGGAAATTGTTCAGGATGTCTTCACCACCGTATTCCGGCAGATTCATTCATTCCGGCAGGATGCCATGCTTTACACCTGGCTGAGAAAAATCACGGTCAACCACTGTCTCAACTGGAAACGCAAATGGAAACGGCGGTTCCGGTGGCACCATGATCCCATCTCTGTTGAAAATGAGAGCATCCTTTCAAGGGAAAACACCCAGATGGATACACCGGAAATGCTGATGCGGGAAAAACAGTTCAGGAACCGGCTCATGGATGCTGTCAAGGATCTTCCGGAAAAAACACGGGTCGTTTTTGTGCTGTACGCACTGGAAGGGCTTTCCTACGAAGAGATTGCCGATTTCCTCCATATCCGGAAAGGCACAGTGGCCTCACGGCTGTACCACGCCAGAAAACAGGTAACCCGTGCCTTGAAAGCAAAAGATCCACAGGAGAACCCGGTATGACAAAAACATGCGGCAGATACACAAAAAAACAGATCAGCCGGTATATCGACAGTGAACTTCCCCGGCATCAGCTCCGGCAGATCCGGCAGCACCTGGACACCTGTCCGGCCTGCCGTGATCTTGCCGCACAGTTCCGTGATGTCACCCAATCGTTCAAGGAACTGGCTGAACTGCCAGGAGTGGTTATCGATCCAGCCCCTCTATACAGGACAATGAAAAAAGCAGGTAAAAAAACGGCCAGACCCTGGACCGGCAGGTTTTTTAACAAGCCGGTCCGGCTTTTTCTGGCTGCGGCCGCATCCATTGCAACCCTGTTTTTTATAAGTGTGTATTCCCTGAAACATGAGGGAACAGCAATATCCGGCCCCAGTGCTATTGTCACATCCATCAATACCGATTATACTGCTGTCATGATTCTTGAAACACCCGACACCCACCATACCATTATCTGGTATTCAGAGACCTGACCATGAAAGGAAGGGGTATGATCCGATTTATCAGTTTGATCCTGTTTGCCACCATTGCCGCCGGAATTATCTGCTACTGCTGCCCGGCACAGACCGCCTTTGCACAGGACAGGGCAATGACTGCCGTCAAGGTGATCCAGGCATCCACCCGGTCCCGGTCTGTTGACCCGGCACTGCGGCAGATCGTTCCTGAACTGGAATCAGTATTCAAATATACCGAATACACGTTGCTGCAGGACCGGACCCTGTCTTTGGCATTCCAGCAGCAGGGCCGTATCCGCCTGCCTGATCAGCGGACCCTGCAGTTGACCCCCACCGGGAGCCAGGGCGGCAGAATCCAGTATGACATCCAGATCCTGCAAAAGGGAGCATCCGTCTTTCAAACCCGGATACTTCTGAAAAACAACCGCAGCATGACCATTGGCGGCCCCCGATCCGATCATGGGGTCCTGCTGTTTCATATTACAGGTTCCATGCCATAGAAACTTTCCTTATCCTGAATCCCTGCCTGGTTACTGCATACCTTTCTATTTCCAAACTTTTTTAGCTTGACAAAACTTAGATCGGCACCAGATTAATATTGCGACATAGACTGAACCAAACCCAGAGTACGGTGTAATACAGTTTGCCAGCAAAAAACCATTGGAGCAAACCAAAAATCTTACCTGTCAAAGGTGTCTCAATGGAAAATGTACCTGAAATATTTCATTATGCGAAATTGCCATCCTGGAATCAGAAAACTGTCAATTCCAGACTGCGAGACAAATCCAGAAGGCCCCTCAAAAGACGGACTATCGGCAAATATTATGCACTGACAAGACTTGCCAATGATACCCACCAAACCCTCAAAGACAACAATTCTCCTTTAAGGCTTTGTGTGCATGGAAGTGAAAATGACCTCTACCTGAATGTTGTTACAATGGGCAATAATAAAAAAATTAATAAGAGTTTTACCCGTCCCATAACCAACAGCAGTTTAAATTCGCTCATTAAAAATATGCACAACCAAATGGGGCTTATAATAGATTACCGGGTATAGATGGAGAATGGCAATCCACCGGGCCTTTTACCCCATCGATATTTCCGGCGATATTTTTCACCCGGACCTGCCGGTTCAGGATAACTTCCGGCACCTGGTCCGCCGTGATATCCCGGTATTTCGGGGGGATCATCTTCCGGGCCGCCGGCAGGTTGGCCCGCAGCTGGAATCCGTGCATAGACCCGTTTACATCACCTTTGGGCATCTCCTGGTGGATAATCCCGCTGCCGGCGGTCATCCACTGCACATCCCCGGACGAGATGGTCCCCTGGTTCCCCAAACTGTCGCCATGTTCCACATCCCCTTTCAGGACATAGGTAATGGTTTCGATGCCCCGGTGGGGATGCCAGGGAAACCCTTTCAGATAGTCTGCCGGTACATCAGACCTGAAATCATCCAGCAGAAGAAACGGGTCAAGGGCCGGGGCTTCAGCATGGCCGAACAGCCGGTGCAGCCGGACCCCGGCACCCTCTGTTACCGGCTGACGCTGCAGTTTCAGTTTTACGGGCCTGTCTTCGGGCATAATCGCCTCCCATGGTTTTCAAGATTGCATTTTGGTCTGCTCTTTAATATAACAAACTCCATGGAATATCAAAGAGGAAAAAACATGACTGATCCGACTTTCGAAAAAAAACAGGCAAAACAGGTTCTGACCATGCCGGCACTGCTTGACAGGCAAACCATCGCATCCATCACCGACCAGGCCGCTGACATTCTGGCTGACATCGGCGTGGTTTTTGAAACAGACAGGGCCCGGGACCTGTTTAAAAAATACGGGGCAGCCGTCCACGGAAAACAGGTACGGATACCGGCATCTCTTCTGGAAAAGGCCCTGAACAGCCTGCCGGAACCCACCGAAACACCGGCAGAAAAAAAAAGAGTGGCAGCAGCCTCCCCGTTCGGCAATGCCCCCATGATACAAGATGACCACACCGGGCAGTTCAGGCGCGGCACCATTGCAGATGCCGTTAAGATGTACCAGCTGGCGGAAACATCTGATCTGTATGAATCCGCCAATCCCGGTGTGGCCGACCCGGAAGGAAACGACAGTGAGGACCCGTTTTTAGGCCAGATCGCCATGATGCTCAAATATTCAAACCTGCGGCCGGCCATCGGGCTGCGGGCCACCCGGTCCAACACGAGGAACGGCGATGTCCGAACCAGCGCAAAAAGAGCCATCCACCTGATCAAGGAGATCAGGCAAGCAGACACCCTGCCCGTGATGGAACAGAGCATATGTCCCATGGCACCTTTGTCCTATGACGAAGAATGCCTGATGAACCTGGAGGTACTGGTGGAAGAGGCACAGGACATAACCATCTCTTCTTGTACCCTTACTTTCATGACCGGACCGGAAAGCCTGCTGGGCACTGTCATTCATGACATGGCCATCTCCCTTGCCGGCATCGTTTATGTGCAGCTTCTCAAACCGGGAACCAATGTGAGCCTCAGCTGCTTTTCCACCATGACAGATCTGAAAACCATGCAGCCGTCTTACGGCAGCCCGGAATATCTTTATGCCCAGATCATGTTTTACGAGGTGTGCAGGCACTTAAAGATAAACTGTGTCCTTTGCGGATGCTTTTCAGACAGCCGAAAAAATGATTACCAGAGCGGCTTTGAATCCTGCATGACCGCGCTGGCCCCTTTTTCTCTGACCGATGTCAATGAAGTGTTCTGCTCTCCCGGGCTTATGGCATCCTTTGCAGGGGGGGGATTTACAAAAATGATCCTGGATGAGGAGATGCTGATCCACTGCAACCGGCTCCTTCAGGGACTGGACCTTTCCATGGACCCGCAACTCAAGGACAAACTCAGACAATCCCTTGATACAGGCAGTTTTCTGTCCATAGGATCGGCTGCTCTCTACAGAAAAGAGCAGCGGGTTACCCGCATATTTGATAAAACCGGGATACAGGCGGGCCCGCCCGCATCACAAAAAGGCCGTGTGGCAGACAACGTATCCAGGGAAATTGAAAAGCGATGTGCGGCCTATGTTCTTCCGGCCCGCTCCCGGGCCCAAAAAAACCTGCTTCAAAAATATCTGCCCACCCCGTGTAAATATTAGGCAGGCTTGACAAGATACCCACCGTGGTTTAGACTAGGAGAAGACTAGACAAATCATTGAGGAGAAAACCAATGGAAACCGTGGGCGCATATGAAGCAAAAACCCATCTGCCCAAATTGCTTGAGCGTGTCATCAAGGGAGAACGGATCATCATCACCAAACATGGTGTACCGGTAGCTGTTTTGCAGCCGCCTTCTTCTTTACGGAAGACCGACCCGGGAAAAGTGATTGACCAATTGCGAAAATTCCGGGAAAAGAACTGTCTTAAAGGGCTTTCCATCAAAGAGATGATTGAACAGGGACGGCCGTAAATGGGAGAAGATTTTGTCCTGGACAATTCCATTGTCATGACCTGGTGTTTCAAGGATGAAGTGAACCCATATGCCGACCATATTCTGGACACCCTCGAAAATGCAACAGGATTCGTTCCGTCCGTCTGGCCGCTGGAGATCTCTAACGTGCTGCTGGTGGCTGAGCGAAGAAAGCGGATCAGTGAGGCAGGCAGCATCCATTTCATTGCGCTGCTTTCCGAACTCCCGATAATCGTTGAACAGGAACCTGCGGAAAGAATGCTCAAGGAAATTTTTGCGCTGGCCAGAAAACACGGTCTTTCCAGCTATGATGCATCATACCTGGATCTGGCAATGAAAAAGGGATTGCCCATAGCCACGCTTGATCACCGCCTGCTGGCGGCAGCCAATCAAAGCCATGTGCCGATTTACCGTGCCGACGGCATGTGACACAAATGCATTGCAGCTATCTGCACACATAACCCGGGACACCTTAGTTTTACATTCCGGTTTGAAATGGACACCCCATGTATCTGGCAAAAATAATAAAACACCGGCAGACCACTTACCTGCTCAGGGAATCGGTGCTAAAAAACGAAGCTTCCGGATTCCGGGAGATCTGCTCCCTCGGGCCGCTGCCCGGGGCCTGGATCGACTATCCCGGCGGCAATGCCTGGCATGTGTGCCCGGAGCTTGTCCGCCGCATTTCAAAAAAGGCAAAACCGATTGATCCCGACGAACTGGAAGACCTGCTCTGGCCATTTGTCCGGCCTGATATCAGGCAGGCCACCGCCCATTTCAGAGAACGCGGCAAAACATCCACTTACCGGCGCATGACCCGGGAAGAAAAAATTTCAGTGGCCCGTTCCACCCATGCCTTTGACAAGCGCAGGACCCACTTTCTCAAATTCGGCAACATGGACCAGGGGCCTTTGGTGAACATGCCGCCGGCACTGTTCCGAAAACTTCAGGGAAAATGCAGAGATGAGATCGAACAGCGGTTCATCCGGCAGGAAAGCCGCCTGAACCTTCGGGAGCTCAAATCCTATGTATACACCATCTTTGATCTGCAGCGGTTTTTCAACGGATTTATGGCAAAAAAAATGCCCCATGTTCTGGACCAGAACAAGGTGGACACCTTTTTCATCCAGGAGCTGTGCCACTTGAACAAAACCCTGTTCCACCGGTCCGGGCATCTGCATGAACATCTGATCCGGTACGCGACCATGTTTTTTGACCACTCTTACGGAGATACGGTTCTCCTGGAAGAGATGGAACGGGATTTCCGATTCCGCAGCCGATTTTTTCACCAGCCCCAAGCTCCCAAGCCGGCCGTGTCCCGGTCCAGGGCCAGGGAAATTTTCAATCTCACCGCAGCGGAACTTAACACCATGGGCAAACGGTCCTTGACCCGGCGCTTCCGGAAACTGGCCCGGGAACACCACCCGGACAAGGGCGGCAGCCATGACAAATTTGTGGAACTCAGCGAGGCATACCAGGCATTACTTGAAAAAATCACCCGGCCGAATTGAAACCGGCCGTTCAAACCGTTTAAAAATAGAAAGGAACGATCCCATGTTTTACAAGGCCCAGGACAACGGATTCAAGCAGGCCATGCCGGGAATACAGATCAAAACCCTGGTGTACGGCGAAAACACCCTTCTGTCCCAGTTCAAACTTGCCGGCGGCCATACCCTGCCCATCCACACCCACCCCCATGAACAGACCGGATACCTGGTGACCGGCCGGCTGAAGATGAGCATCGGTGATGACACATTCGATGTGGCCCCCGGGGACAGCTGGTGTGTGCCCGGCAGCACTCCCCATGGGGCGGAAGTTCTGGAAAATGCCGTAGCCATCGAGGTGTTCTCTCCGGTGCGGGAAGATTACCTGCCCGACAGTGTTTCATAAAGGCATGGCCAATCAGGCAGCCGGGATTTCAATCAACCCCAAAACTGGATGGTTTACACATCATTATGGCAAAAAATCTGTTTATAACGGCAACAGAGGCAAGGAGCGGAAAATCCGTCATTTCTCTGGGCATTATGGAATTATTGATCCGGAATGTTGGCAGAGTTGGTTTTTTCAGGCCCATCATTGATGCGGACAAAAACCGACCCGATAATGACATCCAGCTGTTTTCCACCCATTTCACACTGGGTATTCCTTATGAAGCCATGTTTGCCTATACATTGGAACAGGCCGGCGATCTCCTCGGCAAGGGCAGACAGGATGAGCTGATGGAAGGCATTTTCACAGCCTACAAGGCGCTGGAAAACGACCATGATTTTATATTGTGTGAAGGAATTGAGCTGGAAGGGTCATCCGCTTCCTTTGAATTTGATATCAACGCCAAGATAGCCAAAAACCTGGGATGCCCGATTCTGCTGGTTGCCAATGCCTTTCAAAAATCCATGGAAGAGGTGATTCAATCCATAAAAATCTACCATAAATCCTTTATCCAGGAAGGTTGTGAGGTCATTGCCACCGTTGTGAACCGGACCCTGCCGGACCAGGGCCGGCAGATCCTGTCCCGTTTAAAGGCACAGGTCCCTGCCCCGGGCCAGCTGCTCTATGCCATACCCAACGATATCCGCCTGGGAAACCCCACGGTGGGAGAAATCGCCCATATTCTGGGCGCTGACATCCTGTACGGCAAAGACCAGATCAACAGGCATGTGTACAGTTTTACCGTGGCAGCCATGCAGCTGCGCAATTTTTTACCCCGCCTGGAACACGGCACCCTTGTCATTACTCCGGGAGACCGGTCCGATGTCATCGTTGCCTGTCTGAGCGCCGTATCATCCATGACCATGCCCAATATTTCAGGGATTATGCTCACCGGAGGCCTCACACCCGAAGAACCGATCTGCCGGCTCATTCAAGGATTTTCCAACATGGTGCCCATTCTTGCCGTGGAAAAAGACACGTTTCCGTCAGCCATTATGGTGAGCCGGGTCCATGCCAATATCTCCCCTGACAATGAACGCAAAATCACCCGGGCACTGGAAGTGTTTGACACATGCATCAACTCTCGGGACCTTGCCCAAAAAATCATCAGTTCCCGGACTATCGTGGTCACCCCCAAAATGTTTGAATACGGATTGCTGCAAAAAGCCAGGGAAGGTAAAAAACAGCACATTGTACTGCCCGAAGCGGAGGATGACCGCATTTTGGCTGCTGCTGAAATCCTGCTGCGGCGTGATGTGGTGACCCTGACCCTGTTGGGAAACAAAGCCCGGATCCGCAAGAAAATCTCCCGGCTGGGTTTGAACCTGGACGCTGCAAGGATTTTGGAAATACAGACATCTGAACAGTTTGAAGCGTATGTTTACACCTATTATGCCTTGCGAAAACACAAAGGCATTACCATGGAAACAGCCAGAGATGTCATGAGTGATGCCAATTTTTTCGGCACCATGATGGTCCATAAGGCAGATGCCGACGGTATGGTTTCCGGGGCCGTGCATACCACCCAGGATACGATCCGGCCGGCATTTGAAATCATCAAAACCAAGCCCGGGATCTCCTTTGTTTCCAGTGTGTTCTTCATGTGCCTGAAAGACCGGGTGCTGGTGTATGGGGATTGTGCCATCAATCCCGACCCGGATGCAGAACTGCTGGCCCAGATTGCAATCAGTTCAGCCCGCACCGCCCAAATTTTTGATATTGCGCCCCGGGTGGCCATGTTATCTTATTCCACAGGGGTATCGGGCAAGGGCGTTGACGTGGAAAAGGTGCGAAAGGCAACCGGGCTGGCCAGGGAACTGTCTGCTGCCCAGGGGCTTGATATAAAGATAGAAGGCCCCATCCAGTACGATGCTGCCATCGACCCCATTGTGGCCGGCATAAAAATGCCGGGCAGTGCTGTGGCTGGTAAAGCCACGGTGTTTATATTTCCCGATCTGAACACCGGCAACAACACCTATAAAGCTGTGCAGCGGTCTGCCGGAGCCGTTGCCATCGGTCCGGTGCTCCAGGGGCTGAACAAACCGGTCAATGACCTGAGCCGGGGATGCCTCGTATCAGATGTGGTCAACACCATTGCCATAACAGCCATTCAGGCCAGGGCGGAAAAGGAGCAGACATGAAAATACTGGTCATCAATACCGGCAGTTCCTCCATCAAGTACCAATTGTTTGACATGGCCACAGAAAAAGTGCTGGCCACAGGCATTGCCGAAAACATCGGCAGTGATGCAGGATCTCTTACCCACACAACCATGGCACAGGATGGCACCCGGAAAAAAAAATGCATCAGTGCAAGCCATATGGACCATTCCAAAGGCCTGGCGCGCATAACGGCACTTCTGATGGACAGGGACCACGGGGTGATCAGGGATACATCCGATATTGCGGCTGTGGGCCACCGGGTAGTGCATGGCGGTGAAACATTTCAGACTCCCGGGATCATTGATAAAGAAGTGATGGATGAAATAGAAAAAAACATCCCCCTGGCTCCGCTGCATAATCCTGCCAACCTGACCGGCATCCGGGTGGCCCAATCCATTTTTCCCCACGCCCCCCAGGTGGCGGTATTTGATACTGCTTTTCATCAGACCCTGCCAAAACATGCCTATATGTATGCCCTGCCTTATGAATTGTATGAAAAAATCCGGGTCCGGCGATACGGGTTCCACGGCACCTCCCACTCTTATGTGGCGCAAGAGGCAGCAGATTTTCTGGGAAAACCCCTGGACCGGCTCCACCTGATCACATTGCACCTGGGCAATGGTGCCAGCGCATCAGCCGTTAAAAACGGCCAATGCGTGGACACCTCAATGGGCTTGACCCCGCTGGAGGGCCTGGTCATGGGAACCCGCGCCGGTGATATCGATCCTGCCATCCCCTTTTTTTTATCCCGGCACCTGAACATGTCCATTGATGACATGGATGATCTGCTCAACAAAGAGAGCGGACTCAAAGGCCTGTGCGGAGAAAATGATATGCGATCTGTGCTGGACAATGCTGCAAAAGGAGATGATCAGTCCCGTCTGGCCCTGGATGTATACACCTATCGCATCAAAAAATATATAGGGGCCTATACCGCAGTCCTGGGCGGACTGGATGCCCTGGTTTTCACCGGAGGTATCGGGGAAAACGCCCCTGAGATCCGGGAGCGCTGCTGCAGCAATTTAACGTACCTGGGCATTGGGATCGATCCGGACAAAAACATGGCTGATACAAAAAATTTGCGGCAGATCAGCCCTGTGGAGGCAGCCGTGGCAATCCTGGTTGTGCCCACCAATGAAGAGCTTAAAATCGCCAGAGAAACCCAAAAAATGGTGTGTGGATGACAGGATCCCATACTGAAATCACCAGGCTGGCCATTCCATGAAAGTTGGAGATATGTCTTTGGCACCGGAACTGACCGGTCATTTTCAAGATATCATGAAAACCCTGACCAGAGAACAGGACTATCCGGATTTTGCCCTGCTGGGGGAACGGCTGGACATTTTTACCCGTCTGATGCTCTACAGTCCCACCGACCTGGCTGACATTTTACAGGCGGTTTCCGCCATCCATGATGCCCTCACCGCCCGGATCATTTGTTTTCACGTGGATGCCATCAACGCCAGGGACAGGCGTTCCCCCCCGGGAAAATTCTGCTGGATTTCCATGGGCAGTGATGCCAGGCAGGAACAGGTGGTAAGAACCGACCAGGACAATGCCCTGATTTACGCGGACCCGCCCCGGTCCGAAGAAAAGGCATGGGACGATTATTTTGCACACCTGGCACAGCAGGTGGTCACGGACCTGGACCGGTTCGGGTTCACCCTGTGCAAAGGAGATGTCATGGCCACCAATCCGCAATGGCGGCGGCCGTTGACCCGGTGGCACCAGGCCCTGGACCGATGGATCGGTTCAGCTGAACCAGAAGATATCCGGCAGCTGACCATTCTGCTGGATTTCAGGCCGGTATACGGCGATATACCCATGGCCAAAAGCCTCTGGGACAAGGTGTTTGCATTGTTCCAAAGCCATCCCGGAGTAAGCCACTACCTGACCCGGGATGATTTTCTTTTCGCCTCCCCCAAAACCTTTTTCGGCAGGATCAGGACCCGGCGCACAAAAAAATGCAAGGCCTGTTTCAACATCAAAACCGCTGGCCTGGCACATCTTATCAATGGTATCCGGATCATGGCTTTGAACCACGGCATCAGCGCTCCCGCCACCCTGGAACGGATGATGTTATTAAAAAAAAAGGGGGTTCTTTCATATGAGGCATATGAACACTGCCAGGAGGCTTTTTACCATTTAAACCGGCTCAAGATTGCCAGCCACCTGAAACAGGACAGACATCCGGATCTGCCGGTCAATTGTGTGGATCTGTCCACCCTGAGCGGCATGGAAAAAACACAGCTGAAAAAAGCGCTGGACACGGTAACCCGTCTCCAGAAACAGATGCGCAACACCTACAGCATCAAATGGATGAATTTTTTCAATTAAACGGGAAGAAAGCAATGACACCTGATTTTCATCAGTATTTTACCCTGTTTGCCCGCATCAGCAAAAAAATCCACGCCAACAGCGATACCAGAGATATTCTGGCATGTATAGTGGAAAATATCACCCGGATTATGGCTGCCAAAGGCAGTATTTTCTGGCTGTTGAACACCCAAAAAGAATGCATTGAAACAAAAATCTTCCACGGTTTTGACTACCAGAGTCTGATGCAGACAGACTATGCCACCCTCATGACCATTTTTGGCCACCATGAAAAGGACTGTGTGGTCATTCCCGATGCCAGAAATGACGAGCGGATACCGGATCTGGAAAGGCTGGGGAAACGCAAAATCAATTCTGTGACCGGTCTTTTCTTTGACATTGCCGGCCCCTATACCGGGCTTCTGGCTGTCTATTTCATGGGCAGCCGCACCCTTTTCGACCATGAACTGGAACTGGTGACTGCTTTAGGGGAGCAGGGGGCCATCGCTCTGGAAAAAGCCATTGGATATGACCAGAAAACCATGGACATCTACCAAAAAATTGTGGAGGGGTTCGCCCTGGCCATTGATGCCCGGGACCGGGTTACCCATGGCCATTCCCGCCGGGTGGCAACACTTTCCCGGCTGACAGCCCGGCAGATGGGACTTACCGAAACCATGGTCAAAAACATATTCCATGCCGGCATTCTCCACGATATCGGAAAAATCGGCACCCGGGATACGGTACTGGAACGTCTGGGGCATCTGACCCCCGGAGAGATGAAACAGATCCGGCAGCATCCGGTCCTGGGGGCGGATATCCTGCTGCCGCTGACCTTTTTCAATGATATGGCGCCCATAATCCGCCACCACCATGAACGGTTTGACGGCAGCGGATACCCCGACGGCATCAAAGGAGAGAACATTCCTTTGGGAGCAAGGATACTGGCGGTGTGTGACGTATTTGAAACCATGACATCCGGCCGGCCCGGCATACCGGCCAAAGACCTGTCATCAGCGGTTTCCAAATTGAAACACGGAGTGGGCACCCTGTTTGACCCGGCCGTGGTCCAGGCCTTTTTCGCCGTAATCCAGGCACACCCTGAGGCCCTGGAAATCCATGAATCCGTTGATGATATTCTGGACATGCTCCGGCAGAATATGGCGGAGCTGGCCCTGGGAAACCGCCTGGAAAAACAAACCGCCCGGTTGTTTCCTCCGGGGTTTTAAAGGCAAAAATATCGGCCCGGGCAGACCTGCAGATACAAAAATCTTTTTTCAGGAGTGTCATGAACCTGCTTCATTTGTTTACAAATTTACCCATCCGGTATAAAATCTTGTGCATCTTTTCATTCACTTTTCTTGTGATCATGGGGCTTTCCAGCCTGACCATCTATTCCATTGTCAGGCAGAACGTTGAAAAAAACATGGAAAACGAACTGGATAATGCCACATCCGCCATGGTGAACACTGTTAAAACCGCCGCATCCGTGTCCATTAAAAATTATCTGCGGGCCACGGCAGAAAAAAACCTGGACATTGTACGGCATCTATACAGTCTTGAGGCCAACGGTACACTGACCCCTGCACAGGCAAAAAACCTGGCCGCAGATATTATGCTGGCCCAGAAAATCGGAACCAACGGCTATATCTGCATTCTGGACGGGACAGGCAGGGTGGTGAAACATCCCAAAAAACTGCTGGAAGGTCTGGATATTTCCGACCATGAATTTGTCCGGGAGATGGTGTTGAAAAAAAAGGGGTATATTGAATATGACTGGCAGAATCCGGATGATAAAGCCCCCAGGCCCAAGGCATTATACCTTGCATACTTTGGCCCCTGGGACTGGATGATCACCGTGTCCTCCTACAGAAAAGAGTTTTCCGAACTGATGGATATCAATGATTTTCAAAAAAGCATCCTGGACCAGCGTTTTGGCAAAACCGGGTATGCCTGTGTGATGGATACAAAGGGACAGATCATTATCCATCCGGAACTTACCGGTACAAATGTTTTTTCCAGTCCGGAATACAAGAATACCTTTTTTATGGAAATGCTCAAAAAAAAGAATGGAAAATTGACCCATTCATGGAGCAGCGGCAATACCCCGTCCAGAAAAAAACTGGTGTTTTTCAACCACCTGCCTGAATATGACTGGATTGTCGCCTCTTCCATTTTTCTGGATGAGTTTTTCTTCCCGCTGGAAACCATCAAAAATTTCATCCTGATGGTCGGACTTGTTTCTTTTGTGATCTTTATTCCCATTACCTTTTTTTTAAGCGCCACCATCACAGACCCTTTGCGAAAACTGATGGACCGGTTCAACGAAGATATCATGGACGGATTTTCAAACAGAATGGTCACGACCCATTCTTTGGATGAAGTGGGACAGATCACCTTTTACTACAACTCGTTTATGGAAAAACTGGAGGCCTACTCCCGGGACCTCAAAGCCCAGATAGCCGAGCGCAAACTGGCCCAGGAGGCGTTGCAGGAGAGTGAAGAACGCTACCGGTCCGTGATGGAGGCAGCACCAGACCCCATCATCGTCTATGACATGGATGGGTGTGTTACCTATTTGAACCCTGCATTTACCCGGGTGTTCGGATATTCACTGGCAGAAAGCACAGGCAGAAAAATGGATCATTTCGTCCCGGAAGAGCACTGGAAGGAGACCATGGAGGGTATCCATACCATTCTTGCAGGCAAGGTGCTGCCCCGTACAGAAACCATCCGCAAGGCCAGAGATGGCCGGCTCATCGAGGTGACCCTGCGGGGATCGGTGTACCGGGATAAACATGGCAACCCGCTGGGAACCGTGATTACCCACCGGGACGTGTCCCGGGTAAAGCAGCTGGAAAAAGCCATCATGGAGACCGGAGAAAAAGAACGCCAGAAAATCGGCAATGACCTGCATGATGATCTGTGCCCCCACCTCATCGGTGTGGAAGGGTTGAGCAAGGTTTTGAAAACCAAAGTCAAAAAGAGATCTCCTGAGGCCGTTCACCTGGCGGAAAACATCACCGTATTGATACAGCAGGCCATCCAGAAAACCCGGCTTCTGGCCCGGGGACTGTGTCCGGTGTATTTCAAGCACGGCCTGTTGTCGTCTTTACAGGAACTGGCCGCCAACACCCGGATGGTGCACCGGGTGAAATGCACACTTTTGTTTCATGAAAAAATACCAGCCGGCTCCGATATGATCAACATCAATCTCTACCATATCACCCAGGAATCGGTACAGAACGCCATCCGCCACGGAAAAGCAGACCGGATACTCATCGAGATGAAATATGAAAGAACATTGTTCCTTCTCAGCATCACAGACAACGGCACCGGCATTGTCCCATCCGAAGAAACCCGGGGCATGGGACTGCGCATCATGAACTACCGGGCCAAACTGATGGGGGCTTCACTGGATATCGATTCAGGCCCTGCCGGCACCTGTGTGACCCTGAAACTGCCGGTCAGCGCTTTGCAGGCTTCCGCGGATGTCCGCCCATAGACGGTAACAGGGCATCTTTCAATGCGGTGACCGGATACGGCTTGTTCAAAAACACCTACAACTGTTTGTAAGGCAACCATTGCACAATGGGACAAAAAATGGTATTTGCCTGCAGCGATGAACACATAACCGATATGTTTTATGGACACACAAAAAAAAATACTGCTGGTGGAAGACCACCCCATTTTCAGACTAGGGCTCACCGAACTGATCAACCAGGAAGAAGAATTTATCGCTTCCGGTGAATCCAAAGACGTGGCATCCGCCATTGAGGAGATCGAATCCATCCTGCCGGATCTGATTATCGCAGACATCTCATTACAAAATTCCGATGGCATTGACCTGGTTCGGTATGTAAAAAAGCACCACAAGCATATTCCTGTGCTGGTGCTGTCCATGCACGATGAATATCTGTATGCCCAGCGCGCCCTGCATGCCGGTGCCAGAGGATATATCATGAAACAAGAAGCCATGGAATCTGTGGTGACGGCCATTCACCATGTGCTGGGCGGAAAAATCTACCTGAATGAAAAACTCAAAGAACACATCCTGTCCAATATCACCGGGGTATCGGAAAATCCCCCGAAAACACCGGCCGACCAGCTAACCAACAGGGAACTGCAGGTGTTTAAAATGATCGGCCGCGGTTTTTCCTCCCGGGAAATCGCTCAAAAACTGTTTGTGAGCATCAAGACCATCGGTACCTACCGGGAAAGAATAAAGACTAAGCTCAATCTGAAACATGCCAATGAACTGGTGCGGTGTGCGGTCCATTTTGAAAAAACCGGCCAGATCAAGACCCTGAGCGGATAAAACGTCCTCCTGTAGGTGCAATAACCTACAAGACGATAATGGATTCTCCTGCCCATCCCAGGCAAAAACCCTACATGCAAAATCGGTTTTTGACCGATTGTGGAACCTGCTTTCCTTTACTATATGAATCACAGGCAATCGACCCACCTTAATAAACGCTATTATAAAGGAAAAAGGTAACGCTTATGACCGTACAACCCAACATGACCGACTATGACAAAGAGTACAAAGAGTTCAAATGGCAGGTTCCGGAATATTATAATTTTGCCGGTGACGTCTTTGACAAATGGGCACAGGACAAAGAAAAGCTGGCCATGCTCTGGGTAGATGACAGCGGCATGGAGATTAGAAAAACATTCCATGACATCAGCGTGGCCTCCAAAAAAATGGCGAATGTGCTCACCTCCCGGGGGATCAAACAAGGGGACGTTGTTATTGTGGTGCTTCCCAGAAATATCGAATGGTGGATCATTTTTACGGCCTGTATCAGGTGCGGGGCCATGATCGCACCCGGAACCACGCAGTTGACCGCAAAAGATCTGGAATTTCGGGCAAACAAATCCGATGCCGCCTGTATCATCACCAATCCGGCCATTGCCGCCACCTTTGATGAAGTCAAAGACAAGTGTAACACCATCATATCAAAAATCGTTATCACAGAACCCAGAGAAGACTGGGTGTTCCTGGATGATGCCATGGCACAGGCATCGGAAAATTTTGAAACGGCAAAAACAAAAGCAGATGACAATTGTCTGGTGTACTTCACCTCCGGCACCACCGGTTTTCCCAAAATGGCCCTTCATACCCATTCCTATGGCTTCGGACATATGGTCACCGGAAAATACTGGCTGGACCTCAAAGAAAATGACATGCACTGGAACGTATCAGATACCGGCTGGGCCAAGGCAGCCTGGTCCAGCTATTTCGGTCCCTGGAACCAGGGAGCGGCCCAGTTTGTCCACCATACCGACCGGTTCGACCCCAAGGTGACCCTGGATCTTTTGGCAAAATATCCCATCACCACCATGTGCGGGGCCCCCACCATCTACCGGATGCTTGTACTCCAGGATCTGTCCAGATATACTTTTCCCACCCTGCGCCATTGTGTGGGTGCAGGAGAACCCCTGAACCCGGAAATCATCGAAGTATGGAAAAAAGCCACCGGATGTACCATCAGAGATGGATACGGCCAGACCGAAACCGTTCTTCTGGCCGGAAATTTTCCCTGCATCACCCCCCGGTTCGGCTCCATGGGCAAACCCACTCCAGGCATTGACCTGCATGTCATAGATGACAAGGGCAATATTCTGGGCCCCGATGAAGAAGGAGATATCGCCGTCAGGATCGAACCCGAAAGACCGGTGGGCCTGTTCAAGGAATACTGGAAGGAACCCGACAGAACCGCTTCTTCTTTTATCCCGGGCTGGTATCTTACCGGTGACAGAGCCTATGTGGATGAGGACGGCTATTTCTGGTTTGTGGGACGCTCCGATGATGTTATCCTCACATCCGGATACAGAATCGGCCCCTTTGAGGTGGAAAGCGCTTTGATCGAACATCCGGCGGTGGCCGAGTCCGCCGTGGTGTCCAGCCCGGATGATACCAGAGGAGAGGTGGTAAAGGCGTTTGTCATCCTGGCCCCCGGCTACAAACCCGGCGACGATCTGATCAAAGAGATCCAGAACCATGTTAAAAAAACAACCGCCCCCTATAAGTATCCCAGAAAAATTGAATTTGTGGATGAACTGCCCAAGACCATCAGCGGTAAGATCCGGCGTATAGAACTCAGAGAATCTGAGTGGGGAAGATAAAGAATCCATTCAATCACCAAAGGGAGGACAAAATGAAAGAAAAGATATACAAAAAAGAAATCAGGATCACCATTTTGTTTTCGGTTCTGCTGCTTTTAGCCGGGCATTCCGCATCCATTTTTGTACTGTTCCCCGGCCTGCAGCAAGGCACGCTGTGGGGATTTCCCATCCAGTATATTGTTCCCATCCTGCTGGGATGGTTCGGCATTGCCATCATCTGTCTGGCAATGACTCTTGTGTGCAACAAGTTTGACGATGAGATGGAAGAATATGTCAGCACCCTGAGCCCGGAAAACGACAACCCAAATGAAAACCCCCCAAAATAAGGAGATGACAACATGCCTGCTGAATATGCATTAAGCAATGTCTGGATCGGACTGGGAGTTGTCATTGTCCTGTTTGCTATTTTTTACGCTGTCGGCTATTTTTCAAGCCGGAAAACCACGTCAGACGAAGATTTTTATGCGGCGGGATTTTCCATCGGCCCGGTGACCAACGGCCTGGGTATGGCCGCCACATGGGCGAGCCTGGCCACTTTTCTGGGAGTCATCGCCCTGATTCTCCGGCTGCAGGTGCCTTTTGTCTACCTGTGGATCCAATGGGCCATCTCCATTCCCCTGCTGACCCTGCTCTACGGCACCAGCCTCAGGCGGATGAAGGCGTTTACACCCGCCTCTTTTATCCGCCACCGGTATGGGAAACCATCCACGATCGTTATCATCTGCTGGATGATTCTGATCATGGTCATGTATGCCCTGGGCCAGATGGTCGGACTGGGACAGGCCTTTGAGCTGCTGTTCGGAGTGCCCTACAATGTGGCCATCGTTGTGGCAGGCCTGGCCACGGTGGGATTCATCACCATCGGCGGAATGTACGGCGCTACCTACAACGCGGCCTTTCAAATGGTCGTCATGACCATTGCCATGATCGTACCCATGGGCGCCATCATGAAGGCCATGGGATCTTCCGGATGGTGGTTCCCGCCCCTGGCCTATGGAGACATGGTGCCGGACATGATCAAAAATATTCCCACCTTTTTTGATATGAAATATGATTTCCGGTGGTATTTCGCCCTGATCCCGGCATTCACCCTGGGACCGGTGGCCCTGCCCCACCTGGCCATGAAGGTGTTCACCTCCTCGTCGGTGAAAAGCGCCAGATGGGCCGTGGTGTGGTTTGCCATTTTCCTGGGCCTGCTGTTTTCCGGCACCTATGTGGTGGGCTTTGCCGGCAATTTCTTCACCGCCACCACCGGCCGGATCATCGAGAAAGCGGACCAGACCATCCTGATCCTCAATGTGTTCTACAATCCGACCCTGGTGGCCGCCTTTGTCATGGGCGGCGCCATCGCTGCCGGACTTTCCACCATCGGCGGCAACCTCATGGCCATCGCCGGACTGGTGGGATCGGATCTGCTGGGGATTATCGCACCCGACATGAATTCCGCCAAACGGATGAAATGGGGATACGCGGCTCTGGGACTGGGGGGGCTGGCTGCCGTTCTCATGGCATTCAATCCGCCGAGGTTCCTGGTGACCAGTATCCTGTGGGCGTTTGGGCTCCTGGCCACCACCGCCACTCCGGCCATTCTGCTGGGGGTCTGGTGGAAGGAGGCCAACAAACTGGCATTGATCATCTCCTCCATGGTCTGCGGAATCATTTTTATCGTGATCTCCCCCCATGTGCTGCCCTCCATCTGCGTCGGGTCCGGCCTGGTGGCGGCTTTGGGCATGTCCGGCGGCATGGTGACCATACCCTTGAGCTTTGCCATGTTTATCATCCTGTCCATCGCCTTCAACCGGATGCCTGCACTTAAGGCATACGCCCCTACGCTGGCGGACAAAAAAGTGATCGACCGGATCCACGGCTGGGGAACCGATTATGATGAATCCCGTTACAACGGCATCAAGTGGCCTTTGATCATCTCGGCCATCTGCGTCGCTGTCTTTATCTGGGGCCTGCAGCCCTGGACCTGAGCACCACCTCTTCCCTGGCCCGGACTGACAGCACAGGTCCGGGCCAGGGAAGCTATCCAAAGGAAACCCGATGAGTTATGTTACCTCAATGGTCCGCCTTCTCCGGCTTGATTTTTCCCAGGTAAAACAGATGCCCATGACACACATACAGTATATCTGTATCGCTCATGTGGCCATACTCGGGCTGATTTACGGATGCACTGCCGCCTTTCTCGCCCATGGTATGCTCTTTGAACAAGCAGTTGATACCACTTCTTTCAGTTTCAGTAAAATCATCATCGCCGGCATTCCGGTGGCCTTTTTGATGCATGCCGGCACATCTTTGTTTATCTGGGTGTTTTTAAAGGCTATGGGCGGCAACGCCAATTTCATGACAGCATATTTCTTCATCGGCGTTGCCGCCATTTCCCTGTGGCCCCTGGCCCCGTTCATAGCACTTCTCCAGACACAGGCAGCCGGGCCGGCAGTCCCTGTTGCCGCTGTTTTCCCGGCGGTTTATGCCCTGGCCGTCAATGCAAAGATGCTCCAGCATGTGTTTGCACTATCCTTTACCAAAATGGTGATTGCATTGTCAGCCGCCATTGTTTATATGGGTTGTTTTTTATACCTGTGGGTGTAGACTCAGGCGATATCAAAGCGGTCAAGATTCATTACTTTGTTCCACACAGCGACAAAGTCTTCCAGGAACTTCTCCTGTGCATCCTCACTTGCATAGACTTCCGCCAGGGCACGAAGCTGGGAGTTCGAACCAAAGACAAGGTCCACCCGGGTACCGGTCCACTTGAGATCGCCCGTTGCCCGGTCACGGCCTTCGAACAGGTCCTGGTCTTCCGAGACGGACGTCCAGACCGTACCCATGTCCAGCAGATTCACGAAAAAATCATTGGTGAGTGTCTCCGGCTGTTTGGTGAAAACACCATGCGGGGACTGTCCGAAGTTGGTATGTAAAACGCGCATACCACCAATGAGAACCGTCATTTCAGGCGCTGTCAGCGTGAGCAGTTGTGCCCGGTCAACCAGGAGTTCCTCTTCAGATACGGCATACTTGGCTTTGCAGTAGTTCCGAAACCCGTCTGCTGCCGGTTCCAGTACGGTAAATGACTCCACATCGGTCTGCTCCGGGGATGCATCCGTACGTCCCGGTGTGAAGGGAACCGTCACATCGTGGCCGGCATTTCTCGCTGCCTGCTCCACACCTGCGCATCCGGCCAGCACAATCAGGTCGGCCAGTGACACCTTCTTTTTATCCGACTGGGCGCTGTTGAACGCTTTCTGGATTCCCTCCAATGTCTGCAGCACAGTTTTCAGCTGCTCAGGCTGGTTGACTTCCCAATCTTTCTGCGGCGCCAGACGGATGCGTGCCCCGTTGGCCCCGCCACGCTTGTCAGAACCCCGGAAGGTGGATGCCGATGCCCAGGCCGTCGACACCAGTTGGGAGACAGAGAGTCCCGAGGCAAGAATCTTGCCTTTGAGGTCTGCAATGTCCTGTGTATCAATCAACTCATGATCGACTGCGGGCATCGGGTCTTGCCAGATCAGTTCCTCTGCGGGAACCTCCGCACCGAGATACCGGGAGCGGGGACCCATATCGCGGTGGGTCAGCTTGAACCACGCCCTGGCAAAGTCGTCTGCAAATTTTTCGGGATTTTCCAGGTAGCCCCGGGCAATGGGCTCGTAGATTTTGTCATAGCGCAGAGAGAGGTCCGCCGTGGTCATCATGGGCCGGTGTTTTTTGGACGGGTCGTGGGCATCGACCACCATGTCTTCTTCAGCCACATCCTTGGCCAGCCACTGATTTGCGCCGGCCGGGCTCTTGACCAGCTCCCACTCGTATTTGAACAGCACCTTCAAATACCCCATGTCCCATTTGGTGGGGTTCGGCTTCCAGGCACCCTCGATGCCGCTGCCGATGGTATCACCTCCCTTGCCGCTGCCAAAGCTGCTCTTCCAGCCAAGTCCCTGCTCCTCCAAGGGGGCGGCCTCGGGTTCAGGACCGACCAGGGCGGCATCTCCGGCGCCATGGCATTTGCCGAAGGTGTGTCCCCCGGCAACCAGCGCAACCGTCTCTTCATCGTTCATGGCCATGCGTGCAAAGGTCTCCCGCACGTCTCGTCCGGAGGCGACCGGATCCGGTTTGCCGTTGGGGCCTTCCGGATTCACGTAGATCAGGCCCATCTGCACGGCGGCGAGCGGATTTTCAAGGTCGCGGTCACCTGAATAGCGGTTGTCACCAAGCCATTCGTCCTCAGCTCCCCAGTAAATATCCTCTTCCGGTTCCCAGACATCCTCACGCCCGCCGGCAAATCCGAAAGTCGGCAACCCCATGGATTCGATGGCACAGTTTCCGGCGAGAATCATAAGATCGGCCCAGGAGATCTTTTTGCCGTATTTCTGCTTGATGGGCCAGAGCAGACGGCGTGCCTTATCAAGGTTCACATTGTCGGGCCAGCTGTTGAGGGGCGCCAGACGCTGGGAGCCTGACCCTGCGCCTCCGCGGCCGTCTCCCATGCGGTATGTGCCTGCGCTGTGCCACGCCATCCGGATAAAAAGCGGCCCGTAATGACCGTAATCTGCCGGCCACCACTCCTGTGAGTCGGTCATCAAAGCATAGAGATCCTTTTTCAGGGCCTCCAGGTCAAGTTTCTTGAATTCTTCAGCGTAGTTGAACGCCTCACCCATGGGATTGCACAAGGCAGAATTTTGATGAAGCATTTTAAGGTTCAACTGGCTGGGCCACCAGTCCCGGTTCGACGTACCTGTGCCGGATACCTGTTTACTGGTTTTGCCGGTTACCGGACATTTGCTCTGTTCATTGGACATACTACCCTCCTCATTCATTTGATTTCTATACGTAACACATCACATGATAACAACTTCCGACAGGTTTGGTGCCTGTCATCGGCCCTGCAGAACCGCTATCAAATAATGCCCAAAAATATCCTACACTTTCTTTGCCATACAACTGCTGCATATACCGAAAAAGTCCAACCGATGACGTAAAATTGTAAAATCAGTTTCTACCGCGACTTTTTTTGTCATTTCATCCAGGATGTCCAGATCCGGGTCGACAATTTTTTTACACTTGATACAAATGACGTGTGGATGGGGGTCAGGCTTGTTTCCATCATATCGGTTACTCCCATCCGGGAACCCCAGCTCAAGCACCTCACCAAATGATTTAAGCAATACAATATTTCTGTACACTGTGGCGAGGCTCATTGTCGGAAAATCTTTCTTGATTTGATCATGGATATCTTCCACACTGGGATGGCCTTCACTTCTGGCAAGAATGTCAACGATAGCCATACGCTGGGGCGTTATCTTGTAGCAATTATCCCGTAATTTCCGGATAATGATCTCAATTCGTTTCTTGTGGTCAGCCATCTGAAGCTTCTTTGTCTTATGTAATAATTATTATCAATTAACACCTATTATCTTCCTTGTCAACAATTCTCTTCTGAAAGATCCTTATGGCAAATATCCAGGGCAACATCCATCCATTGCAATAAATGCTGTGATTTGATAAGGAAGGTTCATAATAGGCAGACTGTGCTGTTATTATCCTTGGCCAGTCTTTTTTTGTAACCCGGCATTTTTAATGGATACCAGAAAATATGGAACGGTTATTGGTGATTGGTGTGGGCGCTTTAATCGGCACCGGATTTTATTACTGGTTTGCCTGGATGCTGAAAAAAAAAGCCATGCAGGAATATGTATTTTCCCACCAGTGGCTTTTGCACCCCAATTCCATCTGCTATTGGCGGACCGCTATGGCCATGGTTGGTTTTTTTCTTTACTTCTGGACCACTTTTCAATCGGCAGCCATCATCATTTTCACCTTTGCGGCCATCCTGGACGGGGTGGACGGCCTGGTTGCCAGAGGATGCAATCTGGTTTCACGGCTGGGTGAATGGCTGGACCCGCTGTGCGACAAACTTACCTATCTGCCCCCCTTGCTGGGATTTGCCTACACCGGCATTATATCGGTAAAACTGATATGGATACTGGTAGGTATTGAAGTATTCGGCCAGTTTGCTGCCCGCAGACTGCTGGGTTTTCTGAAAAGTTCCGGTGCAGCCAATAATTTTGGCAAAATCAAAGCCATCATATGCTTTGCCCTGGTCATATTCTGTGCACTGGTGGATGCAAACCCGGATGTGGTTCATATGGGTGATCAGATTTTATTGTCCTGCATTGTTCTTTCCGCTGCATCTATTGTATTCAAGTTCATCCCCAACCGGCTGTATGCGGATATTTTGTCCACACTCAACTTTATCTGCGGCATTACCAGTCTTTTTTTTACCTATAACGGGTTCTTTGCCAGAGCGGTCATCATCATCATTGTAGGCCAGCTGTTTGATCTGTTTGATGGCAGAATGGCGGAAAAACACGGGGGTACCAAATACGGACCTTATCTGGATGATATCGCTGATTTTGTCAGTTTTGGCATGGCCCCGGCCTATGTCCTGGTAGAAATCGGCGGGTCCTGGGCCTGGCTGTTTGGCGTGATCTATATTGCAGGGGTCGGATTCCGGCTGATCCGTTTTCTGACGGTTGATAAAAAGCGGACGGATCTGCCGGCCGGTGTATTCAACGGCCTGCCCTGTCCGGCAGGGGCACTGTTGGTGCTGGGTGCGGCCCTTGTTTTGCCTGCCCAGTTCATGTGGGCCGTAGTTGTCATCACCACCTTTCTGATGGTGAGCACCATCCGTTTTGCCCATCTGGGCCGGGTTATTTTAAAGCAGGTCCCCAAGCCATTGTTTTTCAGCATAAGTGCAGCCATTATTGTGATTATCGCCTTTGTGTTAAAAACCAGGAATGTGGAGTTGTTCGGCTATTTTATCCTTTCTTCCATTCTGCTCTATCTTTTCATCGGAAGAAAGTGTATCGCAAAAAAAAATCCCCGGGGCAATCCAGGCTGATTTTTTATACCTTTTTCGGTTCTGTATGACATGCAAAAAAAATTGATCCACAACCCCATGTATATCTTTCTTTTGGTCCTCACCATTACGGTTTCCGGGGGTCTCCATGTGTGGCAGACCCTTTTTGACAATTTTGCCGTTACTGTGGTTCATCTGGAGGGACACCATGTGGGGATAATCCAGTCCGTGCGGGAAATCCCCGGATTTTTGGCCCTGCTGGTGGTCTATGTTCTGCTTGTCATCAGAGAACACAGGCTGTCCGCACTCTCCATTTTGATTCTGGGACTCGGGCTGGCGGCAACAGGGTTGTTTCCAACCTTTTACGGCCTGATTTTCACCACCCTGATGATGAGTTTCGGGTTCCACTATTTTGAAACCACCTACCAGTCACTGGGTCTTCAGTATTTTGAAAGAAATGTTGCCCCCGTGGTTTTCGGAAAGCTGCGCTCCTATGCCGCTCTGAGCAGCATGGCTGCAGGGGTTCTGGTCTTTGTTCTGGCCCCTTTTTTATCCTATACCGGGCTGTATCTGTTCTTTGGCGCCATTGTGGCTGCAGTCGGGCTGTGGGCCTTTTCCCGGAACCCTGCATCAGAAGATGTTGTCCCCCAGCACAGGAAAATGATTTTTAAAAAATGCTACTGGCTCTATTATATGATGACCTTTATGGCCGGGGCCAGACGGCAGATATTCATGGCATTTGCCGTGTTTCTGCTGGTGAAGAAATTTGAATATTCAGTACAGGGTATTGCTGTTCTATTTTTTATAAACAATATCGTAAACTATTTTCTAAGCCCTTTTATCGGAAAATGCATTGTGCGGTTTGGAGAAAGAAAAGTGTTGAGCCTGGAGTATGTGTCTTTGATCATTATTTTTATTTCCTATGCCCTGGTGGAATCAAAAACAGCGGCCGGATGTCTTTATATTCTGGATCATATCTTTTTCAACTTTGCCATTGCCATCAGTACTTTTTTTCAAAAGATTGCCGACCCAAGGGATATTGCCCCGAGCATGGCCATGGGATTCACCATCAACCATATTGCAGCCGTCGTGCTTCCGGCCATAGGCGGCCTGCTGTGGATTGTGGATTACCGGATACCGTTTATAGCAGGTGCGGGATTGAGTTTCATCTCATTGCTGCTGGTACAGTGCATTACAGGTCAGCTTGCAGCAGCAGAAAAGAGAGCAGCGTCAGAAAGCAGAGCAGCGGCCGGATCGGGCGCTGTTACCACCATGCGCTGAAATAGATCACAGCCACATAGCGCAGCCCCTTTCCCACGGCCACCAGGGGAAGAAACACCCCCAGCCGGATCTTCATAATCCCGGCCACCAGGGTCAGGGGATCACCGCCAATGGGCAGCCAGGCCAAAAGCAGGGTCCAGTATCCATAACGCTGGAACCAGTACTGGGCACGGGTAATCTGGGCAGGACTGAAATAAAACCAGCGCCGGTTCTGGAATCGCAGCAGATACAGACCCATCCACCAGTTGACCACGGATCCCAGGGTGTTGCCGGTGGTGGCCACCAACAGCAGGAGCAGCGGATCACCTCCCTGGCGCAGGAGGGCGAACAACACCACTTCAGAATAAAACGGCAGAATGGTGGCAGCAAAAAAAGCGGAACCAAATAACCCCAGTAAGGACATCAGCATAAAAGATCACCCCACCAGCCATCTAAAAAGAGCAAACTGCTCGGGCAGATAAAAAAGATACTCAGGGTGCCATTGCACCCCTATGATCTTCTGCCCGTCATCGGTTTCCACCGCCTGGATAATGCCGTCAAGGTCCCGGCCCACCACTTTCAGCCCTTTACCGGGTTCACGAATGGCCTGATGATGAAGGCTGTTGACTCTGATTGACTGCCTGGCACAAAGATAGGCCAGGCGTGATGTTTTTTCCAGATGCACCTTTTTGGTGGGCAAAAGCCCGGGGCGGTTGTGGGTCAGCCGCCGCAGTGAACGAAGATCCTGAAAGAGATTGCCGCCCAAAACAACATTAATGAGCTGGGCCCCGCGGCAGATTCCCAGCAAAGGGATTTTATGCTCCAGGGCATGCCGGATCCATTTGATTTCCAGCAGGTCCCGTTCCGGATCAAACCGCACCGGCGCTGTCAAATCTCCCTTGTAATGTTCGGGCGCAATATCATTGCCGCCGCCGATAATCAGTGCATCCAGAGACAGGTCACCGATATCATGGCGGACACTGATCCTTTCAGCAGAGGCACCGGCCAGATGCAGTGCCGTCCGGGCGCACCACCAGGCAGGTGCCCAGCGCCGGGCCGAACCGGTTACGCCAACCCGTGGTCTTGCAGCCATCTGCTCATCAATGCGGTCCAGTCGCTGCGGGAAACACCCAGCAGCGGCCGGTGCATGGCCAGAAATTGTCCGGCAAGGTCCTGCAGGTCATCAGGACGCTGGGCCAGTTCCTCCACCACCCACCAGGTATTCCAGGGATGGGCCAGGGACCAGTCCGGCTTATCAATCTGACAATCGGGCAGGCGGTAATGAAATGCCGGCCGGGCCTTTATTTTGATATCGGCAACCGCTTTATGAACCGCTTCTGCATTTATGTGCGCAAGCAGCGGCAGCATGTCAAGTGCCCGGTTGCGGCTGGCATTATACTGGAGATAATCATCACGGATCTGGTTTTGATCCCGTAATACCCGGGAAAACAACTGCTGAAGATACGCCTCTGGATACAGGTCAATATAAGGGCTGAACCGGCGGGTGAAATCCACCTGATGGGTATCCACCAGCCACCATTGCAGAAGAGAAAATGCCCGCAGATAAGCTGACAGGCAGTACACATCCAGATTTGGGATCTCTGTGTTAATATGGACACCGTAAGCGGCAATCATGGAGTCTTCCGTTCCCCTGGCCCCGGCCCGGTGCAGTTCTTTTACCAGAGGATCAAGCCTGTCCAGCTCAGATACGGAAATGGGCGGGCAGACCACCTCCATTGGTACCAGCAGAGCGGCTGCCTGGCTGAGCAGGTCAATCCAGTCACCTTGACCGGCCTTATGCTGCTGTGCCGCTTTCTGCTTGAGAAAGTTCCAGTCCAGTTCAATGGTAAAATCTCCCAGTCCTTCAACCGCCACCACGCATGCAGCAGAAGATTCTCTGGTAAGTCTTCCGGAAAATACCCGCTGCACCACAGCCGTTGTCCGGCTTAGATCAAGACCGGTAAATTCCATTTCAAACCCGACGTTGCGGTATTTTTTTTCCCGGGTATGGGTGACGGATGGTATTTTAAAATATGAACCGTTTGCCATTTCATCCTTTTTTGTGGCATTTTTGCAGAAAACGTGTACAAATACTATCAGTTTCTGATGGATGCTTGTCAAGGATTTAATCTGGATATTGTTTTCAAAACCGTGTAAAAATACAAAAAATAGTGCTTCACCTTTTTTACCACGTCATCATTTTTAGCAGATCATCAAGGAGGTGTTCATGAACAAGATCCGGGATAAAAAAACCCTGATGTCACAAATTTTGACCTCCGAAGTTTTCCTGCACCGCCAAACGCTGAACTGCAGTAGTGTATGAAAAAAAAATCAACCGGGCATATGCTTGTATTATCCCTGCTGCTTTTTTTGCTTTCACAGGACAGCGCCATGAGCAAACAAGA
Source organism: Desulfotignum sp. (assembly GCA_011390635.1). Taxonomy (GTDB): domain Bacteria; phylum Desulfobacterota; class Desulfobacteria; order Desulfobacterales; family Desulfobacteraceae; genus Desulfotignum. The sequence continues at coordinate 60,824 of JAABSA010000012.1, read as the reverse complement.
GATGGCACTGCCTTTGAATATGCACATAACAGAATCCTACGATGATGACCTGTCCGGATTATTGCAGAAAAAATATATCCGGGTTCTGACAACGGTCAACAGAACCAATTTTTATATTTTTGATGGACATCTGGTGGGATATGAATATGCATTGATAAAAGGATATGAAGATTTTTTAAACCAGCAGGTGGATGACCAGGAGCTGAAAGTTGTGCTTGAATTTATTACAGTGTCCAGGGATCAGTTGATTCCCAGGCTTGTTCAGGGATATGGCGATATTGCTGCTGCAGGACTTACCATCACACCGGAAAGAAAAAAAAACATCCGTTTCACCACCCCTTATCTGACCGATATCAATGAAGTTGTGGTAACCCGCAAAAGGGGGTTTCTGCCCGCATCTGTGTTTGATTTAAGTGGAAAAAAAGTACATGTCCGTCAAAGCAGCAGCTACTATGAAAGCCTGGTCAAACTGAATACAAAACTGCGCAAAAACAAGAAAAAACCAGTAGCCATCGTCCCGCTTGATGAAGAAATTGAGACTGAAGTCGCACTGGAAATGGTTGACAGCGGTTCCATCGGCATAACTGTTGCCGACAGCCATATTGCCATGGCATGGGCGAACGCTTTGCCCAATATTGCTGTCCATGAAGAGGTGGTGTTACGAAAAGATTCAAAAATCGCATGGGGGGTCAGAAAAAACAATCCACAGCTGCTCTCCAGTCTCAATGCATTTTTAGAAACCCATAAAAAAGGAACCTTGCTGGGCAATATTTATTTCAACCGCTATTATGAAAACAACAACAGGCTCAAAAATCCTCTGGACACGGAGGATTGGGAAAAAATTAACCAGTACAAAAAAGTGATAAAAAAATATGCTCGGGAATATGGCTTTGACTGGGTGCTTATCCTGGCCATGGCATTTCAGGAATCGGAACTGGACCATTCCCAAGAAAGTCCTGCCGGTGCTGTGGGGCTTTTGCAGGTATTGCCGTCCACCGCTCAAGATGAGAATATCGGTATTAAAAATGTGCACCTACTGGAGAACAACGTCCATGCCGGTGTAAAATATCTGGCTTTTCTCAGGGATCGGTATTTTACGTCTGAAAAGATTCCTGTCCGTGATCAGATACGGTTTACTCTGGCAGCATACAATGCCGGGCCGGGAAATATCCGCAAAGCAAGGAAAATGGCCCGAAAGATGGGCCTGAACCAAAACCAATGGTTCCGGAATGTTGAACTGGCCGCCCTGCGCATTGTTGGCCGGGAAACGGTCCGCTATGTCAACAATATCAACAAGTATCATGTCCTCTACCAGTCCATTCTTGCCGACTGAGCTGTCTGGTTGATGCCAATCACAAAAAAGGAATAACCCATCATGCATGATATAAAACCCATAGGGATCATACACTCACCGTATTCCAATATCGAAGATATGCCCATCCAGCCCAAAGGGGCATCAGGGGTCGAAGGACAGATTCTGATTCATGAGGCATATATTGACGGGCTGCAGGACCTTGAAGGGTTCAGCCATATTTATCTTTTGTACAGTTTTCATAAGGCTGCGCGCACGGAACTGGTTGTAACCCCTTTTATGGACAACCAGCCCAGGGGGGTGTTTTCCACACGCTCTCCATTGCGGCCCAACCATATCGGCATATCCATCGTCAGGCTCAAAAAAATTCAGGCAAATACCCTTTTTGTGGAAGATATTGATGTGCTCGACCAAACCCCGTTGCTGGACATCAAACCCTATATGAATAAATTTGATGCCGTTGAAGACAGCCGGTCCGGATGGATGCAGGGCAGTGATGATGACATCAGAAAAAAACGTTCTGATGCCAGATTCAAGTGACATGCTATAGTATCAAACGTGGACATGGATTTTTTCACCTGTTGTGTTTTGTCATTTTTGCAATCAATGCCCGGGACGGTTTATCAAAAAACACCCCTGATCCGGGACGGTCCGGGTGCATCCCCCGGATGAACAGGTACAGCACACCGCCAAAATCCCGGTCATGGTCATAGTGTTTACACCGCAAGGACAGATACCGGTACAAGGCGGTGACATACAAATGGTATTGCAGAATATAATGGTGGTCTGCCATGGCCGCATTCAAGGCGGGCAGGCAATAGTCAGCATAGGTATCTCCCAGAAAATTGGATTTATAGTCAATGAGATAATACCGGCCCTTATACCTGACCACAAGATCGATGAATCCTTTGACAAACCCTGTAACAATGCCTGCATCCAGCTGCCGCAATCTGGCGGCATAGGCGTTGTGGATTCCCTGGTTTTCGAACAGATCCGCCAGACCGGGCAGGTGCAGTGTCTGCACATCATATAAAAACTCGGCTTCGGTTATCCTGTCGGACAAGGCAATATCTTTGAGACAGAACCCTTCGGATGTTGTCACAAGCTGTGTGGATAAAATATCATCCACCGCTGCCACAGCAGGTTCAAAAAGTGCGGGATCCACAAAACCGAACTGGTGCAGGTACCGGGAAACACAGGCAGTGATATCTGATTTCTCCCATTGAAAATCCATATGTTCCAGCACGGCATGAAAAAAATCTCCCGACCCGGCCCCCTTTGGAAATGCCTGCAGGCGAATAATTTTATCTGCTGTATCAATACCAGCCGGGGTGTCTGTCCCCGTGTCCGGGACAGCAGGTTCCGGAACAGTCTCAGGGGGTGGAACTTCAGCTTTTGGGTCGGCCTTCGGAGCTGGAACTGCTGGTGGCTGTTCAGACTCGGGGGCAGAGAAAAAGTCGGCAGGTTGCGTATCAATCTCCGGGGCCGGGAGCGGGGCGGAAGTTTCCCTGTCACGATCCTGGATCAAGATGTGCACTGGACGGCTGGAATGGCCCGAGATCAGGGTGCTGAAACTGGTGATGGCAAATCCGGGCCGGATCTGCCGGGTCATTTGTCTGGCCCGCAGTTCAGGCAGCTCTTTTTCTTCTTCTGCAAAGGGTGTGATGGTTCCCGGTGGTGCCAGGCATTGGATTGCAATGTGTTTCCCGGGGCCGGCCAACGCCTGCAAATCTGCTGTCATTTCCGCATCATTGGCACATCCTTTGGGATGCACCATGCTGCCCAGAGCAGAATGTTCAATGTCTGAAATACCGCACCAGAATATCCGGCACATCGCTGACGCACGGGTCAGGGCCACATACAAAAGCCGCCGCTGTTCCGCTTTTTCCTCAAGCGCGTGCAGGGTTTGTGATTTTTCCATCCCGTCTGTATCAGGTCCATGGTAATCAGCACACCGCAGATCCATGCACAGCCGCAGATCAGTTTCAGGATCATGGAACAGCAGCGGCCGGGTGGATGGTGTCCTGGTGTTTGACCACAGATAGGGCAGATAAACAATGGGATATTCCAGGCCTTTGCTTTTGTGGATGGTTACAATGGCCACAGCCTGGCGGTCACTTTCCAGCCTGAGTTCATCTGCTGACTCATCTCTGGTGTCAAAAAACAACTGGCTCTGGTACCACCGCATAAGATAAAACATGGACAAATGCCGGTGCAGTCCTGCCTGGGCAGTCAGCTCCACCAGGTGATACAGATTGGTTATCCCCCTTTCACTGATGCCGCAAGCAGGGCGGAGCAGTCCGCCCGGGGAATGCAGCAAAGCCATGATCATGGCAATGAATCCATTGGTTTCCCAGATCTGTTTCCACGCCCGGAACCGCTCCTGCCACTGGTACAGTTCCTCCTGGGAAAGGACCGCAAGCCTTTCCATTGAAAGTCCGAACACAGAAGTGATCAACGCCGATTTCATAAAACCGATGTGGTCGGGCCGGAATACAGCCCAGAGAATATCATTGAGTTCAACTGCCTGGGCAGAATCAAATACCGACCCTGTTTTGGACACAAAAGAAGCAATATTTTTCTGTGACAGCGCCGCATGGACCTCTTCCGCTTCCTGGTTGGTGCGCACCAGAACAGCCATATCCCCGGGGGTAACGGCAACATGATTTTCTGACTTGTCCAAAAGGGTGTATCCGGCAGTCAAATCATGGTGTATCTCCCTGGCCAGCATTTTCGGAATCAGGTTTTTCGCACCCTGTTTTGTCACATAACCCTGCCGGTCCAGTTCCAGATCATCTCTGGGCAGAAAATCAAACTGCAGCGGCACGACATTGTTTTTTTTATTATCCTGCAGGCGGTTTTGGGCACCATCTGGTGTCCCCACCCGGGTAAAATCAATACCATCAAACAAAAAAGGATGGGAGGACATACAAAACAGATCATTGACAGCCTGCACCAGCAATGGTGCTGATCGATAATTTTTTTCCAGGGTAAATATCTGATCGCTGTCTTTGGAGGCGGCAAGATAGGCAAAAATGTCGCCGCCCCTGAAAGCGTAAATGGCCTGCTTTGGGTCTCCGATCATAAAAAACGGGCGGCTGCCCCCGAACCTGGAGGAAGCGTTTGAAAATAAGCTTGAAAAAATGCGGTACTGGGCCGGGTCAGTGTCCTGGAATTCATCAATCAGGCATGCCTCATATTTTTCCCGCACTGCCTGGATCAGCTGTTTTTTTCCGGAACTGTCCAAGGCTTGGGCCAGGTCATTGACCAGGTCATCAAAAAAACATTTTCCCTGGTGCTGTTTCAGCCGGGCAAGCTCCTGGTCGTAAAATGGGGGAAACCCTGATTTCAAAAAGATGACACCGGTTTCCATTTTCCCGAACAGATCAGCCAGATCCCGGCACAGATCGAAAAACAGATGCACCGGCGGCACAGTCCCAGCCTTTGTTTTATCCGCCATACGGGCCGGGGTGAATTTATACAGGCTGTCACCTTTTTCCATCATCAAAAACAGGGTGTCTGTGCCGTGTGCTTCATATTTTTCACGGGCGGCCCCAAGCCAGGCCGGTACATTTTTTTTGGAATAACTGCGCTTGTCAAGCCCGGAATGGTTACAGATAAGGTCAGCCACAGCCTTGCCATCGTTTACCAGACAGGAATAGATCTGTGCGGCAGTCTGCCGGTATCGATCACACACATCTTCATATCCCGGGGTTTTGGGAATGATACAGATGCCAGGCCTGGCAACCGCTGGTTTCAGGTCCCTGGCAAGGGTCTGGGGGGTGACCCCTTTGTGGGCCAAAAGCGTGAGCATCAATGGATCCAGATCATTGATTGTTGTCATGAAAAAATCCATACACACCTGGCGCAAAAATTCAGACTGGTCTGCCAGCAGTTCCATGTCAAAGGCAATGCCTGTTTCAAAGGCATGCGCTGTAAGGGTTTGCAGGCAAAAGGAATGGATGGTCATGATGCTGGCCTGGTCAAAGCATGTCAAGGCAAGGCTGATGCGCCGGCCTGCCAGATCAGGATCAGACAGGCCCGCCAGAACCTGCACCAGTTCATCATCATGTTTTGGTCCTGTCTGGCGCAGCCCTGCCAGCACCCGGGAAAGACGTATGCGGATGCGCAGCTTGAGTTCAGCTGCCGCAGCTTCGGTAAAGGTCACCACCAGAATTGATTCAATGGGATAACCGGCTGCAATGAGCCGCAAAACCAGGGTGGTAATGGTATAGGTTTTCCCCGTGCCTGCACTGGCTTCAATCAAGGTGGTTTTCTGAAGGTCCAGTTCAAAAGGGTGCAGCGGCAATATCATGGGCGCGGCTCCAGATATCCCAGCAGTGGCCGGTATACCACCACTGCGTTTGGTACAATCCCTGATGCCGACAGCTGGTCCACATTGTCAAACGGATCCGGCCGGCCGGTACACCAGGCGGCCGCATACCGGTCAGTTTTTTCTCCGGTTTTGGTAAACGCGCTGAACCATGCAGGTTCGGCGGTTTTCAGGACCAGCCCCAGGGTATATTCCGAGATCTCATACCCATGTTGTGCCAGGGTTTTTGCCACCAGAAAACAGGTGTTCGGAAAAAACGCCCATGCCTTTTGCAGGCCTTTTTCATACACAGAAACCAGGTCGGACAAAATCGGTCCTGCCTGATCCCCCACCGGCACAAATTTGTGGATAACAACGCCCTGTCTGCCTGTTGGATCCTGACCGATGAGCCGGGTTTCCACCGGGCTGTCCGGCATTGCCAAGGTCAGGGCCAGGTGGGTGATCCAGTTCACCAGCAGCCGGGGGGCATTGATGCGGCCAAACCCTGCCACGCACCGGACAATGCTGTCATCTTCGGCAAACAGATCCGCAATAAGGCCTGAAACTCGTGTGTTTTCCAGGACAACATCAGCGGTTACCGGATCCAGAGATATATCAGGCATGTGCTTTTGTGCCAGCGATTTTATGGGAAGGGCTGTATCCACAACCGACTGCCATTGCAGTCTTCCCTGATTTCCCAGGGGCAGTTGCCCCCCTGCCCGCACCAAAGGATACCATGCCTGTCCGGATCCTTGTGTCCCATTGGGATCTTTTTGCAAAAACCAGGATCCCAGGTGGTACCGGGTCAGGCCTGATGCCTGGAACGGTTCTCTGTCCGGCAGCGGTTCTTCCACCAGGGCAAATTCCATATCCAGGGCTGTTTTGCAGAACATTTCCAGAGGATGCCGGAAAAACCGATGCAGCGCCCAAAGAGTGATGGGTTTGGCATCCCCCTCCGAACCTGATGTATCCCCATCTTTTTGTGGTGGAGAATCCGGATCAGTCTCTCCTGTATTCGAATTGTTCCCGGCCTGATACTGCCCTGCCAAAATTTCTGCTGCCGCAGGTTGCCCGGTTGCAGATTGCCCGGCTGCATGTTGACGGACCTGGTCTTGTCGGATCTGATCCTGACTTTCCTGATCTGCTTTGGTCTGGCCGCCTTCCCCGGCCGGTGCATTCATGGACCGGGCAATGCAGCACTGGTCTGCGGAATAGGAAAAAAAGTCAGAGTTCGGATCAAAATAAGCCTGGCTGAAGCCATGCAGCGGATGGGTAAACCACCATGTATATCCGGGCGCAAACGCAAAGCTCTGGTCCATGACATCAGCCAGCTCGCTGATTACCCCGGAACACGGAATGGGACAATTGTCTTTGATGCCCATGCCGGTATAGGTAATGATCAGCCGTTGTCTGGCGGACAACAGGGTTTCCAGAAACAGATACCGGTCTTCATCCCTGATGTTTTTATCCCCTGCACAGGGAAAGGCAGATATAAGATCAAATCCCGGGACAAATATTTTTCGGGGAAAAGATGCCTCATCCATGCCCATGAGGGCCACCACCTTGAACGGAATGCTGCGCATGGGCATAAGGTTGCAGAATGTGATGCCCCCCGCCAGAAAACTGCCCTGGGCAATGGTCTGGTCCAGCCGTGTGGTCAGCATATCCAAAACTGCTTCAAAGGACAATTCTCCGGTGAATCCAGCTGCATCTGCCCCCCGGGACAAACCTTCACATGCCTGGATCAAAAACCGGATATCAGCCTGGCGGGATTCGGCCGGTGCCATCATCGCAAGAATCAGATTGGTAAAAACAGTATCCCAGCGGGATACTGTTTTTTTGCCGTCCAGTTCTGCCAGGTGATAAAACAAGGTATGGCAAAAATGGGTAAACCGCCCCAAAACATCTGCGTCAAGTCCCTCAAAAAACGGACAGGGCAGCACATCGTTAACCAGCACTTCTTGGGTTCCGGGCAGGGCATATCCCATGAACAGGCGCTGCAAACCAAACTGCCAGGTATTTTCCCGAAATCCCCTGCCCGTAACCTGCCGGCGGTGTTCCCTGTCTTTTCCCCAGAGGATGCCGGCACGGCTGACCATATCTTCAAGAATCTGGATATCGTTTTGGGATATCTCAAATTTTTCAGCAATGGCGGAACACAGCAGCAGATCCAATACCCGGGACTGCTCCAACCGGGAGCCTTTCATGTCCAGGATCTTTACAAAAGCCCCGATAGTGGGAGATTCTGTTTTATGCCGCCGATCGGAAATACTGAAAGGCACTGGATACTCCAGGGAAAACACCGCTTCAATATACGGTGCATAGGTCTCGATATCAGGCATCATCACCGCCACTTCATGGGGGGCGAGATCCGGGTTTTGAACAAATTCATCCAGCAGCAGATCTTTTAACACCTGGGCTTCGCGCATGGGGGAATGGCAGGCATGGATACAGATGGAGCGGTCATGGGACGCAACAGGCACAGGCTTATGGTCGCAGCCGTTTCCACGGTCAACCAGGTGCAGTATATCCGACTGCAGCTGATGCAGCATGCAGGCAGGAGCGCCGGGCGGTGCCGGATCCATGAACAAATCTTCAAACGGTTCCAGGTAGTGCAATGCTTCCAGGCCGGCATGAAACTGTCTGCCGGATCGTCCCAGAGATGCCAGCAAAGGATTGGCAATCTCATAATGGCCGTCTATTGGATCCGCACCTGAGCCTGCCGTATTTTCCAGGGCCAGTCGCCCCATTTGTTTCGGGGATGCAATATCAAAAAAGAACTGGTTGGACGGGGTGAGCAAAAAGACAAAAACATCCGTGTCCAGGGCTGAAAAAAGATCTGTAAAGGAAGGCGGAACCATTGACAGACCAAACAGGCAGATGCGGTGGGGCAGATCAGCCAGTTTTTTGTGTACAGCCGCATCCAGCAGTGATTCCATCTGCGCCGGCAAAGAAGGACAGTCATTGTTTTCCACAACATTGCGCCACAAAAAAGACTGCCATTTTTCCACGGGGTTTCGGGCATATTTTGGCGGGGCGTTCTTTTCCCAGCCCAGGAGCATTTCAGGGCGGTACACCTGGTAGTCATCCAGTATTGAAGCGATTCTGGATGCCAGCTGGATCTGTTTTTTTCCTGAGATGTCCTGTGAAAAATAGGCAGTCACATCTTTTAGAGGAGATGCGCCCGGATCAGTGTCAAGCTGGGCCATCACAGACCAGATCAAGATATCTTCATTAAGGATTGGTATATCACTGATGCCCTGGTTCCGGTCCAAAAACTGCTGGATAATTTCTCTGGGAAATACAAATTTTACATTGGCACTGATGCCCAGAATATCGGCCAGGCGCAGACTAATCCATTGTTTCATTCCCCGGGACTGGACCCCGATCCATTCAGGGGTGAACGGATCATCCGGTCCCCGGGCCAAAAGTGCTGCCAGGGCCTCCATGAGCACTTCCATTCGATTGCTTTTGACCAGATTCAGCAAACGGGTTTCCTTGAAAAAAATAATTTTTGTACAGTTTTGTGTACCATATCAGACCCGGCCGGGGCAATCAAAACCTAATCACTGAATATTTGCTATAGCAGCGTGCGCTTCTATGGGGAGCCCCTGGTGGTGCCCTGTGAACGGACCATCAGAGCCGGAGGGGGCCTGGTAAAATATGCCGGGATGGTTTTCAACCGTAGGGCGGGTTGTTGCTCATCATTGTTCTTATGCAGACAGGCCTCCGCAGATCTCGGGCCGGGCACAGGACACCACCAGGGGCGGGGCTTGGGGCAGAGTGTTGCACAGAGCGATCGAAAACCTGGTGTGCTTATGGCAAATATCCAGCGAATCATTTGTCCTTTGGTTTTTTACAGCAGGCATGGTATGGTGATACAAAACAATTTTTTGCAGGAGATATGCTTGCCATGCAACATGCAAAAAGATGCAGCACACATCTGGTGCTGCTGGTGCTCATCCTGGCATATGCTTTGCCGGCCCGGGCCGGGATCGATCTTATGGTCCTGTCTGCCAGCCGCAAAATCCAGACCACCATTTACAATCCGGCAGACCTGACCCTGGTCACTGACAGCCGTATCCTTCCGCTTGACAAAGGCATGAACCAGATCCGGTTTTCATGGGCAAATACCCGCATTGATCCCACTTCCCTTGTTCTTGCAGTGACGGATGCATCCGGCCCTGTCACCATTGAACAGATGCGGTTCCCGCCTGACACAAAAAACCTTGCCATCTGGCACGTACATGCACAAACCCCCTGCAGGGCAGGCATTGAGATCAGTTATTTCACTGCAGGTATCTCCTGGGAATCTTATTATACGGCAATTTTATCTCCGGACAAATCCCATATCCGCCTTACAGGACATGTCCGATTACAAAACCGGTCAGGAGAGGATTATGACAATGCCACAACCCGACTGGTGATAGGAAAAATCCATCTGCTGGACCGGATCGCAAAGCTGGCTGAACAGCCCCATCCCCATGGCCGGCCCGAAATTGGTGGCTTTGCAGACCAGGGCCAGGATGCATATGCCCGGGGAAAAGTCCTGCTGGAAACCGCACCGGCAATGGCGATGCAAAAGTCCATGCCGGCAGAGGCCCCAAAAAATATTGAAAAAACCAAGCTGTCGGAATATTTCCTGTACACCATCGAGGGAACACAATCCATTGCCCATGGCTGGTCCAGGCAGCTTGTGTCCTTTGATGCCCCTGCCGTTCCCGTTACACATATCTTTGTGTTTGATGACCGGCGTTTCGGCACCCAGACGGTTCAGATGCTGTCTTTTACAAACGATACCGCCTCTGATCTGGGAAAATTTCCGCTTCCCGGCGGAAGGTTCCAGGTATTTCATGCCATCGACCAAAACGGAGGAATGATCTTTGCCGGGCAAGACACGGCAGATTATATCCCCGTGGAAAAACAGGCACGCCTCACCCTCGGACCAGACCCGCGGGTAAAGGTGGCACCAAAAATTTTGACATATGCCAAAACCAATCTGCAATTTAATGATCAGGGCAACCTGTCCGGATTTGATGATGTCCGGACAATGGCCATGGATATCTCCAACGCTTCGGATCTGCCGGCAGATGTTGAAATCACCCGCCATATGCCTGATCCTGATTTCACCATCACGGATATCACCGGCCCGGGCCGGTTTGAAAAAATCGATCAGAACCGGTTCACATTCTTTGTGACCCTTGCTCCGGGCACAACAACATCCATAAGCTATACCATCACCACCCGTAAAGGAGACAGAAAATGGCAGCAGTCACCTGTTCCATCCTCCTGAGGCCGGGCCTGCAAAAGGCGTTGCCCCTGAAAGCGCTTCTGGTTCTATACCTCGTCCTGATCATGGCCTTGGGGTACATCCCTGCCCTGCCCCAAACCGCTGTGGCCAGGACCCAGGTGGCAACCCTGCCCCTGGAGGGCAAGGTTTTCATCCGCCTGGCCGGCCGGAACACTGCACTGGTCCAGGAAGAACGGGTTCTCACCCTGGCTGCGGGCATCAATAAGATTGCGTTTTCCTGGCAGAATGTGCACATTGATCCTGATGCCATTTATTTGGATACCCTGGCAGATCCCGATGATATAACCCTTTTGTCCGTGGATCGTCCTCCCAATGAATCCGCACTGGTATGGGAAATTTACAGCAGAACAGATACAGAGCAGCCGGTTGTGATCTCCTACCTGCTGGCCGGACTGGACGACCTGATCACCTATACAGCCCTGGCAGATGCAAAGGAAAAAACCCTGGATCTGGATGCCCGCCTCATCCTGCGCAATTTTTCAGGGGAAACTTTTGCAAATGCCGCATTCTGGCTCGCCCCGGGCACGGTTTTCAAGACAGACTTACAGCATCTGGAAACCCGGCAGGTTCTTTTTCTTGAACAAAAAAATCTGCCCATAACCAAAACCTATGACTGGGATGAAAAAACCATGCCGGGTGATCCTGAAAACCACCCTGATGCCCCGGGCATTCCCACGGGATACAAAATAAAAAACAGCAGTGAATCAGGACTGGGATTTGATCTGCTCCCGGGAAAAGCCAGGATATTCCAGGAAAATGAAGGGGCAGGCACCATATTTTCAGGAGAAGACATGGTGCCGTTTGTGCCGGATGGAGACACAGCGTTTTTAAAAATCGGCAACAGCCGGGATATTTTGGTCTTCAAACGCAGGATACACAGCGAACAGACACAGATCCGTCGCAATGAAAAAGGAGACATCCAGGTATTTGATGAAAAAATCACAGACCGGTTTATCCTGGAAAACACCACATCCGCACCGGTGATACTGACCCTCACAGACAGGATAGATGGCCATTGGGAGCCTGTAGACATGGGACATGCCTATACCCAGACAGACCACCAGACCCTTGTGTTCGACATCCACCTTGGTGCAAAAGAAAAAAAGACCATAGATCTGACCTATAGGGTTTTAAACATATTTACCGGCACATTTGCCGGGTATAACCGGGTTGCACCCGGTAACTGAGCTGTAACCGTAACCTGCCTGTAAACCACCTTTATTGTAAAAAGGAACCTATGATTGCCTGTACCCTGACAACTACCGGCTTGTTTTCACCATACAGCCGCCCATTGAGGTTTATGTCTTTTTTGATTGTGTTTCTGGTCTGTATCAAGGCAGGATCGCTCTGTCCGGCAACGGCAGACACCCCTGACAAGCAGTCCCTGGAGCAGACCGGCAAACAAGACGCTGTGTTGCATACTGAACTTGATGAAGCAGGACTTAAAGCAAGCATTGCCCATCGGATCCGGGCCACCCGGGGCGCCAAAGATGACCGGTACAAAGGGTTTGGTCCGGATCTGGTGCACATTGATGAAAAAATTGCTGTTACCATCCTGGGAATGGCTTTTTTCGCAGTCAAAATAGAGCTGCATGCACCGGTTACAGGTGCTGTGGAAGAGGTCATCACCCTGATTGTGGACAAAACCGGGACCCTGCAGATCAGTGCGGTGCATGATCTGGCATCGGGCACCAACCTGATGCAGGCCGCAGTGAACCAGCTGCAGCATGTGGATATCCGGGATCTGCCGCCTGATTTTGGCAAAGAAATTTTCACCGGCCCCGGCATCCATAAAATAATTGCAGTGTCAGATCCTTTCTGCCCCCACTGCCGCAAAGGGTGGGAATTTGTCAAACTCAACCAGGACCGGCTCAAAACCTTCAGATTATCCAGTTTCCCCCTGAACCCGGCCGCAGAAACAGCCTGCATGGTCATGGCAGATGCCCATCACCGGCAGTTCAAGGTGTTTGACATTGTTGATTTTGCCTATACCCAATTGCAACCAGCACCAGAGCCACTGGATATTCTGGTGCAGTATATGGAAGCATTTCCTGAACTTGGACAAAAATGGGGACAGGATCCGGCATCTGCCCTGGCATATCTGACACAAACATACGGGACCACTGTGCGGCAGGAACGCAACGCGGCCCAGGCACTGGGAATCAACTCAACCCCTGTTTTTTTTGTGAATGATGTCTTCATCAGAGGCTTTCATACCCAGAAACTGGAAAAGGCCATGCCCTGAAATCTTGTTGGGGCCCATGACCGGGAACCTTCTTGACAAAAATCTAGCGTATAAACCAACCCCGGTCATCCTCATTGGGATCATAGGGGTTAAAGATTTCCACCACACCGGTTTCCGAATTGATCCGCACCGGTGTGTAGTAATAGTAGGAAAACCACACACCGATCCTTTTTCCGTTGTGATCCAGAATATCTGCAGCCCGCATTCTGGAGGCATCGGGATGAAGATCACTCAGGTTACTGATTTTCTTGTATACCTGGTCCATGGAATCAATTTTGAACCAGAGCCGGGCATTGAACTGGTATGTTTTGTCTATGCCCACCACAGCATAGGGCAGACCCTCCCTGCCGCTGTAGTAAAACTGGTAATCATCTGACAAGGTGCCGGTCTGATACTGATCCATGATAACCGGATTTGAAACAAGTTTTCCATAGGATCCCGCACAGCCTGCTATCACGGCAAAAAATACCAGCAGAATAATGCAATTCACTGTGGGCAGGCACCTGGTATGATGGATATTTTCGTTCTGACAGGTCTTTTGGGCAGACTGCCCTTGTTTTGGCATATCAATCACTTGCATTATACTCCTCCTCTGCTGACAGATTTGGGATTATTCCCCTTCAAACGAAACCATGGAGAACACCGGACAGTCCGATATCTGTTCTCTGCCCTTCAGGTCGGGCAGTTCCACAACAAAGGCGCACTCAACAAGATTGGCCCCCAGTTGTCTTACCAGTTTTACTGTGGCGCCAACCGTTCCGCCTGTGGCAATCAGATCATCCACAATCACCACCTTTTCTCCAGGACTGATGGCATCTTCATGGATTTCCAGGGTGTCTGTACCATACTCCAAATCATAGCTTTTCTTGATGGTCAGACCGGGCAGTTTCCCGCTTTTTCTGACCGGCACAAATCCGATGCCCAGTTTATAGGCCAGCACCCCCCCGAAAACAAATCCCCTGGCATCAATGCCCACTATTTTATCAATGCCTTTGTTCCTGTAACGCTCAAAAAGCATATCACAGGAATAGGTAAATGCTTCGGGGTCCTGCATCAGGGTGGTCAAATCCCTGAAGACGACACCCGGTATAGGCCAGTCCGGAATACTTCTGATGGATTTTTTGAGATTCATTTTCAGCTGCTGCGCCTCCTGCGTAAATATGTATACTGCCAACCTGCCGTATCAGGATCAACCCGTTTGGATCCGCCTTTTATGTCCGCCTTTTACGTCCGCCTTTGTCATGGCATGCGCCTTTGGCTTTTTCAAAAGTGTACTCGCCGGGACAATGCCCGGCACCAAACCTACCTACCAGCAACTCAAATGAGTTACGTAGAAGAAGAATATCCAAAATTATGCAACCCTTCAACCATTTTGTTCATTTTTTACCGGGAATTGATGCCGGGTTATGCCTGCCCTGTAATGTCAATATCACCTGGTCGTTGCGGCATACATTGAGCATTGCGGCGGCATCCGCATTTTTTACGGCAATTTCCATATAACCGGCGGAGGATGTCAATACAAAGGGCTTGTTTTCCGGGGCCAGGCCATAGGTTTTACAATACCGGGTAATATGGATATGGTTGACGGTCAGGCAGAATCCTTGGCTCAGAAAGGGGGCAAATCTTTCCCATGTCAGGTTCAAACAGATATTGCCGAAGGTATCAATATGATGCACGGCCAGGATCAGTCCATTTTCAACCGGCACAGGTTCTGCAGCGGCAAGTGAAATCAAATCCCTGACTGGTGGTCCGAAGGATGCCGGATCCATCCCCGCGGAAAGATGGGCTGCCACAGGTGCAAACATATCCCGGCCATGAAAGGTGGCAGATACGGAAGAAAGAAAATACCGGGGATCGGTGAGATGAACCGCCTGTTGGATGCCGTTTCGCCGGGCTGCCTGCCACAGGATGCCATTGTCTGGTCCCACCATCACATAATCACGGGTCTCTACCAGCACGGCCCGGCGGGAAGATCCCACCCCCGGGTCCACCACAACGCAGAAGATTGTGCCCTTGGGAAAATAATCCAGGGAGGTATCCAGCAAAAAAGCGCCATGGGCAATATCCCGGGGTGCCACGGCATGGCACAGATCAACAATCGCAGCTTTTGGGTTGATGCTGAGAATCACACCCTTGAGAACCCCCACAAACGTATCAATGTGACCAAAATCGGTGAGCAGCGCAATGGGCCGGATCGATGAATTGTCCATGTTTTTATCCTTGTTCATGGTGTCTGGCGCATATTGTCCGTTATATGGTGGCCGGTTCATTGTAATATCAACTGCATATGAAGATACCAGGCAGAATAGAAATCTGCAATCATGTCACTGCATTTTACCACGAACAGGAGAGTCGGCATACGCCTTTTCGAATCCCCTAAGCAGATATACAGTGGGCGGATAGATATCTTATCTTTTGTATTATCATCAGGTGCAAAAAATGGTATGCTGTTGCAAATTCAATAATGACCCAATGGAAAAACCCTATACAAAAGCAACAGATTAAAGGACGACTTTCTGATGAAAATCCTTGTGGTGGATGATGAACTTGTAAGCCAAAAAAAAATGACAAAAATCCTGTCCAGCTTTGGTACCTGCGACGGGGTAAAAACCGGAAAAGCAGCCCTGGGTGCCGTGAAAAAAGCACTGGAAGAGTGGCGGCTTTACAGCCTTATCACCCTTGATATTTCCATGCCTGATATCAGCGGCATTGATGTATTGACCGTTATCCGAAAAATGGAAACAGCCCGGGGACTTGCAGATGATGAAAAAAGTAAAATTTTAATGGTGACCTCCCATTCCGATATTGAAACCGTAAAAGCATGTGTGGGGAAATGTGACGGATATATCATCAAACCCTTTAACAAGGAAGTCATGACCCGGAAAATAAAGGAAACAGGTCTGCTCCGATAGCGGGAACCAATGCCTTAAAAAAGGGTTATACCATGGCCATTGAAATCGAAAAAAAATTTCTGGTAACCGCTTTACCGGAGCAGCTGCCTTCCGGTATCGATATCTGCCAGGGATATATCCTCAGCTCACCCGACAAGGTGGTCAGGGTCCGCATAAAAGGCGTGGCAGGTTTTTTGACCGTAAAGGGTCCAACAATCGCATCAGTCCGGCCGGAATTTGAATATGAAATCCCTTTGTCAGATGCCCGGCAGATGCTGGATCTTTTCTGCGAAAAACCGGTGATAGAAAAATGCCGGCACACCCTTTACCACAAACAGATAAAATGGGTCATTGACCGGTTTTTCGGTGCCAACCAGGGCCTTGTGGTAGCGGAGATCGAACTGTCATCCAGAGACCAGGTTTTTGAACTTCCCCCATGGGCAGGCAAAGAAGTCACCGAAGATATACGGTATTACAATGCCAATCTGGTCCATCACCCATTTTGTACCTGGCATGAAGACTGAATGTGTCAGACGACCCAGGTCCTGCGGCGAATCCAGGTATAGGCGGTGGCGCCCAGCAGCACCATGCCAAAAAGCAGGTGCAAAAGATCCAGACCGATGACCACCCCGTGGGGAAAGTAGACAAGGGACAGATTTTTCACCACCATGAAACAGCCGGTGACAACCAGACCTGAAAGAGCACCTATTTTTACCATTCCCGAGATGGTTATCCGCGTGGGCAAAGAGTTTCGGGTAGCAATGGAACTGCGATTGCCCGCTGATTTCCGGTCAGCCCTGGATGCTCCGGTGCTGAACCGGCGGTATAAGAAAAAGTCCACCGCCACATAGGCACAGAGTCCCAGAAGTAAGGCAGCCATGATATAATGAATGACATGGGTGACATAAAATTGGGCCAGCCATCCCAGACCCGGGATGTCTGAAACATAATACCGGTCAAAGATGGGCATCTGGGCAAACCCGGACAGGACAATGAAAAAAAGTATCAGTCCGTATACCGTGCGGCGCGCTGTAAAATGATACAACATCAGGCATCCTCTTTCATCTGCTTGTAAAATTTTCCAACGGCTGCGGCAGCACCGGCCACCGGGGCAATAACCATGGCCAGGGCCAGGTTTGATCCATCTGCCATGGTATCTTTTACCGGGTTCAGATGGGGTTTTCCCTTGCCCGTGTCATACACCAGCTGGTCAAAGGGAACCGGAGACACATAAATGGTATTTGTTCCCCCGTTTTCCTCCAGGCCGTAAATATAGCCGTCCATCTCTTTGGCCAGTTCACTGGCCTTCCTGATCATATCGGATCGTTTGCCAATGGTCTGGACCTCTTCGGGGCAGACTTCAATACAGGCAGGCTGTTCCCCTTTTTCAATCTTCTGATAACACCGGTCGCATTTGTACATCACCCCGTTGCCCGCAAATGCGGGCAAAAGATCCAGGTAAAGGCCCACACCGGTCTGGCGCTGGGGAATTTCCCAGGGACAGACTGTTTTACATTTGGATCCGCCCAGGCAGATCTGTGAATCAATGCGGGACAACCCGTTTGTTTCCTGTTTGGCCGCCCCCCAGGGGCACAGCTTTACACAGGGCGGATTCGCGCAGTGCATGCAGCGCCGGGGAATGGTCAAAGTAATATTTTCTCCCTCTTTGGTGGTGGCGCTGGCATACTGGATATACAGCCAGGTATAAGGCGTCAGGCGGTCGGTTACATCCCGGCGGTCTGACCAGTCTTCCACCGGAACCCGGTCCGGATACATTCTGGGAAACGGTTTTTTGGGGTCGGCAAATTTATGGGCATTGGCATCCTGACAGGCATACACGCACTCTTCACACCCGATGCACCGGCTGATATCGATCAGGGTTACCAGGGGCTCTTTGTCAGCATCCGCAGGCGTTGCAGCCTTCGCAATACCGGTGCCGGCAATTGCCGTACCAGCCGCAAAAAAAGAGGTTTTTAAAAAATGCCGTCGTGAAATTGGTGAACTCATGGTCATCTCGCTTTTTTTTACATCATTGTGGATCAGCTTTTGACAAAATCCTGAAAACTCATGTTGTCATAGCTTTTGGTATGAATATATCTGAGAATCTGTAAAAGCTGAGATCCGTCAACATAACCGGGAAGACTGCTGATCCTGCTGCCGTCAGGGGTAAGAAACCACATGGTGGGCAGTCCCTTTACCTGCCATGTCTGGGACAAAGTTTGATTCTGATCTGTATCAACGGAGATACTGACAAAATTTTTCTCCAGATATGCCAAAACCTTTTCATCCACAAACGTGGTCTTTTTGAGCTGGGTGCAATAGGTGCACCACTGGGCATAAAAATACAGAAATACATTTTTGTCCTGGGTTTTGGCCTGGGCCAGGCCCGGGGTATAATCTTTCCAGTTGATCCTGTTATTTTGCCCGGCGTTACCGTTTTCCACCATAGCGTTACCTGTTGCTTCCACGTCAGGTTTTTGTACTGCTGCAACCGGTTCAGTACCACCTGTATCAGCAGGATTGTTTGGCCCCATCCGGGCTGTGAAAAACCAGAACAAACCGGCCAGGGCAATGGTTACCAGTACAATGACCAGTATATTTTCTTTTTTCATTTACACTCCTTTTCATAATCAGGGCTTGGTCGGACTTTGGCTGCAGGCTGCCCGTATTCAACAAAGTAAAGCAAACATGGTGCCAAAAACAAATATCCACAACATATTGTTTTGCCGATAGTAAAAAACAAATTATTATTAAGCTGTTACATTGATATCATCCCAACTGTTCTGCAACTGGTCACAATTTTTTGGACCCGTTATCCCTGTCCAGCAGGTGTTACTCTTTTGCATTTTTCAGGGCAACCCGGTGTTTTTTCATGCGTTTCCACACCGTTACCCGGGATACCCCCAGCATCTGTGCCGCCTTTGTCTGGTTGCCGTCGCTTTTCTGCAAAGCCTCCACCAGAGCTGCTTTTTCCGATTGTTTGCGAGATATTTCCGCAGGAACAACTGGATCAGGCCGGGAAGCCATGGGATTGGATGTGCCTGGATTATGCTGCAGCAGTTTTTCCGGCAGATGTTCGGTGCCGATACTTTTTCCTTTTGCCAGCACAAAGGCAT
Source organism: Desulfotignum sp. (assembly GCA_011390635.1). Classification (GTDB taxonomy): domain Bacteria; phylum Desulfobacterota; class Desulfobacteria; order Desulfobacterales; family Desulfobacteraceae; genus Desulfotignum. The sequence continues at coordinate 41,637 of JAABSA010000012.1, read as the reverse complement.
ATTCCACGGTATTGCGTAACTCCCTGATATTGCCGGGCCAGGGGTAGTTCACCATGATCCGCATGGCCTGGGGGGTAAACCCGAGAATGTTTTTCTTTGTTTTTTGTGCCAGAATACTGATAAAATGCTGGATGATCAAGGTGATATCATCCTTGCGATGGCGTAAAGGAGGACAGATCAAAGGAAACACATTGATCCTGAAATACAGGTCCTGACGAAATTCTCCCTGGAGAATCATTTGTTCAAGGTCCTTGTTGGTGGCGGTGATGATACGCACGTTAATGGGTATGGACCGGTTATCCCCCACCCGCTGTATCATCTGTTCCTCCAGCACCCGCAGCAGTTTCACCTGGACTGACAAGGGGATATCCCCGATTTCATCCAGAAAAATCGTGCCCTGGTGGGCTGCTTCAAACCGGCCGATACGGTCATTTGCAGCCCCGGTATACGCGCCTTTCACATGGCCGAACAACTCGCTTTCCAGAATGGTTTCACTCAAAGCTGCACAATTGACCTTGACAAAGGGTTTGTCAGCCCGGCTGCCTTTTTCGTGCAGGGCCTTGGCCACCATCTCCTTGCCGGTACCGCTTTCTCCGAGAATAATCACCGGCGTGTCCAGGGAGGCAACCCCCTGGATATGCTCAAAAAGATTCTGCATCACCGGGGTGCGGCCGATAATCCCATGGAACCCGTCATCAATATGGTAAATGCGTTTAATGGTATCCAGTTCATTTTTATAACTGATATTTTCTGAAATATCCTTGAGGGTTTCCACAGCCCCTGTGATCTGTCCAGCATCATCGTACAGCACTGTTGCGGTTTTGACGATGGGGATAGTCTGTTTGCGGCTGTCGGTTATCATGCATTTTTTATCCCGGACCAGACCCTGGGAAAAAAGCATGCACCAGTCTTTTCCTTTTCCAATGCCCTTGATTTCACACCCGGTGCAGTTTAGGATCCGGCAGGACCGGCCAATGAGCTGGTCTTCTGTATATCCTGTCATGAGCTGGGCCGAGTGGTTGGCAGCAATGAAATTGCCTTGTTCATCAACCAGGATAATCCCATCCTGAACCGAATCTATAATCACCCGCCAGTTTTTTCCAATATCCATTTCTTTCTCCTGTTAACCACAACGTTAATCAACAACTTAACACATGATTAACACTTTGGCAACACCAGCACTGATTTTATGAAAAAATTTTTATGGTTTGAAATACAAAAACTATTAAAAAAAAGGTAGTTATAAAATATTTCTCCATTTTTTTTTCAGGTGGCACATGGGTTGCTATATTAGAGATACAGACAAAACCATGATGCCATGCGGAAAGATCCGCAAACAAAATAAAATCACCTGTAAAATAACCATCAAACCATTAGGAGAAACCATGAACATTCATCCATTAAAACAAACGTTTCTTGCCATGGCAGCCTGCCTGTTTCTTTTGGCCGGCGCCATGCATGCCCTGGCTGCCGAAGACTGGATGTACCATGACATTGTGGAAGCGGACTTTGTCATCGCCCATGTCACCGTCCCCATGGCGAACAATGTCATGATCATCGATGCACGGCCTTACAAACCCATGTATGTCAAAGGGCATATACCGGGTGCCGTGAGCATTCCGGACACGGAATTTGATAAAAAAACCGATCTTCTGCCCAAAGACAAAAACGCCCTGCTGATTTTCTACTGCGGGGGTGTGGAATGCAAACTCAGCCATAAATCCGCCCAAAAAGCCGAAAAACTGGGTTATAAAAACGTCAAGGTATTTGCCAAGGGATTTCCCGAATATCTGAACCAGCCCGGGGCCTATGCCGCTGTATCAGCAGAATATGTTGCTGCAAAAATTGCGGAAAACAAAACCCTGGTGGTGGACTCCCGTCCCCAGAAACCCATGTATGATAAAGGCCATATTCCCACCGCCATCAGCATTCCTTTTACCCATTTTGATGAACTGTCCGGCAAACTGCCCCGAAGCCTTGAAACCCCCGTTATTTTCTACTGCGGCGGACTTGAGTGCCGGTTAAGCCACAAAAGTGCTGCCAGGGCCATTGTCATGGGATACAAGGAAGTATCCGTGTTTGCTTTAGGATACCCTGAATGGAAAAAACAATTTGGCGCTGCTGCTGATACTGTGGCAGTCAAGGCAGGCGAAATCGAGGGATCCATTGATCTGGACCGGTTTAAAGCCATTTTGGCGGAGAATCCTGCATCCATCATGCTGATAGACACCCGGGACCCGGATGAATTTGCCAAAGGCCATTTTACGACTGCCGTGAACATCCCGGTGGAAAAACTGGAGCCCAAAATAGCTGATCTGCCGGCAGACAAACCAGTTGTATTTGTATGTTCCACAGGAGCCAGAAGCGGCGAAGCCTACTATATGGTCAAGGATGTCAGAGAATCTTTGACAGATGTGTATTATGTGGAAGCCCAGATCAGTTTTAAAAAAGACGGCACCTATACCATCAAGGCGCCCAAATAGTCCCGTAAACCGGAAGTCATCCTCTGAATTGAATTCATTTGAATATTGAGGGTGAACCAAAAAAATAATTAAGAAAGACATTTGAGAAAAAAAAGAGTAAGATCCAGACAATGACAGACAAAGGAGAGTTACCCATGTTTAAAAAGATGCTTGTTTTTTTCACCCTGGCCCTTTTCACCCTGGGATCCGTTCCCGCCGTGTTTGCCGATGACGCCCCGGACGGCAACGAACGCAAAGGCAAATACACCTACCGCAAAGTGATCAAGGCCTGCCATGAAAACGGGGGCGTGGATTCCCCCTCCCCCACTGTCAGCCCGGCTGACATGACCCGGGCCGAATGGAAACAGATTTTCGAATCCCGCAACTTTGAAGCATTTGGCTGCCAGGCACAATGGGATGCCATATCCGAACAGGATATCAAGGATATACATGCCTATTTCCATGCATTTGCCAAGGACTCTCCCGCACCTGCCACATGCAGCTAAACCGGTTCTCGCGCCGGCAGATCTACCCGCACCTGCCGGCGCGGCAGCCTGATCTCTTTTCGGAGGCATTATGGGAATACATCTGAAGCAAAAGGTCCGGGGCGGTCCGACAAAAACCGTCCAGGCAAAAACGGCATTCGCCCGGACAAATGATTCATATCGACCGGCATCCCCTGGATCCTGGTGGACGGCGGCACTGGCGGCTGTACTGGTTTTCGGGATACTGGCCGTCTCCGGTCCGGCGGCGGCATCGGTGGCCGCAGCCGCACAAGAAGAAGCATTGGGACTGAAACTGGCCAAACAGGCGGTCCGGGCCGACAAACACTGGACAACGGTTGACCATAGCAAACTGGATGTTTTGAATCAGAATTTCACATCCGGTGACCAGATCACCCAGGCCTGCCTTTCCTGTCATACTGATGCAGCCATGCAGTTTGAAGAAACCATCCACTGGACCTGGGAAGTGCCCTCTGAAAAGCCCGGGATCATGAACGGCAAGGCAGGCCATGCAGTAAACAATTTTTGTATTTCCGGAAATGCCATGGAGGACAAGAGCTGCCTGAGCTGTCATGCCGGTTGGGACGGTACAGACGGACTGGTCAACTGCCTGGCCTGTCACGGAGAAGAAAAATTTCCGTTCAAGGAAACGTTTGCAGACCTTGCTGCCTTTGAAGGAGATGATGACCCGGATATATTGCAAATCGTTGAAGAGCTGCAATCCGGTATACGGACAGCAGTAAAGAATGTCACGCTTCCCGGACGGAACAACTGCGGGGAATGCCATTTCAAGGGCGGCGGAGGCGATGGTGTCAAACACGGGGACCTGGACACCTCCATGACCAACCCCAATCGAATGCTGGATGTGCACATGGCTGTAGATGGCCCTGATTTTTCCTGCACCCGATGTCACACAACGGTCAAGCACCATATTGCAGGACGTCTGTACACCCGGCCGGCTGCAGCAGAGAGAAAAAGCCTGATCGAAGATGACATGGCCTCCAAAATCACTTGTGAATCCTGTCACAGTGCAACCCCCCACAAAGCCAGTACCAAGATGAACGACCATACAGACAAGGTGTCCTGCCAGAGCTGCCATATCCCGGAATTTGCACGGGTCAATCCCACAATGATGTGGTGGGACTGGACAACAGCCGGCAAAATGAAAGACGGCAAACCTTATGAAGAAAAAGGAGAATTCGGCAAGCCTGTCTACAAATCCATTAAAGGCGATTTCATCTGGGCAAAAAATGTTACCCCTGAATACTTCTGGTACAATGGATCTTTTGACAATATCGGCATCAAAGATGAAATCGATCCCCAGCAGGTTGTTGAAGTGAGCCATCCACTGGGATCGCCTGATGACCCCGATGCGCGGATTCATCCTTTCAAGATCCACAGGGGAAAACAGCCCTATGACAAAATCAACAAACAGCTGGTGGCCCCGCTGCTTTCCGGTGCCAAAGGATTCTGGACCACCTTTGACATGGATGAAGCCATCACCATAGGCAACCAGACCCTGGATGTACCCTATTCAGGAGAATTTGACTACGTGGAAACCACCTATGCCTTTCCCATCACCCACATGGTGGCACCGGCGGAAAACGCACTGGCATGCACGGCCTGTCATATCAGGGAAAATTCCCGCCTGGCCGGCATTACCGGAGTGTACATGCCCGGCCGTGACCGGTTCGATCTGTTGGACACCTTCGGCATGTTTGCGGTGCTTGGGGCCTTGGCAGGGGTGATGCTCCACGGACTGGGCCGGTTTTTTACCCGCAACGGCAGAGAGGAGTAACCCATGGCTGACACAAAACTAGTAAAAGTGTATCTATATACCCGGTTCGAACGGCTCTGGCACTGGTTCCAGGCCCTGATGATCATCATTCTCATGATCACCGGATTTGAAGTGCACGGCCTGTATTCCCTCATGGGCTTTGAGGCTGCCGTGGAGGTCCACAACTTTGTTGGCCTTTTCTGGCTGGGATCTTTCGCCTTTTTTGCCTTCTGGCTGGTCATCACCGGGGAGTGGAAACAGTACATCCCCACCACGAAAAAGCTGTTTGCCGTGGCCCGGTACTATGCCTGGGGCATTTTCCACGGCCAGGACCACCCGGTGCAGAAATCACCGGGCGCCAAGCACAATCCCCTGCAGCGGCTGGCCTACCTGGGAATTTCCGCCATGCTGCTGCCGGTACAGATGGCCACCGGTCTATTGTACTACCTGTACAACAGCTTAGGCGACGTCTCCCTGGCCCCCATTGCCGTCATCCACACCCTTGCCGCCTACCTGCTGGTGAACTTTCTGATCATTCATGTGTACATGACCACCACCGGCCATTCTTTGTTCAGCCATATCAAAGGCATGATCACGGGATGGGAAGAAATTTACGATACCACCAAAATCGAAGACTGGGAAACCAAGGCCACCAAAAAAGCCTGAGGTCCGGTTCCACGAGCGCTTCCCTGCAGATGATCAGAGTGGACAAATTCATATGATGCAGGGCCGCTTCGGGCAGACAATTCTCCAGAAAGCCGCAGTCGTCATCCGGACTGCGATACCGGTTACCTTTATTTATGCGGCTTGTGGAGAATACCGAAGCGGCATCAGCAGGTCTGAACGCAATGCCGGAACTGCATAGGGTTGTCCATCGTTATCACAAAATTCCACTTCAAATCGATTCTCATCCAGGACAGTACCACACGGTTTGCAAAAGCTGATGATACAAATTTGGCTCAATCACCTGTCCATATGATACACTTGATCATATCAAACAAGACAGGTATTCTTTATTCAGGAAGATCTGGCTGGCCTTTCCCTTTTCGGACAGTTTGACGTTTTTAACGCTTCTCATGGCCGGCCGACACCATGTAGCAAACATACTTGAAAACCTGAATAAAATTGGCTATAGTATATCAGCGTTCAGTATTTTTGGTATGGATCATCACTTTTTTCCATATGATGGCACATGAATTGCTATTTCCAACATGATATTTGGCCATAACCACACTATCTGGAGGAATTTATGGATCCGGTTTTTTTGTCCCGACTGCAATTTGCCGCAGCCACCATGTTCCATTTTCTGTTTGTTCCCCTGACCCTGGGACTTTCCATTCTCGTTGCCTATATGGAAACCAAATACGCCAGAACGGGGAAGGAAAACTATCTGCGCATGACCAAATTCTGGGGAAAGCTGTTTTTGATCAATTTCGCCCTGGGGGTGGTTACGGGCATCACCCTGGAATTTCAATTCGGCACCAACTGGTCAAGATATTCCGCTTATGTGGGGGATATTTTCGGCTCGCTTCTGGCCATCGAGGCCTCTGTGGCGTTTTTTCTGGAATCCACCTTTATCGGCATCTGGATTTTTGGATGGAAAAAACTGTCCCCTAAAGCCCATGCCGGGGTGATGTGGGTCATTGCCTTTGCCGGAAACATGTCGGCTGTGTGGATCCTGCTCGCCAACGGGTTTATGCAGAACCCGGTGGGATATGTGATCCGGGACGGCAGGGCTGAACTGGACAGTTTTTTTGCCCTGATCACCAACAAGCACGGAATTCTGGAAATCATTCATGTTATACCCTCAGCCCTGCTGCTGTCCGCTTTTTTCATCATGGGTGTCGCTGCCTGGCATCTGCTGAGAAAACAGCACCTGGATGTATTTGAGCCCTCTTTCCGCATCGGTCTGGTGGTGGGTCTTGTCAGTGCTGTCCTGGTTGCCGTCACCGGGGATATGCACGGGGTGAATGTGTCCAAGACCCAGCCGGCCAAGCTGGCTGCCATGGAATCCCACTGGGAAACCCAGACCCGGGCACCCCTGGTGCTGTTTGCCATCCCGGATGAAGAAAATGAAAGAAACCGCATTGAAATCGGTGCGATTCCCGGTATCTTGAGTTTTCTGGGATTTCATGATTTCAATGCTGAAGTCACGGGGCTGCGGGATATCCCCAAAGATGAGCGCCCCCCGGTGCTGCCCACATTTATCGGTTTCAGAACCATGGTGGGTCTGGGCACCCTGTTTATCCTGCTGACCGTTTACGGATGGTTCAAACGCAACAAACTGCTGGAAAACCCCACTTACCTGAAAATCATGATGTTTTCCCTCCCTTTGCCCTATATTGCCATAGAAATGGGATGGATCGTATCAGAGGTGGGCCGGCAGCCCTGGATCGTATACGGCCTGATGAAAACCGCTGAAGCTGCCTCCCCTGTATCCACCACCCAGGTGTTCACCTCCCTTATGGGATTTATTCTTGTGTACGGTCTGCTGGGAGCGGTGGGATTCTTTTTGATGGCCAAAACTGTTAAAGAAGGCCCTGAAGCCGCAACCCGATAAAAAGGAGTACATAAATAATGGAACTGCAAACAATCTGGTTTTTTCTCTGGGGCCTTTTGTGGGCTGTCTTTTTCATGACCTCCGGGTTTGACTTCGGCATCGGCACCATCTACCCCTTTGCCGGCAAAACCGATACAGACCGGCGTACCATGCTTAATGCCATAGGTCCTTTGTGGGACGGCAATGAGGTGTGGCTCATCACGGCCGGCGGGGTGACCTTTGCCGCTTTCCCTCTGGTCTACGCCACCATGTTTTCGGCGCTTTATACCCCGCTGATGCTGATTCTCTTTGCCCTTATTTTCCGAGGGGTTGCCATCCATTTCAGAAGTAAAATCGACACCCCTGCCTGGAAAAAAGTATGGGACTTTCTGATCTTTATCGGCAGCTTTTTACCGGCCCTGCTGTTCGGGGTTGCTTTTGCCAATATATTCCAGGGTATTCCCTTTGATGACCAGGGGTTGTACCACGGCAACACCCTTAGACTGCTCAATCCCTACGGGCTGCTGGGGGGACTTTTATTTGTCCTGCTGTTCATTGTACACGGTGCCAACTGGATGGCAATTAAATCCGCAGGAGCTTTGCAGACGCGCATGGTAGCGATTTCCCAAAAGACCTGGCTGATACTGGTGCCGGTTGCGGTCATATTTCTGATTGCCAGTTATTTTGCCACTGACCTGTATGCCAATTATTTTCAGTACCCGGTTTTGTTTTTCGTAACCCTGGTGAATGTGGCAGCCCTGTTGAGCATCCGGTATTTTGTACACAAAAAAACCTATTTCAAGGCCTGGTTTGCATCGGCTGTCACCATTGTGCTGTGCACTTTTTTCGGCATCATCGGACTGTTCCCTGCTCTGTTTCCGTCCAGCATGAACCCGGACTGGCACCTTACCGCGTTTAACGCATCTTCCAGTCCACTGACATTGAAAATCATGCTGGCTGTGGTTCTGGTGTTTATTCCCATTGTCATCTGCTACCAGATCTGGGCCTATCATTTGTTCAAAAATCCGGTAACCCAGGAAGATCTCGATATGGACGAAGCCTATTAAATGGGTTATACTTCCCGTTCATATTAATAACCATAAACCGACAAACAAACAAAGGAGAAAAAAACTATGGACAGATATGTGTGTAACCTGTGCGGTTATGTATACGACCCGGCTGACGGCGATCCTGATAACGGTATCAAACCCGGGACCGCTTTTGAAGATCTGCCTGAGGACTGGACCTGCCCCATCTGCGGTGCAGGCAAGGAAGACTTTGATAAAGAGTAACACCAGGTAACCTGCCGTCCGGACAAAAAAACCTTGTCCGGACGGCATCTCACCGATCTCACCTGTCGTTTTCCATATTTTTCATCTTCTGTACACTTTCAGATCAGGTGCCTTGCGCTTCTTCCGGATCAAGTGCCAGGGCATCGCTCAGGTTCAGTTCCAGCATAGTAATGCTGGCGGATATCCGCTTCAGATTTCTGTGCAATGCCGGAAAATCCATGGTCTGGGATTCTAAAGATCCGGCGGTCTCCCTGAGTACCACAATTTTTTCATTCATGGCGGTCAATAAATGCCGGTCGTTGATGTCCTGCATGTCTTTTGTATTCCTTTCACACGTGAATTGCTCATGCCTTGTTGGGATTATACTGGAAATTGCCGGTAAACCAGGTGGTTCATGTCTTGTTCTGTTTTCGCAGATCCTTGAACCGCCTGGCCTTGAGTTTGTATCTGGGCAGACTGCCGTATGCAAAAAACTGTATCTCATACCCCAGATTGGTTTTCAACCGCAGCTGATCCCGCAAACCAACCTCCACCTGCGATTGATCCACACCGGGGCGCAGTTCCACTTTCAACAAGATATGGTCCACATCACCGGGCCGTTCCACCACCAGTTCATACTCATCACCCAGCACGTCAAAAGAACGGACAACTGCCTCCACCGCAGCCGGGCTCAGCAGCACGCCCTTGACCTTGGTGATGTCGTCTGCCCGGCCGATGACACCGCCTTTGATAAGCCGAAAGCTTCTGCCGCAGACACAGGGATCAGGGTCCCACTGGATCACATCCTTTGCATCAAACCGGATGCAGGGCTGGGCCATACGGTCCAGGGCCGTGATTACCATCTTTCCTTTTTTACCGGGTTCGATGATGGGTTCCCCGGTTTCCAGGTCCTCTATCTCCACCAGGAACATGGCCTCGTTCACATGCATACCGAACGGCTGGTGCCGGCATTCATAGGACCAGGCACCGATCTCCGTGGCGCCGGAATGGTCATACACCTTGGCGCCGAATGCCTCTTCCATCCGTTTTTTGGTGGCCGGAATCCCGGCCCCGGGCTCACCCGCACAGGTGATCTTGTTGATGGAAAGGGTTGCCGGATCAATGCCCAGTTTGTTTTTGGCCACATCCGCCATTCGCAGCACATAGGTGGGAGTGGCCATCATGGCCGTTGCCTGCAGTTCCTGAATTTTGAGAATACGGGCCTGTGTGTCCAGGACTCCGCCGGGCACCACTTCGCATCCCAGTTTTTCCGCGCCGTAATGGCCGGCCCAGAATGCCACAAAAATATTGTAGCCAAAGGGCAGAAACACCCGGTCCCTGGCCCGGTACCCCTGGGACCAGAGGATATACGCCCAGCATTCCGCCCACCATTCCCAGTCCTGCCAGGTATCGGGCTGGTACACGGGCTGCCCTGTGGTGCCGGATGTCTGGCGGAAGGCACACACCTCTTCCAGGGGCACGCACAGGGCATCCCCATAGGGAAACGGGTCCTTGTTCTGGATATCCTGCATCATGGATTTTTCCACCTTTGGCACCTTTCTTACGTCTGAAAGAGACTGGATATCATCCGGTGTAATCCCGGCCCTGTCATAGAGATGCCGGTGGAACTTTGAATGGCTGTATGCCCATTCAAATATCCGCTTGAACTTGAAAAGCTGCAATTTTTCCAACTGTTTTCTGGAAAGGGTTTCCAGATAAGGGTTCCAATATTCGGTCTGTGCCATCTGATCCATCCTCATTACGGGTCATCCCCGGTACCAATTCGACCAGTAACGTACCGGCGTTACTGGTCGAATTGGTACCGGGAATCAGCCCGGGGAGAGCGCTATTGATATTGTTTCAAGGAAGCCTTGACAAAATCCACGATTTTCCGGCCGTCAAATCCATTTTTATCCATTTTTTCGATATAGGTATCCACCACCGGTGCAATGGCTGCCTGCCACCTTTCACCTTCTGCATCAGACAGTTCAATCACCTCACCGCCAAGCTCCTTGAAAAAAGCCAGTCCTTCCTGGTCTGATTCATCCCAGGCCAGGCCGTGCTTGGGAATCCATTCTTCGTTGATTTCCATGATCACGGTTTTGAGGTCATCTGGTATCTGTGCCCATTTGTCCTTGTTCATCACCACATAAAATGAGGAGGTATAGGCAATGGGAGTGCTCAACGTCAGGTAATCCACCACCTCTCCCATGCGCCAGCCCTTGTTCACCTCTATGGGATACAGGGCGCCCTGGACAATGCCTTTTTGCAGGCTCTGGTACAGTTCGGGCATGGGCAGCGACACCGGGGTGGCCCCAAGGGCGTCAAGCACCTGTGCGGATGTGCCGTGACCCCGCAGTTTCATGCCCTTGAAGTCCTCCATGGTGCGCACCGCTTTTCCCGCGGTATGCAGCACGCCGGCCCCATGGGCATGCAGGTACATCACCTGTGTATCCTGCAGTTCTTTGGGTGTAAATTTTTGGTATGCCGCATTCACCACTTTGGTGGCGGTTATACCGCTGTCATATCCCAGGGGCAGATCCACCGCCTCCATGACAGGAAATCGGCCCCGGGTATATGCAAACAGGCACATGCCGATATCCGACAGTCCGGACACCACCCCGTCATAATTCTGGGTACCCTTGGTCAGGGTCTGGCCGGGATAATATTCCACCTCCACTTGTCCGTTGGTGCGTTTTTTCACCTCATCACACCAGGACTGTGCCAGTTTACTCTGCACATGGGTCGGGGGAAAAAAATTGGAATAATTGAGTTTAATGGTTTTGGCATAAAGGGAAGAACAAAAAAACAACAATCCACATACCATGGTAAAAATCCAGAAAAAACCTGTTACTTTTCGCATCTTATCCATCTCCTGTTAATTTTGTTGTTTGGGCACCCGGGTCATACCTCTTCACAAAAACACCAGTATGTCGCAATCACCCCCTTTCACTGTTTTCACCTTTTGCATATGTCATTGGTACCCTGTATACCTTTTGCGCGCAACGGGTATATTACAGGTAATTACCGGGTATGAAATATACCCGGTAATTTTCTATTCCGACAGATTGCCGGCAGCAAGAAAGGTCCGCAGATTAACGGCCTTGTTGGTGATGCCCAGTTTTTTGCGGATACGTTTTCTGTAAAATTCAACGGTTTTTTCTGAAAGGATCAGCATCTGGGCTATCTCTTTGGTGGTTTTTCCGTGTTTGATCAAATTTGCCACCTGGATTTCAGACGGGGTGAGATGGAGAAATTCCAGCGACAGTTTGTGGAGAAACGGGGAGACAATATCCTCCAGGGTGGCGGACATGACATCCAGACAGGCGGTCTGGCGCTCATCCAGCCGGCTGTTCCGCATGCGGTCGACATACGGCATGACCAGTTCCCGAATATTCACCAGCATCTGTTCTTCCATGCGCTGCCTGTCCTGTTCGCGTTTTTTGAGCAATACCCGCAGGGCGGTGTTCACTTCCTCCAGGTTATGGGTTTTGGTCTGCAGTTCCCTGGTTCTCTGCTGCACCAGCATCTCCAGCAGATCTTTTTCTTTTTTTTGCCGGGAAATATCGGTAACCACGGCAAAACTGCCCTTAAACCTGCCGTCGGCATCAAAATAGGGAGTGGGGGTCATGATGGTGTGCAGTTTTGTATCGTCTTTGCAGTTCCAGACGATTTCATAGGCATGGCTTTCACCCCGGCGCCGCTTTTCCAGCTGGGCCATGAGGATGGCACGGTTTTTTTCATCCACAAACCGGGTCACCGGAACACCGATGATCTCCTCCCTGGATCTTTTCCACATGCGGCACAGGGTGTCATTGGCATAGGTGGTGACCTGGTGTTCATCGATTTCGCTCAACCCGTCGCCCATGGTTTCCACCATGGTTTTGTACCGGGCTTCACTGACAGAAAGGGCATGCTTTCTATCGGGCCTGCACGGCATACGCTCCTGCCCAGCAGAATCAGACGGTTTGGAGTGGCGTTTTGATTGTTTCATCTGTCCAGTCGATACGTATGTGGCCCGATTTTTACCATTGTGCAGCCATTGACAGCTTTTTTGCCCGGCCTTTTCAGGTCCTGGCGGCTTCTTTTCTAAGCTGTATTCCTGTTCTTACCCAGGCGTAATATCAGGGGGTATGGCTGTGTTTTTTACCGGGGTTCAGGAATCTTTGTAAAGTATATTTCCAGTCATTTCTCCTGGAATTTCAATCTCCATGATATCCAGCATTGTGGGAGAAAGATCTGCCAGTTTTCCATCTTCACGAAGACGGATATGCTCTTTTTGCAGCCCGGGTCTGTTGGAAATAAGGGAAAGCCAGACCTTGTTATTCGTATGGGCGGTCTGGATCCCGCCGGTTTTCGGGTCAACCATTGTTTCGGCATTTCCATGATCCGCAGTCAGCAGTACAACCCCGTCATTTTCCAAAACCCGGTCAACCACTTTTCCGACACAGTCATCCACCACCTTACAGGCCCTGACAGTTGCATCGAAATCGCCGGTATGGCCGACCATGTCCGGATTGGCATAATTTAACACAATAAAATCATATTTTTGTGCATCAAGTGCATCCAGCAGCTTGGCTGTGACCTCATATGCCGACATTTCAGGCTGCATGTCATAGGTGGCAACTTTAGGTGAAGGAACCAGTATCCGGTCTTCATTTGTAAAAATTTCCTGCTGCTGGCCATTGAAAAAATAGGTCACATGGGCAAACTTTTCCGTCTCGGCAATCCGCAGCTGGTGCAAATTGTTATCAGCAATCACTTTTCCCATAAGATTGAACAGTTTTTCCAATGGAAAGGCCACGGTTACTTCCGCCCTTTGGGAATGGGAAATATCCTTATAATATTCCGTCGTGCACAGATAAAACAAATGGCGGATCTCTTTGGTCTCAAAGGCGTTGAAATCATCTTTGATAAATGCTTTTGATATTTCTGCGGCCCTGTCAAACCGGTAGTTAAAAAAAATAACCGCATCCGTGTCTTTGACGGCATGAAATTTTTGTGTTTTTCTGGGTTTTATAAATTCATCGGTCTCGTCACTGCCATAGGCATCTTCAATAGCAGAATATACATCGTCAAAGGGCTGTGTGTCAGAAACACCTTTGACCAGAAAATCATAAAACAACTGCACCCGGTCCCATCGGTTGTCTCTGTCCATGGCAAAATATCTTCCGGTAACAGATGCGATGCACCCGAACTGGTGTTTATCCATCCATTCCTGAAGTGGTTTGATATATGCAGCAGCAGATTTAGGCGGTGTGTCCCGGCCATCGGAAATCACATGGATATATACCGTTTCAATGCCGGCATCTTTTAAAACCTGCAGATATCCGATCAAATGATCCGTATGGGCATGAACGCCCTGATCCTGGACCAGGCCATAGAGATGCACGGCACTATTGAAGGTTTTTACATGTTTTATGCAGGCATTCACAGCCGGGTTGTCTTGTAACCGGTTTTCCTTTATCGCAGTGGAAATTCTCATCAAATTTTGATAAACAACTCTGCCGGCACCCAGGTTCAGGTGGCCCACCTCACTGGAGCCCTGATTTTTCCGGGGAAGTCCCACATATTCTCCGGAAGTATGGATCAGTGCTGTCGGATACCTCTCAATATAGCTGTTGTGGTTAACGGGATTACACGCTGCAACGGCATTGTATTGTTTATCGGGAGAAAATCCCCATCCGTCCCGTATTAAAATCATATGGGGTTTTTTGTTCATATGTGGATCTCCTTGGGTAAAAAAGTTTCCTTTGTGCCGGTCACGCCCCTGTTATGCAAGAATCACCTGTCAGGAACCAGCATAAAAATACCATGGAACCAAAGATGCGGCAAGCAAATAGATGCTGGATAAAAACGGCAGGACCGGTTTGGGCTGCTACAGGATAAAAATGGGATAAATGCATAAAATCATGTATTTCTCCTGCCTTTTTTATCCGGTAAGATAACTCCATAATGCTCCGCTTGTGTACCATACATAAATGTACCGGTGCGCAAGTATTCTAACCGAAAAAAACAGGAGGAATGTATGAAAAAGACAGTATTATTCTTTACGACCCTGAGTCTTCTGTGGGGTATCACCGCCTCTGCCACGGACCACATGAACTATCTGCCCGTCCCCCCGCCCATCAAATCCCTGGAAGGGATTCAATTTGTGACAGGGGGAATCGGTATCATGGAGCGGAAAATCCTTGACCGTGCGGCCGGCGACTACACCCTCAAGGTAGTTCTCGCCATGCACGACGGACATTACCTGTCCCAGTGCCAGGTGGAAATCATCCGGTCAGACGGCAGAAAAATGCTGTCCGCAAAGACCGAAGGCCCCTGGCTGCTGGCTGACCTTGAACCGGGGAACTACCGGGTAAAGGCGCAGCATGACAACACCTGGAAAAGCCAAAACGTAACGGTGTCGGCAGACTCAGTGCAGCACGTAATCTTTCACTGGTAACTGAAACTTTTTTGGAGTTGGTATGCATTTTAAAAAAAACAGTGATGTCCTTACCCATGATAAAAACCACGTTGGTCAAGTTGATCGGGTGGTGATTGATCCCGCCACAGATGAGGTCTCCCACCTGGTGGTCAAAAAAGGGTTCTTGTTCACAGAAGACAAGGTGGTTCCCATAACAGATATCGAAACCACCAGTAAAAAAACTGTCATTTTAAAAAAAACTGCTGCACCGGATGATTATCCGGAATTTGATGAAACACAATATGTGCCCAATGGCGGGGTGGAGGATTTCAACCGGCGCCAGACTGATGAAGCACGTCAGCTGCTGTGGTACCATTCAGCCGTCAAAGCGCCGTATCTGAAATCAGCACCTTACCCGTCTTCGCATAAACCTTTGTATTATAAAAAAACACACCGCAATATCCCTGACGATGCTGTGGCACTGGAAGAAGGTGCTGATGTAACAGGCGTAGACGGCAAACAGCTGGGAACCATCGAAGATATATATGCTGAAACCGAAACCTTTAAAGTAACGCAGCTACTGGTTTCCACCGGCTTGATCAAAAAAGACAAAAAACTTGTCCCCGTAGACTGGATCAAAGATATTGGCGAAGACGCTGTTCAGTTGCATATAAACAGCATAGTATTTGAAAGCCTTCCGAACGCTGATTTGGATGGAGATTGATCCGTGTTCCTGGAAAATACAGATTTTTGTGTACTTAAAAAATATCCAGGGATTCATTTGAAATCAACAAGGTAGACAGGATATGGGAATTTATCATCTTGACCGTATTTTTCAGCCCGAAAGTGTTGCCGTTATCGGTGCCACAGAAACAGAAAACAGCATTGGCAATGCCCTGATGACCAACCTGGAAAATGGAGGATTTACCGGTAAAATCATACCCATAAATCCAAAGTATGCAACGGTAAAAGGGATAAAAACGCTGGAATCGATACGGCAACGCAGTCATCCGATAGATCTTGCTATCATTGCCACCCCCATATCCACCGTTCCGGATATTGTCGATGACTGCATTGCCGCCGGCACAGGTGGCGCCGTGATCATATCGGCCGGAGGAAAAGAAACCGGAGATCAGGGACGTGACATAGAAAAAAAAATTCAGGAAAAAGCCTATGCCGGCAGCTTGCGGCTTATCGGTCCCAATTGTCTTGGAATCATCAATACCGAAACGAAGCTCAATGCCAGTTTTGCATCTGATATGCCTTCCAGGGGAAAACTGGCCTTTGTCTCCCAGAGCGGTGCCATCTGTACATCAATTCTGGATCTTTCCTTTAAAGAAAAAATCGGTTTCAGCCACTTTGTCAGCATCGGTTCCATGGTGGACGTGGATTTCGGAGATATGATCGATTATCTGGGCAATGATTCCAGGGTAACCAGCATCCTGCTTTACATAGAAAATCTGACCCGGATACGCAAATTCATGAGCGCCGCACGGGCAGTGTCCAGGATCAAACCCATCGTGGTCTTGAAATCCGGGCGCAGTGATGCCGGGGCCAGGGCGGCATCATCACATACCGGGGCTTTGGCCGGAGAAGATGCCGTATATGACGCAGCATTCAAACGTGCCGGCATCGTCCGGGTGAATACCATAGCGCAACTGTTCGATTGTGCGGAACTCATGGCCAAAACTCCACGTCCCAGGGGATCACGCCTGGCAATCATCACAAATGGCGGGGGACCCGGCGTTATGGCCACCGATGCCCTGGGAAGTCACGGATTGGAGCCTGCCCCGCTGTCCCGGGAACTGACTGAATCGCTGGACGATCTGCTCCCGCAGTTCTGGAGCCGGAACAATCCCATTGATATTCTCGGAGATGCAACCCGGGAAAGGTTTATAAACACCGTTGACCTATGCCATGAAAGCAGATCCTTTGACGGCATCCTCACCATTATGGTGCCCCAGGCATTGACAGATCCGGAATCTGTGGCAGAAGCGCTGGCTGCATCAGCCAGGGAAAAAAATTTTCCCATATTTGCCTCCTGGATCGGCGGCAAAAGGATGGAAACAGCCGTGGCCGTTTTAAACCAGGCGAAAATCCCAACATATGAAACGCCGGAAAGGGCAATTCAAGCCTTTGTTTTCATGGTGGCATACGGCAAAAACCTGGAAATGCTGGCACAAATTCCCCGGAAACTATCCAACAAATTGCAGTATGATCACAACAAGGTCCATAACCTGCTGCAAGATCATATGAAACAAGATACCGGTTTTCTGTCGGAAGCCGCTTCCAAAGAGATTTTATCCGCATACGGCATACCGGTGAATACAACACAAGCGGCAGCCACACAAGAAGATGCCGTTTCCATGGCCAAAAAAATCGGATTCCCGGTGGCTTTGAAGCTCATGTCACCGGACATTTCCCATAAAACCGATGCCCATGGCGTGCATCTGAATCTGCAATCCGATGATGCGGTGCAAAACGCCTTTGGCAAAATCATGGAAGGTGCAAAAGCGTATAATCCGGATGCACACATTGAAGGGGTATCTGTTCAGCAGTATATTGACAGCCCGGACTATGAATTGTTGATCGGCGCAAAAAGCGACGTCTCTTTCGGACCGGTTATCGTGTTCGGTTCAGGGGGTATTTTCACGGAAATCCTGAAAGATCGGGCTCTCGGACTCCCGCCGTTAAACCGCCTGCTGGCACAGCGCATGATGGAGGATACCCGCGTATTTACACTTTTGCAGGGATTCCGCAACCTGCCTCCCGCAGATATGGAGGCACTGGAAGCGCTGCTCATGAGTGTGTCACAACTACTGGTTGATTTTCCCCAAATTGCTGAACTGGATATGAATCCTGTGATTGTCAAAGATGGGCTTCCCCGGGCTGTGGATGCCCGTATCCGGCTGGAAGACACAGCAGAAGACTCTCCTTTGCATCTTGTCATAAGCCCGTATCCGGATGAATTGGAATTCCATGAAAAAACGGATGACGGCAAAAATATTTTTATCCGTCCCGTAACACCGGAAGATGCATCACTGTTTACCAAACTTTTCGAATCACTTTCACCCACAAGCATTTATCACCGGTTTTTCAGCGCCATGAAAGAAATATCTCCGGCCATGCTGGCCAGATTCACCCAGGTGGACTATGACCGGGAAATCGCCTTGACCGCCCTGGATGCGACTTCTAAAAACGAAAAAATGTTCGGTATCGCCAGGGTTATCAGTGATCCGGACGGTAACACCGGAGAATTTTCCATATTGATCGGAGATCCATGGCACGGCCAGGGTATCGGCGCAAATCTTCTCGGCCGTGTTTTGCAAATCGCCAAAAACCGGAAAATGGAAACAATCCGGGGAATCGTCCTGCGGGAAAACCGGAAAATGATTGCGCTGGGAAAAAGGCTCGGGTTTACTCCCCGGACCGATGAAGACCCGGGAGAAATCACATTGGAAATCGATCTCAAAGAGGCGGACTTTTCATTTTTAGACAAGAACCCGGCCGCTGTTTGAGAACAAATCGGTCCTTTTAATGACCAATCAGTCTATAAGGATTGGTGGTACATCACCCCCGACATATACCGCAAACAAAAAGGAGAACAGCATTATGGTACAAAAAAAAATCTACGCAATTGTAAAAGCGGCCTGTTTTATGGCGATTTTGCTTTCAGGATTAATGATTGTTACAGGCCCATTTGCCAACGCTGCAGACAGTTCGATGGAGGATCCCCGGCAACGTCTCGAGTCATTGGGGCAGGCGTTCAGGGATGTAAGCAATAAAATCAGCCCGGCAGTCGTCTACATCAGTACCGTCTATACCATGGAATCGCTTCCGCAACAATACCAGGAGCTTTTCGAAAATGAATTTTTCCGCCGTTTTTTCGGCATCCCCGAACAAAGGGATTACCAGCGCCGCGGTTTGGGATCGGGCTTTATAATCAATGAAGAAGGCTATATCCTGACCAATAACCATGTGGTGGAAAAGGCCGAAGAGATAAACGTCACGCTGCCGGACAAACGCGAATTTACCGCCGAGGTCATCGGAACTGATCCGATGTCGGATGTGGCGGTCATAAAAATCGAAGGGAAAAATCTTCCGACAGCCGAACTTGGTGACTCCAGCACAGCACAGGTGGGGGACTGGGTTATTGCGGTAGGTACACCCTATGGTCTTTCACAAACGGTAACCGCCGGCATCATCAGTGCGGTCGGCCGTGCCAATATCGGCATTGTGGATTATGAAGATTTTTTCCAGACCGATGCAGCCATCAATCCGGGAAACTCCGGAGGCCCTCTGGTGGATATTGCCGGCAGGGTTATCGGAATGAATACGGCTATTTTCAGCAAAAGCGGCGGGTACCAGGGTATCGGTTTTGCCATTCCCGTCAACATGGTCAGAGGAATTATGGAAAGCCTCATCCAGAAAGGCAGGGTAGTGCGCGGATGGCTGGGGGTGAGTATTCAACCGGTCACCAGGGATATTGCCGACAGTTTTGGATTACAATCAGCCGAAGGTGCCCTGGTGGCTGATGTCACCAAGGACAGCCCGGCGGAACAAGCCGGTGTGCAGCGGGGAGACATCATTGTTTCCCTGAATGAAAAACCGGTGGAAAACCCCACGGTTCTGAAAAACCTTGTGGCACAAAAAGAGGTCGACAGTATTGTTCCGCTTACGGTAATCCGCAACAATAAAAAGAAGACCCTGCAGGTGAAAATCGGAGAACTGGCAACTGAAGAACAGACCGGACAATCCAGACCAGATTCTCCGGAAAGTGCGCCCCTGGGAATTCAGGTGCAGGAACTGACCCCTGATATTGCGGCCCAGCTCGGATATGAACAGGAAAAAGGGGTGGTTGTGGCCGGTGTAAAACCCGGAAGTCCGGCAGCCGGGAGTAACATTCAGCGGGGCGATCTTATCCAGGAAATAAACCAGACCCCGATTGATTCGGTAAAAGCATATAAAAAAGCGGTGAGCAAAGGGGAAAAATTTCTCCTTTTAATCAGACGGGGAGAAAACACATTTTTTACGGTAATAAAACCGGCAAAATAACATTCTATGTCAGATACCTTAACACAAGATAATCATGCACACAGGAGGAAACCATGAAACAGATGACCCGGCAGAACATGATCAACGCATTCGGCGGTGAAAGCATGGCAAACATGCGGTACCGGCATTTTGCAATCCAGGCGCAGAAGGAAAATTATCCGAATGTCGCCCGGTTGTTTGAAGCAGTCTCCCATGCGGAATTTATTCATGCTGGAGATCATTACCGCGAACTGAAACACCTGAATGAAGGGATGGTTGCAAACAGCATGGGCGCTTTCGGTCCGGGCGATACAGCCAAAAACCTGGGCCTGGCTGTTGACGGTGAAACCTTTGAAATCGAAGAGATGTATCCTGCGTATATGGAAATCGCAAAACTGCAGGAGGAAAAAAGTGCGTACCGCAGTTTTGAATGGTCGTATAAAACGGAAAAAAAGCACAAGGAACTGTTTGAAAAAGCCAAAAAGGCTGTGGACAATGGCGCAGATGTGCAACTGGATGACATCCAGGTATGCAAGGTGTGCGGGTACACTCTGGAAGGAGAAGCACCCGACACTTGTCCGGTCTGCAATGCGAAAAAAGAGGAATTCAAAAAATACTAAGACCCTTGTGCTGTGAAGCATATATTCCCCGGGCGCATATCATTGCGCCCGGGGAATCACTGCCATTATGCATCTGAAATGACTTTCCGGATTTTTTCGGGATCGTATGTCTGTCTAAAAAGGGATCCTGACTGCAATGGCGCCAGTTCATCAGTATAGGATACGGTGTCTTTTTGATATATAATACCGATGGGAATTTTTTCTTCCCATTCCATGCTTTTTTCTATTGCCTGGTGCAGATCATCAGCTGTATATTCTTCTTTGTCCAATGTATACACGCGGTCCTTATAAAATGAATAGGTGTTTTCGTGATTAAACGATACACATACCTGAAGGACATCTATCAGGCTGAATCCCGGATAGGAGATACCTGCGCTGATCAATTGACTCAGGTGTTCTATTTCTCCGCAATACCCCCGGGCCACGAATCCCGCTCCCTGTGACAGTGCCAGTGCCAGAGGATTAGATGCCTGGTAGGGAACGCCCTGGGGCTGGGCTTTTGTGACAAAGCCGTGCCGGGAGGTGGGAGACGCCTGTCCTTTGGTCAGTCCGTACACCATATTGTTGTGCACCAGCAGGGTAAGATTGATATTCCGCCGCAGCGCTGCCAGAAGATGGTTCCCGCCTTCCCCGTAACAGTCCCCGTCTCCCATATTGACCAGGATCGTCAGATCATGATCGGCTAATTTGGCCCCGGTGGCAACCGGCAGTGCCCTCCCGTGAAGGCCATGGAAAAAATTGCATTGTAAAAAATGCGGGGTTTTGGCTGCCTGGCCGATTCCGGAAACTATCAAAATTTTTTCCGGAGAGATCTGCATGCCGGCCAGTGATTTTTTTATGGCATTGAGAATGCCGAAATTACCGCATCCAGGACACCACTTGTTTTCATAATCATTGTTGTATTGGGTCGTGTCACTCATCGTATTTCCTCCAGTACGGATTTGGTATGTTCTGCTATCCAGTTGGGTGTAAAAGGCCGGCCGTCATATTGCAGCAAGGATGTATGAAATGAAAGCCCGGTCTGCTGGCGGATCAACAGACCCAGCTGGGAGGATGCATTCTGCTCCACGGTAATGAAGCGTTTGCACCGGGACAATGCATCTTTTGTTTTTTTTCCTGGAAAAGGCCATATATCGGAAAAAACCAGGCCGCCGACATCAACATTTTCAGCCCGAAGCAGATCAACTGCTTCTCGTATGGCCCCGTCCGAAGAACCCCATCCCACCAGAAGTGATTCACTTTCACCATGATACCCTTTGGGCCCTTTCATTTCGCCGGTCATACCTTTTGTTTTGGCCTTCCGTTTTTCAACCATGGTGTTTCGATCGGCAATTGTTTCGCTCATATGGCCTGCTTCATCATGTTCGTTGGCCGTTGCACAGACCAGTGCCCGGCCTTTGCAGGGCAGTGCTCTGGGGGATATCCCGGATGCTGTGGCCGCAAACCGTTTATAGTCAGAAGAGGATGTCATGTCTTCATCGGTGGTCACAAATCGTTCTATTTCTGTTGGGACCTCGATTTCACGGGTGGTAATCCATAAGGAATCATTGATATACTGATCCGTGAGAATAATTGCCGGCACCTGGTATTTTTCGGACAGAGTAAATGCCCGAATCAGGGTGTCATACGCCTGGTTCGGAGAGCCCGGGGCAAACACAAATCTGGGAAATTCATCCTGGGAGGCATTGATCACAAAGAGCAGATCCCCCTGCCCGGTTCTGGTGGGCAGACCCGTAGCCGGGCCAGGACGCTGGGAGTTTATGATCACGATAGGCGTTTCCGTAATGCCGGCAAGTCCGAGACCTTCGACCATGAGTGAAAACCCCCCGCCGGAGGTGGCGGTCAACGCCCGGACTCCCGCATAAGAGGCGCCGATTATCATATTGACCGCACTGATTTCGTCTTCGGCCTGCTCCACCAGCACGGGAAGCTGATCCATGAATTCAGCCAGATGGATCATGATGCCTGTTGCCGGTGACATGGGATAAAATGCTGCCAGCCGACAGTCCGCTGCCAGGGCACCTAACGCAAGGGCTTTGGACCCGGAAAGCAGTTTGCCTTTGGCCGAACCATCGGAAGGCCAGTCAAAGGCTTTGTCGAAATCCGTATTTTTGACCGCATCAAATCCGCTGCGGCCGGCGGTAATATTATTTTCCAGTATCTTTTCTTTTTCTGCGAATGTGGTTTTCAGAATTTGTTCAAATGCTGAAAAAGGAGCGCCCAGAAGCGCCAGACATGCTCCCGCAGCCACCGTGTTGGTCATGATCTTTCCACCTGCATCTTTTGCCATTTGTGAAAAAGTTATCGGGAATACATTTTTTTCACGGGCCTCCTCAGGCAGGTTTTCTTTGGAATCGTCTTTTTCAGCATCTTTTTCAATATCCAATAAAACAAGTCCGGTCTCAGCCATTTCTTTTTTATGCAGAGCACAGGTTTCCGCATTCAGTGCGATTAACATATCAATTTTGTGGTGAGGGGCCAGAACCGGCTGGTCACTGATACGGATCTGCATGAAACTGTGTCCGCCCCGTATACGCGATTCAAAATCATTGATGGCCAAAAGATACAGACCGGCCTTGTGACAGACCCGGGCGATAATATCGCCCACGGTTTGTATTCCCTGACCGGCTTCCCCTCCGATGGTGATGGTAACATCAATACGCATGGGGTGCCTCCCTTTTTATAGATGAAAATTTAGGTACTATCTGATTTACGTAACAGTCATGGGACATTCTTTGTTCAGGCCAGTTTTTCCAGCGCAGCATGAATAAAGTCCGGCAGATCATCGGGATTTCTGCTGGTCACAAGATTACCGTCCGTGACAACAGGTTTATCTACAAATGTTGCTCCCGCATTTTTAATGTCCTGAATAATGGATCTCCAGCCGGTCAACGTCCTGCCCCGGATCACATCCGCTGAAATCAGCAGCTGCGGGCCATGGCAGATGGAAAAAACCGGTTTGTTTTTTTGCATGAAATCCCGGGCAAACGCCACTGCACCCGGGTGGGCACGCAACTGGTCCGGTGAATAACCGCCGGGGATGAGAAGCGCATCAAAATGATCTGCACCAGCCATGTCTACACTTTCATCTATCACCACAGGGGTTTGTTGTTTTTTCCCTTTTACCGTTTTTCCTTTTTCAAGGCCGACATGGATAATATCATGCCCTTTTTCCCTGAACACGCTTACAGGTTGGGTGTATTCTGAATCTTCGAAATAATCATCGATAATGACAGCTATCTTGCTCATTTTTTGGTTCCTTTCCCGGCCTATTGTGCCAATGATGTGGTTATCATTCCTAATTGTAAAAGAATGGTTTTTTTCGACAATGCAGGAAAGCCTGTATTTTTTCACTGCCAGGCCTGTATACCTAAAGAACCGGCACGGCTTTTACAAACACAATACAGGACCAGCGGATCGAAAATACAGGATTCCCCCCATGGCACCTCTATCCAGACTGGGATATGATGCGGCTTAAAAAGGACCGAATTATGCAGACCTATAAGACCGTGGCAGAAGTTGTCGATTTTCTTGAAACCTATCATCGGCAGTTACGCGATTATTACCTGAAACACAGGGATACGGTGAATTCCGAACGGCTGCAAATGCTGCTTGATTATATCAGCCGTCACGAAAAAAATATTCAGGATGTACTTACCACCATTCAGGAAAAAGATCGGGACATCATCTTGAAAACCTGGATTCAGTATGTCCCTTTCAATGAATCCATCCTGACCGAAGAACAATTGACAGATCCAGAGCAGGATATTGATATCGTGGTGCAACAGGTATTTGATCTGGATGACAACCTGATACGGTTTTACGACAAAATAATCCAACAGAGCGGAATATCCGGACCGGTCAAGGAATTTTTCCAGCAGCTGATCGCCATGGAGGAAAACAAAAAAAAACAAGTTGCAAAAACCGCCCAGAAGATAAAGAACCTTTAGGTCTGGTCACACAGCAAATTTTCTCATTCGTCGTGAGCAACTCGTTCATTTCCTCCACGGCGAACGTGTCTGCCTCCTTTATTGCGGCCCGCAGGTTGGCGATTGTCGCATCCGCACGCCGTAAAAGGTCATCTATCCCTGTGAGGATGGCTTGCCGCTCGGCTTCTACCGCTGATTTTCGTATCTGTCGCATGGATACGGTTTTATGGCGCCAGTATTAAATACCCTCATTCATTGACCTGCATTTGAAAGCGATTTATACTGTGTTGCATCATGCATACGTCAACTCTATGAATTCGGAGGCAAAATGCCTGATTTACTGGGGATGGATCTGGGTGGAACAAAACTTGATTTTCTGCTGGCTGCCGAAGACGGCACTTTTTTGTATGAAAAACAATATGACAGTCCTTTCCAAAAAACAGGAAAAATCCTTGGCAAAGGAAATTCAGAAGTACTCCTTGATACCATACTGACACACATCCCTGAAGAGCAAAGGGTGGCTGCCTACATCAATCAGACCGAAGACCGGTTTTTGAAGGAAGCCGAAAAAGCAATCGGCAGCTTTGAAATTGCAGGCAAAGGCGCAAGTCTTTGCGGAAAAACATGGGAACAGGAGGGAAATATAGTGATTGCCGGCGGCAACACACCCATGCGGTTTGCATCCGGCCAAAACAAGGACAAACCCGGCATTGTGGTCATGAAAGCGCGAGCAGACTATCCGGTTAAAGCCGCAAATGACGGCACTGCCGCAGCCACGGCCCAGGGCATTTACTATAAGGTGACCCACGGCATTCATCCTGAAGAAACCGCTTATTTTATCCTGGGAACCGGTTTTGGATGCGGCATACCAGGCTGTGATGTACCGACAGAAATCGGCCATATCCCGGTTGGCTTTATGCCGAAAGTTCTGTGGCAAACCTGCGGGTGTACAACAGGACACCCCACGGCATGTGCGGAAAATTATGCCTCAGGCAGGGGTATTTCAAATTGTGCCAAAAAACTGCTGTCACTCAAGAGTCCGGTTTTAAAAAATATCTCACCGTGTTTTGGCCGGCACGCCGGTTTTTCCGATCTGTCTGAACTGGCGGCTGATTCCAGAATCAGCCGCCATGCAGGAATTGATGCAAAAACCGTTATGGATTATGCAAAAAACAATGCAGACGGGCTGGCTGTTTTTATTGCAGATCTTGCAGCACAAGTAACCGCAGATGCCGCCATTGCCATTGCCCAGCTGTTTGGTCTTACGCGTATCGGCATCGGAGAAAGTGTGGCCCGCCTAAACCCCTGGCACGTGGACAATATTGCAAAAAAAGTGGCGAACCGAACCAGAAACAGCAACATGCTGCTACCCCCCCTGAAAGTGGAATTGACGCCCATACACAACCCTGCCAAGTATGGGGCGCTGTCCCTGGTGGTGCCTGCATCACTACATGAAATATGGGCAAAAAAAATGGCCGCATCCCTGCACAATGATTTGCCGGCCGGATCATAAAGAATCATAAAAGGATTATCCATGACCATACGCACAAACGGCATCCTGATGCACATAAGCAGTCTTCCCGGCAGGCACGGTATCGGTGACCTGGGACCCGCAGCCTATGGGTTTGCCGATTTTCTGTCTGCAACAGGCCAGCAGATATGGCAGGTGCTGCCGTTGAATCCTGTTGATCCCCAAAGCGGTTCACCCTACAGCAGTCCCTCAGCCTTTGCAGGCAACCCGCTGTTGATAAGCCTGCATTTTCTCATCCGTGCCGGCCTGCTGTCTGAGGATGAAACCCTGCCCCGGCAGCCATTTTCTGATAACCGCGTTGATTATCCAGCGGTTGCAGAACATAAGCACACCCTTTTTCAACTGGCGTTTGAACGCATGGTGCAACAGAGAAAAACCCTTGCCGGGTTTGATCATTTCTGCTCCCGGCAGACAGCCTGGCTGGAAAATTATGCCATATACATGGCCCTCAAAGAACATTTTAACCAGGCCGGATGGCAGCAATGGCCCCAACCGTTACGGGACCGGCACCCGGATGCCCTGGCCGAGATACAGGACAGGCTGGCCAGACAGATCAGATTTTATAAATTTGTACAGTTTTTGTTTTTCCGTCAATGGCAGGCACTCAAAAAATACTGTAATGCCCGAAATATCCGTCTGTATGGAGATCTTCCCATCTATATGCCTTTTGACAGTGCAGATGTCTGGAGCTGTCCGCAGCAATACAAACTGGATGAAAACAAATCACCGACAAAAGTGTCAGGGGTCCCACCGGATTACTTCAGTGACACCGGTCAGCTCTGGGGCCATCCCGTGTACGACTGGCAATACCTGCAGAAAAACGATTACGCGTGGTGGCTCAAACGGTTTGCACACAACTTTGAGATGTTTGATGTGGTGCGCATCGATCATTTCAGGGGGCTGATTGCATACTGGGAGGTTGCAGCCTCGGCAAAGACCGCTGTTGACGGGGAATGGGTAGAGGTACCGGGTGATGATTTTTTCACCAGTTTGACCATGCGGTTCGGACGGCTGCCGGTTATCGCCGAAGACTTAGGCACGATCACACCTGATGTCCATGAATGCATGCGCAGATTTCAGTTGCCCGGCATGCGTGTGCTGCAGTTCGCCTTTGGTGACGATTTTCCCCACAGTTCCTATTTGCCCCATCACCATATCCGGGACTGTATAGTTTACACCGGCACCCATGACAACAACACGATCCGCGGCTGGTTTGAACAGGAACTTACCGACCAGGCAAAGATCCGTTTGCAGCGCTACCTGGGCAGCCATCTCTCCAAAGAAAAAATACACTGGCAAATGATGCGCCTGGCCATGATGTCTGTGGCTGATACAGTGATCATTCCCCTGCAGGACATTCTCGGTCTGGGCCCTGATGCCCGCTTGAACCAGCCGGGGGGTACACAGGAGAACTGGCAGTGGCGGCTGCCAAAGAAAAAATTGACAAAACAGCATGCCGGATGGCTCAAAAATGTTACGGCTGCCTACGGCCGGTGCAGGGTGTAAACAATCAGATATCTTTGAGGAACCGCTCCCCGGAAGACTGCCTGGCAGCTTCTGCAAATGTTTCCAGACTCTGTTCCAGCGCTGTCAGCTCCAGGGTGTCACCCAGATACAGATCATCTTTTCCCATATTCTCAAAGGCGGTCACAACATCCATGACAGCCAGGCCCAGCCGCTGCCGAACTGAGTGAGTGCGGCATCCTTGAATTGCTGTACAAAGAGATCGTAACCACCGAAATCAATCTCGATTTTTTTTGCGGCATCCCCTGTGGGAGTCCCACCCCCTCCAGGCGTTATGGAATGCCAAAAAAGGTATGGTTCCAGACCTGGGCCGCGTTATTGAATATTCCAGCCTGCTCCTGGTTTCCGGTTGTTTTCCGGATGATTGCTTCCAGTGTTTTGGTTCATGAGCAGGGCAGCCATATCAGTTTATAGAATCGCCGACAGCTGCTGTCAATCTGAATGTGAGCCTGTTTTTTTGACCAGTACCTTGTCCACCCTGGCACCATCCATGTCAACCACCTCAAAAACATACCCGTTCAGGCTGAAACTCTCCCCGCTGGCGGGGTCCACTATAAATGTCTTTTTCCTGTAGTGACAGAAAGCTTTTTATTGCCGACCGGCCTCAATATCGACGCAATCTGTTACGGCTTGCATGTCGAAAAAATGCTCAAATCCAATTCTTCCGACAAACACTGCAACAGTTTCCAGCCTGCCAGGCTGTTTCCCCTCTGGTCCAGCGCCGGCCCGAACACACAGATTCCCAGATTACGGGGTGAAACAGCCATAATACCACCGCCGACACCGCTTTTTCCGGGCAGTCCGACATCCACGGCAAAATCTCCTGATCCGTCGTACATGCCGCAGGTAGTCATCACCGCCTTTACTATCCGGGCGGTTTTGATATCAAAAAGCGTCTCACCACTCCAGGGTGCCCTGCCGTCAAAGGCCAGAACAGCCGCCATCCGGGCAATGTCCGCGCAAACGACCTCTATGGAACAGAGCCGGAAGTACACATCGAGCAATGAATCAACGTCGCCATCAATAATGCCGGTACTTTTCATGAAGTACGCCAGCGATCGGTTCCGATCTCCAAATTCTTTTTCAGACTGATAGACATTCTGATTCACGCTCAGTTCATCATTGCCCGTCATTTTCCCGAGCATGGTGAAGATCCGCAGAAACTTTTCCTCCATGGTTGCCCCACGAACCAAGGTTATTCCGGCAATTGCCCCGGAGTTGATCATGGGATTCAAAGGCCGCTTCTCATTTTTTGTTTCCAGATTCACAATGGAATTGAATCCGTCTGCGGAAGGTGCCACGCTGATTTTTCTGGTCAGGACATCAAAGGAATTATCCACCAGCATACAGATGAAAAAGGCCACTTTGGAAAGGCTCTGGATGGTAAAAGGCATTTGCCAGTCCCCGGCATGCCACTGCCGGCCCTGGGTATCAAAAATGCTGACCCCAAGCATTCCGGGATCCTGTTTGGACAATTCCGGGATATAGGTGGCTGTGTTCCCCTGATCACACCAGTGCCGGTTTTTTTCAACAAGTTTTTCCAGCTGCCGCTGCATCTTTTCCATTGGGCCTGAATCCTTATTGCAACAGGTTATTTCAACAATTGCCGGCCACGGACAACCCGGTGGACAAAGTCCAGTTTTTTCAATACCTGGGGCGAAAGGACAAACGGATAGGCATGGTCATGGCCCATGCTCCGGTTCAGGCTGTTCAGGGCAAAACTGACCGGCAGCCAGTGCTCGGTCAGGACCTCAAACTGGTCCTCCTGATAGGGATCAAGCTCCAGACTGACATCCAATTCATCATTTTCCTTCACCCTGGGATCGACCTGGATGCCGAAGTGATGGGCCGTCTCCAGCGTGTCCACGATGTGCAGATAGTGGGCCCAGGTTTCAGCCCAGTCCTCCCAGGGATGACTGGCGGCATAGGCGCTGACGAACCGCTCCTGCCAGTCCGGGGGCGGGCCTGCCTGGTAATGCCGCTCCAGTGCCCGGGAATAATCCTGGGTATCGTCGCCGAACAATTCCCGGCAGGGACCGAGCCATTCCGTGTCCCTGATCAGCCGGTTCCAGTAATAATGGCCGCTCTCATGACGGAAATGCCCCAGGATGGTGCGGTAATGTTCATCCATGTCCATCCGCATTTTTTCCCGGGTCACGGGGTCTGCCTCGGCAACATTGATGGTAATCAGTCCCTCATCGTGACCGGTGATCACCCTGCCGCGTTCACTGAAGGCAGGATCCGGATCAGCCAGAAAATCAAACCCCAGACCGTTGGCATGTGAGCTGAGCGGCTCTACCGGAAGATCCATGCGTAAAAGACTGAACACCAGTCGGCGCTTTTCAATTTCCAGCCTGTGCCAGAGGGTCAGGTTATTCTCAGTATTCAGGTTGGGGATCATTCTGTTCAGGCGGCAGGCCACGCAGAAAGGCTCTTCAGATTCCGCCGGCGCCATCCAGTTGCAGACATTGTATTCCGTATAATTGGCACATTTGCGAAAGGCTGATGGACGGCCGGGATCCGGCAGCCGGTCACAGTCGTAATCATCCGGTACCGAGATGGCTGACAGATGCATGGCATCCGTTAAAAAACCCAGCTGAGCCCCACAGCGCACGCAGGTGGTATTTTCAAAATACAGCAGATTGCCACAGCAGTCACAGGTAAAAAGCTTCATGTTAACCTTTCCAATCGATATCAACACACGCCCAAGGGGAAATTCTTTTGGGGCCATCGGTTTTACAACATGAAATGATTATATGAATCAGAATCAGTTTCTGTCAACTTGCATATTAAAATGTGAGTCTGTTTTTTGGACCTGAAAGGGCCGGCATGTTCAAAATCCAGGGGTAATTTCTGATACTGATATCATTGATCATAAATATTCATACGTCAACACTGCACAGCATTTTTTTGTGTTGTCCTGCCATCGGTTTTGCCATATAATTTCCTTCCGTCATTACTTGAAACACTATAAAAGTTCACATGAACAATTTGAAAACAGCGTTTGGACTTTTTGCCAGGCAAAAACATTTATCAGGATGATCAACACCCATGACTGATACCCCTGCTCAAGAAACCACAGAAGATCCGCCGCCCAAAAAATTCGGGGCATTCGGCGGTGTTTTCACCCCCAGCCTGCTGACCATCCTCGGGGTGATCATGTTTCTGCGGTTTTCCTCGGTGGTGGGATATGCAGGATTATGGTACACCCTTTTGATCCTTGCGGCAGCCAAGGCCATTTCCGTTATAACGGGTCTCTCCGTGGCTTCCATTGCCACCAATATGCGGGTCAAGGGCGGGGGGGCCTATTATCTGATCAGCCGCAGCTTGGGGGTGGAATCCGGCGGCGTGATCGCGGTTTTTTTCTACATTGCCCAGGCCGTGGCTGTCACCCTGTATGTGGTGGGATTCACGGAAGCGGTTTTTTCCGCGTTTCCCGACATCTCCTGGTCCTTCAGGACCGTTGCCACCCTGGTTCATATCCTTGTCTTTGTGTGTGTCTACATCGGTGCCGGATGGACCATCCGCCTCCAATACGGCATTCTGGCCATTCTGCTGCTCTCTGTTCTGTCTTTTTTCATCGGTGCGGGCATGGGATTTTCTCCCCAGATCCTGGCAGCCAACCTGTCGGCACAATGGTCCCCTTCCTATTCTTTTTTTGCGGTGTTCGCCCTGTTCTTTCCAGCTGTCACCGGCATCATGGCCGGGGTCAACATGTCCGGAGACCTGGAAGATCCGGGTAAAGCCATCCCCAGCGGCACCTTTGCCGCCATCGGGTTTTCCGCACTGATGTATGCGGGCATCGCTTTCATGATGGCCGGCAGTGTGCCCCGGGAAACGCTCCTGGGAGACGGATTTGTGATGAAAGACCGGGCATATCTGCCGGTACTCATCTATGCCGGGGTGTTCTGCGCCACCCTTTCTTCGGCCCTGGGCAGCATGATGGGCGCCCCCCGGATTCTCCAGGCCTTTGCCCGGGACAACATCTTTGCCCGGCTGCGCTGGTTCGGCCGCGGCAGCGGGGCCCTGGGAGAACCCAGACGGGCCACGGTGCTGACCTTCATTATTGCCCAGATCGGGGTGCTTGCCGGAGACCTGGACACCATCGCGCCGGTGATCACCATGTTCTTTCTGATGACCTATGCAGCCGTGAACCTGGCCTGTTTTTACGAAGGCCGGTCCAGCAACCCCAGTTTCCGGCCCACCTTCCGCTTCAACCACTGGTCCGTGGCCCTTGCCGGGGCCGCAGGATGCCTGGGGATCATGTTTCTGATCAATGCGGTCTGGGCTTTGGTGGCCCTGCTGCTTGCCGGTGCCCTGTATTTTTTCATCGCCCGGTCGGAAATTCAAGTAAAGTGGGGAGACCTGGACGGGGGGCTTGCCTTTCAAGTCGCCAGAAATGCCCTGCTGCGCCTGGAACGGGAAAGGTATCATCCCAAAAACTGGCGGCCCTCCATTCTCACCCTCGGCGGTGTGGCTGCCAACCGCCTGCAGCTGGCGGAATACGCCTGCTGGTTTACCATTGACAGCGGCATTGTCTCCATCGGCCAGGTGATCCAGGGCGACCTGGATGATTTTCTGGATCGCCGCCGGGAAGCTGAAAAAGTGCTCCGCCGGTTCCTTGTCAAAGAAAAACTGCCGGCCTTTCCCGTGGTGGTTGTGGAAAAGGACCTTCATGCCGCCATCAGGGCCCTGCTGCAGTGCCACGGGATCGGGGGCATGCGGCCCAACACGGTGCTGCTCGGATGGAGCCGGGACCCTGAAAAATCCGACATCTTCTGGGAGACCGTTACCACGGTCAAAGAGATGCGGCGCAATCTCATGATTGTGGCGGCAAAACAGGACAGTGACACCAATGTTATTCCCAAAGGCACCATCAATATCTGGTGGGATTCCTCAAAAAATGCCCACCTGATGCTGATGCTGGCGTTTATGCTCAAAAAGAACCGGGAGTGGCGGGATCATCCCATCCGCGTTATCCGCCCGGTGGTGCGCAAAGCAGATGTAGAAAACATTGAAACAGAGATGCAGGAACTGCTCGCCCTTGCCCGTATCGAGGCCGAACTGTTCATTGTTCCCACCGACACCCCGCTTCATGCGGTCCGTCAGCGCATGCAGCCATCTGCCCTGCTGCTGAGGGGATTTGTCCCCCCGGATGATGAAACAGACGTTGAGACCAGACAAGACCTTGTTTCCGACCTTGAGCGCACCCTGGAACTGCCCGGGGATATCATCTTTGTGTACAACGCCGGTGAGGTTTCCATCGAAGCATGAGGGAGTATTTTTCCTTGCTTTCCATGACAGACTATCGAGGGGGCCGAACTGATCGTTGTCGCACGAAGACTTGAAACCACCAGACAGCCGGTCATTGTGACCGGAGATCTCAATGATGTTGCCTGGTCCGCCACCTCACGGCTGTTCCGAAAAATCAGCCCGGATAAAAACAGCAACCAGCAGGGGCTGAAGCCGGATGCTTCCGACCAGTCCAGGGCACAATCTATTCTCCAGAAAAAAAGACACACACCCCAAAGAGGTGCCTGTCCAGAAAAAATAAATATGGTTTGGTTGAAAAGGGCATCAGGAAAATAAATTCTTTTCCGCGGTTGGCGGTCACCGTCACATTTTCTACCTTGGCAGCATCCCAGTCACACCGGATCTGGCGAAACTCCAGCAGCGATCAGAAAAATGATGGCAGGTCGGCTTATCCGCCAGGCAAACCACTGACAGAAGAGCCCGGTGGAAACAATGATCAGAAGCTGGGTTGCAATATGCATAAAAGCGGTTATTCCTTACTAATGAAAAGGGGGCTTACCGGCTTCAGCGCCTGGCAATAATTGCCAAGTCCCCAGACAAATAGTCATCTAAGCCAGTGCATTTTCCCATCCAGAATCCATGACAAAAAGACAATTGCTTTGCGCCAATTGAATCCGCTTGTGCATTTCTCTGAAATTTACCTCATTGGACATGCTGAAAATGGTTATCGCGGTATCGCCCGAATCCATTTGGAGTTCTTTTTCCGAACTCGCCAGCCTGAATTCGACGTTCGGGACCCTTGCCAGTTCCACCACCGCCTCCATAAATTCCAACGCTTGTTGATCTTCCCCTGCTTTTGACAGAAAAGCGGTGAAAACCATGCCTGTCTTCCAGTTTCGTTTCAGTTTGTAGGCCAATAGAAAGGCCAGATCCGCTTTTTCCAGGTCTACACCAATCCGCCAACCGTCATCCGGACGATCGATGATAAAATGAACGATTCCACCAGCTGAGTGAGCAAACTCTTCACCTGAAAAAAGCAGGGCGCCCAGCTTGTTTTTACGGGCATCCTGAATAATTCGATGGATTTTTTCTTCTCGCTGGCTGCTATCAGGAAAAGAAAGAAATATCATGCTGGAACGGAAAAAAGCGCCGCCAAGGGCTTCAAGTCCGGCCGCAAGGTTGTCACTGAAAGTTGCCGCGTCAACTACCGTCCAGGTGGAAAAAATCTGATCCTCTTTAAATTTTTTTGTCAGGTCAGGAAGGTTTTTTGTCATTTCATCATAATTCCGATCCCCGGTCAGACCGAGCAGGCGCACAAAGCCATTGGGTCGAGCGATGTCCCGCAGCAGAGGAAAGACGTTTACAATGTCTCGTGAGTCTTCAACAGGCACAAGGAGATTTGCCTTCCATGTTTTCTCGCGGGGACCGGCCAGGCTTGCGACTTTTCCGGCGGCCCATTCTGCCAGGGCGGTGAACAGCCCGCTGCGCACATCGCCAAAAGGCGCTTTGATACGCTTGTGAACCAGATATGTATGCAAAGCGATCACCACCGCAATAGCAATGCCTCCAAAGACCACATTGACGATAAACATGGCAAAAAGACATCCCGCTGTCCCTATTATCGGCACAAATCGGGGGATACGCAAAAGAGGCCGGAAACTGACCAGCTTGAGACTTTGCTCGATGAGCACCACAACGTTGATTGTGGCATAGGTGATCAAAAAGAACATGGTGATAAGGGGCGCAATGGCATTGAGGTTTCTCAACATGAGCGCAGCAAGCACAATTGTGCCGGTCAAGAGCAATGCGTTACGGGGCTCTCCCTTGGCTGTACGAACAGTAAACCAGTCACTGGCGGGCAGAAGCTTGTGTTCGCCC
Source organism: Desulfotignum sp. (assembly GCA_011390635.1). Classification (GTDB taxonomy): domain Bacteria; phylum Desulfobacterota; class Desulfobacteria; order Desulfobacterales; family Desulfobacteraceae; genus Desulfotignum. The sequence continues at coordinate 6,907 of JAABSA010000012.1, read as the reverse complement.
AGGGCCTGCAGGATGCGCGGGGAGCCCACCAGCGAGGAAAGGGCCGAGGAAAAAGTGGCCCCCAGCAGCCCCGCCAGAACGGCAGGTCCCCAAACGGCACGATCAATCATCACATTGTAATTGTTGAGCAGTTCTTCTGTGGGCACCGATAGTGCCAACCATACCGCCAGCAGGATATACACTACGAAACATATGCCAATGGCTGCCAGCGTTCCGACAGGAATACTTTTGCGGGGATTATCCAAGTCCCCGGACATGTTGGCGCCCGCCATGATACCGGTCGCGGCAGGGAAAAAGACAGCAAACACCACCCAGAAGTCAACACCCTGGAACGATGTCTCCCGAGAGCCGGGGAAGGCGCCCCACCATTGCACATCCTGACCCCACGATACGGTAAAAACCGAAGCACCAACGGAAATCAACGAAACGATTATCGTTACCAGGATTACATACTGGATCTTAAAAGCCAAACCCGTGCTGATGAAGGCTATGGTGAACAATACAGCGAAAGTTCCAAGATCGACCAGCACGGGCGAATGATCAGGAAAAATCCAAAGCCAGCCGGCCCGAAAACCAAAAATATACATGGAAACGGCCAAAGCCTGTGCAAGATAGAGGGGAATGCCGACACTTCCACCCACTTCCAGGCCCAAAGATTGTGAGATGACCGAAAATGCGCCCCCTGTACCTATTCTGATGTTGGTGGTGATACTGGACAAGGACAGGCCCGTGCAGAAAGTGATGGCAAATGCGAGAGAAATAATGAGCAATGCACCGATAAGTCCGGCGTTGCCGACCACCCAGCCAACCCGCAGATACATGATCACGCCTAAAATGGTCAAAAGCGTCGGTGTGAAGACCCCGCTGAACGTTCCAAAAAGTTTTCTGGAAGGCTTCCGGGTGATCTTTTCCTCGACTTCCTTTTGCACTGCCTGCTCGGCGCTCGCAGGCCTATCCAGTTTGGAATCTTCGGTCATATCAATTTTTTGTTTTTGCAGCCTCCGTTGGCAAGCATGCTGCCTTCAGCGCTTGGCAATAATCCAGACGGCATGTACGATGCCGGGGATATACCCCAAAAGTGTCAAAAGGATGTTCAACCAGAAGGCTCCCCCGATCCCCACCTGAAGAAAAACGCCAAGAGGCGGTAAAAGTATTGCAACCAAAATCCGAACCAGATCCATATTCTTTCTCCTTATATTCCATTCTGCTGAGGTTTCCAGAAGGACATCTATTCAAAAAATCAGATAATCAAACACCAGCGGCCGCATTCAGCAACGCACGGACCAGAACAAATCCAATCATACCGACTGAAATCACCAATCCTACCAGCACCGTGCCAAGTCCCCAGACAAACAGTCGACTGGCAACAACGGTTTCCCGGGGATTGGCAAGATAGCTGTCAAGCAGGTAAACGTTGCGCTGATTTGCTTTCCAGACAAAATCAAAAAGGTCTCCAAGCACAGGCACCATGCCTGCGAGTGCATCAAGGGCAACATTGAAGGCCATTTTCAGAAGCAGAACCTTTGGTGCACCCAAGCGGGCCGCTTCTGAAATGACCACACTGGAAATGAGGGCCCCGATCGTATCGCCAAACCCGGGAATGAGGCCAATCAATCCGTCAAAACCAAAACGCGCATTGAAACCTGGAACCTTGATTGAACTGTCAAGATACCAGGCCAATCGCTCCAGTTTCTTCCTGGATTTTTCCTTATCGGTTTTTTGCATTCAATAATTATCCGCTTATGCTTAAAATCCGCAAGGCGTTTTAATGAAGTAACGCTAATTGTTGTCGGTATCAAATTCGCTTTTGGCTTTTTCCCAGGAATCGCTCATCGCCTGGTAGGCGTCTGAGAATCCCTTTTTCATCTGTTCCCAGGCACCTGCAGAACTGTTCTTGAAGCTTCCATACCACTCGGCAAGCTCATTTCTCTGCTGGCGCAGCGCTTTCAGGTTGGCCCTGGCTTTTTCCCGTGCTGCCTGGGTCATCTGATCCCACTCGTTGTCAACACGACTTTCCAGTGCGTCCATTCGGCTGTCGACCTTTTTGATTGCCTGATCGGCTTCTTTGACTGCATGATCGCGCTGATCAACGGTGTATTGCTGAAGGGTGTTGATCAGTTCCTTTGTTTCCTTTTTAACATCCTGGGCAGTGACGGTGTCATTGCCGGATTGCGCTTGTACAATCGGTATAAAGCAGAACACCATCACTGCAATCATGCTTACAATCAATCTGTTTTTCCTCATGGTTTGTCTCCTTATGATAAAATCATGATCAATTTTGTTTTGTCTTTATCAACTGAAACGGGATGCAGCCGATTTGATGGAACTGCTGAGAGAATCCCAGGCGCTGTCGATGCCGGCTTTAAGATCTTCCCAGGCGTCATCACCGGCTTCCTTGAGTTCATCAAGCTTTTTACCGGCCTCATCCTGCATCGCCTGCAGCTCTTCAATCTGTTTGTAATATTCCAGCTGAGCATCTGCTTCGGCTGAATCTGCCTTGGCTTTCAGCTTGTCGATTTCCGCATTCCATTCATCCAGTTCGCCCTGCAGCTTCTTTTCATAGGCTTCTTTCATACTCATATCTTCTCTCCTTTGTTGTGTTGTGTCTCCCCATTGGGGAGTGCGACCCCGGTCAACCGATGGCAGGTCTTCAACCTGCCCGGGAGAACCGGCATGCTCCAATTAGACTAATTTCAAACCTGTTGATTATACCCCCCCCGTCCGTAAACGCGCAACATCATTTGATCATAGTTGGAATATAACTGGATACTGGACCGGGCCAGCTTCATGGGTTGAGGGTTACCGCGAAAAGGCCGCTCTGGTGGATGATGGGAGAGATTCCTGTTCTAGATAGCTATTGTCGAAACCAGCCAGACGAGAAAGTCCTTTTGTGTCCTTCAGCCTGACCTTCCCCCCATGCAAAGAGATCAGGTTCTCACGGACAAGCTCCCTGAATGTACGATGGGTGTGGACATGGCTCATACCCAGAGCATCGGCGAGAAGCGGTTGTGTCAGCGGAAAAAGTTCCGCCACCGGCTGCGGGGCACCCGAGCGCAGCAAGCGATAATTCAGTTCCATGAACAGATGCGCCAGCCGCTCTTTGGCCCTGCGGCGCCCAATGCGCACAAGCTGTTCATCCAGTTGACGTTCGGCCTGGGCGGCCAGCCAGCTCAGTGCGACTGCCAATTGCGGCGACTGTTTGAAAACATCGAACATTTGGTCCGGAGTAAAGCTGTGAACGGTGAGTGACGTCAACGGTTCCACGGCATAAACCGAGGTTCTGAACAGCAGCGCGAAGTAACCGACCATGTCACCGGGAATCAGAAAGTTCAGTATCTGGCGACGACCATCTTCGAGAAGCTTATAGCGTATAGCCCACCCGTCAGCGATGACGTAAGCTTTTCTGATCTGGCTGTCTTCACCGATCCACTGCAGACCTCTGCCCATGGCAGGTTCTTTTGTGAAGATATCCATCAGCAGCGCAATGGTATCCGACTCCAGGCAGTGCAATGACCGAAGCTGATGCCTGAGAAACTTGTTATCCATCATCCCTCCAATTCACCGCCATGCCAATCTGAACGCTTATGACAATAGGAAAATTTTGTCATTCCAGGTTCAATTGCCTGGGGGCAGAAACGTTTCAGCAATTTTACGGACACCCGCCAGATCCTCCGGAAGTACCAGGTTTTTTTCCGCACAGAACAAGGCCCTTTTCGAATGAAGAACCGCGGCATTGTACATGACATTGTCTCCGGCTGCAGCCAACGTTTTCAACGCCTTTTGCAGCCGGATCATCACCTCCACGGACCCGCTTCCATCCCGGGATATTGCCGTAAACGCATCATCGAACATATCCTGGACAGACAATGAGGGAACAGCAACCCGGTCATATTTCACATCACCGGCCGTTGTTTTTTCTCCGGACCTGTTCCACAAAAGAAACAGGCGTATCAGTATGCCGATGATGTCAATGGCGGTTCCCGGATCATTGACCGCCGGGGACAGTGCCCGGCCCGCAATTTGTGACAAAACGATCAGGCCGAAACGCGGATCTTCGTCAAATGTCCGCTCTCTGTCTATCTGAAACGCTTCAGATATCCGGCGGCAATCCTTATCCGTGACAACTGGATAGGATCTGTCAATATATGCCATCGGCCGTTCCGGGGTCATAAAACTTCCCGGCAAGACCATGACAGAAATCCGGGTCTCTTTTTCTTCAGCCCAGGTTTGCAGTTCCGCCACATCGATGCGCTGCACATACCCCACAGAATCTGAAAACACCTCATGGCCAGTGACCCGTGTGAGGTCATATGCCGCTGCATGGCTTGCAGAGGCTTTTTGACAGCGTATCAGAGCATCGACCGTTGCTTTTTCCACCTTGGCAATGGTATTGCCCAGCCGGCCCAGCCTGGCGATCCGGTCCACCCAGCGCACAAAGGTAAATATGACCATGCCAAACACCACAATGGTCATCAAAAAAAGCATAAACAGGCCGGCTTTGCCGTAATACCCCTCTGTGATGGCAACCAGGGCCACAATGCTGAAAATAAATGCCCCGACAAATGCGGAAAGCGCTTTCTGGGATGAATCATCCGAGATGACCAGGGAAAACGATCGTGGGGAGGCGGTGTTGCTCGCTGATGCATAGGCTGCCACCATGGAACCGACCGCAAAGGTGGCCATCACCAGCATACCTGAAGCCATGACCGACAGCAGGGTGTCCACAGATTCCTTTGAAATCTGTGGAACAACCCGGTCCAGACCGGTATGGTCAGCCAGTCTTGCCCCAAACACCGCTGCAATGGAAAGCACACTGAACAGCAGCGGCTTGACCCATAACCTTTCCTGAATCCGGTTTAGCAGGAAACTAACCCGGGCCGCTATATTTGCAGCCGCCATTTTCATTTTGGCTTCCTCAACTCTGAATGTGAGCCTGTTTTTTTGACCAGTACCTTGTCCACCCTGGCACCATCCATGTCCACCACCTCAAAAATATACCCGCCCAGGCTAAAACTCGCCCCGCTGATGGGGATCCCGTCCAGGTGGCTGATGACCAGTCCGGCCAGGGTATCAAATCCATCTTCCGCATCTTCTGAAAAAGCTGACATGTCCAAAATCTGGCTGATTTTTTCAATTGACAGTTTTCCATCCAAAAGCATGGAACCGTCATCACGCCTGATAATCCAGGGTTCTTCAGACCAGTCCGAAACCGGGAGGTGTCCGATGATGGCCTGAAGGATATCGTTCACGGTCAGCAGTCCAATGACATTGTCCAAGTCATCAGTAACCAGGATCATGTGGGACCGGGAATCCCTGAACCGGTCCAGAATATCCAGTGCATTGACATATTGTTTCACGTACACGGCAGGCTTGATGATCTTTTCCAGGTCCTGGGTTTTCGCCCCGGCCAGGGTCAGAAGATCCTTTGCCTGAACAACGCCCAGAATCTTCGTCAGATCTTTTTCCACCAGCGGATAACAGGTGTGATTGTTTTTTTCCGCCGTTTGCAGCATCTCTTCAAAAGAATCGGTTTTTCTGAAAACAGTAATATCCGGTAGCCTGGTCATGATGCTGCCCACGGTCTGATCATCCAGGTTGAGCACCCTTTCCACCAGCCGGACTTCCGAAGGCTCAAGAGTCCCGTATCTGGCCCCCTGGCGGAAAAGATACCGGATCTCATCTTCCGAAGGCGGCGGCTCCTTATACTTTTCCACGCCCAGTATTTTGAGCAGGCCGTCTGTGGAAAGGCTGAGAATATAAACCGCCGGGGCAGCCATCCGGGAGAGGAACACCATGGGGATAGAAACCAGGGACGCCGTCATTTCCGGATTAAACATAGCCACCCGCTTGGGGATCAATTCGCCCATAACCAGCAGGAGATAGGTTATTACAGTCACCACCAGTACATAGCTCAGGGTCATGGAATACCCGGCAAGGTAAGGAACCTCCCTGAGCACCAGATCCAGGTGGGCGGCAATCACCGCACCCCCATACACGCCGCTTAAAATGCCCATCAGGGATATGCCGATCTGGATGGTGGACAGGAAACGATTGGGATGACGGATCAGGTGCAGGGCATATTTGGCCCCTTTTTTTCCTTTTTTGGACAACTCCCTGAGACGAACTTTCCGGGATTTGACCAGAGCGATCTCCGACATGGCCAGCACCCCGTTTATGACCACCAGAAAGATGATAACCAGAACCTCTAGTAGTAAATCGTTGAATCGAATATCCTCAAACATGGGGTTCTCTCAATATATTCAGGAACCTTTTTTTATTCAACCACCAATGTTGATACAACTTCCCGGACATTTTCTGTTTCCAGGGCCAGGGCCAGGGCTTTGCCCAGCATTTCCGGAGATGGAACCGTACCGGACAGTGTCACCTTACCATCCGTCGTGGACACGGAAATGGAAAAAACTGAAAGTTCCGGGTCTTCCGCCAGTTTGGCCTTGATAGCGGCAGTAACCCCGGTATCCCGGGCTTGATCTGAAACCGATTCGCCCACATCCCTGGCCTTGTGCCGGATCACTTCCCCCTGTTCTTCCAGTTCCTGGCGGATATCTTCAGGACGAAGCTCCCAGGATTCCAGTTTGGCCTGCAGAATCTGGGTGACTGTTTCTGTGGTCTCCTCAATCTGAGCGGCAACCCGTTCCTCGGTTTCCTGCACCTTCTGGTTGTCCTTGCCCACAGTGAAATACCAGACCCCTCCCCAACCCACAATAACGCCAAAAAGAACACCAATGATAAACGTTTTCATTGCCAGTTTTCCTCACTGTTAAAAATTTGATGCAACATAAATTGTCGCTGGTCGTTGTCCCGACTTGCGGCAAACAGCATTAAAAAAGAAACCCCCCGTATTGTCAATCAAAAAAGCGAAGGTTGCCGCAGGGTGTCGCCCAGATAC
>JAABSA010000011.1 GCA_011390635.1 Desulfotignum sp. | reverse complement strand
ATCCAATGATCCCGGATTTGCCAAACAACTGGCATTGCTGTGTGATGTGTATGTGAACAATGCCTTTGCCGTGTCCCACAGAGACCAGGCATCGGTCACCGGGATTGTGGCCTGGGCCCCGGTATCTGTTGCCGGGTTTTTACTTGAAAAAGAAGTCGGCACGTACTACGATTGTGTCCAAAATCCCCAAAGACCTTTGGTCGCGGTTATCGGGGGCGCCAAGGTGTCCAGCAAACTGGCGGCCCTGGAAAATATGCTCCAGTTTGTTGACCAGCTGCTCATCGGTGGTGCCATGGCCAATACGTTTTTGAGCAGCCGGGGTGTGGACACCAAAGGGTCTCTTGTGGAAACTGATCTGAAGGAAACTGCAGCCAGAATTATGGAAAAAGCAGAAAAAAAAGGCATTGATCTGATGCTGCCTGTGGACCTCATTGCTGCACGGGATTTTGAAAAAGATGCACCAAAAAAGATTGTTGCCCTTGATGCCATACCGGACAAATGGATGGCCATGGATATCGGGCCCAAAACCGCTGAACAGTTCAGTGCTGCCATCCGTAAGGCCAAAACCATTGTCTGGAACGGTCCCATGGGGGTTTTTGAAATGCCTGCCTTCATGGAGGGAACCTGTGCAATTGCCCGGGCCATTGCCGGTGCAGATGCCGTCAGTATTGTGGGTGGAGGTGATACAGGACTTGCAGCCAGAGAATGTGACATTGTGGATCAGGTTACCCATGTATCCACCGGCGGCGGTGCTTTTTTACATCTGATGGAGGGCAAACAACTGCCGGGTGTCGCAGCCCTTGAAAAAGCAGGATAATCAAACAGGGTCAGGCCTGGATTGTTGGCTTATGGCATTTTGATGCCAATAATCCAGGCCTGACCATACTCTGTGACAAGGAAGGAAAATGGTTGACTTCTGTACAAAAAGAGAATGTCTGAGCAGGGAAGACCGGCTGAGAAGATCCTATTATGAGGTGTTGCGGGATGAACTGGACCAGTTTGTCATCGGGTACTCCCTGGTGGGGTCTTATAACAATTTTCTGCGCATGCGGACCCCTTATCCCTTTGTGGAGCTTCGGGAGCTCAAACCCCGGGCACGGATACCTTCGATTGAATTTGATGCCCAGAATTCTTTTTTGATCATATTCTGCGAAGAAGCCATTGATGATAAGCATAAAAAGTATATCCGGTATTTTGATGCCAATAAAACCACCAAAACCAATCTTCTGCGGCATAAATATTTTCCCGATGTGGAAAATTTCAACCGGAATATCAAGTATTTTGAGACAGACCAGTTTTTTGCTTTGCTCCGATCCCTTCTGCCGGTGGACTATGCCCTGCTGATCCAGCGCAACAGACAGAAACGGGTCCAGTATGCCCTGACCCATTTCCATGTCCGGGTGGACTGGCCCATTGCGGAAGCATCAGAACATCTGGCCCGATATCTGCGGTATATTTCCAAAGATTTATATGAAAAAGGAGATAAATACGCTGAAGATCTCCAGAAGAAGCTGTTTGAATACTACGGGGTACCGGTGATGTCCGGCGGCAGGCGGACAGCCGCTGCTGTGGCTGCCCAGTATTTCAGACAGATGGATGGTATCACCACCATTTACGTGTCTTCCAGTGAATCGCGCAGCCTTTTGCGCATTGATGAAAACGGGGTATCCAAGGCAGTACTGGTCAAGGTGGCTGCTGACAAGGTAAAGTACCTGGCGGAACTGGCCGGTTCGAGTCAGAACTCATTTACCAAAAATTATGTGGTGGCCCGCCGGCGCAAAAGTGTTGTGTGCATATTGCATGTCAGGTATGACTATACCAGCCATGCCATGCCGTCCGAAGGCGGTCGTCTGCGGGAGGTCAAACCGGATGCAAACTGGCTCACCGTGGCTGAAGAACAGATCCTCCCCAAGCCTTCGGTGCTGCACAAAGCACCTATTCCCTACAAGATGATCTACACCTCTGATGGGTAGCTGTTAGCTCTTAGCGGTTAGCAATTAGCGGTTAGCTGTTAGGTTTTTAGCTAAAAGCTAAGAGCTAAAAGCTAAGAGCTAAAAGCTAAGAGCTAAAAGCTAACCGCACAGGTCATAATTTTTTGAGCATGGCGGTTTCATCGCAATTGGGGAAACTGACGCACCCTATGCAGTCGGACCAGACCTTTATGGGAAGCTCATTTTTGTCGATAATGTCAAACCCGAACCGCTGGAAAAAACCGGGCCGGTAGGTGAGGGTAAACAGATCTTTTATCTTGAAATAAAAGGCCTCCTGGATGGTCCGTTCCGTTAGCACGGTGCCGATTCCCCGGCCGGTATGATCCGGTGCCACCGCCAGGGACCTGATTTCAGCCAGATCTTCCCAGCAAAATTGCAGTGCACAGCACCCGATGACTTTACAAGATTGCGGATCTTCATATACCCAGAAGTCGCGCAAATGGTCATACAGCTTGCTCAGGGGCCGGGCCAGCAGTTCACCGCGTATATTGTAGAGCTGCAGTAATGCATGGATGGTATGTACATCGTCCAGTATGGCTTTTCGTATCATTTTCCTGTCCTTACAATGTTGATCAATACCTGATCGCTGCCGGTCCGCAGGGTGTGTAAACTTTTTTGCACCCGGGGCATGGATCAGGTTTTATAATGCAATATATGTGCAAACCATTTTTTTGAACGCATCATCAGTAAATGGTTTATGGAGCACCCTGTTAATGCCGGACCTGGTCAGTATGGAATTGTCAATGGGGATATCATGGTCTTCTTGTTCCACAAAATCACTCTGGGTGGTGATCATCACAATGGGCAGTTCCTTTGGGGAATATTTTTTGCGGATTTCCCGGGTCAGTTCCAGGCCGCTGATGTCGGGCATGTTCAGATCCGTAATCACCAGATCGGGCCGGATGTTCAAAATTTCAGGGATGGCCTCTTCCGGCCGGTTGAAAACGATACACGACAGCCCCATCCCGGATAATTTGTTCTGGTAAAGCCGCAGCATCATTTTTGAATCATCCACCACAATGATCTTTGCCTGATGTGTGTCCGGCTGGTCCGGGCCTGTTATATCCCGGACTATGTCATCAGACAGACCAGTGACACCCAGCCCGGCCATTTTCTGTATAAACGCCTTGCCGGTATCAGGGTCTGCTGTGCGGATAATATGGTTTTTGGCAAGTTTTTGAAAAGATGGTTCCTGTACCAGAAAGGAGAAAACATTGTCGGATTCGGCATCAATAAGTGCGGCTACGGCCTGTTGGGCTTCTTCTGATTCGGTTCTGATGATATTTTTCAATCCAGCCACCAGTGGTTTGGAAAGAGTGGCCTCAATGGCCCGGGCCGCACTCATGCGAACCGTTTCCACCGGGTCCTGAAGCCCCTGGGCAAGGCAGATGGCAGTCCTGGGAGAGGGTATCCTTTCCATGGCTTCATAGGCTGCCTGACGGATATTGGCATCCCGGGGCTGGGTATTGATAATGGTCAATATGGGTGCAATGGCGGCACTGTCTTTTATGTGGCCCAGGGTGGTGATCAGATGAACCATGTAATCTGCCCGGGCATTTTCACAGGCCCGGGTGAGCAGAGGGGTTGCCTTTTTCCCCAACCGTATGAGCTGGTCAATGGCGGTATCCCGGATAATTGTCTCATCGGAATCCAGCAGAGCGGTCAGTTTTTCAAGGGCATATAAATCTTGTATGTCTGCCAGAGCCTCTACCGCCAGTTTGTTTGTTTCCCCATCTTTTCCCATAAATCCCAAAAGCAAATCCACACCATCTGTGCCGCCGGTTTCGCTGATGGCAAAAATGGCAGTACGTTTTACCGTTTTATCTGTGTGCTTTGCCATTGCGGCAATCGCTGGAAGGGCTTGGGGAATCCGCAGGTTTCCCAGAGATTGAACCGCTGCTGCAAGGATGTGCGGATCTGTTTCTGTGGTCAGAATTTTTTCCAGAGCAGGCCTGGTCCGGGTGAGTAACAGGTCACCGGCCGCCTTTATAAACAAATGTCTGGCGCTGTTTTCTTTGTCTGCAATATACTGAATCACCAGGTCGGTATTGCCATAGCTTTTGTCCAGAATCAGTTCATAAATGGATTCCTGCACCTGGAGATTGGAAATCTGAAGGCTGGTGAGGTAGTTGAGCAGGGGATAGACTGTTTTATCAGGTCCTCTGGCCAGTTCCGCCATGGCTTTTTGCTGGACTGCAACACTGGCGTCTGTATCAGAAGCAAATTGCAGCAAGGCTTTGGCTTTGATGATATCCTGTTCTTTGAGGCAGAAAATCAGTTCATCAATAAATGCTTTTTCATCCATGCCCATGTGCGATCCTATTGTTTGAACTGATAAAAAACGGAATTCAGATATTTGCTGGAGGCAAACAGACTGGTGTCGTTGATCAGGGACTCAGTGGAGCCGATGAGAAGATAGCCGTCCGGTTCAAGTACTTTGGCGATATTCTCATAAATGCGCTTTCTGTCTTTGGGGGTAAAATAGATCATCACATTTCTGCACAGGATGATATCAAATTTACCCATTTGGGAAAATGGCTGCATCAGGTTCATTTTTTTGAACTGGGCCATGACCCGTATCTGGTCTTTGATTTTATAGCCATTCTCATGAACGTCAAAATACCGGTGCAGCCTGGAGGGCTCAAGTCCCCTGGCTGCCTCGAATTTGTTGTAAAGTCCGTAACTGGCCTTTGCAATGGCGGCATCGGATATGTCCGTACCAAAGAGTCTGATATTATAATTGTCCGTGGTGATACCCATTTCCACAAGGATCATGGCAACACTGTAAATCTCCTGGCCGGTTGAATTGGCAGCACTCCACAGGCGTATGGCCGGTTTTTTGCCAACATTTTTTGCGGTCCGCCGGTCAATGAGATCAGGGATTATTTTGTGCTGCAACAGTTGAAACGGGGCCTTATCCCTGAAAAAATAGGTTTCATTGGTGGAAATGGCATCAATAATCTCATGTTCAAGATTGTTTTTATCATCATTTTTCGCTTTTTGCAGCAGTTCTCCATAGGATCTGCATCCCAGACGTGTCATAATGGGGCCAAGCCGGGTTTCCACCAGATATTCCTTTCCAGGACCCAGGAATATACCCGAAATATCAAGAATATACCGGGCAAAATTTTGAAATTCTTCAGCACTTATGGTGATTTTTGTCATGGCCTGTTGATAACGCGTGATGTGTGGAGGTCAATTGTATGGGCATCATATAACGGTTTTTACAATCTCATCGGCGATCCTGTCCAGCGGTGCGATGACATCGGCAAGACCGTTTTCAATGGGTTGTTTCGGCATGCCGAAAACCGTGCAGGATGCCTCATCCTGGGCAATAATGATGCCGCCGTTTTCTTTTATCCGGACAAGGCCTTTGCTGCCGTCGGATCCCATTCCCGTCATGATGACCGCTGTGGAACGGCCCACATAATGCCGGGCAATTGATCTGAACAGATAATCAACAGATGGTTTGCAGCTGTTTTCCGGGGGATCATCGGTAATTTTAATTTTTCGGGAAATGCCGTCTGATCCGGCTACAATTTTCATCTGTCTGCCCCCGGGCGCAATATAAATGGTACCGGCAGCCAGGGTATCTCCGTCTTGTGCCTCTTTTACAGCCAGAGGGCTTTTGTTGTTCAGGCTGTTTGCCAGAGAAGCGGTAAACATGGGGGGCATGTGCTGGACAATGAGGATGGGCACCTTGAAATCAGCCGGAAGCATGGGAACCATTTTTGTCAGGGCATTGGGGCCGCCGGTGGAGATACCGATGCCCACAATTTCAGATGTTGATCTGGTCCGACGTCCGGCAGGGGCATATGCTGCCGATCCGGTTCGGGTCTGCAGGTCCGGGGCGGGCTGGGTCCGGGGTGCCTGGCGCCGGGTGATTTTTTTCCGGAGGTTGTGGACGATATCTTTCTGTGATTTTATGGCGGCAACGATGGGGGTCAGGGCCTCTTTAACCCTGGCCAGATTCTGGGCCATTGTCCCTTCATCCGGTTTGGGGATAAAGTCAAAAGCCCCGAGCTCCAGTGCCTTGATGGTCATTTCACTGCCCTGGCGGGTCAAAGTGGACAGCATGATTGTTTTGGGAATACAGGACAGGCTCTGCAAATGCTGGAGAACTTCAATACCGGTCATTTCCGGCATTTCGATGTCCAGGGTAATCAGGTCCGGCTGAAGGGCCTTGATTTTGGACAGGGCGATTTTACCATTGTTGGCGGTACCCACAACCTCAACCCCGGGGATCTCTTTGAGAATATCCCCCACGATTTTGCGGTATACAATGGTGTCATCCACCACCAGTGCTGTCAGGTTGTTCATTATTCTTTGAGGACCTCATCAATATCAAGAATGCCGATCAAATGCTTTTCGGTTTTGAGAACGCCGGTGAAAAATTTGCCTCTGATGGCACCTATATTGGAGGGAGAAGGTTCAATCGCATCCCGGCTGGCCGATACCACATCACTGATGGCATCCACAAGAAGTCCGATGTGTTCATCTTCTGAGTTGACGATGATATTTCGGTTATCTTTTGTTTCTGTAACCGGTTCCAATCCCAGTTTTGCGCCCAGATCAATGATAGTGACGATTCTGCCCCTCAGGTTTAGAATCCCTTTTACATAATCCGCAGCCTGGGGGACCTGGGTGATATCAACATTTTTATTGATTTCCTGGATGTGTAAGATATTTATGCCGCACAGGGCACCGCCAACATAAAACGTTGAAAATTCAAGGGTTTCAGCAGTGGTGTCTGTGGTTGTTTCATGGGCCATCCGTGTCTCCTTCACAAGATTTTCATTACCGGGACAGATTCAGGTGTTGTCTGATTACCGTCATGAGTTTCTCCCTGTCCAGCTTTATTTCATAGTCATCAATGCCCACGGATTTACCTTTTTCAATATGGGCGTCACTGGCCAGAGAGGTTAAGGCTATCACCTTCAGGTGGGAAAATCGGGGATCATTCTTGATACGTCTGGTTAATTCAAACCCATCCATGTTGGGCATTTCAAGGTCTGTTACCACAAGATCAATATCATCGCCCCGTTCTTTCAGCAGCTCCCAGGCAAGGAGACCGTCTTCGGCTTCAATTATTTTGAAGCCGTCTTCTTCCAGGTATTTTTTGACCTGGTTCCTGAAAAACGCGGAGTCTTCGGCAAACAACAGAATTTTTTCTCCATTTTTGGCCATTTCGGCAGCAGCCAGGGCTTCCCGGGCAAACCAGTCCGGGTTGAGCATCTTAACCATTTCAAAAATATCCACCAGCAGTGTGGTGTGGCCGTTGATGATCATGGAACCGCTTATGGCCGGCTGCTTGAGGGTGGTTTCGTCCACATTCAGCACCACTTCCATGGTGTCCACCGGCGGGGTGACCATCAGGCCAAGTTCCCGGTTTTTGACCTTGAAGACAATGACTTCCTGGAGCTCTTTTTCGGGCAGAGAATCAACATCAGCCACCTGGGAGAGTTCATATAAAGGAAGTGCCCCTCCCCGGTATTGCACGACTTTTCTGCCTCCGATCTGCTCGATATCAGCGGTCTTGATGCGTTCAATCCGTTCCACCAGGTTAAGGGGGGCTGCAAAATGTCCTGTATCGGTATTTTTGAAGGTCAAAAGTGCTGCCCGGTCCTTGTTTTTTCCGGTGTCATCCTCCGTTGTCAAGGCCATCTGACCGACTTCTGAAACCGTTGCCAGCTCCGCCATCTGGGCCAGGTTGGAAATGTCAAGAATCAGGGCAACTTTTCCATCTCCCATGATGGTGGCCCCTGCATATGCAGTACATTTTTTCAGATGGCGGCCCACGGGTTTCACCACAATTTCTTCTGAATCATGGAGCTGGTCCACCACCAGTCCGTATTTAAAAGCGCCTGCAGATACAACCGCAATATTCATGGCGGAAGATGCACGGTAACGTCTGTCTTTTCCGGACCGCTCTTCATGTTCTTCAACAGGTGCCGACCCGGCTGGGTCTTCTGCCGTCAGATGTTTTTTTGAACGCCGGTCGGCAAGGTTTTTGCGCCGGTCTTTCTGTTCTTCGCTGGTCTCAGGATCAACAAAGGTTTTTTCAATACCCAGCATCTGTGACAGATTCAGCAGGGGCAAAAGTTCTCCCCGTAACCGGACGACAGCCGCATCCCCGACTTTTTCAATTTTGTCCTTTACCTGGGCTGCCGGTATTCTGAGCAGTTCTTTGAGATTCACCTGGGGAAGGGCATACCGCTCCTTGCCCACAGAGGTGATCTGGCTGGGTATAATGGCCAGGGTCAGGGGCAGTTTGATCTGGATATCTGTCCCCTGCCCCGGGGTGGAGTCAAGTTCAATGATACCGCCCAGGCTCTGGATATTGGTCACAACCACGTCCATGCCCACGCCCCGCCCGGATACATCGGTGACTTCCTTGGCAGTTGAAAATCCCGGCAGAAAAATCAATTCCATTTTTGCTTTTTCCGACATTTCCGCCACCTGCTGATCTGTAACAAGGCCTTTGGCAATGGCAGCTTTGGCAATTTTTTCCGGTACAAGCCCCCGTCCGTCATCAGAGATAATAAGGTTGACCTGGCCTGCATCGTGAAAGGCCTTCAGGGTAATGGTTCCGGTGGCATCCTTGCCCATCTGTTCTCTTTCCATGGGTGTTTCAATGCCATGGTCCACAGAATTTCTCACCAGATGGGTCAAGGGATCGTTTATGGCTTCCAGGATGGTTTTGTCCAGTTCCACCTCTTTGCCGATGATCTGCAGGTCAATGGATTTTCCCAGTTGATGGGACATATCCCTGACCACGCGGCTGAATTTATTCAGAATGTTGGCGATGGGCTGCATGCGTGTACGCATAATGGCTTCCTGGAGTTCGGAAGTGATCATGTCGATGCGCTGGCTGGACAGCTCAGTGGCTTTGGTATTGGCGGAATTGACACCCTGCAGCAACTGGTTCCGCCCAAGAACCAGCTCACCGGCCAGGTTCATCAGGGTGTCCAGCAGTCCCACATTGACCCGCAATGACGACTGGGTTTTCTGGCCCAGCTGGAGCTCATTTTCACTGCTTCTGCCCTCTGCTTTGGAGGGCTGTTCTGTGTCAGCAGAAGCGGCTGCAGCCGGAATATCTTCCGGTGCAGGGGATTTACCAACAGAAACAGATTCAGGTGCACCGGTTGCCTGTTCCCGGTGGGGGGCAACAGATTCTCTGGCCTGCATGGCTGAAGGTTGTACTCCGGGCAGGGCTGTATCGGATGCAACGAGCATTTCATCTGAGACGGCATGAATATAGCGGTCTGATATGTCAAACAATGTTTCAGCCATATCATACTCAATGATGGAGGCAAACAATACCTGTAACGGTATCCTGACAGGCGAAGGACCTTGGTCCTCCAGGGTCCCTACATAGTCACAATCGATTCTTGCATCAATAATGGTGCCGGTTTTTTGCAGATTGCGCAGTATCTCAATGGGGTTTTTGCCTTTGCGGTGTATGTCATTGATTAAATCGTATTCCACCAGAAACAGATTTTTGCCCTCGGACTTTGAACGGTCGATTTCATACATGGATATCTGTTGAAATATACGCCCATCAGTGAGAACGATATCAACCATCTGGTCAACCATGTCCTGTTTTTCTTCGGGCACAGACGAATGGGTGATTTTCTCAAGGGCCTGGATATGATGGGAGATATCTGTTTCATTGCTGGTCTGGATATGGTTCAACAGGGATTCCAGTTGATCAAATCCCTTTAAAAGTACGCTGATGCGGTTGGAGTCAGGGATAAGTTCCTGGTTACGGATCAGGCCCAGTACGTTTTCCAGGTGGTGGGCAAGTTCCTTGATGGTTGTCAGTCCCATAAAGCCGGCACCACCCTTGATGGAATGGGCGGCTCTGAAGACGTTGTTCACCAGATCCAGATCAATGTCTTTTCCGGCTTCCTCAATGGTCAGCAGATCACTTTCGATATCACCCAGATGTTCAAGTGACTCTTCAATATACATTTGCAGGGTCTCGTCATCTTCAAACATCGCACCTCTCCTGAAAATTTTTTTTGACACCGAAAAAATAAATTTTATTATATAATATCAATAGGGTAATTTACAGAAAATACGGCTGAAAGTCAAATTAAGAATGTACTGCTGAAAATCAGATTTTGCGTACAATGTCATGGCAGCGAAACTGATGTTCCAGCTTCACTATCGCCCTGGTATTTGGCTGGGCATGGTCAAGGGGAATCCCGTCAGGATCCCATAGTGCCAGAATGGCAGATTCTGTGGCAGCAATCTTTGGTGACAAAATCTGTACCCGGTCTGTCCTGCTGATTTTGTTTCTGATGCCCACCATGTGGCATCCATCTTCCAATGGATTCAAAATTTTGCCGATAAAGCTGTGGATTTGACCCTGGTGGATATTGTCGTAATTGGGAATATCGGCCCCTGGTGTGCCAAAAAAGAAACCAGTACTGTAATCTCTGTGAAACACATGGGAAAGTTCCTCAAGCCACTGGGGATTAATGGTGTAGGCTTGGGGATCAGCCATATAGGTATCAATGGCATCCCGGTAGGTTTTTACTACAGCAGCCAGGTAATGTATCCCTTTCATGCGCCCTTCGATTTTCAGGGAGGTGACCCCGGCCCGTATCAATTCAGGCATGTGGGTTATCATGCACAGATCCTTTGAATTAAAAATGTAGGTACCGCGCAGATCTTCTGTGACCGGATAAAATTCATTGGGCCGCAGTTCTTCCACAACTGCATACTGCCATCTGCAGGGATGGCTGCACAGCCCGCGGTTACTGTCCCGGTTTGTGAGAAAAGTGCTCAGCAGGCAGCGGCCGGAATAGGAAATGCACATGGCACCATGGATAAATACTTCGGTTTCAATGTCCACCTGTCCGGCGATGGCGGCAATCTCTTCCAAAGACAGCTCCCTGGCCAGGTTGACACGCTTGACCCCCATTGAATGCCAGAAATGGGCACTGTTGAAATTGGTGGTATTGGCCTGGGTGCTTAAATGAATATCCACATGGGGAATGATTTTCCTGCTCTGCAAAAGGATACCCGGATCTGAGATAATAATGGCATCCGGATTGATTCTGCCGATTTTTTCCAGAAAGGCTTTGATCCGGTCCTGTTCATTGTTTCGTGAATAGATGTTGCAGGCCAGATATACTTTGACATTGTGTGAACGGGCCAGGACAACCGCCTGTTCCAGTTCAGGATCCGTGAAATTGCCTGAATAGTTTCTGAGGCTGAAATCCTTGCCAGCCAGGTAAACAGCGTCCGCACCATAGTGTATGGCGATTTCCAGTTTTTCAAAATTTCCGGCAGGGGCGAGAAGTTCCGGCGGTTTTTCGGGGGATGCGAGGCGGTAACCTGTTGTTTCAATATCCGGCATGGGACTGCTGCTGCTGTTGGCGGTGAAGGTGGTGCCCCCGGCAAGAATCGAACTTGCGCACATGGATTAGGAATCCAATGCTCTATCCACTGAGCTACGGGGGCATGTTATTATTCAACAATCAATTTCTGACCCGGAAATATCTTGCTGGTTTTGCTCAGATGGTTCAAAGCCAAAAGCCTGTCCAGGCGCATGTCGTGTTTTTTTGCAATTATAAACGGGCTGTCTCCGGATTTTACCTTATAAACTGCCGCGGAACCGGAAGCTGCCTGCTGAAACGGCGTGATGGTAAGTATCTGTCCTGCATATAATCTGCTGCTGTTCAGACGGTTGCCGGCCATGATCTGTTTGGTGGTGGTGGAAAACTTTCTGGCAATGAGCCATAGACTGTCACCTTTTTGCACTTTGTATTTGACCGGCTTGCTGCTTTGGGAAATCTGGACGGGTTTTGCCACTTGGGCACCGGATCCTGAATTGGGAATTTTAATGACTTTCCCGGCGATGATCCGATGGGCCCTGTTAATATTGTTGGCCCGGGAAATGGCCGTAACTGATGTTTTATAGCGGTTGGCTATGCTGGACAGGGTTTCGCCCCTGCGGATTTTGTGGTACACAAAAAGCTGGGGGGGAGCATATGTTGTGTGAATCTTATCCAGGCTTGCCAAAAACAGATCTGCTTTATCTTCGGGTATTCTGAGCTGATAGATTTCAGGGGGCAGCAGGTCGTAGCGCAACTCCGGGTTCAAGGTCTTGAGCAGGTCTTTGTCGACCTTGATTTCTCTGGCAATGTCTGCCAGACGTATCTGTTTTTTGATTTCAAAGGTTTTGTAGGGAATTGGATCCAATGGGTTAGGCGCATTTATGGCATAGGTATCCAGGTTTTGTATGATGTGAAGGGTGGCCAGAAAACGTGGTACATAACGGGCTGTTTCCCTGGGCAGGTTCTGGTAAAGGTCCCAGAAATTATCAAGGTAATTTATCTTCTGGCTGCGGATAATTCTCAATACACGGCCTTCGCCGCAGTTATAGGCTGCCAGGACGGTGGTCCAGTCACCAAAAAGATTATGCAGCTCCCTGAGATATGCAATGGCGGCCAGGGTCGATTTTTCAAAGTCCATGCGTTCATCAATATAATAGTTACGGGTCAGGCCGAATTTGTAACCGGTGGAAGGGATGAACTGCCATAATCCCAAGGCCCTGGCTGAGGACAATGCCCGCAGTTTGTATCCACTTTCGATTAACGGCAGCCAGGAAAGCTCTTCGGGCAGTCCTGCGGCTTTCAACTGTGCTACAATATAGGGCCTGTATCGGCTGGAACGTTCCAAAGAACCGATGAAGAAATTTCTTTCCGGGCCGGTAAGCCGCTTGATTTCGTTTTCCACATGGTCATTCATGGTGATGGGGATTTCATCATGGGAACCTGGCACAACAACCTGCCGGGATGCATATATTTCAAGTGTGCGTTTGGAAATCAGAAACCGGACATCATCTTTTTGCTGGGTGAAATCCGGGGATTGTTCCGGGTCTATTTCCAGAATAAAAGAATACGCATCATCCAGATGGGAAAGGGCTTCTTCGAGTCTGCCTGCTTCCCACATTTCCTGGGCAAGGTTACACAGCTCAAGGGCTTGATCTATCTTTATCTGCTCGGGATGACTGGTATCTGAAGTCTCTGTTTGGGATTCAGCAGGATCGGTTTCCAAAGAGTCTGCGGCCATGGCTGCGTTTACAGACGGGTCCGGCATCCGGGATGCCCCCGTGTCTGATTTTTTGCGCAATGGCAGCGCCCCGCCGCCATCGGATTTCTGCACCCTGCCAGAAGAATCCATGGAAAGATCCGCTGTCCGGCCGGCGTCAGATGCCGCATGGGGCTTTTTGACTGCCGTACGTTCGGAAGGGGTGACGGAACTGTGACGGGATTGCTGGCATCCGGTGAAAAGTATCACTATTATGATGGCAATGAACAGTTTGGTGTATCTCAATTGTCCTCCTCCGGTAAAAGCCGCCGGTTTAATTTTAAGATTTTTGCAGAAGAAGTAATAAATTTAATGGCTGTTGTCAATAGTAAAGGCTGTTTGAGAGGTGTTTCAACTGGATTTCGATGCCTGGTGGAATACAAAGTGAATTAGGTGTTGTAATATGCAATTGTTTGGTGTATATAGTTTGGATTGCAAAAATTTTGGTGGGCCGGACTGTTAAAACCTGGTTGATATATTTTTGGAACGATGAAAACAGAGGAAATTTGAGTATGAGGGGGATAACGGGCGGATTTTTCGATATTGTGGGTCTATTTTCGTGTCATTGATCCATAATTGTGAAAAAAGGGCTTGATAAACCAAATCCGCTCTGCTATTATCACCCGGTCTTTTTGTCGTGACATGGCTTGCTGCAAATTGATGGGCCGATATAGCTCAGTTGGTAGAGCATCTCACTTGTAATGAGAATGTCCTCCGTTCGATTCGGGGTATCGGCTCCAAAAAAAAATGGGTGGGGTTCCCGAGTGGTCAAAGGGATCAGACTGTAAATCTGACGGCTCAGCCTTCGGAGGTTCAAATCCTCCCCCCACCACCAAAATTATGTGTAGGAGATCTTGATAGCGGTCGTTACTACATCATAGTTGATGCACCAAGGGTGTTAAAAAAATCGACTATGTAGGTTATCGTTTGCGGGAGTAGCTCAGTTGGTAGAGCTTCAGCCTTCCAAGCTGAATGTCGCGAGTTCGAGCCTCGTCTCCCGCTCCAGCCATGAGGATCCCCGCGTACTAATGCTTGAAAGGTTAATTTGAATTGCCGTTTGATGCCCATGTAGCTCAGTCGGTAGAGCGCTTCCTTGGTAAGGAAGAGGTTCACCAGTTCGATTCTGGTCATGGGCTCCACGACCAATGGCAGGAGGGATTAAAAAGATGGCTAAGGAGAAATTTCAGCGGAAGAAACCGCATGTAAACATCGGCACCATTGGTCATATCGACCATGGCAAGACCACTTTGACTGCCGCAATTACCAAGCATGCCGCACTCAAAGGGCATGGCACATATATTCCCTTTGATGAGATCGACAAGGCGCCGGAAGAAAGAGAGCGCGGGATTACCATTGCCACGGCCCATGTGGAATATGAATCGGAAAAGCGTCATTACGCCCATGTGGACTGTCCGGGCCATGCCGACTATATCAAGAACATGATCACAGGTGCCGCCCAGATGGATGGTGCCATTCTGGTTGTTTCCGCTGATGACGGTCCCATGCCCCAGACCAGAGAGCACATTCTTCTTGCCCGCCAGGTGGGGGTTCCCAAAATTGTCGTGTTTTTGAACAAATGTGACATGGTGGATGATGAAGAACTGATCGAGCTGGTGGAACTGGAGCTCCAGGAACTGCTGGATTCCTATGAATTTTCCGGTGATGAAACCCCCATTATCCGGGGGTCTGCACTAAAGGCTCTGGAAAGTGATGATCCGGACAGCGACGATGCAAAACCCATTTTCGAATTGCTGGATGTGCTGGATTCCTATATACCGGAACCGGAACGGGATATGGACAAACCGTTTTTGATGCCCATCGAGGATGTGTTTTCCATTTCCGGCCGTGGTACGGTTGTTACCGGCCGTATCGACCGTGGAGTTGTCAAGACCGGAGATGAAATCGAGCTGGTGGGTATCAGGGATACAGCCAAGACAGTGTGCACCGGTGTTGAAATGTTCAGAAAGCTGCTGGATGAAGGCCAGGCAGGAGACAATGTGGGGCTTTTGCTCCGGGGTACCAAACGCGATCAGGTGGAAAGGGGCCAGGTGGTAGCAAAACCCGGCACCATTACCCCCCATACCAAGTTCAAGGCGGAAATGTATGCATTGAGCAAGGAAGAAGGCGGCCGCCATACCCCGTTTTTCAGTGGATACAGGCCCCAGTTTTTCTTTAGGACCACTGATGTGACAGGTGTTCTGACCCTTGAAGAAGGGGTGGAAATGATCATGCCCGGTGACAATGCCACCATCAATGTGGAACTTATCTCCCCCATCGCCATGGAAAAAGAACTGCGCTTTGCAGTGCGTGAAGGCGGTCGTACAGTGGGTGCCGGCGTTATTGCTGAAATTATAGAATAAACCTCTTAAGGAATCTAAACAGTGGACAGAGTCTTGATTGCGCTTGCCTGTACTGAATGCAAGCGAAGAAATTATACGAGCACCAAGAATAAGCGGAAAACGCCGGATAAAATTGAGTTGAAAAAATACTGCAAATTCTGCAATAAACATTTGGTGCACAAAGAAACTAAAATTAAATAATTTTTAGTTGCTGCAGGCCAGTAGCTCCAATTGGCAGAGCACCGGACTCCAAATCCGGGTGTTGGGGGTTCGACTCCCTCCTGGCCTGCCAAAATTTATGCATTGTGTTTTGTCTTAGTGCAAAAAACAATGTTCACCGCGGGAGCATAATGTCACGATTACAAAAAAAGAAACCGGCCGGCGAGAAGAAGAAAAAAAAGGCAGATTCTGAAAATTCAATGACAGCCGTTGAAACCACTTCAAGCCCCAAACAGGCACCAGCGCCGGCTTCACAAAAAGTGAAATCAGAAAAGAAAAGCCCGGGCCCGGTAGTAAAGGATGCCAGGACCAATTATTTTCACGATGCCCTCGAATTTTTGCGGGAGGTAAAGGTTGAACTTAAAAAGGTGACCTGGCCCACGCGCAAGCAGACAACCGGCACTACCATTGTTGTGATCATATTTGTATTTGTTGTTGCTGTTTTTCTGGGACTTTTTGACTACAGCCTTTCAAAGCTTGTTCAGGTTGTTTTAACATAACACAAGGAAGGTGACATGTCTCTGAAGTGGTATGTGGTCCATGTGTATTCAGGCCACGAGCAGAAAGTGAAAAAAGCCCTTGAAGAAAAAATAGAGGCGGCAAAGCACCCTGAAAAATTCGGCGACATTCTGATACCAACGGAAAATGTTGTTGAACTGGTCAATGGAAAAAAACGGGAATCATCCCGCAAGTTCTATCCAGGGTATATACTCGTTAAAATGCATCTGGATAATGAGACATGGCATCTCATCAGTTCTACGGCTAAAGTAACGGGATTTTTGGGGGGTAAAAACAAACCGGCGCCTATCAGTGACAGTGAAGCCCAGACTATCATAGATAAAATGCAGCAGGGCAAAAACAAACCGTTGCCCAAGTTTTATTTTGAACCAGGGGATGATGTCAGGGTTGTTGACGGCCCGTTTGCAAGTTTTAACGGAACCGTGGAAGATGTTTCCCCGGACAAGGAAAAGCTGAAAGTGCTGGTGAGCATATTCGGGCGCGCCACCCCTGTTGAGCTGAACTTTATTCAGGTCACCAAAATTTAATGTATGGTTAAATAGTGAGTTTCAGGAGTATTTAAAAATGGCAAAAAAAATAATGACGCAAATAAAGCTTCAGGTTGAAGCAGGAAAAGCCAATCCATCACCTCCCATAGGACCAGCCCTGGGCCAGCACGGGGTCAATATCATGGATTTTTGCAAGGCTTTTAATGCCAAGACCGCAAATGACACAGGGTCGATTATTCCGGTGGTCATCACGGTCTACAAAGACAGATCCTTCAGCTTTATTACCAAAACACCTCCTGCATCAAGGTTGTTGCTGGCGGCTGCCAAGCTGTCAAAGGGTTCTGCTGAACCCAACCGGGAAAAAGTAGGCAAGGTTACCCGGGATCAGATTGTATCCATTGCAGAGACCAAACAAGAAGACCTGAACGCCTCAGATATCGATGCCGCCGTGAGAATCATTGAAGGCACCGCAAGAAGTATGGGGATAGAAGTGGTTTAACATTAATAGTATAAGAGTGAAAAAAATGCCAAAGCGGAGTAAAAAACATACAGAAGCACTGAAAAAGATCGATAGAACCGTGCAATATGGTCCAATGGAAGCCATGGAACTCGCTGTTTCTTCAAGCCATGTGAAATTTGATGAAACCGTTGATGTTGCTGTGAGGCTCGGAGTAGATCCGCGGCATGCCGATCAAATGGTCCGGGGCACAGTGGTTTTGCCCAACGGTCTTGGTAAAACAGTCACAGTATTGGTATTTGCCAAGGGGGAAAAAGAGCAGGAAGCCCTGGACGCTGGTGCTGATTTCATTGCAACCGATGAAATGGTTGAAAAAATCAAGGAAGGCTGGTTTGGATTTGACAAAGCCATTGCCACGCCTGATATGATGGGTACTGTCGGAAAGCTTGGCAGGATCCTGGGACCAAGGGGGTTGATGCCCAATGCAAAAACCGGAACCGTCACCTTTGAACTGGCAAAGGCTATTCAGGAACTGAAAGCCGGAAAAATTGACTTCAGGGTGGAAAAGGCAGGGGTTGTGCATGCGCCTGTGGGAAAAGTATCCTTTGGACCTGAAAAACTGCTTGAAAACGTTACGGCATTTCTGGACAAGATCGTTGCCCTGAAGCCTGCGGCCAGCAAAGGAACCTATTTAAAAACCATCAGTATTTCATCAACCATGGGACCGGGTATCAAGGTCGATCCTTTGCTGATCAAATAAATTGATGGCCTAACCATATACTGTAAACCTGTCCTAGACAGTAGGTGCGCGTTGTTGCGCATAATCGGATCTGCCGGCCTGCCGAGACAAAAAAATTTGTACTGTTTTGGTTTCGTTGGCACCTTCGAATCTCATAGAAAGGAGGTGTAAAAAAATTGCTGAATATTTCCCAGAAAAAAGAATTGGTTGAACGTCTGGCTGCACAACTGGCTGAGGCGCAGATCTCCATTCTTGTCGACTACAAAGGTCTTGATGTCCAGAAAATAACCGATCTTCGTGCCAAGCTGCGGGAAGCAGGTGTTCAAATGGAAGTGGTAAAAAATACCCTTTTGAACCTTGCCGCCCAGGGTACGGACTGCGCTTTGCTGCAGGATTATTTCACAGGCCCCAACGCCTTGGTCACTACTGCTGCAGATCCTGTGGCATCCGCGAAGATTCTTGTTGACTTTGCAAAAGAAAACGAGAAGCTGGAACTGAAAGCTGCTGCATTCGGCGGACAGCTGCTGGGCTATGACCAGATCAAGGAACTGGCCAAAATGCCGTCCAGAGAAGAATTGCTTGGCAAACTGGTCTATACGCTCAATGCGGTTCCGACCTCATTTGTCAATGTTCTTGCCGGTGTACCCAGGGGTTTTGTCAACGTGCTCAATGGCATCAAAGACCAGAAAGATGCTGCGTAGTTTCTGTGCGGTATCTTTATTTACTGAATTATTACCAAAAAAAATTATACTTACATAATATTGCTTTTTATATTACGTGTTAATGATGAGGAGAAAAAATGGCTGATATCACAAAAGATGATGTTATTGAATTCGTTGCCAACATGACGGTTCTTGAACTGTCGGAACTGATAAAAGAACTTGAGGAAAAATTCGGTGTGAGCGCGGCCGCTCCGGTTGCTTTTGCAGGGGGTGCCATGCCTGCAGGCGCGGACGCCGGTGCTGCGGAAGAAGAAAAAACAGAATTTGACGTTGTTCTTGAAGCAATCGGTGACAAAAAAATCAATGTAATTAAAGAAGTCAGGGCCATCACGGGCTTGGGCCTCAAAGAAGCCAAAGCCCTGGTTGAAGAAGCCCCCAAGCCGGTAAAAGAAGGCATTCCCAAGGAAGAGGCTGAAAAAATCAAAGCACAGCTTGAGGGAGCCGGTGCCCAGGTTTCTGTAAAATAGTGCGGTAAAACGCAAAAACATAACGCTTTATGCATAAATCCTGTGCGGGGGTAAGGCAATTGGGCCGTGCCTCCGCTTTTACGGTTGGAAAAACTCACTTTTTGGGAGAGATCATGACCGATAGTCTTTTGACGAATAAGCG
Organism: Desulfotignum sp.; assembly: GCA_011390635.1. GTDB lineage: Bacteria > Desulfobacterota > Desulfobacteria > Desulfobacterales > Desulfobacteraceae > Desulfotignum. The sequence continues at coordinate 79,201 of JAABSA010000011.1, read as the reverse complement.
CATTAGAAAAGAGTTTGGCAGTAAAAGAAAAATTATTGATATCCCTGATTTGATCGGGATGCAGCGCAATTCTTTTGAAAGTTTCCTGCAACGGGAAACCCCTGCCCAGGATAGGGAAGAAAAAGGACTTCATGCTGTTTTTAAATCGGTTTTTCCCATCAAGGATTTCACCGATACCGCATCTCTGGAATATGTTTCCTATTCTTTCGGTGAATCCAAACATTCCATGAAAGAATGTATCAGCAGAGGGATGACCTATGACATCCCCGTGAACATCAGGGCGCGCCTGGTGGTATATGATCATGACAAAGATACCGGGACCTCATCCATCCGGGACATAAAAGAGCAGGAAATCTACTTTGGCACCATTCCACTGATGACCCGGCAGGGAACCTTTATCATCAATGGTACGGAAAGGGCGGTTGTCAGTCAGCTGCACCGGTCATCCGGTGTGTTTTTCGACCATGACAAAGGCAAAAACTATTCCACCGGGAAAATTATTTATAATGCCAGAATTATTCCGGTCCGCGGTTCCTGGATTGATATGGAAATCGATGCCAAGGATATCATCAATATCCGCATTGACAGGCGCAGAAAATTTCCGGTTTCCATTTTGTTCAAGGCGTTCGGGTATACCAGTGAGGATATCCTTGATTTTTTCTATAGAAAAGAACGTATAGTGAAAAAACAAGGCTCGTTTTTTAAGGAGTTTGTTCCTGACAATCTGGTCCGTCAGCGGGCCAGCTATGATGTGATATCTCCGGAATCCGGCGATATCATTGTGAGACAGGGAAGAATTTTTACAAAACGGGCCTTGAAGCAGCTGGCTGATGAAGGGCTTGATTATATTCCCGTTTCCCGGGACGATCTTATGGAAAAAGCCTTTGCCCATACGCTTTTAGATCCTGAAACCAATGATGTCCTGTTCAAGGCAGGTGAAGTCATTGCAGAAGACACCTTTGAGGTTCTGGAAGAAAAAGGTATCAATGATATTCATATCCTGTATGTGGATTCCAGAAGTTCTGATTCCATGCGAAAAACCCTGTTGAGCGATAAAGTCGACTCCAGGGAGGTTGCCCTTATGGATATTTACCGCCGTCTTCGTCCGGGAAATCCAGCCACCATTGAGGTTGCCCAGGATTTTATCGACCATCTGTTCTTCCGTCAGGCCTATTATGACCTGTCCAAGGTAGGCCGCCTGAAGATGAATCACCGCCTGGGGGTGGATACCAAAATTGATGTCAAGACATTGCGGAAAGAAGATGTACTGCTTACTGCCGCCACGCTGATAGAACTCAAAGACACCCAGGGCCAGGTGGATGATATCGATCATCTGGGTAACCGCCGGGTCCGGGCTGTGGGAGAACTGCTGGAAAACCACTACCGCATCGGACTGATCAGAATGGAGCGTGCCATCAAGGAAAAAATGAGCATGCAGGAAGTGGATGCCATGATGCCCCACGACCTGGTCAATCCAAAGCCGGTATCAGCCGTGGTTCGGGAATTTTTCGGTACCTCCCAGTTGTCCCAGTTCATGGACCAGACCAATCCCTTGTCTGAAACCACCCACAAGCGGCGGTTGTCAGCGCTGGGGCCGGGTGGTCTTACCCGGGAAAGGGCCGGGTTTGAAGTCAGGGATGTGCATCCCTCCCATTATGGGCGGATCTGCCCCATTGAAACCCCGGAAGGGCCGAATATTGGTCTTATTGTTTCACTTTGTACCTACGGGCGGGTCAATGAGTTCGGCTTCATTGAAACCCCTTTCCGTCTGGTGGCCAATTCAGTGGCCAGCAAAGATATCCGGCATTTGAGTGCATTTGAAGAAAAAGACCGTCCCATTGCCCAGGCCAATGCGCCTCTGGACCCGCAAGGGCGGTTCATAAATCCCCGGGTATCTGCAAGGGTGGCAGGTGAGTTTGAAATGGTTACGCCCGAGGAAGTCAAATATATGGACGTATCGCCCAACCAGCTGGTGTCTGTGTCTGCGGCCCTTATACCTTTTCTGGAAAATGACGACGCAAACCGGGCCCTCATGGGGTCCAACATGCAGCGTCAGGCCGTACCCCTGATAAGAAGCGAGGCACCTCTTGTGGGAACCGGCATGGAAAGTGTGGTGGCCAGAGATTCCGGGGTTACCATCGTGGCAGATTATGACGGCATCGTGGTGGATGTGGATGCCAAACGCATCGTGGTCAGAAATGATGACAGTGAAACAGGGGGGTTTGAAAAAGCGGTTTCCATTTACAGCTGTACCAAATTCGTCCGGTCCAATCAGAACACCTGTTTCAACCACCGGCCCATAGTGGAAAAGGGTGAACAGGTGAAAAAAGGCCAGGTCATTGCTGACGGCCCGTCCACTGAAATGGGAGAACTGGCGCTGGGTAAAAATGTTACTGTGGCGTTCATGCCCTGGGATGGATACAACTATGAAGATTCCATTCTGGTGAGCGAACGGCTGGTGAAGGACGGGGTATATACTTCTGTTCATGTGGAGGAATTTGAAGTACTTGCCCGGGACACCAAGCTGGGAAAAGAAGAGATCACCAGAGATATTCCCAATGTCGGAGAAGAGGCTTTGAAAAACCTGGATGAAAGCGGCATCATCCGTCTGGGGGCAGATGTTTTCCCCGGTGATATCCTGGTGGGCAAGATCACCCCGAAAGGGGAAACCCAGCTTTCACCCGAGGAAAAACTGCTCCGGGCCATTTTCGGTGAAAAAGCCGGGGATGTTAAAGACACTTCTTTGACCGTGCCTCCGGGTGTCAAGGGCAAGGTCATTGATGCCAAGGTTTTTTCAAGACGCGGGCTGCCCAAGGATGACAGGACAAGGCTAATAGAAGATGAAGAAATCGAACGCCTGGAAAAAGACAGGGATGATGAAATCCGGATTATTTCCCAGGTGGCCAGAGAAAAGATTGGATCTGTTTTACAAGGCCATACAATTCTCACCGATCTTGAAAAAACAGGGAAAATCCTTGTCAAAGAAGGCGAAAAGATACAATCGGGTATATTTGACGGCATGCCCATTTCTTCTCTGGTGAACCTGTCGGTGAACGATGCAGTGGCAACGGAACGGGCCCAGGTCATCCTGGAACAGGCCCAGGACCAGATAAAAAAGGCCAGGGAAAAATTCAACCGCCAGGTATCGCGTTTTGAAAAAGGTGATGACCTGCCTCCGGGTGTTTTAAAGCTTATCAAGATCAGTGTTGCCATGGAACGGGTATTGTCCGTGGGGGATAAAATGGCCGGACGCCATGGAAACAAAGGTGTTGTCTCCCGTATTCTCAGAATAGAGGACCTGCCCTATTTTGCCGATGGCCGTCCTGTGGATATGGTGCTCAACCCCCTGGGGGTACCCTCCCGGATGAATGTGGGTCAGATTCTGGAAATCCATCTGGGCCTGGCTGCCTTTGGTCTGGGTCAGCAGATCACTGAGCTGCTGGAAGAAAAAAAACTGTCCGAGCTGAGAACAAAGGTGAAAAACATTTTTTCTTTGACCCTCAAGCAGAAAGCAGACGGTATCGAGGATGTACTGGCCAACAGTATCGACACCATGGATGAACAGGAACTGGTGGAATTTGCAGGTCTTTACAAAAACGGTGTTCATACTGCCACCCCTGTATTTGACGGGGCCACAGAAGATGAAATAAAAGATCTCATTGACATGTCGGGCTACAACCGGTCCGGCCAGTCCACTCTTTATGACGGCAGGACAGGTGAGCCGTTTGATACACCGGTGACAGTGGGCACCATGTATATGCTCAAACTGCATCACCTGGTGGATGACAAGCTCCATGCCCGGTCCATCGGCCCGTATTCTCTGGTGACCCAGCAGCCTTTGGGCGGCAAGGCCCAGTTTGGAGGCCAGCGTCTGGGTGAGATGGAAGTCTGGGCCATGGAAGCCTATGGCGCAGCCCATGCCCTCCAGGAGTTTTTGACTGTTAAATCCGATGATATGATAGGCAGAACCCGTATGTACGAAAAAATCGTAAAAGGACAAAGTGTCCTGGAGCCGGGAATGCCTGAATCATTCAGGGTATTGATCAAGGAACTCAATAGTCTGGGTCTGGATATGAATCTTATAGAAGGAAGCAAATAAGGAGAAAACATTGGACAATATATACGATTTCTTCGCAAAACCAAAAGATCCCAAGATTTATCAGGGTGTCCAGATCAGCCTTGCGTCTTCAGACCAGATCAGAGAGTGGTCCCATGGTGAAATAAAAAAACCCGAAACTATTAATTACCGGACGTTTAAACCCGAGCGTGACGGATTGTTCTGTGCCAAGGTCTTTGGTCCCACCAAGGATTATGAGTGCAACTGCGGCAAATACAAGCGCATGAAGCACAGGGGAGTGGTCTGTGAAAAGTGCGGGGTGGAGGTGATCCAGTCCAAAGTGCGGCGCGAGCGTATGGCCCATATTGAACTGGCATCCCCGGTCTCCCATATCTGGTTTTTAAAAAGTCTTCCTTCCAAGATCGGGAACGCCCTGGACCTGACCCTGAAAAATCTGGAAAAAGTCCTGTATTTTGATTCTTATATTGTAATTGATCCCAAAGACACCGGGTTGAAAAAATTTCAGCTGCTGTCCGATGATCAATACTATGAAGCCATCGAAGCATTCGGGGAAGCCTTTGAGGCCGGGATAGGTGCAGAAGCCATTTTAAAGCTTCTGGATGAAATTGATCTACAGGCCACCCACGACATGCTTAAAGAAGAGATCAATTTTACCAAATCCGTGGCCAAACAGCAGAAAATGGCCAAACGGCTCAAGGTGATTTCTGCATTTTTGACCTCCGGCATCGAACCATCCCGCATGATCATGACTGCATGTCCGATTCTGCCGCCGGACCTTCGGCCCCTGGTTCCCCTGGAAGGCGGCAGGTTTGCCACATCCGATCTCAATGATCTGTACCGCAGGGTGCTCAACCGCAACAACCGGCTCAAGCGTCTGGTGGACCTCAATGCCCCGGACATCATTGTCAGAAACGAAAAACGCATGCTGCAGGAATCTGTGGACGTACTGTTTGACAATGGCCGTCACGGCCGGGTGGTCACGGGCACCAACAAGCGCCCTCTCAAGTCTTTGAGCGATACGCTGAAAGGCAAACAGGGACGTTTCCGCCAGAACCTTCTGGGAAAACGGGTGGACTATTCCGGCCGTACGGTTATCACTGTGGGATCGGAGCTGCGGCTGCACCAGTGCGGCATCCCCAAAAAAATGGCCCTGGAGCTGTTCAAACCCTTTATTTATAACTACCTGGAGCAGAAAGGCCTGGTTTCCACCGTCAAGAGTGCCAAGAAAATGGTGGAAAGGGAAGAAACCGAGGTGTGGGATGCCCTGGAATCGGTGGTAAAGGAATATCCGGTGATGCTCAACCGGGCACCCACCCTTCACCGTCTGGGTTTCCAGGCCTTTGAACCGGTGCTCATCGAAGGAAAGGCCATCCAGCTTCATCCCCTTGTCTGCCCGGCATTCAATGCGGATTTTGACGGCGACCAGATGGCGGTGCATGTGCCCCTATCCCTGGAAGCACAACTGGAGGCCCGGGTGATGATGCTTTCCACCAACAATATCCTGTCCCCGGCCAATGGCCAGCCCATCATCGTGCCCACCCAGGATATTGTTCTGGGCATATACTATATGACCCGGGCCGTGGCCAACCAGAAGGGGGCGGACAGTATTTTTTCCTCCATAGAAGAGGTGCGGTATGCGTTCGATGCCGGTGAACTGGCATTGCATGCCAAAATCAAGGTCAGAATCGAAGGGGAAATCTATGACACCACCACAGGCCGTATTCTGTTGTGGGAAACCATTCCCGGCGACACAATTCTTGCCTTGAGCAGGATCCGTACAGATTCTCTTGAAGACTGTGAGGCAGCCCTTGCGGAACTGAAATCCGGAGAGTCTTATGATAAGGTTCTCAAAAAGTATGCAGACGAGGAACTTGCAAAATCCGGCAGCAAAACCGGGCTTATGACGCGTAAGGAGTTCAAGAACCTTTTCCAGGTGTCGGATGTGGTGGTGGAGCAATTGTTCGGCCTGAAAAAAGATCAGTTTACCGATGTGCGGATGGTAGGGGATAAGTATACTATATTTAAAGTGGATGAGCGCAAAACCACCCTGCCATTCAAGCTGGTCAACAAACTCATGGACAAAGGGTCTATTGTCAATCTCATTGACTATGCCTACCGGAATATCGGGCTCAAGGAAACCGTTATTCTGTCCGACCGCCTCAAGGATATCGGTTACAAGTATTCCACCCTTGGCGGGTTGTCCATCTGTGTGGATGATATGATCATACCGGATCAGAAATGGGATATCGTGGCCACGGCGGAAAAAAATGTCCTGGATATCAAAAACCAGTATTCAGAAGGGCTGATCACCCAGGGAGAAAAATACAACAAGGTGGTGGATATCTGGGCCCAGGCCACGGATGACATTGCCAATGCCATGATGGAGGTCATGAAGAACCCCACCGGCGCCAAAAACATCGAGGCCGTGGTAGGGCTCAATGCAATCTATATCATGGCCGACTCGGGCGCAAGGGGGTCCAAAGATCAGATGCGGCAGCTGGCCGGTATGCGTGGTCTTATGGCCAAACCGTCGGGCGAAATTATTGAAAATCCCATTACCGCATGCTTCAGGGAAGGTTTGACAGTTCTGCAGTACTTTATTTCCACCCATGGTGCCCGGAAAGGTCTGGCAGATACAGCCCTGAAAACAGCCAACTCCGGATATCTTACCAGGCGGCTGGCAGATGTGGGCCAGGACTGCACCATTATCGAAGAGGACTGCGGCACCATCAACGGCATCGAGGTGGAAGCCCTTTACGAGGGCGGAGAGGTCATCCAGACCCTTGGAGAACGTATCCTGGGCCGGGTGATCCAGGAAGATGTCAGAGATCCCTATTCTGATGAATATATCGTGGGTATTGATACGGAACTTACAGAAGCCCATGTGGCCAAAATTGAATCAGCCGGTGTGCAGAAGGTGAAAATCCGGTCGGTCCTGACATGCAATTCAAAGCACGGTGTCTGCTCCCGTTGCTACGGCCGGGATCTGGCCCATGGCGAAACAGTGGAAATCGGTCAGGCCATCGGCATCGTGGCTGCCCAGTCCATTGGTGAGCCCGGTACCCAGTTGACCATGCGGACCTTTCACATTGGTGGTACAGCCTCCAGAAAAGTGGAAGTGGCGGAAGTCAAAGCCCGTGTCGGGGGTATTCTCACCTATAATGAAAATCTTCAGACTGTTACCACGGCAGCGGGTGATATTATTGTCATGAACCGCAAAGGCGGCGGTGTCACAATTGTTGGTGAAGACGGCAGAGAAAGGGCCAAGGAAAATGTTATTTACGGTGCCACTCTCCAGGTCCGCAATGGTGTGCCCATTGAACCAGGTGACATTATTGCCAGCTGGGATCCCTTTACCACGCCCATCATAACCGAAGTGTCCGGCCGGGTCAGGTTTGCAGACATAGAGATCGGCAATACGGTCCAGGAACAGATTGATCCGGTCACCGGTAAAGTCAGCCGGACCATTATAGAAGGAAAAGATTCCGAGACACGACCCCGCATCACTTTGCGGGACCAGAGCGGAAAAGCGGTGAAACTGCCCTCTTCCAGTGCGGCTGCCCGGTATTATCTGCCGGTCAATGCCATTTTGACGGTGGAAGAAGATGACCACATTCTGGCAGGGGATGTTATTGCCAAACTGCCCAGGGCCACCACCAAGACAAAGGATATCACCGGTGGTCTGCCCAGGGTTGCGGAGTTGTTTGAGGTAAGAAAACCCAAGGATCCCACCATACTCACGGAAATTGATGGCAATGTCAGCGTTTCCAAGGGAACCAAGGGCCGCCAGAAGGTTACGGTGACACCGTCGGATGTAGGAGAGAAAAAAGAGTATGCCATCCCAAAGGGCCAGCATGTGACAGTCTATGACGGTGATTATATCAAGGCGGGTGATCCCCTCATCGCCGGCAGTGCCAATCCCCAGGACATTATGAACATCAAGGGAGAGGTGGCACTGGCAAAGTATCTGGTGGATGAAGTCCAGGAGGTTTACAGGCTCCAGGGAGTACGCATCAATGACAAGCATATCGAGGTGGTTATCCGTCAGATGATGCGCAGGGTGAAGGTCATTTCCACGGGGGATACCAACTTTATTCCCGATGAGCAGGTGGACCGGGTGATGTTCGAGGAAAAGAACCGTGAGGTGGCCATGAAAGGCGGAGAACCTGCCAAAGGTGAGCCCCTTATTCTGGGTATCACCAAGGCATCTTTGTCCACGGACAGTTTTTTGTCTGCGGCATCTTTCCAGGAAACCACCAAGGTATTGACCCTGGCAGCCATTGAAGCCAAGTATGACGGCCTCAAGGGCTTGAAGGAAAATGTGGTCATGGGACGATTGATACCGGCCGGGACAGGCTTTCCCGGATACAGTGAGGTGGAAGTTGGGTTTGGAGAAGCAGCACAGATATAAGGAAAATGAAAAATATCTTGACATTTTGAATTTTGATAAGTAAAATTAAATATTTTGTCGTATATGGCAATGTATTCAATCGATAAGGAGCGTTGAAAAGATTATGCCGACCATTAATCAGTTGGTTAGGAAAAGTAGAAAAAAAGCTGAGAAGAAGGTGAGTACGCCTGCTTTGAAGGGCGGCCCTCAGAAACGCGGTGTTTGTACCAGGGTGTACACATCAACGCCTAAAAAGCCGAACTCTGCCTTGAGAAAAGTGGCAAGGGTTCGCCTGACTACCGGTATGGAAGTTGCGGCATATATTCCGGGCATGGGGCATAACCTCCAGGAGCATTCGGTTGTTCTGGTTCGGGGCGGCAGGGTCAAAGACCTTCCGGGTGTCCGTTACCACATTGTCAGGGGTGCGCTTGATACACTGGGTGTGGATGACAGAAGACAGGGCCGTTCAAAATACGGTGCCAAGAGGCCCAAATAACCAGATGGGCCTGGATGTATTAACGGATAATATTGGGTGGACATGACAGATGGCACAAAAACAGATCATAGTTGAAAATTTCATGAAAAATGCAACGCAGGAACAAAAGCTTGCGGCAAAATTTGTAAACTGCGTGATGAGAAACGGCAAGAAAAACGCGGCCCGGAAAGTAGTGACAAAAGCATTGTTGATGGCCGAGGACAAAATCGGCGAGCCTGCCCTGGACGTGTTTAAAAAAGCAATCGATAATATCAGGCCTGCTGTGGAAGTAAAATCCAGGAGAATAGGCGGGTCCACCTATCAGGTCCCCACAGATATCAATCCGGCCAGACAGACTGCCCTGGCCTTCAGGTGGCTGATCAATTTCAGCCGTGGCCGTTCTGAAAAAGGGTTTGAAAAAAAGCTGGCTGCAGAGTTGATGGATGCATTCAACCAGCGTGGCGGAGCGATGAAGAAAAAGGAAGATACGCATAAAATGGCTGAAGCCAATAAGGCGTTTGCACATTTTAGGTGGTAAATATTTAAAAAATCCTGATAACATTCCAATGGAGGAATAGAAAAGATGGCTAAGGAGAAATTTCAGCGGAAGAAACCGCATGTAAACATCGGCACCATTGGTCATATCGACCATGGCAAGACCACTTTGACTGCCGCAATTACCAAGCATGCCGCACTCAAAGGGCATGGCACATATATTCCCTTTGATGAGATCGACAAGGCGCCGGAAGAAAGAGAGCGCGGGATTACCATTGCCACGGCCCATGTGGAATATGAATCGGAAAAGCGTCATTACGCCCATGTGGACTGTCCGGGCCATGCCGACTATATCAAGAACATGATCACAGGTGCCGCCCAGATGGATGGTGCCATTCTGGTTGTTTCCGCTGATGACGGTCCCATGCCCCAGACCAGAGAGCACATTCTTCTTGCCCGCCAGGTGGGGGTTCCCAAAATTGTCGTGTTTTTGAACAAATGTGACATGGTGGATGATGAAGAACTGATCGAGCTGGTGGAACTGGAGCTCCAGGAACTGCTGGATTCCTATGAATTTTCCGGTGATGAAACCCCCATTATCCGGGGGTCTGCACTAAAGGCTCTGGAAAGTGATGATCCGGACAGCGACGATGCAAAACCCATTTTCGAATTGCTGGATGTGCTGGATTCCTATATACCGGAACCGGAACGGGATATGGACAAACCGTTTTTGATGCCCATCGAGGATGTGTTTTCCATTTCCGGCCGTGGTACGGTTGTTACCGGCCGTATCGACCGTGGTGTTGTCAAGACCGGAGATGAAATCGAGCTGGTGGGTATCAGGGATACAGCCAAGACAGTGTGCACCGGTGTTGAAATGTTCAGAAAGCTGCTGGATGAAGGCCAGGCAGGAGACAATGTGGGGCTTTTGCTCCGGGGTACCAAACGCGATCAGGTGGAAAGGGGCCAGGTGGTTGCAAAACCCGGCACCATTACCCCCCATACCAAGTTCAAGGCGGAAATGTATGCATTGAGCAAGGAAGAAGGCGGCCGCCATACTCCGTTTTTCAGTGGATACAGGCCCCAGTTTTTCTTTAGGACCACTGATGTGACAGGTGTTCTGACCCTTGAAGAAGGGGTGGAAATGATCATGCCCGGTGACAATGCCACCATCAATGTGGAACTTATCTCCCCCATCGCCATGGAAAAAGAACTGCGCTTTGCAGTGCGTGAAGGCGGTCGTACAGTGGGTGCCGGCGTTATTGCTGAAATTATAGAATAAGGTTAAGAAAGAACGCTATCATGTTGAAAACCAAAATTAGAATTCGGCTCAAGGCGTACGACCACAAGCTGCTTGACCAGTCTTCAATGGATATCGTTGATACGGCAAGGAAAACCGGTGCCAGAATTGTGGGACCGGTCCCTTTGCCAACCCGTATCAATAAATTTACGGTTCTGCGCTCCCCCCATGTGAACAAAAAATCACGGGAGCAGTTTGAAATCAGGACCCATAAAAGAATGATGGATATTCTAGAGCCAACGCAGCAGACAGTTGATGCCCTGATGAAACTGGATCTTTCGCCAGGCGTTGATGTGGAAATTAAATTATAGTTTGACAACAGGAACCAAAAATGAACGGAATGATTGGAAAAAAAATCGGGATGACCAGTGCTTTTTCTCCGGATGGGAGACTCGTTCCTGTTACCGTGGTGCAGGTTGGCCCCTGTGTGGTAACACAGGTGAAAACCATGGATAAAGACGGATATACAGCACTCCAGCTTGGATTTGATGAAACGCCGGTGGAGCGGTTGAGCAAGCCCGTTGCAGGACATTTGAAAAAAGCGTGTGACAAGGGATTCAGGGTGTTAAAAGAATTTCGTACCCAGAATGTTGATGGCATTGAACCAGGAGCGGTGTTGAACCTGGACATGTTCGCCATCGGTGAAAAGGTGACGGTAGCCGGCACTACCAAAGGGCGCGGTTTCCAGGGGACCGTTAAACGGCACGGCTTCAGCCGGGGTCCGGAAACCCACGGAAACAGAAACCACAGAAAACCCGGTTCCATCGGTAACAGTGCCTGGCCTGCAAAGGTTATCAAAGGCAAACGCATGCCCGGACACATGGGCGTTGACAGAGAAACCGTCAAGAATCTGACGATTGTGGATATAAAGCACAATGATAATCTGCTGTTGCTGAAAGGAGCCGTTCCCGGTTCTAAAACAGGGGTTGTCGAAATACATAAAATTGACAAGTAATACAATTTTCAATCATCTGCCTGCTCTGTGACAGAGAGGCGGTTTGACAAGTGCGGCCATGGGTATTGCAAAACATATCGCAGTGATGCATGGCTGATCAAAATTTAAGAGGAAGAATATGGCTGCTGTAGATGTATTAAACAGTGCAGGTGAAAAGGTGTCTGAAACCCAGCTTCCTGATGAAATATTCAGTGTTCCGGTCAAGACAAGTGTTCTTCACGACGTGGTAAGATCCCAGCTCGCTTCCAGGCGGGAAGGGACTGCTGCGTCTAAGACACGGGGCATGGTGAAAGGAAGCACCAAAAAACTGTTCAGGCAGAAAGGAACCGGCAATGCACGGGCCGGAAGTGTCAAATCTCCCTTGAGAAAAGGCGGCGGGGTTATCTTCGGCCCTTCTCCAAGATCTTATGCCTTCAAGGCTCCTAAAAAAGTGCGGAAACTCGCATTGAAAATGGCCTTGAGCAGTAAATGGGAAGACAAAAACCTTTATGTGATTGATGACCTCACACTCGATGAGATCAAGACAAAGGTACTGGCCTCTGTTCTCGGGATTTTGAACCTTGATGATCTTCTCATTGTTTCAGATGCACAGGACAACAATCTTGAACTGTCATCCCGAAACATTCCTGATGTCAAGGTGATCAAGACTGCAGGTCTGAATGTATATGATATTTTGAAATACAAAAACCTTCTGCTGGTTGAATCCACCATTCAAAATATCAAAGGGAGGTTAGGCTAAGATGAAACACTATGATATCATCAGAGGACCCGTTGTTACGGAAAAAACGACCCTTCAAAAAGAATTGAACAATCAAGTGACACTTCGGGTGGATAAACGTGCGAACCGGTTGGAAATCAAGGACGCTGTTGAAAAAAGTTTCAATGCCAAAGTAAAGCAGGTCAGAACCGTTCAGGTGAAAGGCAAAGTAAAACAGCGGGGCAGAATTATCGGCAAGCGGAAAGACTGGAAAAAGGCAATTATCACGCTGATGCCAGGACAAAGAATCGATTTTTTTGAGGGTGTTTAAAGAGGTATATATATGTCAACAATTATAAAGACAAAACCGACATCTCCCGGAAGACGGTCCCAGGAATACCTTTCTTTTGAAGAGATTACCAAGTCAAAGCCTGAAAGACGGCTGACCAAAAAACTCAACAAAAATGCCGGACGCAATACCCATGGAAGAATCACAAGCAAACACAGGGGTGGTGGGAGCAAAAAGCAGTACCGCATCATTGATTTTAAACGGGACAAAGACGGCATTCCGGCCAAGGTGTCTGCCATTGAGTATGACCCCAACAGAAGCGCCAGAATTGCCCTGCTGGTATATGCAGACGGTGAAAAACGCTATATTCTGGCCCCCCTTGATGTGAAAGTGGGCGATATTCTGGAAACCGGCCCGGATGCAGACATTAAACCAGGCAACTGCATGCCCCTGGAGAAGATTCCCACTGGTACCAGGATCCACAACATTGAGTTGAAAGAGGACAAAGGTGGTCAGATTGTGCGGAGCGCCGGTGCCTATGCCCGGCTCATGGCAAAAGAAGGCAGCTATGCCCAGGTGTTGCTGCCCTCGGGTGAAGTCCGCATGATCCATGTAAAATGCAAAGCCACTGTGGGCAGGGTGGGCAATGAAAAACATGCAGATGTCAGTCTGGGAAAAGCCGGCCGCAGCAGGTGGCTGGGAAGAAGACCCTCGGTAAGGGGGGTTGCCATGAACCCGGTTGATCATCCCATGGGTGGTGGAGAGGGCCGGTCATCCGGCGGACGTCAGCCCTGCAGTCCCTGGGGATTTCCCAGTAAGGGCAAGCGGACCAGGAATAATGCGAGGACCGATCAATATATCGTTAAAAGAAGAGCTAAGAGAAAATAATAGGTGAGAAATTATGCCACGATCATTGAAAAAAGGACCATATATTGCACCTGCGCTTTTAAAAAAAGTATTGGACGCAAGAAAAGCCAACAGCAATAAAGTAATAAAGACCTGGTCAAGACGGTCAACCATTTTACCGGAAATGGTCGGAATTACCTTCGCCGTTCACAATGGTAAAAAATTCATCCCTGTGTTTGTTTCAGAAAATATGGTTGGTCACAAGCTTGGTGAATTTTCACCCACAAGAACATTTTGGGGTCATGCCGGAGATAAAAAGGCCAGACGGTAATCTGTAACTGCGCATTGATTAAAGGATTAGGTGTGACATGGAAGTAAAGGCAAGTACAAAATACGCAAGGATTTCCCCGTTTAAGCTTCGGTTGCCCATCAGCGAAGTGAAAGGGAAAAGCGCTGAGCAGGCGCTTACACTTTTAAAGTTTATGCCATTGAAGGCTGCCGGCATTATTTATAAAACATTGGAGTCTGCCGTGGCCAATGCAGCACATAATAACGAGCTGGACGTGGATAAACTGGTTGTAAAAAATATTATTGTTGATCACGGGCCCTCTTTGAAACGCTTTCGGCCGAGAGCCAGGGGAAGAGCCAGCAGGATTTTGAAACGCACCAGCCATTTAACTGTAATAGTCGATCAAACCGACTAAGAGGAGGAACTCAGCTTGGGCCAGAAAGTACATCCTATCGGATTAAGATTAGGCATCATAAGGACATGGGACTCCAAATGGTATGCAGACAAAGAATATGCTGAATTTGTCGAAGAGGATTTTAAAGTCCGAAAATTTCTTAAAAAGAAATTATACCATGCCGGTATCTCAAAAATTGAAATTGAACGTTTTTCCAAGCAGATACGACTGCGGGTTTTCGCTGCCAGGCCCGGTATCATCATCGGCAAAAAAGGATCTGAAATCGCTTTGCTCAAAAAGGAGCTTGAAAAGATTCTCAAACCGGATGTGCTTATTGATATCAAAGAGGTGAGACGGCCTGAAATTGATGCACAGCTGGTGGCAGAGAACATTGCCCAGCAGCTTGAACGGCGGATTGCCTTCAGACGGGCCATGAAAAGAAGTGTTACCTCAGCCATGCGTTTTGGTGCCAAAGGCATCAAGATCATCTGCTCCGGCCGTCTGGGGGGTGCTGAAATGGCCCGGACAGAATGGTATAAAGAAGGACGGATCCCTTTGCATACATTGCGGGCTGATGTGGATTACGGCTTTATAGAAGCCAAGACCACTTATGGCACCATCGGCATCAAAACCTTTATTTTCAAAGGTGAGGTGGTAAGTCCGGGTGAACAGGCATTGGCGACAAATTAGAGGCAATTTAGGAGAACAAGCAAATGCTCAGTCCAAAAAATGTAAAATTCCGTAAACAGTTTAGGGGCCGGACCAAAGGCACACCCTCCAGGGGGAACACCTTGAGTTTTGGTGATTACGGGCTCCAGGCTGTGGAATGTGGATATGTGAATGCGAGACAGATAGAGGCAGCAAGGGTTGCTTTGACCAGACATGCAAAAAGATCCGGTAAAAGCTGGATCCGTTTTTTTCCTGATAAACCGGTTACCAAAAAACCGGCAGAAGTCCGGATGGGTAAAGGTAAAGGGGCTACTGATGCATGGGTTGCCCGGGTAAAGCCCGGTAAAATTTTGTATGAAATGGAAGGTATACCCAGGGAGACAGCCAAAGAGGCTCTTCGGCTTGCGGCCAGAAAACTTTCCGTAAAAACCAGGTTTGTGGAGAGGAATTAGTCATGTTACCGACCAGTGAAATTAAGGAAATGGGTGCTGACCAGATGAAGGGCAAACTCACTGAACTCAAAAAGGAGCTTTTCAACCTTCGCTTTCAGAATGATGTCGGGCAGCTGGAGAATACGGCAAAATTATCGGAAGTCAAAAAAGACATTGCCAGGCTCTATACTGTATCCAAACAAATGAATGTGAACATGGGTTGAAAGTGATTGATATGGAAAATATGCACAAAGGCAAAAAAAAGGAACTGACCGGATTAATCATATCCGACAAAATGGATAAGTCGGTGATTGTCCAGGTTGAACGTTTTATACAGCACAAAATGTATAAAAAATTTATCAAACAATACAAAAAATACCATGCCCATGATGAGAAGAATGAATGCAGGATCGGTGATGCGGTGAAAATTATTGAAACCCGGCCGTTAAGCAAGCTCAAGCGATTCAGGGTGTCGGAGATCGTCAAAAAAGCCGTTTAATTGAAGGAGTTGAAAAATGATTCAGACTGAAACAAGACTGACGGTTGCAGACAACTCCGGTGCAAAGGAATTGTATTGCATCAAGGTGTTGGGTGGCTCCAAAAGAAGATATGCCAGCATCGGGGATATCATCATTGTCTCTGTCAAGGAAGCCATTCCCAATGCCAAGGTCAAAAAAGGGGATATTGTGCCTGCAGTCATCGTCAGAACCAAAAAAGAGATTTCCCGGCCCGATGGGTCAGCCATCCGGTTTGATGATAATTCCGCCGTGGTTCTGACCAAGAACAATGAACCGTTGGGAACCCGTATCTTTGGTCCGGTGGCAAGGGAGTTGAGGGCAAAGCGATTCATGAAAATTGTTTCTCTGGCTCCTGACGTATTGTAATGATTCGGGTGATTGGAGAAAAAACAATGGAAAATATGAAGATCAGAATCAAAAAAGATGACAAGGTTAAAGTACTCACCGGTAAGGACAAAGACAAAATCGGCAAAGTATTGAAGGTAGTTAAAAAAACCAACCGCGTCGTTGTAGAAAACATCAATGTTGTGAAAGTTCATCAGCGGCCCACACAGGCAAATCCCCAGGGAGGAATTGTGGATAAAAACATGCCCATCCATGTATCCAATCTCATGCTCATGTGCAATTCCTGTGTAAAACCGACGCGGATTGGTACAAAACAGCTTGAAAACGGAAAACGGGTTCGCATCTGCAAGAAATGCAATGAGCAGATCGACGCTTAAGACCAAAGCCGGAGAGAACAAATGACCACGCTAAAGGAAAAGTACAACACTGAGATCGTTCCAAAACTCAAGGAAACCTTTGATTACAAGAACGTATTTCAGGTGCCGAAGTTAGAAAAAATAGTGTTGAATATGGGACTGGGTGAGGCGGTCAGGAATCCAAAAATTATTGAATCCGCAGCTCAGGAACTGGCATTGATCGCAGGCCAGAAACCCGTTGTTACAAGAGCCAAAAAACCCATTGCAAATTTCAAGCTGCGGGCAGACCTTCCCATCGGGTGTAAGGTGACCCTGCGCCGTGAAAAAATGTATGATTTTTTTGACAGGCTCATCAACATCGCTCTGCCCCGTGTCAGGGACTTCAGGGGAGTATCTGGGAAAGCGTTCGACGGCCGGGGCAATTACAGTCTTGGTATCACCGAGCACATTATCTTTCCTGAAATTGAATATGACAAGACCGACAGCATAAAGGGACTGAATGTTACGGTTGTCACCACGGCAAAAACCGATGAAGAAGGCAAAACATTCCTGAAATTAATGGGAATGCCTTTTAAAAATTAAGCATTTTAAGGAGGAAAGCTTGGCCAAGAAAGCTTTAATCGCAAAGGCAAATAGAAAACCAAAATTTTCTGTACGTGGATACAACAGATGTCCTTTATGCGGTAGACCAAGAGGATTTATCAGAAAAGCCGGTATCTGTAGAATATGTTTCAGGACCCTTGCTTCCCAAGGCAAGCTTCCCGGGGTTACCAAGTCAAGCTGGTAAACCGAAAACGATTCTCACGTCGCATTGTGATACAATATCAGTGGAACTTTAAGGAGATTTCAAATGGCAATTAGTGATCCCATTGCAGACATGCTTACCATCATCAGAAATGGTGGGAAAGCAGGGTTTGCCAAAGTGGATATCCCCGGATCAAATATCAAACAGGAAATGGTGCGGGTGCTCAAAGAACAGGGATATATCAAAGATTTCAAGTTTCTGGAAAATGAAACCCAGGGTCTGATCCGTGTTTATCTCAAATATGTAAAAGATGGCCGGCCGACTATTTTTGGTATCAAACGCGTCAGTAAGCCGTCTTGCAGGGTTTACAGCAAATCACAACAGATCAAGCCGGTTTTAAACGGCCTGGGTATTTCCATTGTTTCAACCTCCAGAGGAATAATGACGGATAAACAGGCAAGAGAAGCGAACGTCGGTGGTGAAATCCTTTGTAACGTATGGTAGGACAGGAGTTATAAGATATGTCAAGAATAGGAAAAAAGCCGGTTCAGCTTCCAGATAAGGTCCAGGTTACACTGAATGGAGATACCATCCAGGTAAAAGGGCCCAAGGGCAATCTCGAACGTAAGGTACACCCGGCAGTCACAATAGAAATGAATGATGCGGTTCTGGAAGTGAAAACCGACCGTGAAGATAAGAAAAAAGTTGCTCTTCAGGGATTATTCCGTTCCCTGATTTCAAACATGGTTACCGGTGTCAGCACGGGATATGAAAAACAGCTGGTATTGGCAGGCATCGGGTACCGTGCAGAATCCAAGGGAAATATCCTTACATTAAGCGTGGGATATTCAAACCCGGTGGATTTTGCCCTTCCCCAGGGGATCAGCGCTACGGTGGATAACAATATAAAAATCACCCTGTCCGGAATTGACAAGGAAATCCTTGGCCAGACAGCTGCCAACATCAGAGATATCAGACCTCCCGAGCCTTACAAAGGCAAAGGTATCATGTATGCGGATGAAAGAATCATAAGAAAAGCAGGTAAGACTGCCGGTAAAAACTAAAAGCTGGGAATAGGAATTATGGGAAATACATCACCAAGGCTTATGGCAAGGCTTAAACGAAAAAAAAGAATCAGAAAACGTATATACGGCATTTCAGACCGCCCCAGGTTAAGTGTATTCAGAAGTGCAAGCCACATTTATGCCCAGATTATTGATGATACCAAAGGTGAAACCCTCGTATCCGCCTCCACTCTGGACAAAGACTATAAACAAAACCCTGTGGCAGGCAAAAAACAGCAGATTGCAAAGGCGGTAGGGACCCTCGTGGGCAAAAGAGCCCTGGACAAAGGCATTACAAAAGTGGTGCTGGACCGGAACGGATTTTTGTATCACGGGCGTATTAAAGCACTATCAGACGGGGCTCGCGAAGCCGGTCTGGAATTCTAATTAAGGAGGGAAACCCTTGGCTAGACAGCAAATGGAAGACAGTGGATTAATCGATAAAGTCGTCAGGATCAACCGCGTTGCAAAAGTGGTCAAAGGCGGTAGAAATTTCAGTTTCAGTGCCCTTGTTGTGGTTGGGGATGGAGAAGGCAGTGTGGGATATGGTCTGGGAAAAGCCACCGAGGTGCCTGAAGCCATTCGAAAAGGTATGGATAAGGCAAAACGAAACATGGTCAAGATCTCTTTGCTCAACGGCACGGTTCCTTTCGAAGTTGTCGGCAAAGCCGGCGCCGGACGTGTGCTTCTCAAACCCGCTTCTCCGGGTACCGGATTGATAGCCGGCGGCGGGATCAGAGCGGTCCTTGAAGTGGCGGGCGTAACCGATATTCTGACAAAATGCATCGGTACCCACAACACCCAGAATATTGTCAGGGCAACCATGGCCGGGCTGCAGTCTCTTTGTACCAAAGAAGATGTTGCCAGAAGAAGAGGCCTTCGACCTGAAGATATATAATACAATATCTATTCTGACGAGACATAAAAGGGGTTAACAATGGCTGACAGACTGAAAATTACACAGATTAGAAGTACGAATGGCCGTCCTGCTAAGCATGGACGGATTATCCGTTCTTTGGGCATCAAGCGGATGCACCATACAGTGGAGCACAACAATGATCCCGTTATTTTGGGGCAGATCAGAAAAGTGTCCCACCTGTTGAAAGTAGAGGAGGTTTAATATGCAGCTTCATGATCTTGCGCCGGCTCCAGGCAGCAGGAAAAACAGAAAACGCGTGGGCCGTGGGCCGGGCTCCGGTATGGGAAAAACGTCCACCAGGGGTCACAAAGGACTCAAGGCCCGTGCCGGCGGTAATGTGCGGCCCGGATTCGAAGGTGGACAAATGCCCATTTACAGGCGTTTGCCCAAACGCGGGTTCACCAATATCTTTAAAAACAATTATGCGGTTTTGAATGTCAGAGAACTGGACCGGTTTGATGACGGCGCTACTATTGATATGGAAACCCTTTATCAGGCAAAACTGGTGAAAGGCAGAGTCGATGGGATTAAAATTCTTGGTACTGGTGATGTGACCAAAAAATTTATCATAAAAAATCTGTTGGTTTCCAATACCGCCAGAGAAAAAATTCAGGCAGCCGGCGGCAGTGTCGAATAATGACAAAAAACCAAGGACAGTATAGATGATCCAGAACAGCTACCAGAATGTATTCAAACTGCCTGAACTCAAACGCAAGATATTCATAACCCTTGCGTTGCTGTTTGTATACCGAATAGGGGTACATGTGCCTACGCCGGGAATTGATGCCGCCGCCCTGGCCTCTTTTTTTGCGGCAGCTTCCGGCACGTTGTTTTCCATGTTCAACATGTTCTCAGGCGGGGCGTTGGAAAGGCTTTCCATTTTTGCCCTGGGAATAATGCCGTACATCAGCGCATCCATTATTATCCAACTGATGACCGTGGTGGTACCCCATCTGGCCCAGTTGAAAAAGGAAGGGGAGTCCGGCCGCAAGAAAATGACCCAGTATACCCGGTATGGAACGGTGGTACTGAGTATTATTCAGGGCTTCGGCATCAGTGTAGGGCTCGAATCCATGACATCACCTGCCGGGGTTCCCATTGTCATGGATCCCGGATGGGGATTCAGATTGATTACCATCATCACTCTGACCGCAGGCACCGCCTTTATCATGTGGCTGGGAGAACAGATTACGGAAAGAGGCATCGGCAACGGCATCTCTTTGATTATTTTTGCCGGGATTGTGGCTGCTATGCCTTCTGCCATTGGTAATACGCTGCGGCTTATGACCACCGGTGAAATGGGTATCTTTTCCATTATTATCCTGCTGGTTATCATGGTGGCGGTGGTGGCGTTTATCATTTTTATGGAACAGGCCCAGCGGCGGATACCGGTGCATTATGCCAAACGGGTGGTGGGCCGGAAAATGTATGGCGGCCAGACCTCTCATCTGCCTTTGAAAATCAATACTGCCGGGGTTATTCCGCCCATATTCGCTTCTTCCATCATCATGTTTCCCGCCACCATTGCACAATTTGGAACTTTGCCAATACTGCAGACAATTGCGGCTATGTTCAGTCCCGGAACCATCTGGTATTACGGCCTGTATGTCGGGTTTATCATCTTTTTCTGCTTTTTTTATACAGCGGTGCAGTTCAATCCGGATGATGTGGCCGACAATATGAAAAAGAATGGTGGGTATATTCCGGGCATAAGACCCGGGAAACGCACGTCTGAATACATTGACAAGGTGTTGACAAGAATTACGCTCGGCGGCGCAGTCTATGTGTCTGCAGTCTGCGTTCTTCCCACCATGCTCATGGACAAATTCAATGTTCCCTTCTTTTTTGGTGGAACAGCATTGTTGATTGTTGTAGGGGTATCCATTGATACCATTTCCCAGATCGAATCGCATTTGATCACAGGAAACTATGATGGCTTTCTGGGAAGATCCGGTGCCAAGCGTATCAAGGGAAGATCTTAACAACCCTTCTATCAAAAGGAGATGAATTACCGATTATGGCAAAAGAAGAACCCATCAAGGTGGACGGGAAAGTACTTGAAACACTGCCAAATGCCATGTTCAAAGTAGAGTTGGAAAACAAGCATGTCCTTTTGGCCCATATTTCCGGAAAAATGCGCATGCATTTTATCAAAATTCTGCCCGGAGACAGGGTAACGGTTGAGATATCACCATATGATTTAAGCCGTGGCAGAATAACATACCGATTTAAATAATTGGCAATATGCCGAAAGAAAAATGACAATATACGCAAACAGGTTAGGAGTATATAGATGAAAGTAAGAGCATCTGTTAAAAAAATCTGCAGAGACTGCAAGGTAATAAAAAGACGCGGTGTTATCAGAGTAATTTGTGTTAACAAACGCCATAAACAGCGCCAGGGATAGGGGGGAAAAAATTTGGCACGTATTGCAGGAGTAGACTTACCAAGAGACAAACATGCATGGATTGCTTTGACCTATATTTATGGTATCGGACCCAGCAGATCCAGACAGATTCTTGACAAGACCGGGATTGATCCTATGACAAAGGCAACGGACTTGACCGAAGATCAGGTAAACAACATCAGAAAAATGATAGATGCTGATTACAAGGTTGAAGGAGAGCTTCGGTCCGAGGTTTCCATGAACATTAAACGGTTGATGGACCTGGGATGCTACCGGGGACTGCGCCATAGAAAAGGCCTTCCCTGCCATGGACAGCGGACCTCCACCAACGCCAGGACCCGCAAGGGACCCAAAAGAGCGGCTGTGAAAAAGAAAAAATAGGATAATCTAAAAAAGGCTTAGAAATTATGGCAAAGAAGTCGAAGAAAACCGTTACCAAAAAACGGGTGAAAAAGAATATCTCCACCGGCATTGTGCATATTCAATCCACCTTCAACAACACCATTGTGACCATTGCCGATGAAAACGGCAATACCATATCCTGGTCCAGTGCCGGGATGCAGGGGTTCAAGGGATCCAGAAAAAGCACCCCTTTTGCTGCCAAACTGGTGGCTGAAGATGCCGGTGCCAAAGCCATGGAACATGGTATGAAAAATGTGGGTGTTTTTGTAAAAGGGCCGGGACCGGGCAGGGAATCCGCCTTGAGAGCCCTGCATGCTTTGGGGTTCAATATTTCCATGATCAAAGATGTTACCCCGGTTCCCCACAATGGATGCCGCCCGCCGAAACGTAGAAGAGTGTAAGTTATCTTGGATTGATAAAGGAGGAAAACGTTGTCACGTTATACAGGTTCAGTCTGCAGGCAGTGCAGACGGGAAAATATGAAGCTTTTTTTGAAAGGCGACCGCTGTTTTTCAGACAAATGCAGTTATGACAGAAGAGGGTATCCCCCGGGAGAACATGGCCAGAAAAGGGCGAAAGTCTCTGACTATGGTACGCAGCTGAGGGAAAAGCAAAAAGTGCGCAGAATTTACGGGATTTCTGAAAAACAGTTCAGAATCAGTTTTAAACGGGCTGACAGACAAAAAGGCATTACCGGCACCAACCTGCTGAGCCTTCTGGAAACCCGCCTGGACAACGCCGTTTTCAGAATGGGGTTTGTTAATTCCCGGAACCAGGGAAGACATCTTGTCCGGCACCAGCATTTCACTGTTAACGGCAAAAAAGTCAATATTCCTTCTTTTCAGGTAAAAAAAGGGGATGTGATTGCCCTGCGTGAAAAAAGCAAAAAAATCCAGGCCATTGCCGATTCCCTGGAAGCCATTGTCAGAAGAGGAATTCCCCAGTGGCTTGAAATCGATAAGGAAAAATTCACTGGTACAGTGGTAAACATTCCGGCCAGGGAGGATATCACATTGCCCATCCAGGAACAGTTGATCGTTGAGCTTTATTCCAAATAGGATATATCATACCGCATGATGTATCCCAATAGATATTCAGGAGATTTAAATGTCATCTGAAAAAATTGCATATGT
The DNA here is from genome assembly GCA_011390635.1 of Desulfotignum sp. Classification (GTDB taxonomy): domain Bacteria; phylum Desulfobacterota; class Desulfobacteria; order Desulfobacterales; family Desulfobacteraceae; genus Desulfotignum. Next base: position 56,004 of record JAABSA010000011.1, on the reverse strand, counting down.
TAACTGGCGGGAGATGATCAAGCCGGAAAAGCTTGACGTTACCACAACCTCAACATATGGAAAATTTGTGTGCGAACCCCTTGAGAGGGGATATGGTATCACCATTGGTAACTCTTTGCGGCGGATTATTCTGTCCTCTATCTATGGCGCTGCCATTGTATCCGTGAAATTTGATGATGCCCTTCATGAATATAGTGTCATTTCCGATGTTCGGGAAGATGTATCCGAGATTATCCTGAACCTCAAAGAGCTCAAGCTCAGCGTCCATGATGTGGAAGACAGGATTCTCACCCTCCGGGCAAAAGGGGAAACCAAGGTCACCGGCGCTGATATTATCAGTCCGGATGGAAGAGTGGAAATTTTGAACCCCGAACAGCATATTGCAACACTTTCCAAAAACGGGGTGTTGAACATGACCATGGTGGTAAAAACCGGTAAAGGCTATTCTCTGGCCTCCGCTAACAAAGATGAGGATGCGCCCGTAGGCACTATTCCCATAGATTCTGTGTTTTCTCCCATCAAACGCGTCAAATATGTGGTGGGAACTTCGCGGATCGGTCAGAAAACAGACTATGACAAGCTTACCCTGGAAATATGGACCGACGGCAGTGTCCGGCCGGAAAATGCCGTTGCCTATGCCGCCAAGATTCTTAAAGAACAGATGAATCCCTTTATCAATTTTGATGAAGAAAAAGAGCCGGATTACGACGAAGATAATGGTGAAGATGCAGACGGCAGTTTCAATGAAAACATCTACCGCTCCGTGGATGAACTGGAATTGTCCGTCCGAAGTTCCAATTGTCTCAAAAACGCCAGAATTCATACCATCTACCAGCTGGTCCAGAAAACAGACAGTGAAATGCTTAAAACCAAGAATTTTGGCAGGAAATCATTGAATGAAATAAAAGAAGTCCTGGCTTCCATGGACCTTTCCCTGGGTATGGATCTTGAGGGATTTGAACCGCCGGAAGAAGAGATTAATCAGGAAGGAGAATAAATCGCCATGAAACATAGAAAGTCCGTATTAAAACTGAACAGAACCTCAAGCCATCGTAAGGCAATGTTTAGAAACATGGTGACTTCCCTGTTCAAGCACAGCAGCATCAAAACCACTGAAGCCAAAGCCAAAGGCTTGAGAAAAATTGCCGATAATATGGTCACCCTTGCCAAAAGAGGAGATCTGCATGCAAGACGGCAGGCCCTGGCAGTGATACGGGAAAAAGATGTTGTTCACACACTTTTCGATGAAATGTCGGAAAAATTTGCTTCACGGCAGGGTGGTTATACCAGAATCACCAAACTGGGACCTAGAAAAGGGGATGTAGCCCCGATGGTTCAGATTGAGCTTATTTTAGAGTAATCCCGGGATCTTGTCAGGCAAATACGCCTGACAGATCTGCAAAAAAAGATCGCCTCAGCCCCCCTGAAGTTTTTCAGGGGGGCTGTTGTGTTTGAGAACCTGTCACGGGCTGTTGGGATCTTATTTTTTCTGGTCCAGCACTTCCCGCACCATGTTTACAAGGTCCTGGTTCAAAATTGGTTTTGCCATGTACCGGGCAATGCCGACATTTAAAGCCTGGTCTTCTGAAATCTGTTCACTGTAACCGGTGCACAGGATAACAGGTATATCCTGTCGGATCTGGATCAACCGCTCCGCCAGTTCATCTCCTCCCATATTGGGCATGGTCATGTCCGTTATGACCAGGTCCACTTCCAACGGTGCTTTTTGAAAAACCGATAATGCCTGGATACCGTCTTCACATGGTTTTACCGTATATCCCATGTTTTCCAGCAGCTCCTTGACCAGCAGGCGGATATCTTTTTCATCATCCACAACCATTATGGTTTCAGTTCCCCGGGCCATTTGAATCGGTTTTTCAGGCATCTGATGCCCGGGATCTGATGCCGCAATGGGAATATATACAAAAAAAGCTGATCCCTTTCCCGGCTGGCTTTCAGCAGTAACAAATCCCTGGTGTTCTGCTACAATCGCCTGGACCAGTGCCAGACCAAAACCCGTGCCCCTGCCCACCTCCTTGGTGGTAAAATAGGGATCAAACGCCTTGGCAAGGGTTTTTTCATCCATGCCGTGGCCTGTGTCTTTCACTGTGATTTTTATGTATTCGCCGGTCTTTACAGGGTGGCCAGGGGACATATCTTTCTGGTCCATGTGCTGTTTTTCCAGCATAACGGTCAGTGTGCCGCCCTTTGCCAGCATAGCATGATAGGCGTTGGTGCAAAGATTCAAGATGACCTGGTGCATCTGTGTGGGATCGGCCAGAACCATGGCCCGGGACCTGATATCGGTTTGGATGTCGATGGTGGTGGGAATGGAGGAACGCAGCAGTTTGAGGGATTCCTTGATGATAAGATGAATTTTTAAGGGTTTTTTCTGGTATTCTGTCTGGCGGCTGAAGGTCAGTATCTGCTGGACCAGTGCTGCGGCCCGCTGTGCTCCCTTCAATACCTGGTCCATGTGGTTTTTGGCTTTTTCAGGGGAGGCAAGATGCATCTGGGCCAGTTGGGTATACCCGAAGATGCTGGAAAGGATATTGTTGAAATCATGGGCAATGCCGCCTGCCAGGGTGCCGATGGCTTCCATTTTCTGGGCTTTTTCCAGCTGGACGGCAAGTTTGCGTTTGTCGGATTCCGCATGCTTTACATCGGTAATATCCCGTCCTTCAAGAATCAAAAATTCTATATTTCCCGCCTCATTTTTTACCGGCTTGATGGAAATATCCACATTTCTGATGCCCTGGTCTTCGGACAGGTTGGTGGTTTCGAAGCGGACAAGCCTGCCTTCCATTGCCTGCCGGAAATGCAGTTTCAATTGTCTGGCAGCACCGGGGGGCCACCAGGGTGTTTCCCAGACGGGTTTGAACAATACATCAGACCCGGTGAGCCCTCCCATTTTCAAGGCGCTCTGGTTGACCTTTTCCAGAACACCGGACGGGGATAATATGCCGGTATACTGAAAGGACTTGTCAAACAATGCCCTGAGCTTGAGTTCATTTTCCTTCAACGCTGCCTGGGTCTGTTTATTCTGCTGGATTTGGTTTTCCACCCGGGTATGATAATCTTCCAGCTGACCCATGAAAGAGTTGAAATGGGAAGCCAATTGGCCAATTTCATCCGGCGCATCATAGTCCATGCGCACGGAAAAATCTCCTTTGGCTCCGGCTGTAAGCTTTAGCATCAAAATCTCCAGGGGCCGAGTAACGGAGCGGCTTACAAAAAAGATGAGAAAAATACCCGAACCAAGCACCAGCAATACTGTAATTCCCAGAAGTTTGTTAAAGGTGTGCAAGGGTGCATACACTTCATCCATATAGCTGGTGGACCCGATGATCCAGTCGAATTGCGGCAGATGTTTAAAAATTACCTGTTTTTCCCGGGATGCGGCATCCCCCGGATTTTTCCAGAAATATCTGAGTTTTCCAGCATCCCGGGTCAGCATTTCTGCAAAAAAATCTGCTGGCTGGTCCAGATCCGTAGCCAGGTTGATTCCCGCAAAAGCTGGATGGATGAGGGCTTTCCCGTTATTGTCAAGAATATAGGCATACCCTGATTCTCCTGATGTAAAAGACAGCACAGGTTTTTGGAAATCGTTAATATCCACCAGGTAGCTGAACTCGTTACGGTAGGCAGACACGGAAATGATCCAGTCAAGGGGCTTGTAATAGGTCATGTACAGGGCTTTGGGGCGCGCTTCAGGCTCTCCGGGGTTTTTCCAGTCATATTCCAGATACCCGTCTTTGATCTTCAGCTGCTGCTTTATAAATTCAAATTCTGAAACGTTGCTCCCCTTCACCTGGTAATCGGGATGTATGATGACGTCTGCGTTGCTGTTGATACAATAGATATATCCGTTGATGCCGATGGACTGGTGTAAAAATATTTCTTCCAGAATATCTATGGCCTCCTGCCTGGTGAGAAGGCCGGACCGGTGCTTACTGTAATAAAATTCGGTCAGATCAAGGTTTTTCTCAGCAATGGCAGCCAGGCGGTTGCGGATGGATATAGCGGCGGTCGTCTCCACCAGGGTGAACAAAGACTCGGTGGTGTGACGCAGTTCTTTTTCGATGCTGGTTTCCAGAATCTGCTTGACCTGGTAATAGGACAGGGTCCCGCCCACAAGGATCAGGGGTATGAATATAAGCAAAAATGAGACCAGCAGCTTGTTTCTGAATGGTAATGTCTGAAATATCATTAGCAGACTGTAATATCCTTTCCATTAAGGATCTTCAGGATACACCATCTGTGTTATTCAGAAAAGTGTTTTTCAGCTGATTTTTTTTCATTTTTGCCCTGTATAATGATTTGTCAGCAGCGGTGAGCATGGTTTTTGCAGAATCGATGTCAGGGTCCTGGATACAGCAGACACCATGGCTCACATGCAGAAAAAATCGGCTGCCATTGCCTGAAACAGGGGTAGCGGCCAGCATGTTTTTCACCCGGTCCATATAATGCTCTGCCTGGGACCGGCTGGTGGACGGCAGAATAACCACAAATTCATCGCCGGCAAACCGGGCAACAACGTCGGAATCTCTTTTGAGGCGGGTCAGGCATCCGGCAGCATGGCACAGGGCTTTATCTCCCATGTCATGGCCATGGGTATCATTGATGGTTTTAAAGTCATCCAGGTCTAAAAACAGGAGGGTCAACTGCATCTTATACCGGCTGGCCCGCAGAAATTCCCTCTCCAGGATACGTTCCATGACCCGCCGGTTCAAAAGTCCGGTCAAAGGATCATGATACGCCATGTACCGCAGCCGTTCATGGGCGGTGACATTGGAAAGGCACAAAGACACCTTTACAGCCAGCCGTTCCAACAAAGACGCGTCAATATCCGGGGCAAAGCGGTTTTTGTCCGGATCTGCCTGATTGATGCTGCCGACGATCTCTCCGTCCAGGGTGATGGGAGCAATGGCAATGGAGCCGATATCCCAGTCAACCGATTTCGGCACCAGGGCTGCATACCGGTCAAGGGCTGTGTTGGCCAGCAGGGGGGTAAAACGGTTCTTTGTCACTGTCACAAACTGCTGTCTGGACACAAAGGCAGTGGCGGTTTTGAGCAGGGTTGAATTGTCTATTTTTTTCACCTGCGCAGCAATGGGGCTTTCTGTGATGATGCAGATCCATATATAGGGAAGAGAGAATTTATTCCCTATCTCAAAGAGCAGTTTTTCCAAAAAATCCTGAAAATTGAGGATATTTAAAATACTGATTTCAATATCATTGAATTTTTGTGCTATTTCTTCATTTTCTTTCAGCAGTTCCAGCAGAGATGGTGAAATTTCCATTGTGGCCTCCAAAAGTTTGTTCGTGCCTTTGTCCTGCATATCGCTGCTGCGGGCAGTGGGAAAGATTGATGAGCAGCCGTATTAAAAATCATCCACCTATGGATGTCATGTGGCTGATGGGTATATCCTTGGGTCTGTTTTCACCAAGGGTATGAAACAAAGGTTTGTGCGCAAGAGCTGCCTGAATTATTTCTTTGAGCTGGATATCCGAAGCCCCGTTCCGAAGCGGGGTTAAAATATCTTTTTCATAATTATGGAGCAGGCAGGGCCTGAGGGTTCCCCGGGAGGTAAGCCGCAGGCGGTTGCACTCACTGCAGAAATGGGAAGAAATGGGGGTGATGAATCCGACCACGCCCGGCGCATCCTGCAATTGAAATTTTTTGGCCGGGCCGTCATTGGATTTGTGTGCCATGGGGGTGAGCGGACCCAGATCAGCTTCTATAATTTGCCTGATTTCTGTTGTCAGCATCTGCTGCTGTTTTTCCATGGGAGATTCTCCCATGGGCATATATTCAATGAACCGGATATGAAAGGGAAATGTGCGGGTAAGGCCTGCGATGGCAGTGATTTCATCATCATTGATGCCCCGGAGTACAACGGTATTGATCTTTACAGGTGCCATGCCAAGGGTATGGGCGGTCATGATGGCATCCCATACCCTTTCAAATCTGCTCCGGCCGGTAATGGCGGCAAATCTGGCTGGGTCCAGGGTGTCCAGGCTGAAATTGAGCCGTTTGATGCCGATGTCCATGAGGGCCTGTATTTTATCACGGGTCAGAATCGCCCCATTGGTGGTGATGGAAATATCTGAGAGGAGATCCATGCGGCACAGACGTTCCAGAAAAGAAAAAATGTCTTTTCTGACAAAGGGTTCCCCACCGGTAACCCGGACTTTGGTGATGCCCATTTCGCATGCCAGACGGGTAATTCTTAAAATTTCTTCATACCTTGCGATGTCATGGTGAGGGATGACAGCAAAAGGGGCTGCCGGCATACAGTATTGGCAGCGGAAATTGCAGCGGTCCGTCACTGATATCCGCAAATAGTTTATGGACCGTCCTCCGGCAATCATGCCAGGCCTTCCTTGGTATAATGGGTCAACAGGCTGTCCACCAGGCCGGGAATCGTATAGGGATCTGCCTCGATGGCCGGGTTCAGCCCGAATGACCTGGCGGTATCAGAAGTGATGGGACCGATGCTGGCAATGATCACATCGTTCAAAAGTTCCGGGGCCTTTGCCGGATTCAGCAGAGACATGAAATTGGACACAGTGGAGGAACTGGTGAAGGTGACAGCATCCACCTGTTTTTTTTCCAACAGGGAAATAAGCGTTGGTCCGGCATCTTTGTCCGGCATTGTTTCATAGGCGGTTACCTCATCCACCGTCGCCCCCATTTTTGTCAGTTCTTCGGGCAGAATGGTCCGGGCTTTTTTCGCCCGGGGCAGCAGCACTTTTTTCCCCTGGATATCAGTCTGTGCAAAAGCCTCCACAACAGATTCAGCCCGGAAGGTTCGGGGCAGAATATCGCTGATAATGCCAAAATCTGCCAGCCGTTCTTTGGTGACCGGTCCGATGCAGCCAAATTTCAGGTGTCCCAGGATCCTGACGTCCTTTCCCATGCCAAACAGGGTGTCAAAAAAATATTTTACTCCATTGACGGAGGTGAAGACCAGCCAGTCATAGTCCTGGATGCGGTCGATGGCTTCTATAACCTGCGTGTTGTCTTGGGGCGGCTGGATTCGGATAGTGGGGATTTCAATGCAATGGGCCCCCAGCCGGGTGAGGTCTGCCCGGAGACCGGAGGCCTGGGCCCGGGCCCTTGTGATGACAATTTTTTTTCCGAACAACGGTTTTTTATCAAACCAGGCCAGCTCCTCCCGCAGGGACACCACCTGGCCCACAACAATGATGGCCGGTGATTTCAATTTTGCCTGGTGCACTTTTTCCACAATGGTCGCGAGGGTGCCTGTGACAGTCTGCTGCAACGGGGTGGTGCCCCATCGCACCAGTGCAACGGGTGTGTCTGCGGGTTTTCCATGGGATACCAGATTGGTCACAATGTTTTCCAGGTTTTTGACACCCATGAGAAACACCAGGGTGGCATCGGACCGGGCAAATATATCCCACTGCATGCGAGAATTTTCTTTGGCAGGATCTTCATGGCCGGTGATAAAGGAAACAAAGGAAGTATGGTCCCTGTGGGTCACGGGAATGCCGGCGTAGGCTGGTGCGGATATGGCCGATGTGACACCCGGTATCACCTCATAGGCAATACCTGCGGCCAGCAGTTTTTGGGCCTCTTCAGCACCCCTGCCGAACACAAAGGGATCTCCCCCTTTGAGCCTGGCCACCTCCAGTCCCTGCCCGGCCTTGTTGATAAGCAGGAGGTTGATTTCATCCTGGGTCAGGGTATGGTCTCCCCCTTTTTTGCCCACATAAATGATCTGGGCATCTTTTCTGGCATATTCCAGAAGAGAAGGAGAGGCCAGGTAATCATATACCACAACGTCAGCCTGTTTAATGCAGGTTATGGCTTTGAGGGTGACAAGTCCCGGATCACCCGGACCTGCTCCGATCAAATATACCCTGCCTGGTTTATCGGTCATGTGGGTTCACTGTCTCCAAAATCTGTTTTCCGCCGTTTTCAAGGACTTTTATTGCCAGTTCCCTGCCATGGGTCTCCACCTTATCCATGGGGGAGATTATCTGCTCTTTGACCAGATGCCGGCCGTCTTCCGATGCCACCACCGCGGTGAGATGCACCTGATTTTCAACAATCTTGCCGAAACAGGCCACCGGAATATGGCAGGACCCCTCAATCTGCTGTAAAAATGCCCTTTCCCCCTGTACACAGGTGCGGGTTTCAAAATGGTCCAGCGTTGACAGTATGCGGGCCATTTCCAGGTCATCCTCCCGGGTTTCGATGCACAGCGCCCCCTGTCCCACAGCCGGAATCATGAGGGTATCATCCAGATACTGGGTGATCTGGTCTGCCTGACCCAGACGGATCAGTCCGGCAGCTGCCAGGACAATGGCATCATATTCTCCGGAGGCCAGTTTGCCTATTCTGGTGTCCAGATTTCCCCGTATGGAGACCATTTCCAGGTCCGGTCGGGCATGTTTGAGCTGGGAAGCCCGCCGCAGACTGGATGTTCCGATTTTAGCCCCGGAGGGATAATCAGCCAGGTGCCGGCCCTGCCTGGAAATCAACACATCAAAAGGATTTTCCCGGCAGGGTATAGCCCCGATGGTCAATCCCGGGGGCAGGGCACCGGGCATATCTTTCATGCTGTGCACTGCCAGGTGGATCTCTTTGCTGAGCAGGGCGGTTTCTATTTCTTTGACAAACAGCCCTTTGCCGCCCACCATGGCCAGGGGCCTGTCTGTGATGCGGTCGCCCGTGGTCTTGATCACGGTAATGGTAACAGTGATGTCGGTAAAGGCTGATGTGATCAGTTTTTTTACATGTTCGGCCTGCCACAGGGCCAGCCGGCTGCCCCTGGTGCCGATACGTATGTCATTTTTCATTACTGTATCCACACCGGAGTCATCCCACTCCGCAGGATGCACAACTGCCGGCGGAACAGCTGCCGCAGGCGGAGGAAGCCGAAGAAGCGGTTACCTGGCTTTCGCCGCCCGGACCTGTGGATTTGGATATAAATCCGCACCTGGATAAAAGCCGTGATAAATCCTTGCTTTCACACCCGGGACAGCAAGGCGTATCACCTCCCAGAACAAGGGTTTCAAATTCTTTTTTGCAGCTGTTGCACATATATTCATAAATCGGCATGTTACACCTCAGTGATAATTATCGTCTAAAAAAGACAATATAAGGGGTTTGGAGCTGTTTTTCAAGGGAAAGGCCAAAGATAAATTGCCGGGGTCAGAGAGTCCGCTCTTTTGATCAGGCAAATTTTTTGGTTTTATCATATCCTTGGGAGGATTTTGTCAATTGCCGTACCTGTTCCAGCCTATCCTGGAAAATAGTGTTTTCCGGTTCCAATGCCACGCTTTTTCTGGCAAAGGTCAGGGCGATTTTCAGGTTGCGTTTTCTCAAGGCCATGGCCAGGGCATATCCGGACAAGGCAATGGGGTCTGTTGGTTTGAGTTTGACGGCTGCATTAAAGGCAGTCCCTGCCTTGTCCAGGTCCCGGCGGTCAAGGAAGATCTCTCCCATGGTGCGGAAAGCCATACTGGATTCCGGATGTATGCGGGATGCGGCTTCCAGGTGGGGCAGGGCCTGGTCATATTGTTGTGTCTTGAACAACAGATGGCCCAAAAGCAGTTCCACTTCAAAAACCGTATGGTCAATGCCATGGGCTTTTTTCAAAAAGAATACCGCCTTGTCGTTATTCCCTAAGATCTGATGAACCAGACCGAGGTTATAGATTACCATTATCTCCCTGGGATTGATGTCCATGGCACGGGTAAAAGAAAGTCTGGCTTTTTCCAGTTCTCCGGTCACACCGAAACACACCCCCAGGCTGTTCAGGAGATTGATATTTTTGGGTTCCAGTAAAAGCCCCTCTTCATACTCCTGCACTGCTGCTTCATATTGTCCCAACTGGTAGAGGCGGTCTCCACTTATGTTCAAGGAGATGCCGTCAAAATGCTTCATATGGCCGGGGCCGAAAAAAGCAGCATGGTCGATGGCTTTCAGGGCATTGGCAAAAATCTCGGAGCCAGAAAAGGTGTGAAATGGAAAAAATGCCACACCCACCAGCAGTTCCGCTTTCAGGGCATGGGAAATCTTGTCTTTAAGGGATTCCAGCAGATCCATGGCTTTGCGCTGGTTATCATAGTCCCAGAAAACCAGAACAAAGGCAGTGGGATCCAGTGCTTCCCAGATCCCTCTTTTTTTGTCCAGCACCGAGTGAAAGCAGGCTTCAAAAATATCCCTGGCTTTTTCCAGGGTTTGTTCAGATGCGGTTTGTGCCACCTGGATGGCAGCGCAGGTAAAGCCGTTTTTTGGTATCCTGGCTGCTGCCAGGCGTTGTTCAAAAGCCTCAAAGGACACTGTTTTTTTGTGCACCAGATCGGAAAAATAGGTTTTGGGTTCCTGGATGGAAAGCTCATCTGAATCCGGTTTTAAAAAAGTAAATTCCTTTGACGCGAATCTGGGTTTCATGGGGTTGCCAATACGGTTTCAAGGGTTGATGAAATAATGGTCTCCTGTCCTGGCTGAATGGTTCTGGGATCCATCACATACCTGTCATTTTCGATCCTGGCAATGATGGCCGGGGTGGACAGGCGCATGCGGCGTTCCAGTGCAGCCACGGACATGGCAGCCGGTTTCAGGGTAACGCACCGGGTGGGCAGCCGCAGGGCTGGAAAAGAACCGCCTCCGGGACGGGAATCCAGGTCAGCCAGTGCAATTGTGCCGACAGGACCCTGAATATTTTCGAGGATTTTTTTCAGAGAAGCGGCCCGCCGGCAGGTCTCTTCAAAGGTCATGGTCAGCATTCTCAGAGTGGGTATTTCCTGAACAGCCCGGTCCTCCTCCCGATATAAACGCAAGGTGGCTTCCAGCGCAGCCAGGGTAAGCTTGTCAATGCGCAGGGCCCGGGTCAGGGGATTGGCTTTGATCCTCTCAATGGCTTGTTTTTTCCCAACAATGATACCGGCCTGTGGGCCTCCCAGCAGTTTGTCCCCGCTGAAGGTCACCACATCCGCCCCGGCAGCAACCGAATCAGACACCAGGGGTTCTCTGGGCAGGCCATAGAGGGAAAAATCCACAAGGGTGCCGGATCCCAGATCTTCCATCACCGGTATATCATGGTCTTTTCCCAAAGAAACCAGTGCTTCCAGCTCCACACTGGCGGTGAATCCTTCTATCCGGTAGTTGGAGGCGTGGACTTTGAGGAAAAGTCCGGTATGTTCCGTCACGGCATTGCGGTAATCTTTGAGGTGGGTCCGGTTGGTGGTACCCACTTCTTTTAAACAGCATCCGCTTTTACTCATGACATCGGGCACCCTGAAGGAACCGCCGATTTCCACCAGCTCACCTCTGGACACTACTACTTCGGTATCTTTGGCCAGGGTGTTCAAGGCCAGCAGGACCGCACCGGCATTGTTATTAACCGCAATGGCTGCCTGGGCACCGGTGAGTTCGCAGATCAACTCTTCCACAGCTGTATAGCGCAGTCCTCTTTTGCCCGTAGCAACATTGAGTTCCAGGTTGGAATAGGAAGCGGCAATTTTCTGGATATTTTCCAGTGCATCTTTGCACAGCAGGGCCCGTCCCAGATTGGTGTGGAGCACCACCCCTGTGGCATTCACCAGGGAAAGCAGTTTCGGGGTAAGTTTCTGCCGGCAGCTGGCAGCTGTTTCTGTCAGGATAAAGGCTTCATCAACTGCATTTTTTTTGTCCATGAGAATATCCTGGCGCAACCGGTCCAGAACTGTGCGGATGGATGTCACCAGGACCTGTCTGGGCACTGTTGCAAATCGGTCGTCTTCCCGGGTTTTTTCCAGGACATGGTCGACACCGGGAAGGTTTTTGAGCAGCGGTTGTTTGGCATGAGGGGGCATGAAGATTACCTGGTTACAATTTCCTGGTGTTTAATGGCATGCATGGGGATGGTATCTACCAGCTCCAGAATATCAAAAGGCTTGATCCCCAGACGTCTTATCACAGCATCCACACTGCTGGTCTGCATTTTTTCAAAATCCAGGCCGGTGCTGAAGCGTTCCATGAGCAGATCCGCCAGATAGACTATGCAAACCAGGTCTTTATGGTCAACTGCTTTTTCCGGCTCATGGTGATGGGTAATAACCTCGGACAGGGCACTGGAAAATTTCCACTGCCTTGCCAGAAGGGTGCCGGTCTGACAATGGGTGATTCCCAGCAGTGTTTTTTCCGACTGGAGAAAGTTTTTGTTTTCCCGGGTCAGATCTCTGAAAAACAAGGGGATGGCAGCTGACACAAACTGGTCCAGGACAACCTTGCCGATATCATGGAGCAGCCCTGCGGTATAGGCCTGCTTTCCTGATATGATACCTGTTTTGTCCGCCAGTTTTTCAGCTGTGGCAGCCACGCCCACTGCATGGAAAAACAGTCCCCCTTTGCAAAGAGAGTAGCCGCCGGTTCCGGTCTGGTTGTAATATCTGTTCACAGCAGCAGTGATGATGGATTTCATGAGCATGTCTTCACCCAGCAGCAGGATGGCATCCTTGAGGGTGTCGATGCGGGCGGTACCGGAAAACAGGGCGGAGTTGCATAATTTCAAGGTCTGGGCCCCCAACACCTGGTCCCGGGACAATTCTTGGGCAATATCCATGATGCCCGCCCGGCTGTCCTGGAACATGCGCAGAATTTTCAGGGCGGTCTGGGGGATTGGCTGCAGGTTTTCAATGGTGTGCAGGATATCATCGGTTCCCGGCCGGGACGGCTGTTCCACGGGATCTTGTCTGTCTTCCCAGGGCGGGTTGATGACGGTTTCTCCGGTGGCCATGTCCAGTTCCAGTGTACAGGAAAAGAATCCACCGGTTTCCGATACCAGTATATCAATGCCTGCATCCTCCAGAATATTGGTAGCAATTTCCGTGGATCTTCCGCCGATATCGAGTCCCATGTCCTGGGAGCTTACAGGTCCTACAAGAGCGCCGCCGGCAATGGTGGCTTTGATATCTTTGGGATCGCTGCCCAGACGTATCAGTTCCTGGATCAGCAACGGGAGTCCGGTGGCGGCATATTTTTCCGGATATTCAGGAAATCCGCAGAAGGGCTGTTCCGGCAACAGGATATGGATCATGCCGCCGGTGCGGGTTTTTTTGTCATAAAGCGCCACCCCCAGGCAGGTGCCCAGCCAGGCCTGGAAAATATCAGAGGAATTGTGATCTGCTTTGAGCTGGCCAGCGGTAATGTGTTCAATTTTCTGATAGGTCATAACATTTTTATATCCATGGTATGGATCACGTTTTTTACATAATGTTGATAGATATCACTAATGGCTTTACAATTTCAACATTTTATGTGCAGCAGTGAAAATTATGCCGGGGAATGCAAATTTTCACGAGGTTGCCGGGGTGAATAAGGTCTTTGGCAAATGGGCTGATTGGTAAGTTTTTCAGGATTCCCGGTACAGGGCAAGCACCCCTGAACGGGCAAGTTTTTTGATGCCGAAAGGTGCCAGTTCCCGGAGCATGGCATCCACGGTGAGTTCATCACCGGTGACTTCAAAAATATAGTGTTCCTGCCCTTTGTCCAACATCTTTGCCTGAAAGGCTGTGATGATATGCTGGATCTTTTCCTGGTTTTCAGGCCTGGCCTTGACACAGACCAGGGCCATTTCACGTTTGACCGCCTCTTCTCCGGTCATATCCCGCAGTTTGATTACATTGACCAGGCGCTTGATCTGCTTCATGCATTGTTCCAGCATCAGGGGATTCGCCAGGGTGGTGATGGTAATTCTGGACATTTTGGGATTTGCGGTGGGTGCACCGCAGATGGTTTCAATATTATAGCCTCTTCCGGCAAAAAGACCGGTTATACGGGCGGTCACACCGGGTTCGTTTTCCACCAGCATGGTCAATGTGTATTTTTTGGTTTCCATGATTCTCCTTTCAAGGGCAGTCAAGGGCAGTGCAATATACCACGTTGCACCCGGAAAATGAACCACTGATTTTGCTTTGTTATGCAGCACATCGGGTCAGGGATTTTCAAGCAGCCGGTTTGTCGGCCTGACTGCCGCCCCGGATAGTGCCCTGTACCCGGCCCGAGATCCTCCGGGGCTGCTGTGTGTGAAATCCATAAGGTGGACACTGGCCTGCTGTATACGCTTCTGCCGATCTGATATGTATGGTGTGCCCCTCCGGCTCTGACGGTTCCGGTCACAGGGCACCACCCGGGGCTGTGCCTGCGTAAGTGTCTTTTTTTGTCCTGGTTGACAAACAGCAGGCTACCCCCTAAAATCAGGATCTTATTGTATGCCGGAACACGGGATTTGTATATCGGAACATAGAATTGATGATTTTGTGGAAATGCCGGGCGCCGGTATGGTATTCAAGGGAATGAAAAATGAAAAAATCAGGCAGGGATTATATTGTATTTCCACTGGATTTTCCCTCCATGGCAGAGGCACAATCTTATGTCAGGCTTCTGGACCCCCATGTGGGCATGTTCAAGATCGGTCTGGAACTGTTCATCCACCAGGGACCTGAAGCGGTGCGCATGATACGCGATATGAGCGCTGCCCGCATTTTTCTGGATCTCAAGCTCCACGACATCGGCACAACCGTTTTCCGGGCCATGGACCGGGTAGCTGACCTGGGTGTTGATCTGGCAACCGTTCATTGCAGTTCCTCTGTAAAAATGCTGGAAATGGCGGTGCAGGGTGCCCGCAAAAAAGTCGGGGTTCTGGGGGTTACCCTGCTCACGGATAATGATGGAAAAACCCTTTCCAAAGGGGGATTTCAACAGCAGTTTTCAGCAGACCCGGGAAAACTGGTGATGCTGCGGGCCCAGGTGGCACATGATGCCGGATGCGCTGGCGTGGTCTGTTCAGGGGGGGAAGCTGCCGGCATCAAAACAAGATTTGGAAAATATTTTCTGACGGTTACCCCGGGTATCCGCCCCGCATGGACCCTGACAAAGCAAGATGACCAGAAGCGGGTCACCACACCTGCCCGGGCCATAGCCCAGGGCAGCGATCTTCTGGTGATCGGACGCCCCATCCGGGATGCACAGGACCCTGCTGCTGCCGCCCGAAAGGTGGTAGAAGAAATAGAGACAGCGTTGGACAGATCCCTGTCCGTCTAATCCAGATCCTGCCTGTCCAGGCCGAATGCCGTATGCAAAGCCCGCACTGCCAGTTCCGCATATTTGGCCAGGATGACACAGGAGATCCGGATTTCCGAGGTGGAAATCAACCGGATGTTGATGTTTTCTTCGGCCAAAGCCTTGAACATGGTGGCAGCCACACCGGAATGGCTTTTCATGCCCAGCCCGATCACCGATACCTTGGCAATTTCCGTGGCGGTGAGCACCTCTTCAGCCCCTACCTCTTTGGCCACCGCCTCCGTAATTTCCAGGGCCCGGGCAAAATCATCCTTGGTAACAGTGAAGGTAAGATCGGTTTCTCCGCCGGTTCGGGTGTTCTGGATAATCATGTCCACCATGATTTCAGCATCTGCCAGGGGGCCGAAAATCTTGGCAGAAATGCCGGGCTGGTCCGGTACCCGTTTCAGGGTGATCCTGGCTTCATTCATATCACAGGTAACGCCTGATACCACCGCGCTTTCCATATCAGCGCTTTCATTGACGACCATGGTTCCTTCCTCCTCGTTGAATGATGATCTGACATGCAAAGGAATGTTGTATTTTTTGGCAAAGTCCACCGACCGTATCTGAAGCACCTTTGCCCCTAAAACGGCCATTTCCAGCATCTCCTCATAGGAAATTCGGTCAATTTTTCTGGCTTTTGCGCAGATTCTGGGATCTGTAGTGTATACCCCGTCCACATCGGTGAAAATTTCACAGACATCCGCTTTTAAGGATGCAGCAATGGCCACTGCTGAGGTGTCTGACCCGCCCCGTCCCAGGGTGGTGATGTCGCCGTTGTGATCAGCTCCCTGGAACCCGGCCACCACGCATATATACCCCTGGTCCAGCGATTTTTTCACGTTCTGACCGTCGATATCCAGGATCCGGGCCTTGCCCGGTGTCTGGTCCGTATGGATGCCGGCCTGGAATCCCAGAAACGACTTGGCTTTGTATCCCCGGGATTTGAGGAGCATGGCCATCAAAGCCGCTGTGGTTTGTTCTCCTGTGGCAAGCAGGACATCCAGTTCCCTTTTGTCAGGCAATTCTGCTGCCTGCCGTGCAAGGGAAATAAGGTTGTCTGTCACACCTGCCATGGCAGAGAGCACGACCACCACCTGGTCACCGGCATCATGGGCTTTTACAACCCGGTCCGCCACCCTGGATATCCGCTGGATATCCGCCACAGAGGTGCCTCCGTATTTTTGTACCCGTAGCGCCATAATAACTCCAAAATAATGGTTCCCTGATTTATGAAAACATTCTGCATAGCACGTTTTTTCCGGTCTGTCCACAGGCAAAAAAAGATATGACCCGGTTATAGTCGGCATCATATGCAAATGCCAGTTCCAGATCGAACGAAAACCGGTCCTCTTTCAGCAGATCGGGCCATTCCACCACCACCACGGCATCTGTTTCCAGTATGTCCTCATACCCGATACAGGCAAGTTCTTCCACAGACCCCAGGCGGTAAAGGTCCAGGTGACAGAGGCGCAGCCCCCTTTCAGCCGGGTATTCATTGATGATGGTAAATGTGGGGCTGGTGATGTGGTACCCTTTATTCACCCCCAGGCCCCGGGCAAGGCCTTTGACAAAAGTGGTTTTTCCGCACCCCAGATCCCCTGTCAGGGCCAGGGCCAGGGGGCCGGTCACGGCCTGTCCCAGCCGCTGCCCCAAATACCGGGTCTGGTCGTCCGTCCTTGTGATGATCTGCTGGTTCATGTCAGGTGCCTGTGGATGGCCGTGGGAATGGTTTGGATCATGTCCGTGGCCAGAAATCCGAACCCGCCCACAGTATCTGCCAGGATATCTCCGCACAGTCCATGGATGAACACCCCGGCAATGGCTGCGTTTTCCAGGGAAAATCCCTGGGCTGCCAGCCCGGCGATCATGCCGGTGAGCACATCTCCCATGCCGCCGGTGGCCATGCCCGGGTTGCCGACAGGACACAGAAAGATCCGGCCGTCCGGCAGGGCGATCAGGGTCTGGGCCCCCTTGAGTACCAAAATCACATTGCATGTTTCTGCAAATTTTTTTGCCGCCCCTGGCCGGTCCGCCTGTACCTTCTTGGTGGAGATCCCTGCCAGCCGGGCCATCTCCCCGGGATGGGGGGTCAGTACGGCCGGGGTTTTTCTGAACGAGAGAACTGCTGGATCTCCGGCCAGACAGTTGATGGCATCGGCATCCATGATCAGGGGAAGAGAACAGGTTTCCACCAGGGTGTGCACCAGTTTTCGGGTATCCGGGTCCGTGCCCAGTCCCGGCCCCAGTGCCAGGGCCTGCCGGTCTTTGGCCAGCGCCAGGATCCGGTCCAGACCGTCAGACGACAATGCGCCGGCAGCGGTTTCCGGCAGGGGAACGGTCATGGGCTCCACCACCATAGGCTCCACAATGGCATTGATGCTTTCCGGCACCCCCAGGGTGACCAGACCGGTACCGATCCGCTTGGCAGCATTGGCGCACAAAGCAGCTGCCCCGGTTTTGCCGGCAGACCCGGCCAGGATCAGCAGATGACCGAAAGTGCCTTTGTGACTGTCAAAAGGCCGGGGGGGAAACAACGGGGCAATGGTTTGTTTTTCCAGCACCTGGAACCGGATATCCTGTTTTCCGGCCGCAAATCCGGGGATGCCGATATCAATGACCCGCAATGTGCCGGTGTATTGGCTGCCCGGATACAGAATATGGCCGGTCTTGGCAAAGGCAAAGGTGGCCGTGGCACAGGCCGTGATACACACTCCGCAGACCGCCCCGGTGTCGGCATTGAGGCCGGAAGGAATATCCACGGCAAATACCGGTTTTCCGGTTTGGTTGATGCACTGGATCACATCCCTGAAAACCCCTCGTACATCAGAATTCAGTCCGGTGCCGAAAATGGCATCCACAAACAGGTCATGATGCACCAGCCGGGTCTTTTCCCGGGCAAACGCCGCCGCATCCGGCATTGCCTTTACAGCACAATCCGGATAATGCGGCAGCAGTTTTTCCACCAGGTCCATGTTGGCTTTGGCATCCCCGGCCACCCGGTCCCGGTCGGACAACAAAAATATTGTCACAGGAATCTGTTTTTCCATGAGATACCGGGCCATGACCCAGCCGTCCCCGCCGTTGTTGCCCCGGCCTGCCACCACCGCCACCCGGGTGTCCGGGGTGGGACTGCATTGTTCCATGAAAAATTCCACCGCCCCCCGTCCGGCATTTTCCATGAGCACCCGTCCGGGAATGCCGAATTCTTCAATGGTATAGCGGTCCATCTCCTGCATCTGTTTTGCTGTAACAAGAAACATTGCTGATCACTCCAATATGCTGATTTTCAGTCGACACCATTGTCTGTCACGGATGAAAAAGGTTTTTATGAATCCGGTGCAATGGTATGTTCAGCGATGAGAGGTAGGAACATCTGCTGAAGCGTTTGGTTGGGCTTCTGTTTTGCCGGCCTTTATTTGAGCGATCGCATCATCCATGGTTATTTTATCCAACCATTTCCTTCGATCTTTTGTATAGTCGCCTCGACCTGTTGAAAATTGATTTAGAAAACGGATCGTTTCTACTACTCCCATTTCTTTGAACAGAATGTGTGTCGCTTGACGGTTAATTTCAGATATGGATCGCGCTGTTGTCTTCATATATCTAACTCCATCACTAATTCGGTGGGATATACCACATTGGTGTTTAAATTTTCTAAGCGCTTGGCCTTTCTCATAAATTTATCATCACATGTGCAAAAATAATCAATTTTTGAAAAAGATGCAAATGCAAGATGTAGCGCATCAAACGTTTTTATGCCGTAATCTTTAAAATTTCTGGCCAGCGTTTCAACTTCCGGCGTGAGTTCAACGGTCTTTTCCGCAAGCCTGAGAATTTCCAGCGTATCTTCCTTGCGAATCTGATCGGGAATCTGGTTGATTTCCAACAATAGCGCATCTGATGAAATGAGTTTCAAATGACCGGATTCGCACAATGCAAGAACAACAAGGATCGCTTCTGCTTCAACCGCAATTCTTGGTTGAGATTTATCATCAAAAGGGCGTTGTAGACAACAGCAATCGAGGTAAATTTTCATCTATAATTTATGCTCCTTTGGGTGTCCAGCGGTCGCTGTTTATAAAGGATGAAAACCATTTTCATGAATCCGGGGCGGTTTTCTGGGCGGCACCTTACCCTCTCCAGCCGGTGTGCCCACCAGCACCGCACCGGCAATCTCCAGCTCTTTGGGGATATTGAGAAGCTGTTTCACATCATCCGGATCAAAAAAGGTAAACCACAGGGACCCAAGGCTCAGGTCAGCTGCCATCAGCATCATGTTCTGGATACAGGCGGATGCCGACTGAAGCGCCCCATGTGGTTGATTGAAGTAGGCCCCCAGCCCGCCCTGTGACGGATCACTCACCACCACCAGGATCAGCGGGCAGGCCTCCACAAACTCCATGGGATATTTTTGCGCCCAGCCAGGCCCTCCCTGATCCCCCACAGCCTGCCTGGCAGTCATCCCCGCCTTCTGTATTCCGGCCCGAAGTTCCGGATCAGTCACCGCAATGAACTGAAACGGCTGCAGGTTCAAAGGGCTTGGCGCCCACAGCCCGGCTGTGACAATTGCCTCAACCTGTTCTTTGCTCACCGGCGCATCCGAAAACCCCCGGCAGCTCCGCCGCTTTTCCACAAGTTCCTTGAATTCCATCATTTCTCTCCATATGTATTATTGATTCTTTTCCAGCCCCGGCCTGGCAGTATTGTTACACATACGGTTACATTCACCACCGAGCCAGGTAGAATGGTTGGCTACGTTGGCTTTTTCTTTCTTTTATCTCGAACCAAATATGAGTTACCAGGGCCTCTTTTTAACTCAAACAGATCAATAGCCTTGATGAGGCTGCTTAAATTTTTGTATCCGTAATTTCTTGTATCGAATGATGTTTTATTGGATATATGGGATCCTACCGGACCGAGCGCCGCCCAGCCATTATCTTCCTCTGTTGCTTCTATAGCCTGCCTTAGCAGGTTGAGGAGTTTTGTATCGGATTTGATATTTTTGGTTTTTTCAGTAACGGAACCATTTTGTTTCGGTGCCGTATCAAGGTATAAGAACTTAGAACATGCGTTAACAAAGGGTGAAGGGGTTTTGCGTTCTCCAAAACCCAAGAGGACTTTCCCCTCTGCAAGAGCACGGGTAACCATTGGGGTAAAATCACAGTCTGATGACACAAAGCACATGACATCTATGTTCTTTGTATACATGACGTCCATCGCATCGATTACCAAAGCAATGTCTGAAGCATTTTTGCCTTTGGTCAGATCATACTGTTGGATAGGCTGTATGGCGTATTCATTCAATAAATCTTCCCAAGGTTTTAGGGTAGGACTTTTCCAATTGCCGTAAGCCTTTCTTATGGTGACTACCCCGTATTTTGCCACCTCACTGAGTACGGTTTCAAATTTGCTTGCGGGAGCATTGTCTGCATCGATAAATAATGCTATCTTCTGACTGTTTTCATTCATTGATAGTATGCTCCTTTTTTAAGTGTAACGCCAAAATATGGGCTTTTTATCCTCTTGATCTTGTTCCTTCCTTTTTCATTTGAAACGGCCACAGTCCATTAATCTTATAAATTAATAACAATCCCTTCTCTCCGGGCTATCTCAATAATTGTACTCTCATCATCGGTTTTCCATCTGTTTGTTCCCACAGGAATGGGTTCTATCCGGTTATCAGTCCGGGCCGCCGTTCTCCACAACACATTAATATCTTCACGGCTGTATTCTTTATCGTATTTATCGGATATTACAATCAAATCAATATCGCTCCACTTATGATCAGTTTCATTGGCATAGGAACCAAAAAGAACCGCTCGTTTGACTGGTACACCCCTGCGGGAAAGTTCCTTCAAATAATTTTTAACAATTATTATAATTGATTCTTCAGCCATTTTAACATCCCTTCGGTTTCAGAATCAGCAAATTGTTGGGTAATTTTATCCATTTTTGAATATATTTTTGTTATGATACTCAATAAATATTGAATCAATTTTGTGATCTTTTGCTCTTTTCAGCAATTTCATATCTATATGCCTTGCACCATAGTCCAACTCGGCATGATGATTGGGGCATACACAAATAATGTTGCTTTTGATATCAGGCCCAAAATGAGGCTTGCCAAGTGGTTGTATATGATGTGATTCTGCGTACCTACTGTCGTCGTAAAATTTAATGGTATGCCCGCATATTTGACATTCATAACTGTGAATGCGCTTAACCAGACGAGCTAATTCTGTATCACGGAGAATACGAAATATTGTTGATTCAACTTGTTCAGGAGGATTAGAAATATCAACTGCTTCTTCGGTGTAATATCCGTGCGGCGACTTTATACCACTTAAAATCCTCAAAAATTGAGGATAGCCTCCCGGATCGAGTCTTTGAAATGCTTGGCTAAATTTTTTGAAATTTGGCCAGCATTCCCGCATCGCATCTTGATATATAGGATCAAAGACTTGTATAGAGTTTACATCAAAAACCATATAGCCATTATACCCATCTACTGGCTTTTCTAATGGCTTTATTCCAAGATAAACAGCGGAGGCAATAATGCTTGAATTGGATTGAAAAAGCATGACTGCACCGGATTTTGAATTGATTTTTTTACCGGCATAGCGATAGAACCCATTTCTCTCTCTTGACGAAAGTAATCCAAGAAAAAACTTTTCCTGAAGATCTTTAACACTATGACAATCTTCATGTGTAAATGAATTTATTGTCATTGGTATTATTCTAATTTCTGGAGGCAAATCAATTACATTTTTCTCCAATATACTCTCTTTGATTGTTCTACGAATCAATTCTGCAATCCTCGGTGCGGCACCAGTGCCTGCCGCACCTCGCCCCCAACACGCTGATAGGTAGAAGGATTTGTCATGATACGGTGGGTGCTTTTCTCAACTTCATCCAGAAATGTCAGCCCGAGGCCGGCGGTCCTTTTTTCGTAGTAGCGCGCCGCCTCGAGGGTTTCGAAATCCGCTTCTTCGTGAAAGGTTATTTGGCGCATAGTATGGCCGTCCGTGCCCTTTGAAAGACATCTTCTGCCGGCACTGCTTTGGCCTTTCCTTCCCGCAGATCATTCAGCCTGCGTTGGGCCTCCTGCACCCAAAGTTTCAGATTTTCCTCTTCGGACGGTGCATCCAGTTTTAATGGGCTCAGTTTCATGATTTCAGCTTCGAGTGTTTCGGGATTCATGGGGCCTCCTTCTGAAAAATAGAGTGTTACAATTTGGGACTTGAATATTGTAATGAAATTTGGCCAAAGAATCAAAAACAATATTCAATTCTCCCGTGGCAGTAATTCCAGGATATGTACAGAAATGTTGGCAACCATCGGCTGTGATCGAAGGTAAACATGGGTTCGTCTGCTGTCAGAGTCCAGTGGGGGGCGGTGCCTGTTGTTTGAACCCTATTTTTCCGCCGGCTGTTACAGGGAGTTGGGCATGCCCTGCGGTGCGAACGTCAAACTGTTTGAGGACATACCTGCCCGCAGTTTTTGACGTTCAGCAGGGCATGCCGTACTCCCTGTCAGCCGGGGCAAACAGGTGAGAACAACAGGCACCGCCCCCCACGGGTCCATTCCACCCCGCCGCCCCGGCCTCTCCCCCCGGCCTAACTCTTCCGGGTGGCTCTCTGGTAAATGACGCCTCCGTGACCATCAGACACTTTTTTCAACCGCCAGTACTGGTCTCTGATCTCTTTCAATCGCTGCTTGACATCCTCAACGGCAGTGGTCGTTGCATCGAGAAAATAACCTGTGTCAGTCACTTCGAACTGGATCTCTTTGACCAGTGCTTTGCCGGCCACCGGATCAACAGTGAAATCAATGATGCTCCTCTGTTGCGCGTCTTCGATACTGCTGAGTCCCATAAGCCGGATGCCTGACGGATTGATATCAAGAATCTGTCCATCGGGCCTGAGAATATAGATCATGTCCTGGGAGAGTTCGAATATCCGTTTTCTATAAAGGTCATGAATAAAATCAAACACACTCATTTTTTTGTGCAGGATATAAGATGCCGGTACGTCATAAAAAGACAGGGCTGAGGAGTTGATCTCCACAAGGTGATCGTCAAAAAACGGAAAATCATCGATGCGGTCCCTGTCAAAATCATCGAGGTATGAAAAGGACAGCACCAGGTCCCGCATATGATCGAGAATGCTTCTCAGCCTTGTATGAAGCCGTTGAATTTCAAGTCTTTCTTTTCTTCTCTGGGTAATGTCTTTGATATAGGTGTCATCCATGAATGTGCTGGCATCGACCACACCCAGGATGTGCTGCTGCGGATCCACCACAGGAAGCGCCAGCAGCTTGTGATGCGCCAGCTGGTCATAGGCATCCATGATGGTTGCAGTATGGGGAACCGTTATCAGCCGTTTGATCATGATCTCGGAGATACGCTGTTCCAGGGGGGTGGTGAGCAGGCGCCGGGTCAGGATCACCCCTTTCAACCGGCCGGCTGTGTTCACCACATAAAAATAGACAATTTTTTCTCCAACACCCTGTAACCGGATGTCGTTCAGCGCCTGCTGAACAGTAAAATCCTCATGCAGCGTCACCATGTCCTGGTGAGCGATGGTCATGACGGGCTGATGCAAATCCGGGTGTTCTGTCATCTGAAGCGTACCTTTTTTTCGAATAGAATGTAAGATTATCAATGATTGCCGGGTATGTAAAGATATTTGGGCCATCCCGCCTCATCCCGAAACCCTTGCAGGAAAATTCTGGAAAAATTGTTGAAAACAGGGTATGCTGCCTGGATTGATTTTGAATAATTGAGGCAATATATGAGCGTGATCAAAGAATGGTTCAGACGGTATTTTTCAGACCCCCAGGTGGTCATTCTGGCAGTGTTCCTGGTGACAGGCATTGCCACCTTTCTGTTTGCAGGCCGCCACCTGGTGCCGGTCATTGCCAGTTTGATTATCGCGTATCTGCTGGAAGGTGTCACCCAGTCTCTCCAGCGCATCGGGGCCCCCCGGATGCTGGCGGTGGGCACGGTGTTTGCCATATTTTTTCTGGTGCTTCTGGCATTGCTGTTCTGGCTGCTGCCGGTGCTTACCCGGCAGGCCACCCAGCTGCTCCAGGAGGTGCCGGACATGCTCAGTGCTTCCCAGACCCTGATTCTGTCCCTGCCTGAGAAATATCCCACCATTTTCAGTGAAGTGGAGATTGAAAACGTGCTCAACCAGATCCGGCGGGAAGCGGGCAGCTTTACCGACAAGATGCTTCGTCAGACCCTGTCTTCGGTGATCGGCATCATCACCCTGGTGGTGTACATCGTGCTGATGCCGCTGCTGGTGTTCTTTTTTTTGAAGGACAAGGCGTTGATCATCGGATGGATCCGGCAGCATCTGCCTAAAGAACGGGGCCTTGCCAGCCGCGTATGGCAGGGGGTGGATGTGCAGCTGGGCAATTTCATACGGGGCAAGTTCTGGGAGATCCTGATGATCTGGGGTACGTCTTACCTGACATTCATGCTCATGGGACTCAACTTTTCTTTGCTGCTGGCTTTCCTGGTGGGGGTTTCCGTGCTGGTGCCCTATATCGGGGCTGCTGTCATGACCTTTCCAGTGGCCCTGGTTGCCTATTTTCAGTTCGGCTGGACCGGAGATCTGGCATGGATTATTTCCGCTTATTTGATCATCCAGGTCCTGGACGGCAATGTGCTGGTGCCGATTTTGTTTTCAGAGGTGGTGAACCTGCATCCCATTGCCATCATTGTGGCGGTGCTTTTTTTCGGTGGAGTCTGGGGATTCTGGGGTGTATTTTTTGCCATTCCCCTGGCCATTCTTTTCCATGGGGTTCTCAATGCCTGGCCCAAGCGCCCGGATGACGTGGATGCCGTATAACCAAAAGGAAATCTGACCCATGGGACTGTTTCATCTGCAATCCGTATTTTCCCCCACAGGGGACCAGCCCAAAGCCATCGAATACCTGGCACGGGGGGTGATGGACAACGAACCCCACCAGGTGCTTTTGGGGGTCACCGGATCAGGCAAGACATTTACCATGGCCAATATTATTGCCAAAGTGGAAAAACCCAGCCTGATCATCGCCCCCAACAAAACCCTGGCAGCCCAGCTGTACAATGAGTTCAAGGCGCTGTTTCCGGAAAACTGCGTGGAATATTTTGTCTCCTATTATGACTATTACCAGCCCGAGGCATATGTGCCGTCCAGTGACACCTATATCCAGAAGGACTCCTCCATCAATGACATCATCGACAAGATGCGCCATTCCGCCACCCGGTCGGTGCTGGCCCGGCCGGATGTCATTGTGGTGGCATCGGTGTCCTGCATCTACGGTCTGGGTGCTCCGGAGGATTACCTGGATCTGCGCATCACCCTGGCCAGGGACATGGAAATCTCCCGGGAAAAGGTGATCCAGAAGCTGGTGGAAATCCAGTATACCAGAAATGACACCGATTTTCACAGAGGGGTGTTCCGGGTCAGGGGTGACCGGGTGGAAGTGTTTCCGGCCTATGAAGAGGACAGGGCAGTGCGCATCGATTTTTTCGGGGACACTATTGAAGAGATCTGTGAGATCGACCCCCTGAAAGGAGAGGTGCTCCATACCTTTGACCAGACAGCCATCTATCCTGCATCCCACTATGTGACCAAGCGCCAGACCCGGAAAAAAGCGGTGGAAGGGATTCTTGCGGAACTCAAAGAGCGGCTGGACGTGCTGCGGTCGGAGAACCGGCTGGTGGAGGCCCAGCGCCTGGAGGAGCGGACCCATTATGATATCGAGATGCTCAATGAGATCGGATACTGCAACGGCATAGAAAACTATTCCCGGCACCTCACCGGCAGGGCCCCCGGGGAGCCGCCTCCCACGCTGCTGGATTACATGCCGGATGATTTTCTTTTGTTTTTTGATGAAAGCCATATCTCCGTATCCCAGCTGGGGGCCATGTACAAGGCGGACAGGTCCAGAAAACTGACCCTGGTGGAATACGGGTTCCGGCTGCCCTCTGCCGTGGACAACCGGCCCCTGAAATTTGAAGAGTTTTCAGCCAGGACATCCCGGATCATCTATGTGTCTGCCACCCCGGCGGATTATGAACTGGAAAAGGCGGGCATCCGGGTGGCGGAGCAGATCGTCCGCCCCACAGGGCTGCTGGATCCCCGGGTCCAGGTAAAGGATGCCAGAACCCAGGTGGATGATCTGTACCAGGAGATCGTCAAACGGGTGGAGGCCAATGAACGGGTCCTGGTGACCACCCTGACCAAGCGCATGGCAGAAGACCTGACCGAATATTATGCCGACCTGGGGGTTAAGGTGAAATACCTGCATTCCGATATCGCCACCATGGAGCGTATTGAAATTATCCAGGACCTGCGCCAGGGCGTATTTGATGTGCTCATCGGCATCAACCTGCTCAGAGAGGGCCTGGACATACCTGAAGTGTCCCTGGTGGCTATCCTGGATGCGGACAAGGAGGGGTTTTTGCGGTCATTCCGGTCTTTTGTCCAGATTTTCGGCAGGGCAGCCAGAAATGTGTTCGGCCGGGTGATCATGTACGCGGAAAAAGAGACCGGATCCATGAAAAAGGCCATGGAGGAAACCAACCGCCGCCGCAGGATCCAGAAAGCCTATAACGATGCCCATAACATTGTTCCCGCCACCATTCAAAAACAGCTCAATGTGTTCACCTATCCAAGGCAGGGCAGTGATGCGGCACAAGAAGCCGCCTCGGTGAATGAAGAGATAAAGGCCTATGATGCAGAGGAGCTCAACCTGGAGGACCTTGTCCGGGACCTGGAATTCAAGATGAAAAAGGCGGCGGAAAAACTGGAGTTTGAGCAGGCAGCCCGGTACCGGGATAAGATCAGGCAGTTGACGGAAATGGTGCCGTTTTGACCGGACTGGACACCGCACTTGCGGAAAAATACCTCCAGGCCCCCCACAGCCCCGGGGTCTACCTGATGAAGGATGCCAAAGAAAAGATAATTTATGTGGGAAAGGCAAAAGACCTGAAAAAGCGGCTGGGGTCCTATTTTGCCAAACAAAATCATACTGACGGCAAAACCGCGGCCCTGCTGGCCATGGTCAGGGACTTTGATTTGATCATCACTGCATCGGACCATGAGGCCTTTATCCTGGAATCCAACCTGATAAAGGAGCACCGGCCCAGGTATAATGTGCTGCTCAAGGACGGCAAAAATTACCCGCTGCTGCGCATTGACATAAATGCACCCTTCCCCGCCATCCAGCGGGTGCGCAAAATTACAAACGACCATGCCCTGTATTTTGGTCCCTATTCTTCTTCCAACAGCGTGACCCGGACCCTGCGGCATATCCAGAAAATTTTCAAGCTCAGAAAATGCAAAGACTCCCAGTTTAAAAACCGGTCCCGGCCCTGCCTCAATTATCAGATAAAAGAATGTACAGGGCCCTGCTGCCAAAAGGTGGATGAGGCAGCCTACATGCAGCAGGTCAAAGACGCGGTCCTGTTTTTAAAGGGCAGGCCCGGCCAGGTGATGCAGAAGTTAAAAAATGAGATGCAGGCCCATGCAGCCTCTCAAGAATTTGAAAAAGCGGCCCAGAAAAGGGATGCCATGTTTGCCGTAACCAATATCATGGAAAAACAGGTGGTGGTGTGCACTGACCTGAAGGACCGGGATGTGATGGGCCTGGCCGCCAGAGAAGGGATGGCTGTTGTCACGGTGATGCTTGTCCGGTCCGGCCGGCTGGTGGATACGGTGCATTATCCCCTGGATCCCGGGTTCAGGGAAAACGATGAAATCCTGCGGGCATTTTTGTGGCAGTATTACGGCAAAACACGGTTTTTGCCGGATGAGGTGCTGGTGGACAGGGAGGTTGAAAACCTGGATGCCCTGGCATCTGTGCTGCGGGAAAAAAAAGAGAAAAAAGTGACGGTGCATGTGCCGGTGCGGGGGGAAAAACGCCGGCTGGTGGAGATGGCCTGTGTCAATGCCCGCCGGGAGCTGGAAAAACTGCTGGCCAGAGAGGAGGCTGCCAGGTCTGCCCTGGCCATGCTCCAGTCCCTTTTACAGATGGACCGGGTGCCTGAGCGGATCGAATGTTTTGACAATTCCAATCTGGCTGGCAAGGACCCGGTATCATCCATGGCGGTGTTCACCAATGGGCGGCCGGACAAAAGCGCCTACAGAAGGTATATCATCCAGGGTATTGACCAGCCCGATGACTATGCCTGCATGACCCAGGTTCTGACACGGCGCTTTTCAAAGCCGGAAAAAGAGATGCCCCGGCCGGACCTGCTGGTGGTGGACGGTGGAAAAGGGCAGCTGGGCATGGCCATGTCAGTGCTCGGGGAACTGGGGCTCCAGGGCAGATTTACAGTGGCCGGCCTGGCCAAAAAAGATGAAGCAAAAAGCGAAGACCTGGACAAGATCTATATTCCCGGCCGGGCCAACCCCGTGAACACCGCATCTGCCAAAAAAGCGCTGTTCCTGCTCCAGCAGGTGCGGGACGAGGCCCACAGGTTTGCCGTCACCTTCCAGCGCAGGCGGCGTGAAAAACGGGGCAGCCTCTCTGTTTTTGATACAGTTTCCGGCATCGGGCCCAAAAAGAAAAAACTGCTGCTCACCCGTTTCAAAGGGGTGGAAAATCTGAAAAATGCCTCTGTGGAAGAGATTGCAACAGTGCCGGGCATCACAACAGATATTGCCAGAAAGCTTCTGGACCGGGTGAATGCGGACCTGCCATAGCTGTTGCGGGGCAGGTCCCGCAAATACCCATAACACTTTTTTGCTTTACACAGGCTTTTGTAAAGTATAGTAGTCAGGCATGTGCCACATAACCGCCTTGTTTGGAGAAAGACCATGACAG
This sequence comes from Desulfotignum sp., assembly GCA_011390635.1. GTDB lineage: Bacteria > Desulfobacterota > Desulfobacteria > Desulfobacterales > Desulfobacteraceae > Desulfotignum. Next base: position 27,092 of record JAABSA010000011.1, on the reverse strand, counting down.
AAAAATTTGATGAAAATCCGGACGACAATTCTGAAGAATTGAGTTTTGAAGAACTTTTTGCATCCTATGACGACAACCTGGGCCGTGAACTGGCACCAGGCGATATGGTGGAAGGAAAGATCATATCCGTGGGCAAAAACAGTGTGTATATAGACACCGGCACCAAAAGTGACGGTGTCGTGGAAAAACAGGAACTTCTGGATGAAACCGGAGAATTTCCGTTTCAGGCAGGTGACGTCATCACCCTGTATGTGGTGTCTTTAAGTGAAAGTGAAATCATTCTGTCCAAAGCCATTTCCGGTGCAGGCAAAGCAGCCCTGCTGGAAGATGCGGTACAGAACAGAACCCCTGTGGAAGGAAAGGTTACAGCGGTTATCAAGGGTGGATTCAATGTGGATATCCTGGGGAAGCGGGCATTTTGTCCGGTGAGCCATATGGATGTCAAATATGTGGAAACACCGGAGGATTTTGTGGGCCAGACCCTTCATTTTCTGGTGACCCGGTATGAAGAAAACGGCCGTAATATTGTCATATCCCGTAAAAACCTGCAGATGGAGCAGATCAAAGAAGCCCAGCAGAAATTTCTGGTGGATGTCGCAGTGGGGGATACGTTCCATGGAACCGTTACCCGTCTCATGCCCTATGGGGCGTTTGTTGAACTGGCACCCGGTGTGGAAGGAATGGTCCATATTTCAGAGTTGGGCTGGTCCAGAATAGACAAGCCTGATGAAGTGGTACAGCCGGGTGACAGTGTGCTGGTGAAATTGTTGAAAATCGAACACCAGACGGGGCAGGATGTGCCTAAAATTTCCTTGTCTGTGAAACAAACAGGGGCTGATCCCTGGGACAGCATGGATGCCGCCTTTAATACCGGAGACCAGGTGACCGGAAAAGTGGTGCGGCTGACCGGATTCGGGGCATTTGTGGAAATTGCACCCGGTGTGGATGGTCTGGTGCATATCAGTGAAATGAGCCATACAAAACGGGTGATGCGGCCCGAGGATGTGGTTGAAAAGGGTCAGGATGTCCAGGTGGTGATCAAGTCCATTGACATGGATGCCAAACGGGTTTCTTTAAGCATAAAGGATGCTTTGGGAGATCCCTGGACCGGCATCAGTGTCAGGTACAAACCAGGAGATATCCTGGAAGCAAAGCTTGAAAAACGAGAAACATTCGGTCTGTTCATCGGTCTGGAGCCGGGGATTACCGGCTTGATGCCCGTATCTGCCATCAGAAATTCAACCGATGCCAAATCCTATGATACACTGAAACCAGGAGATACCGTCACGGTTCTGGTTCAGCAGGTGGATGAGGAAAACCGGCGCATGACCCTGGTACCCCCGGATCAAAAGGAAACAGAAGACTGGCGGCAGTTTGCCGGGGAAAAAAAAGACAAACCCATGGGTACCATGGAAAGTGTTCTTACAGAAGCGTTGAAAAAGAAAAAATAGATAGCATAAAAAAAGATCATAGGCCAAAAAAAATGATCGGCAGTGACGAAAGGATGGATCAGGTGGTCCAAAACATACAGGGGAAAAGAATTTTATTCGTGGATGATGAGGATTATCTGGCACAAGTGGGTCGGGAAATGCTGGAAGATTACGGGTATGAAGTGGATATCATGACCCGGTCACCTGCGGCTTTTGCATTGTTTCAAAAAGCCCCGTTTCATTACGATGCCCTGATCACCGATTATACCATGCCGGAAATGACCGGTGACCTGCTCATGGAAAAAATACACCGGATCCGGCCGGGCCTGCCGGTTATCATATGTACCGGGATTACACCACCGCCCGAAATCATGGACAAAATCAAGAATGCAACCCTGCTTATGAAGCCCTTTGATATGGAGGAACTTCTCCAGGCGGTGTATAATTTTTGGGGAAAATAAAAGGCAGCTCCATGAATCGGCATCTGTTTATCACCGACTTGGACGGCACCCTGTTCAATGATGACAAGGCAATATCAGCCAGGGATCTGGAAACCCTTACCAGGCTGCGATGCAAAGGCATTGTGGTGGCCATTGCCACAGGCCGCAGTATCCACTCCTTTCAAAATGCCCTGACCCGGATAAATTTGGAAAAACACCTGGTGCCGGTGGATTACCTGCTGTTTTCAACCGGTGCCGGGATATTGTGCATGAAACAGGATCGTATTATTCGGAACCTTGCCATTTTCAGGCATGATGTGGTAAAAATAAGTACCTATTTTAACAGAATCAATATGGATTATATGGTTCACAAGGCCATTCCGGAAACCGTCTATTTTCTGTATAAATCCCATGGGCAGGAAAATCCGGATTTTCACAAACGGATCCATTTATACCGGTCTTTTGCCAGCCCCCTGCACCATGATTCCCTTTTATATGAAGCAGCAACCCAGGTACTGGCTGTGGTACCCCGAAAACTGACACCCGGCCGGGTCGCAGAGATGAGATCAGATCTGGCCGGCTACAGTGTGATCCATGCCACCTCTCCTTTGGACCATCAATCGGCATGGATTGAAGTGTTCCATCACCAGGCCTCCAAAAGCCAGGCTGCGGCATGGCTGGCCTGCCGATTGAAGATCCCGCAGGCCAGGGTAGTTGCTGTGGGAAATGATTTCAATGACCAGGATCTGCTGGAATGGTCGGGCCAGAGTTTTTGCGTGGCCAATGCAGTTCCCGGTCTTGATACCGGTATTTTGATGCCGGTATCCAATAATGCCCATGGGGTGACCCGGGCTGCCGCCATGTCAGGTCTGCTGGACTGAAAGTCCTGTTTTTTACCGGGGCAAATTTTTTCCAGAAAGGTTTGGATCGTGGCTGTCCGGTGATGGTCTGATGCAGGTGTTGCCGCTCAGTACAAGCCTTTTACCAATTGTTTCATATCCCGTACCGCCCGGTCCATACCTGTGAGCACCGCCCTTGCAACAATGCTGTGGCCGATGGAAAATTCTCTGATTTCCCGGAGGCCTTCAAAGGCCTTGATGGTGTTGTAGCAGATCCCGTGGCCGGCATTGACCCCCAGTTTCAACTTGGTTCCGATCTTGGCGGCATCTACGATGCGCATAAATTCCCTTTGGGCTTCTGCCCGGGTTCTGGCATCACAAAACGCTCCCGTGTGGATCTCAATCATGTCTGCATCAATTTTATGGGCTGTTTTGATCTGGTCCAGATCCGGATCAATGAAGATGCAGACCTTGATTCCGGTATTTTTCAGGGAAGATACCGCCTCTCTGATGGTATCTTCATGGGTGATCAGATCCAGTCCCCCTTCCGTGGTCAACTCTTCTCTTTTTTCCGGAACCAGGGTGACCGTATGGGGCATGATGTCCATTGCGATTCCCAGCATTTCACTGGTGGCGGCCATTTCCAGAATAAGTCTGGATTGCACGATCTGCCGGAGCAGCCGGACATCCCTTTCCTGGATGTGGCGGCGGTCTTCTCTCAGGTGCACCACTATGGCGTCTGCACCTGCTGTTTCCGCTGCAATCGCCGCAGCCACCGGGTCGGGGTAATCAATTCCCCGGGCCTGGCGCAGGGTGGCCACATGGTCCACATTAACAGCCAATTCTGCCATCTGTTTTTCCTTTCCTGGCTAAAAAGCCTCTAAATTCGGATTCTTTTCAATATGTCTCAGAATATCAAGGCTTTTGGTTTCCATTTCATCTGCCTTGGCGGCGGCCCCTTCGTGGTCAAATCCCAGAAGGTGGAGAATGCCGTGTACCAGAAGCTGGGAGATCCGTTCTTCTATGGTGATACCTGCTGCATCCGCTTCCCTGGAAGCGGTCTGGGCTGATATGACGACATCCCCCAGCAACCCCGGGGTGATGTCGGAATATTCTCCTTCCTGCATGGGAAAGGCCAGGACATTGGTGGGTCTGGATATCTTCCGGAAGGTCTGGTTGAGTTCCTGGATATGGGTGTCATCCATGATGACAATGGATATCTCATGGTTATCACAACCCAAGGCGTTTAAGATCAGTTCTGTCTTTTTGCGGATGGTTTGGGTTGGTACCATTGCTTTTTGCCGGTTGTCGATCAGTATCTTTGGGAGACTCATTTTTTTCTTTTTTCTTTTCCTGGGGTTTGTCGGTATACTCGATGCGGCTGTGATAAATACTGGTCAAAATATTGTTAAAGCTTTTGGCAATCTGGTGGAGGTCCTTGAGGGTGAGTTCACACTCTTCCAGCTGGCCGTCGGCAAAGATATCATTGATCAGTTCCTTGACCCTTCCTCTGATTCGGGCAGGTGTGGGGCGCTCAAGTGCCCGCACCGCTGCTTCCACCACATCCGCCAGCATGACGATGCCGGTTTCCCTGGTCTGTGGCTTGGGGCCGGGGTATCTGAAATTTTCTTCATTGACATTGTCTTTTCCGCTTTTCAAGGCCTTGTTGTAAAAGTATTTGATCAAAGAGGTGCCATGGTGCTGGGTAATGCCTTCAATAATTTCATTTCCCAGCTTGGAGGTTTTTGCCAGCTCCACCCCTTTTTTCACATGCTGGATCAAAATGAGGGCGGACATGGACGGAGACAGCTTGTCATGCCGGTTTTTTCCGTCTGCCTGGTTTTCAATGAAATACATGGTTTTGTCCAGCTTGCCGATGTCGTGGTAGTAGGCCATGACCTTGGCCTTAAGGCTGCTGGCACCGATGGCGGATGCAGCAGCTTCGGACAGGGTGGCCACAATGACGCTGTGGTTGTATGTGCCTGGTGCTTCAATCATCAGTTTTTTGATAAGCGGCTGGTCCAGGTTGGAGAATTCCAGCAGTTTGGCTTCCGTGGTATAATCGAAAAGAATTTCAATCAAAGGGGTGAACCCGATGGTCAGGGTGGCGGCAAATACACCCCCGCAAAAAGCAATTAGGATTTCTTTGGTAAACATCATGAAATCTGGTTGAACAAGGGAATAAAACCCTAAGGAAACGGCCAGCGCCATATTGAACAGGGACAATTTGAGCCCGGCCATGATAAAGCTTTTGCGTTCCCGGCTCTTGCGAACCAGAAAGGCGGCGGCACTGCAGCTCAAAAAGAAAAAAATAAACACCTCAAAACTGCCGCCAAAAGAAAGGGCTGCCAGCACAGACAGTACCAGGCTAAAATAAATGGCAATGTCAAATCCCAGAAACAAACAGCAGATCATGGCTGCCGCCGGAAGGGGAATCGCCATGAAAAAAGAGGCGGATGCCAAATCCCATGCCTGATGTGGATCAGCCGACTGGACCAGATAGGTGGATATCTTTACAAAGCCCAGGTAAAGGATAAGCCCCATGGCCAGAAAAACCATGTGTTTGTTATGATCATTTTCCAGGTTTTTGTGGTCTTTCAAAAACAGCTGGTAGGAAACCAGGATAAGAAAAAAGGTGATCATGGCGATCCCGGCGGCTGATACATAGATGGTTTTTTCCGTCACCTGTTCCTGGAGGGCGTTCAGCTTGAGCAGCTTGGTTGTGTTCACCCGTTCGCCTTCCCTGAGAATCATTTCCCCTGCTTTTACCTGATACATGACAGGGTTGATATCGGACTGGGCTGCCAGGATTCTTTTCTGGGTTTCATTTTTATTCATGAAGATATTGGGCTGTAACAGGCGCTGGCATATATCCACGATCAGATTTGTCAGGTTGTAGTTGATGCCTTTGAGCAGGGATTCGCCTTCAATTCTGACCATTGCCTTGGCCTGGTCAGGCCCGTAAAACACCTTGAGATTGTTGACAATCCGTTCTTCACTGGACCCTATGGTTCTCAAAATAATGCCCTTGTTTTCTTCTTCCAGCAGGATCTCCTTGTTGGCAACAACCCCGTTGGACAAAACCTTGCCCAGAATGGTCTGGATTTTTTCAGTGATTTCAGGATCAAACCTGTGTTTATGCAGAATGGAATATGCCCCTTCACTGATGGCAATGCCCAGTTTTTTTTCAAACCCGGGTTTGGTTTCCAGCACCATGGCAAAAGTGGGATCAGGTGGGTTTTCCCGGATATTGTGCTCTTCTGCTGCCGGGTTTTCATCCGGTTCAAACACTGCCCTGCCTGTCTGCATGGCTTCTTCTATATTGGATGAGATCTGTGGCAGCAGGCCGGCATCATAGTCATATACAATCCTGACCATGTCTTTGGCCTGACCGCGCCTTTTTTCAGACACTTCTTTGTCTTCAACAAGAAAATCCTTGGGCGCTTTGATGTCCCGCAGGGCCACATCACCCACCTGATAGGAAAACGTTATATTCTGCTGCTCAGGGGTCTGGAAGAATGTAAAAACAAAAGTGATGGCAAACAGCATGAACCATAACAGATAGGGGGTGGTTGATAAAAATGTTTTGACCTTGTCGGGCCAGATATTACGCTTTGTTTTTTTCATATGCATCAATAATGTCGGAAACCAGCTGGTGCCTTACCACATCATCTCTGGAAAAATAGATAAAATCAATTCCCTTTATGCGGGAGAGGATTTTTTTCACCTCCACCAGGCCGGATGTTTTGCCGGCCGGCAGATCTATCTGTGTAATATCTCCAGTAACAATGGCTTTGGAGCCGTATCCGATTCGGGTTAAAAACATTTTCATCTGCTGGGAGGTGGTGTTCTGGGCCTCATCCAGGATAATAAATGCGTTGTTCAGGGTTCTGCCCCGCATGAATGCAAGGGGAGCGAGTTCAATGATTTCCTGGTCAATATACGCCCTGGCTTTTTCAAAGTCCAGCATATCATACAAAGCATCGTAGAGGGGGCGCAGATAGGGGGTTATTTTTTCCGCCAGATCCCCGGGCAAAAAACCCAGGGCTTCGCCTGCTTCCACTGCCGGACGGGTAAGAATGATTTTTTGAACATCTCCCTGGCAAAGGGCTGCCACTGCCATGGCCATGGCCAGATATGTTTTTCCGGTGCCGGCAGGGCCGATGCCGAACACAATGTCCCGGGACTGGATGGCATTGACATATTTTTGCTGGGCAAGGCTTCTGGGCCGTATGGGTTTATTTTTTGCGGTCACGAAAACCGTTTGTAAAAACAGGGTTTCCAGGCGGGCGGAGCCGTCTTTTTTGATCATGGCAATGGCCGCATCCAGATCACCCGGGTCCATGGGGATATTTTCCTTGAAAAGATCGTATAGCTGGACCAGCAGGGTATGGGCCAGGCTGGTATTTGCGGCATCTCCTGAAATGGTGACACTGTTTCCCCTGGAGTTGATGGTTACCCCGAACTGTTTTGAAATTTTATCAAGGTGGGTGTTATGAAAGCCAAACAGCTTCTGGACCAAGGATATGTTGTCAAATTCAATGGTTTTCATGGGCTACAGGGTGCATTTTATTTGAAGAAAGGTCAATAAAAATCTTGACGGAAAAACCGTGAAATTGTTATTCCATAGGTCTTTGGAAACTATGATAAAAAGGAAGATAATGAACGGTTTTGACCTGGTTGTCCTGGTGATTGTCCTGTTCTGTATGATCAGGGGCCTTTTTAAGGGACTGATCCGAGAAGCATCCGGTATTGTTGCTGTCATTGCCGGATTCTACGGGGCTTTTACCTATTACTGGATACTTTCCGACCACCTGGCTTTTTTTATCAGTACAACGGAAATGCGGCATCTGGCAAGCTTTGGAATAGTGTTCTGCGGTATTCTGGTGGTGGTGGGGATAATGGCCGCACTGATCCGCAGGCTTTTGCACCTGGTGTTCTTAGGCTGGGTGGACCGGACATTCGGTTTGATCTTTGGTACCGCCAAAGGAGCATTGATTGTATCTGTTCTGTTTGTCATGCTGACGGCATTTGTCCCGACGGGCACATCGTCTGTCATGGTGAAATCTGAATCTGCCCCTTATCTGGCAAAGATTTCCAGGACTATGACCCTGTTTGTTTCCAGGACCATGCGGGATGGTTTTATACAGCAGCTGGAAAAACTCAAAGTGGAAAAATCCAATATACAGGAGGGTACAACCATTGGAGACAATAGCCCCTATTATGGATATCATCCAGACCCTGAGGGGAGAAGACGGGTGTGCCTGGGATCGGAGACAGACCCCCGGCACCATGTGGAAATGCCTGGCTGAAGAGGTATATGAACTTCAGGAGGCCATTGTAAAACAGGATCTGGAAAATACCTGTGAGGAAATGGGGGATGTTTTGTTTCAGATCCTGTTTATCATGGCAATATTTCATGACACAAACCAGATATCCATTTCCCGGGTGGTGGATACTGTGGTCCAGAAAATGATTCGGCGGCACCCTCATGTCTATGGTTCGGCGGTTGTTACTACACAGGCGGATCTGCTGGACCAGTGGGAACGTATTAAAAGCCGGGAAAAAGACCATCCGGATAACCGTTCGGCCCTGGATGCGGTGCCCAGCGGCATGCCCGGTCTTTTGCGTGCGCTGAAAGTATCAAAGGCGGCTGTCAAACAGGGATTTGAGTGGGAAAATATCCACCAGGTGCTGGATACGGTGAAAAATGAAATTTCTGAATTCGAGACAGCCCTGGAAAAAGGAAATGAAGATGAGACCATGGTTGAATTCGGGGATATTTTGTTTTCTCTGGTGAATGTGGCCCGCTTTGCCGGGTTTGACCCGGAAACCGCCCTGGCACGGTCTACTGCAAAATTTGAGGGAAGGTTCCGTCTGATGGAGGCGGATCTGGCCCGAAAGAACTGCAAATTACAAGGGTTATCAGCTGCTGAAAAAGAGGCATTCTGGTCCCGGGCAAAACGCGGTTATGACAAATAATCCCCCCGCTGGAATTTCACATATTCTGTCCGGGCTGCCACAGCGGTCTGGGTGGCGATATCCCGCAGGCCTGCTTGGTCGGGTCCAAGAGACCGGGTTTCTGCCACCAGCTGGTCCGCTTTCTGATTGATGGATTCCAGCACCGGCGCCAAATGCTTCAATGATACGCCCGGATTCTGCAGTTGACCGACATAGGTGTCCAGCAGCTCCAGCAATTTTTCAGTGCTGCCGGAGACCAGGTCGGACTGTGCGGGTAGCGGCATGGTCCGGGCGGATGTGATCTCCCCCAGACCATGAGATGTGGTTCCCGGCATTTCAGACGGCTCCGTTTTATCCAGGGCCCGGTTCAGTGCAGATGTGAATGCATCCTTATTTCCGGCTTTCCGGGTTTCGCCCTGGGGATTCTTTATAGGCTGGGTGGTGTCATGTATGTGGTGGATATTTACCATATCGGCCTCCTTGATTATATTAGCCATGGTAAAAGCAAAAGATATGCCAGGATAATATCAGGGAAAAATTATGTTAATAAAGCATGATATTTCGGATAGTTGAAAGAGAATTTTCATCAGCGCCATACATATTCGGTCTGGATAAACCGGGAAATTTTTGCAGCTATACCAGCCAGGATATGATGGATCCGATCATTTTTTCCGCAATCTGGTCTGCATTGATGGTATATTGATTGGCCTGCACCTGTGCTTTGATATCTGATACCAGCTGATTTCTGTCTGCCGGTTCGGTTTCCATGGCCTGGCTGATTTTCTGGAGATCCCGGGTTTTTTCAGACAGATCGATATTGTCGGTTTTTGTTTCTTCGGGCTGCCTGGCGGTTTTTGCCTGGACATTGGTGGCGGCAGAATTTGCCTGGTTGGCATAGCTTGTATTTACGTAATTGGTGGTGGAGCTGGATATTTTCATGGTGTGGTCCTCCCTAAAGCCGCCATATTATTGTCAGCAACCTGGCGTGCCAGTTCAGTCATCCTTTTTACCACAAAGGTGGAATCTTCCACTGACAGGGTATGGGTTACTCTGTTGTTTTGGCTGTCCACTGCAGTATAGGTAAACTGGTTTTTATCCCTGTCATAGTTGATTTTTTTACCAAGTTCTTTTTCGATCTGGCTGGCAATCTGTTCTTCGCTTTTTTCTCCGGGTCCTTCCGTAATAATTTTTTGTACAATATTGGTGGCAACTTTATCAATTATGGCCTGACGTTTGCCTTCGGAGGAAATTGTAACATTGTCGGCAGAGATATTATGGGCCATATTGAATCTGTTTCTGCTCAGAATTTTGCCCTGGCTCAACTGCCTGGAATACACCTTTAGTACATTCTGTATTTGATAAGAGGGTATCTGCATATAATTTTCTCCTTAAACACAGTATCGGTAGGGGAAAATTAAACCTTTAACTATTTTTTTCAATCGTCAAAATCACCTTCAGGACCCTTGTCCACACTTATTTTTGCGCCTTTTTCCATGATTTTTTCCCGGGTCCATTCATCCTGGGATGCAATGGTTTTTCCTTTGCTCCCCGGGTTATGGGACCGGGTTTCCAGAATATGTGCCAGTACAATGTCGGCAGTATCTGATGCATTGAAGACCTCTGTGAGGAGCGTATGAACAAAGGTTTCAACATCCTTTGCCATGCGGTCACGGATTTGTCTGGACTGGGCCAGGAAACGGTTTTCAAAGGGAGCATTCAATTTTTTGAAATTGCCGCCGGTAAGGTCCTGTGATTTTGCATAGGCCAGCATCTGCTGCCACATGTTTTCATCAACCCCTTTGTCCGGCTGTTTGATAAAATTACCGTCAGCATCCAGGATGGCATTTCCATAATCATTGACCTGCACGCCCCAGGAAATCATCTGCAGGGCAGTTGCTACATTGGCTTTGGTGGTCCTTGTTTTTGCGGCAATCTGCCTGAGCCGTTCCGAGCTGTTACCTGAAGTGCCATGCTGGGCCCCGGAGACTTCATAGGGTTCAAGGGCATCGTGGATCTGGGCGGTAAGGGGCACGTTGATGCCGGCATCGCTTTGCTCTATGCCATGGGTAGTGCCGTTGTTCAATGCGATCCAGTCCGGAAAAATGCCGTGGGCATTCAGACCCTGGATTAAAAACAATGCTTCCTGGGCAGTGGATAACCCCAGTTTCCCTTTAATTTCTCCAACCTCAGTTTCAAGGCCGGCCCAGTCAGGCACAAAGGGAAACAGTTCAATATTGGCCAGCAGGTTTTGGGCATCCGGCATATGGGAGGCATCAATGGCAATGGAGGTGATGCCGGCGTCAAACAGGGAGGTGATTTCGGTTTTGGCGGGTGCTATGTCTTCCTGCTTTTTGATGCCGAAATGGTCGGCATGGATGGCTACCGGTATGGTAATGCCCAGTTCGTTCATGAAGGCGTCGGTCTGCCGGGCTATATTCCACAAGTTGACTGCGCAATAGGCATTTATGCCGCCTTCTGACCGGGCGATTTCAATGATGATGGCGGCATTGGCCTGCTGGGCTGCTCTTAGGGCGCCCCTGATGACAAAGGCGTTTCTGCCGTTGGCGGCAATGGTCATGCAGCCGCCTTTTTTAAGCATGGCCTGGTCAATGTATTTGCCGCTGACAATCAATGCTTTGGAATGTGGGAACAGCGTTTTGACATTGGGGGGCCTGCCAAAATCAAGGGCTGCCTGGAAATCTGCAGAATAATGGTGTGACATGGTTTCTCTCCCGTATGGGTTTTTGCTGTTAACGATCAGTTTAATTTTTGTCATGAAAACAGGTCAAAAGCAAGAACAATTAAATTAAATAATGAATGTATATTCATGAGGAAAATATTTATATTTCAGGGGATTCAGGAAATGATAATTTTTGATATAAATTTATAACTATTTGTAAATATTTAATAAATTAAATTTAAGTCAGGGTGATCTTATAAAAATATCCGCTTGACTTTTAAAGCCATCTATTGTTAGATAATGAATTAATATTCATTCCAGCGCGGGAAAGGCGGGAAAGGCTTGCAAAAAAACAAATCGGAAAAATACCATAAGATTCTCAATAGTGCGGGGGCAGTTTTTGCCCAGTTCGGATTCTACAAAGCCACGATTTCCCAGATTGCATCCCAGGCAGGGGTGGCGGACGGGACCCTGTATCTGTATTTTAAAAACAAGGATGATATACTATATCAGTTTATTTCCTATAAAACTGGTGTGGTGTTTGAAAAAATGAATGCTGCCGTGGCCATGGGTAAAAATGCGGAAGAAAAGCTTCGAAACTTGATACACTGTCATTTGCAGGAATTTCAGAACGACAAAAACATGGCGGTCATTTTTCAGTCTGAGGTCCGGTATCTGCGGGATATCCAATCCCAGATCAAGGACATCTCAAAAATGTATCTGGATCTGTTGTCAGATATTATCGAGCAGGGACAGATCGAAGGCTCCATGCGCCAGGATCTTTTTGTGGGTCTTGTGAAGCGGTTTATCCTGGGCGCGGTGGAAGGGGTGATTTCCACCTGGGTGTCGGCCGATGGCCGATATGACCTGGCAGCCATGGCAGATCCTCTGGTGGATCTGTATCTCAACGGCGTTAAAGGAGAATAAATATTATACAATATCTAAATCCCATACAGTTTTTAAATGTTTTTGAATCCGGCTTTTTGCTTGACGGGAATCGCCATCTTTATTAAAGCTCATTGAACCTTTGTTCATAAACTGCAAAAACACATTTTTTTTGGAGGTAACAACATATGTCTTCGATAATCGGTCCGGCAAGTTATTCATTTTTCGGGGTATTTCCGGCATCGGTCCTGTCCTTTATCCTGCCTGTGGTGGGGGTAGGCCTGTTCGCCTATATCATGGCCAGGCGTCTGGCGCCTCTGGTGAGGGCAGCCCCGGATTACCGGCTTGATCACATTGGTCGGCGGATCCAGAAGCTGATTGTCATCTGGCTGGGCCAGGTCAAGCAGCCCCGGTATATGCTGGCAGGTGTCCTGCACATTGTTATTTTTTTCGGGTTTCTGATTCTGTCCATCCGGTCCGTGTCCCTGGTGATTATCGGATTTTCCGACGGGTTTGTTTTGCCGGGGTTCGGCGGCTTGCTGGGAGATGTGTATAATTTTTTAAAAGATTATGCCGCCACCTTTGTGCTGATTGCCTGCATCATTGCCGGTGTCCGCCGGGGTGTTTTCAAACCGGCCCGGTATGCGGTGCCGGAAAAATACGGCAAAGACCATACGGCAGAAGCGGTTTTTGTACTGGGGATCATTGCCACGTTGATGATTTCTGAAAGTCTGTTTGAAGCCTCCGAACTGGCCTATGCGCTGCAACAGACTGGAGAGGCCCATTTTGTGGCCCCCTTTACCCTGGTGTGGATTTTTAAGCTCCTGCTTTCCGGCGCTTCCTTTGAGTTTCTCCAGGGGCTTCATATCTTTTCTTATTTTCTCCATGATGTGACCTTTTTCTTTTTTCTGTGTTTTCTGCCCCTGGGCAAGCATTTTCACGTGATCACATCCATTTTCAATGTATTTTTCATGCGTCTTGACAAGGGGAAAATAAAACCGGTCCGCCACGGGATTACGGCGGAACAGCTGGATGACCTGGAATCCTTCGGGGTGAAAAAACTGGAGGATTTCACCTGGAAGCATATGCTGGATTTTTATTCCTGTGCCGACTGCGGCAGGTGTTCAGACCATTGTCCGGCCAATGCCGTGGGCAGGCCGCTTTCCCCGCGGTTTATCTCCATCAAGGCCAGGGACCTGATGTTTAAAAATTATCCGCTGTCCGGTGAGATTTATAAAAGCAAGCTGCTGGTGGAAGATATTTATACGGAAGATGAGATCTGGTCCTGTACCACCTGCGGCGCCTGTGAGGAAGAATGCCCCCTGGCCATTGAATACATTGATAAAATGGTGGACCTGCGCCGGGGAATGGTGGATGAGGGCATGGTGCCCCAGTCCCTGCAAAAGCCTTTGAAAGCCCTTGAAAAACGTGGTAACCCCTATGGTAAGATGGAGAAAAAACGCGCTGACTGGGCGTTGGATAAGGAATTTGCAGCTGCTTGCACCATCAAGGATCTGGCCAAAGATAAGGCAGACACCCTGTATTTTGTGGACAGTATCACCTCCTATGATGATAATCTTCAGGAGATCGCCCGGCACACGGCTGTGATTCTCCAACGGGCAGGGGTGGACTTCGGCATCCTGGGCAAGGATGAAAAAGACAGCGGCAATGAGGTGCTCCGGTTTGGTGAAGAGATGCTCTACCAGGACCTTAAGGAGCAGAATACCCAGGCGATACTGGCATCGGGTGTAAAACAGATTGTCACAGCAGACCCCCATGCGTATAATGCCCTGAAAAATGACTATACCGGAATGCCGCCGGTGCGGCATATCAGCCAGGTGGTGGCACAAAAGATCACCAGCGGGGCGTTGGCCCTGAAGCCCTGTCTTGATCCGGATAAAGTGTATGTTTACCATGATCCCTGCTACCTGGGAAGGCACAACGGGGTGTATGAAGATCCCAGGCAGGCCCTGGATGCCATTGACGGCCTGACCCGGGTGGAGATGCAAAAAAGCCGTGACCGGTCATTCTGCTGCGGCGGCGGTGGTCTTATGCTGTTTTATGAACCCGAAGAAGAGACCCGTATGGGGGTGCTGCGGGTGAATATGGCAGCTGAAGCCGGTGCCAATGTCATTGTCACCGCCTGCCCCTTCTGTCTGGTGAATATCCAGGATGCCATCAAGGTGGCCGGTAAAGAAGGAGAAATGGAGGCGATGGATTTTACACAATTGATCGCCCGGCACCTGAGATAAACCGTAATACAATATAGACGGCGGGAAGCAAAAACGTTCCCGCCCATACAAGTAAAGGAGGTAATACATGGAGATTTTGGTATGTGTCAAGCGTGTTCCGGATACTGCTGAGAACGAATTTGAACTCAATTCAGCAGGCAACGATCTTGACCGTGACGACCTGGTCTATTCAGTGAACGAATGGGATAATTATGCGGTGGAAGAAGCCATCCAGATTGTGGACAATGCGGGCGGCAGTGTCACCGTTATTACGGTTGGCGATGATGAATCAGAAGAGGTACTGCGCCGGGAAATGGCCATGGGTGCAAACAATGGCGTGCTCTTGAGTGATGATGCGTTTGATGGATCAGACGGAAAAGGGATTGCCGCCATTCTCAAGGCACAAATTGAAAAAGGCAAATACGACCTGATCCTCACCGGTGCCCAGGCAGATGAAGGCGCCGGCCAGGTGGGGGGTATGCTGGCGGCCATGCTGGATTATCCCTATGCATCCCTGGTGAACAAGATTGAGATCGTTGATGATACCACCATCAAGGTGGGCCGTGAAATCGAGGGCGGAAACCAGGAGATGAACGAAATCCAGCTTCCCTGTGTCCTGTCCATCCAGACCGGTATCAACGAACCCAGGTATGTAGGAATCCGGGGTATCCGCAAGGTTGCCAGTGTGGATATCCCTGTAAACGGAGCCGGTGATCTTGGAATTGATGCCGCCACAGTAGGAGCGGCCGGCGCAAAGACCAAACGCGTGGATTATTTTGTACCGGATCTCGGGGACGGGGCGGAAATGCTGGAAGGCTCCACCGACGAGATCATTGAAAAGCTCATTGAAAGGCTGAAAGCCAAAGGAGGACTTTGATCATGACACAGGTTTTTGCATATATACCCTTTAAGAACGGCAGCGCAGAAGATGTGGCATTGGAGTATCCTGAAGCTGTAAAAAAAATTGATCCGGCCGCAAGTCTGACAGCGGTTGTCACCGGTTCCGGTGCGGATCTGGATGCGGTGGCCCAAGACTTGACCAACACCTACAAAGAGGTCATCAAGATCAGCCATGCAGATCTGGCCTATCCCAACGCAGAACTGGTGAGAAAGGCTTTGCAGGATGTCCTGCCCAAGGATGCCATTGTCCTGGTCCCCCATGATACCTTTGGCATGGACCTGGCACCGGGACTGTCCGTAAAAATGGATGCTGCCTATGCCGCCGACATCGTTGATTTCGAAGGTATTGATGGTACCTCTTTGAAGCTGATCCGCCAGGAACTGGGTGGCGCAGTCTATACCCATGTGACAGCAGATATATCTTCGGGTGCAGTGATCACCATCCGTCCGGGTTCTTTTGCTCCCACCGAGGCCGGTTCCGCCGGCGGCAAGGTCACTGATAAATCCGGTGAGGTAAAAGAGCTGCCTGCCAAAAGAAAATTTCTGGAAATCGTGGAAGCGGAAGTGGGGGATGTGGACATCACCAAGTCCGATGTCCTGGTTTCCATCGGCCGGGGAATTGAAGAACAAGAAAATATCGAGATCGCCCAGGAACTGGCAGAGGCAATGGGAGCCGTTGTATCCTGCTCCCGGCCCATCGTGGATGCCAAGTGGCTGGAAAAATCCCGTCAGGTGGGTACCTCCGGTCAGACCGTCAAACCCAAGGTGTACATGGCCATGGGTATCTCAGGGTCTTTTCAGCACCTGGGCGGGGTCAAGGGAAACCCTTTTATCGTGGCAGTGAACAAAAACCCCAAAGCCCCGATTTTTCAGGTGGCTGATGTGGGTATTGTGGAAGATATCCTGGAGTTCATGCCGGAACTCACCGAAGCCATTAAATCCCAATAGTTTATCCAGGGGCCTGCATGATCTGCCGGCCCCTGGATCAGGGATGCTGTAGAATTTTGTAACAAAAGGCTGTGGCAGAAACATGTGGTTTCTGTCACAGCCTTTTTTGTCGCTTAATGTCTTTTCCTTTCCTTTTATCGTCTTCTTCATTCAATGTCTAATGGTTATTTCTTGTTATTTCTTGTTATTTTTGGCTATATTAGATAAATATTGAATTTATTATTGATCAATACTGACAAAAAATATATAAATATCTGCTAAAAGTATCAGAATTTCTTGGCGTAAAATAAAAAAGTTGGCGGGCCTGCAAATGAAAACCAGGAAAAGAGCAACCCGCTGTATGAAACAATGAATGGCCCAAAAGGAGACAAAGAATGAAAAATGTATGGAAAATTATTACCACTGTCTTGATTGTAAGCTCTTTGGCGATACCCGCGTTTTCCCAATCAACGCCTTCCCTGATGATGGCCACTACCACCAGCACAGACAATACAGGTCTTCTGGAATATCTGGTTCCACAGTTTACCAGCGATACGGGTATTGTGCTGAAATGGGTTGCAACCGGTACGGGTAAGGCATTAAAACTGGGTGAAAATTGCGATGTGGATGTTTTGATGGTCCATGCACCGGAGGCTGAAAAAAAATTTGTGGCAGATGGGTTTGGTGTGGACCGCCGGGAAATCATGTACAACGATTTTGTGATCATCGGGCCGGCATCTGATCCCGCAGGCATCAAGGGAAAATTCATATCAGCGGCCTTGAAAAGCATTGAAATGCGTCAGGCTGTGTTTGTCAGCCGCGGGGATAATTCCGGTACCCATAAAAAGGAGATTGCGCTGTGGGAGGCATCAATCTCCACCCGTCCTGAAAAAGAAAACTGGTATATCCAGACCGGTCAGGGAATGCTTTCCACCATTAATGTCGCAGCCCAGAAAAATGGTTATACCATGACCGACAGGGGCACTTATATCAAGTATGCACACACTGCGGGCGGTGATCCAAAGTTGAAAATTCTGGTTCAAGGAGATGAATTTTTGATAAATCAATACAGTGTTATGGCAGTCAATCCCGACCGCTGTAACAATATCGAATACGAAGCTGCTTTGAAATTTGCAGACTGGATTACCAGTCCCAAAGCCCAGAAATTGATTGCAGACTTCACACTGCTGGGAAAGGTTCTGTTCATTCCCAATGCCAGATAACAGTATGCCGGCACCCAGTATAAATGATCCCGGAAATGGTGGTTAAAATCTTTTGGTATACATATATTTGTGTATTGCCAAATCCGTTTTCCAGGGTTATTTATATTGGAATGAAAGAATGGGTTAACTCACCGGATTCTTCCAAGTAACCCATTTGCGTTGCTGGTCGGTTTGGTGCCAGGCAGGTGCGCTTTTGAGTAAAACAATACTATAGATAAAGGAGAGGCAGAGCATGAAAAATTATTGTAGAAAAATTTTTAAATGGGTTTTCCTTTTTGCGGCAGGAATCTTCCTTTTTGCCCAGTCAACGTATGCACACTGTCAGATACCATGCGGTATATATGATGACAATGCCAGGGTCATGTCCATGCTGGAAGATGTGAAAACCATTGAAAAAGCGGTTAATATGATAAAGGATCTGAGCAGCAGCAATGATCCCCAAAGTCATAACCAGAGGGTCAGATGGATAATGAACAAGGAACAGCATGCCCAGAACATCATCGTAACCATTTGTGACTATTTTCTGACCCAGCGGGTCAAACCGGAAGCAGAAGATTACCTGCAACGCCTTGAAAAACACCATATTGTCATCGTTGGTGCAATGAAGGCAAAACAGAATGTTGACATGGACATTGTCAAAAAACTTAAAAAAGATGTGGAGGCTCTTTTGCCGTTCTACCCTGCGCATGACCATTAGAGAATAGCTTTGCGTCTGGATGTTATGATCCGTCCGGTTTGCAGGATATCTGCACACCGGATTTTTTTGTAAAGGAAATATTTGGAAACAAAAAAGGAGCATTTCTGTGAAAATCAATCTCGCCTCCCTGTCTTCAAAACTGGTTCTTATCGGCCTGGCTGCCGCCCTGATTCCCTTGTGCGTGGTGGGGTATATCGGGTACAGCAAATCAAAATCCGCTGTGATGGAAATTTCCATGAACCAGGCGCAGGATGTGGCAAAGGATCTGTCCCGGCTCATCTACAGCAATCTTGATTCTGAAATGCGCAAAGCCGCCAGCATAGCCAACCAGCGCCGGATTATACATCTGGCAAAAGTTGTGGAAGAAAACGGGATCTCCGGTTCGGCAGATCAGATTGCAGAGGTGATTTCTGCCCTGAGACATCAGTTTCCCCATATGGGAAAGGCCTACCAGGGCATTTTTATCACCGATGCCAAAGGGCTTATCTATACCGGAATATTGGAAAATGGAGAGGAGTACAGCCGGATTGACTTGAGCAAAGCCCCGGTGTTTTCACAGGTAAAAACAACCAAGACTCCGCTCATTGATGAATTGCGGCGGTCTGCCGCCACCGGTGAGCTGGTCACCAGTGCCTGTGCCCCCATCACTTCTGAAGACGGCCGCTTTCTGGGTGCCCTGGGTCTGGTTATAAAAGCGGACTATCTGAGCCAGCTGGTATCAGACCGGAAAATCGGAAAAACCGGATACGGGTATATGCTCAATTCCAAGGGTATTGCCATCGCCCATCCCAATACTGATCATATTCTTAAAACCGATGTCACCCAGATACCTGACATGGCCCCCATCAACAAACCCATGCTCAACAACGAAACCGGTGTGGAAAGATACCGCTTTCAGGGTACTGATAAAATCGCAGGATTTGCCCCTGTGGGGATCAATGGATGGGCTATAGCGGTTACCCAGGATGAATCGGAATTTTTGGGGGTGACCACTGCTATTCGAAATGCCATTTTCCTTGTGGCGGCGGTGACCGGTATCCTGATCTGTATCCTGGTCCTTCTGGCGGCCCGCACCATCACCCGGCCCATCAATGCTGCGGTGGCAGGGTTAAAGGACATTGCCACCGGAGAAGGGGATCTCACCATGCGACTGGCGGTTGAAACCAACGATGAGATCGGTGAGCTGGCCAGGTGGTTTAATTCCTTTCTGGATAAACTCCAGGAAATTATCCGGCAGATTACAGACGGTATCCAGACACTTTCTTCCGCATCCACCCAGTTGTCAGCCATTTCAGAACAGATGTCCAAAGCCGCCCAGGATACCTCTGAAAGGGCCACCGGCGTGGCATCTGCATCCGAGGAAATGAGCACCAGCATGACCACGGTGGCAGCAGCCATGGAAGAATCCGCCACCAATACCCAGACCGTTGCCACGGCCGCCGAACAGATGTCGGCCACGGTCAATGAGATTGCAGGCAATTCTGAGCGGGCAAGGAGCATTTCCCATACCGCAGCCCAAAAGGCAGCAGACACATCCGGCAAGATGGCGCATCTGGGCGTGGCGGCCCAGGCCATTGACAAGGTAGTGGAAACCATCACAGATATTTCCGATCAGGTGAACCTGCTGGCCCTGAACGCTACCATTGAAGCGGCCCGGGCTGGTGAGGCCGGCAAAGGATTTGCCGTGGTGGCCAATGAGATCAAAGACCTGGCCAAACAGACCGCCCAGGCCACCCAGGATATCAAAGAGAAAATTGCTGCGATCCAGGAGACCACTGCCATTACGGTCAAGGATATTGATGAAATCACCAAAATCATCACTGAGGTTAATGACGTTGTGTCCGGAATTGCCACTGCGGTGGAAGAACAGTCTGCGGTGACTTCGGAAATCGCCACCAACGTTTCCCAGGCCGCCCAGGGGATACAGGAGGTGAACGTTAATGTGGGACAGAGCGCCACAGTGGCCACGGAAATATCTTCCGACATCGGTGCGGTGAGCACTACCGCCGGTGAAATATCCTTCAGCAGTGAACAGGTGCATACCAGTGCCGGGTCCTTGTCAAAACTGGCGGAAGAACTCAAAACCATGGTGGGGCAGTTTAAGATATAGGCATATTGCCAGCCGGAACTGTTATCGGAGCGGTGCAAGAGGAGCATTCCAGGGCCTTTCGGCAGGAAGTATCCGGCTAATTTTTGGGGTTGACAAAAACCGGATTTCAGTCCTAGAATTTGAAACAGCCTGAATCAGTTTTGCTGCCGTTTCGTTTTTTAACAAGGCGTTGCTGCAAAGGCCATGGCTTACAACTATCTCAGGCAAAATTTATGTGAACTTTAAAAAAGGGGATTTATCATGCCAGCTGTCGGAGAAACTTACAAATGTGAATTATGTGGAAATGTTGTGGAAGTAAAAGAGGCAGGGGGAGGCGAACTGGTCTGCTGCGGAGAGGCCATGAAAAAACAGTAGCTGATCATTTTTTAACCATTGAGTAAAATGGTTAAATAGACAGAGCAGAAAGGCCAGTCGGGCTTTCTGCTCTTTTTTTATCCCTTGGTCTGCTCAGTCGATGAGCGGATCAAGCATATAGAGAATATCACTTTCCCGGGACGGGTAAGGGGCCATGATATTGTCCTCCCGAAGTTTGGTGACAGGGATTTTGTCAATCATGGCCTGTTTAAATGTATTGAGCATGCCGGTGGTGTTATCCCCCAGCAAATGGGCACCCAGGATGCAGTCATTTTCATCCACCAGAATCTTATAGGCGGCATGTTTCATGCCGATCCGGCGGTAGGTGGGCCAGCTCAGATCCGTATCATGGCTTTTCCAGTATGGTATGTTTTCCTGTTTGAGCATCGCTTCGGTCTTGCCCACCATTCCCAGCTGGGGATAGGTGAAAAGCACCGCGGGTACGGTAGTGTAGTCCATGGCCGGCAGATCGGTACCTTTTTCCACTGCTGTAACGGCACGGGCCGCCACATGGGCTTCCATATCCGCCACCCTGGCAAGCATGACGGTTTGGGCACAGTCCCCAACCGCAAAGATGCTAGGGATAGAGGTCCTCATGGCCGGGTCTACCGGGATGCCTTTTTTGGAGGCAGTCACACCGGCCGCATCAAGATGAAGTGGTTCGATATTGGGAATTCGTCCGGCCCCATTGACAACCAGATCCACCGCAAGTGGCTGGCCGGATGCAAAGTGAATGGTATACCCGGACTCATTTTTTGCCACAGATGTGATGGAAACTCCGGTATGTATCTGGATGCCTTCGCTTTCCGAGGCCCGGACCAGCTGCGCCACCATATCTTCGTCAAAGGGGACCAGGGTCCTGTCATTGGCTTCCAGGATGTGGACATTGCCACTGCTGCCGCCAAGACGCGCTGCAAAATGGGCAAATTCAAAAGAGATGAAGCCGCCGCCGATAAAGGCGATCCGCCGGGGAAGGGATTCCAGGTCAAGAAAACCATCACTGGTGATCATGTGCTGTGCCCCGTCAATGGGCAGTGTGCCGGGGATGGCACCGGCAGCGATGATGACATAACGGGTTTTGTAATCAGCTGCCCCGATGCGCAGGGTTTCGGCATCAATGAATCGGGCCTGACCGGAAATATAGGTAATATCACTGCCTTTCAGGCTAGAAATGGTGCCTTCCGGTATTTTGGAAGTAAACTTGCTTTTTTGCGTTTGTATCTGCTGCCAGCTGAATCGGGGTGGTTCTGTGATCCCTTTTCCCAGCAGATGGTGGCTGCGTGCCACGGTTTCCATTGTTTCATAGAACCATTTTTTTGCCTGACAGCCCCGCAGTGCGCAGACACCGCCGGGTGTTTCGCTGTTTTCTGCAATAGCCACACCATAACCCTTTGCCGCCAGATCAAATGCGGCTGTCTGTCCGGCTGTGCCGGTGCCGATAACAATGATGTCAAAATGTTCCATAATCTTCCTTTTCGGTCCGAAATTTTCAGGGCACCATCGGCACGGTCAGTCCTCCGTCCATGAGAAACAGGACCCTGGCAGCTGTTCCCTTCTCTTCCAGTGCCCTGTCCAGGGCTGACTGCAGATTCGAAAACGGGGTGATGAACAAGGGAGAGATCACCTCCGGCGCCACATCGGTTACGGCCCACATCTGAGCCCAAAGGCCGATTTCCGCCATTTTGGCGGCCTTGTGGTATCCCAGCACATAGCCCTGCTCTATTTTTTCCAACGCCGCCTTCGGGGTGTCGCAGGATCCCAGAAGATCGGCAAATGCCTTGCCGCCGATCCCGCATCGGCATTTGGCCACCAGGATCATGATTCCGTTTTCTCTCAGGGCCAGTTTGGCATTGTCAATGCCTTTCTGGGCCTGGTACAGGTCAATATCCTGGGGAAATTTCACCACAGAGACCACAATGTCGGCTTTTTCATCCAGCGGTGCGGCAAACACCTCGTTGGCCCGGTCAATGGCGGCATGGAAGGAATCATGGATATGACCGGAGCAGGCAGCATACACGTTATGGTGTTTGTCTAAGACCGTCATGATGGAAAAGATCTCCTGTTTCACGGTTTTGATGGCATCCACCATGTCCTCGTGCACTGGATTTCCTTGAAGGGCAAGGGCACAGGCTTCGGGCACCAGGGCCAGCTTGTGGTTCTGCTCAATGGTTTTGTAACCCGCAATGCCCGGCAGAAAGGATTTTCTGCCCCCGGTGTAACCGGCAAAATAATGGGGTTCCACCGATGAGATGATGATGATCCTGTCGGCTTCCACCCCGGCCTTGTTTACATACATGGGAGTGCCGTTGGAGGAATCGCCCAAAAAGACCATCTCTTCCTCTTTTCTGGCATCATGGACAATGATCCGGTCCTTGATCTGCTGGTAATAGTCACCGAAAATCTGGACATATTCTTCTTCAGACGGACCCCGGTGGGCTCCGGTGGCAATGATGAACCGATAATCGGTGTTGGACAGGGAGTCGAAGATCACATCCAGCACTTTATGGGTGGGGGTGGGACGGGTGGCGTCATTCACGATGACCAGTACGTTTTTTGCATCCTGTAAAAACGCATCAAAGGATTTGCTGTTGATGGGATTGGCCACGGACTGGGCAATGACCTGGTCCTGGTCTGCAATGGTCACATCATTGGCCTCCAGAAATTTTGGCTGGATACTGTCGTCCAGCTCTGCGGTCATGGTGCCGTCTTTTCCATAGGGGACGGAAATTTTCATGGTGTTTGTATCCTTGTATCAAAAACCGTTCAGCGGATGGGGCCCATGGCGTTGAGCCGGTCGATAAACGTGTCGATCTGGGCCTGGAACAGGGTCTTGTCCCCGGCCGGAATTTCCACCACCTGGAGACGAGCAGGATCGATATTCACCCGTTCCATTGTGGATTGAAGGCCTTGAATCAGTTTTTTTGCCCGGGTGTTTCCATTTTTGTGCTGACAGTCATCTTCCGGGCAGGCTGCCACCAGCACGCCCCATGCCTTGTTCAGAAAAGGGGCCATGAGCAGCTGGGATTCCAGGCGGCCGGCGCACATATTCACATAGATTTCATAATCTTTGTCATGGGTTTCCGACTCCGGTAGCCGGGAAGCCTGAAGGTCCGGAAAATAGGACCAGTTGCAGGCAAAAACAATGGCTTTGGCGGATGTGTGGGTGCTTAAAAAACGGGAGGACGCCTGGATCAGGTCCTCTCTGCCGGTGCCGAAATTGTTCTCAATCTTGGCGGCCCCTGCCGGGCAGACTTCCACGCAGATGCCGCAGGCCTGGCATTTTACCGGATCGGTTTCAATACCGTCTTCTCCGTGAAACCGGGCTTCGTGGGGACATGCCTTCACACAGATCAGGCATCTGGCGCAGTTAAGATCGGTCACCGAGGTGGTGCCGGGGCCTTTAAGTCCCATTTCCACCAGGTCTTTTTTGGCATCGGTGAATATTTCTGTCAATGTAACCCCGGAAGAACAGGCGGCCTCACACCGCTTGCAGTAAAAGCAGTTGAAAATTTTGTCCGCAGCCATTTTGGTAGGCTCCAGCTCACCGGACAGCAGACCGAAGGCGGTGATGATTTTGGCCCGGGGTGCGTCTGATTCCCAGCCGGTATATTTAAACATGGGACAATGCTCAAAACAATAACCGCATCGGATACAGGCGGACAGGGTTGATTCCCATTTTTCCAGATGTTTGAATTTGGTCTTTTCTTTTGTTTCCATATCACTTCCCTTTTATAATGAATCAGCAATGGTGAATCAGTTGTTTACAGAATATCTCAACCCTGTAGCCGTTACCCAGTCCTCAGGGGCCTGCATGAGTTTGCCCGGATTCAGGATGTTGTTGGGGTCCAATGCCTGTTTGATGGTCTGCAGCAGTTTGAGGGAATCAGCTTTTTCTACTTTAAAGGACTCAGCCTTGGACAGGCCGATGCCGTGTTCCGCAGAGGTCGTGCCGTTGACAGACCGGACATACTCATAGATTTCGGTAATGGCTTTTTTGGCAGATGCCCACTGGTCAGGACGTTTGGTGTCCATGAGGATCTTTGTGTGCATACAACCAGACCCGCAATGGCCGTAGGCGGTCATGATGATGTTGTTTTTCTTTGCCACTTCGTGGATTTTTCCGGCCATTTCCGCCATCTTGGAATAGGGGACAGCCATGTCATCGGCCAGAGAGGTGGAGGAAAGGCTGTCATCATATTTGGACAGAGCGGGAAACAGTTTTTTGCGGCCCATGAAGATTTTGGCCCGTTCCTTGGGGTCGTAGCTGGTCGTGATATCGCTGCCGTGGTTTTTTTTACAGATCTCTTTCATTTTGTTGATCTCATAGTCCACGGCTTCCTTGACCATGCCGTCCGCTTCAAAGATCAGGGAGGCTGCCACCTCCTTGAGCCCCAAGTTCATGGTTTTGTTCACCGCCTTGATGGCCACGGAATCCACCAGCTCCAGCATGGACGGGGTGGCCCCTGATGACATGATGGCCCCGATGGCGGCTCCGGCATGGGACAGGTGGTCAAAATTGGCAATGCCCATGCACCGGTATTCGGGAATGGGTACAAAGTTGAGAGTGGCTTCCACTACTATGCCCAGTGTTCCTTCGGAACCCACCATGAGTTTGTGCAGCTGATACCCTGATGCCTCCACCCGGGTGTGGGCACCCAGGGTCACCAGATCCCCGCTGGGCATTACCACCTTCATGCCCAGGACCGCATCCCGTGTGGCCCCGTATTTTACGGATCTCACACCCGATGCATTGTTGGCGATCTCTCCACCAATGGTGGCGATGCGGGATGATGCCGGGGTCGGGGGATAAAACATGCCGTGGGGCTTGAGGGCCAGGTTCAGGTCATCATCCACCACTCCGGGTTCCACCCGGCAGTATACATCGGGCAGGTTGATTTCCAGAATCCGGTTCATGTGTTTCATGTCCAGAATAATACCCCCATAAATGGGAACCGTCTGGCCGCACATGCCTGATCCGCCCCCCCTGGGAATCACCGGAATGAGTGCCTCGTTGGCATAGACCATTAATTTCTGCACCTGTTCGGTGTTGTCCGGTCTGACAACAGCCCATGGCATGGCATGGTGGACCGAAGAATCAGACCCGAATGCATAAAGGTCTGAAGGGTCTGTTTTGACGTTGTTCTCACCGAATATTTCCCGTAATTTAGATTCGTCAACTGATTTCATTGGTATCCCCTTTTGATGAATCATTCATTCACATATCCTCATTTACCTATAGAAGGATGGTATGTTGCTGATAAATATTTCATAATTCCACAAACCAATATAAAATTCAATGCAATTTGAGCATAGAAAAGGAAATAAATGGGTTTGTTCCTTGGCAAACCACCAGGTTGGGTTTATAATTGTCCTTATGTGAACAGACTGGCGGCTGTTTTTTGTGCTTTTTCATAGATGTTGAAACCTTTTTCCAAGGGAGGATCTTGTTATGACCCATACCGTTCAGTTTTTACCCCATAATAAAAAAATAACAGTTGCCGATGGCGAGAACCTTATCCGGGCGGCCATGGAGGCCGGGGTTCACATTAATGCTTCCTGCGGCGGCGGCGGTGTGTGCGGCAAATGCAGGGTGCGCATTGAATCAGGAGAAGTGGCCGGCGGTATTTCCGAGCAGTTGTCTGATGCAGACAGGGAAAAAGGATACCGCCTGGCCTGCCTGGCCACGGTAAATTCTGATCTCACGGTGCGCATTCCCGTGGAGTCTGAAATGGAAACCAGCCGTCTCACCCAGACCATGGACCGGCATACGGCCCAGGCCATCTCCATTGATCTGGAGGATCTCAAACAGGACGGGCTGTTCATACCCCCTATGGAAAAGATATGCCTGGAAATGGACCCGGCTGCCGAGGAAGACAACCTGGCGGATGTGGCAAGGATTATGAATCATCTGCGGATTCATCATGACGAACACCGGCTCACCATGGACCTGGGCCTGATCCGCCGGGTGCCGGATATTATCCGGCAGGAGAATTTCAAGGTGACGGCCACCATTTTGCGGCCGGTGCGGGAAGACGGAAAGAATGAGATCGTGAATATCGAGCCCGGGGATACCACGGACAGAAATTTTGCCATTGCCGTGGATGTGGGTACCACCACGGTGTTTGGTCAGGTTCTGGATCTGCATACCGGAGAGGTGCTGGCCCAGCAGGGGGAATTCAATGCCCAGATCAGCTATGGCGAGGATGTGATTTCCCGGATCATTTTCACTGAAAAAGGGGATGGCCTGGCAGTCCTGCACCGTAAGATCGTGGAAACCATCAATACCATAATCGGCGCCATTATCAAAAAAGCCGGTATTCAGAAGCATGAGGTGTCCGCCATTACCCTGGCAGGCAACTCCACAATGACCCAGCTGCTGCTGAAGATCAATCCCAGTTATATCAGAAGAGACCCC
>JAABSA010000010.1:15609-115953 GCA_011390635.1 Desulfotignum sp. | reverse complement strand
CAGATCGGTCTGGTGCTGCTGGTGGGTCTGGCAGCGAAAAATGCTATTCTTATTGTTGAATTTGCCAGGGGTCAGCGTCTGGCAGGCCTTTCCATTGCAGAGGCGGCTGTGACCGGCGGGGCCATCCGCTTCCGGCCCGTGCTCATGACCTCTTTGACTTTCATTTTCGGACTGGTTCCCATGCTCATCGCCACCGGGGCCGGGGCCGGCAGCCGCAGGGCCATCGGCACGGCGGTTTTTTCCGGTATGTGTGTGGCCACTTTCCTGGGTATTTTTTTGATTCCATCTTTGTATTATATTTTCCAGACAATCAGTGAAAAAGGCCGGGCCAGAAGGCTGGCAAGACAGCAGCATGATATTGTGAAAAATACAACCCATCCCCTGGAATAAAAACAAAAAATTGAGGTGATACAGCATATGCACGGTTTTTCCAGAACAGACAGCCATATTGAAAACAGTTTTTTTTCCAATTTTTTCTTCCTGGCTGTATATCCGGCAATTATCCTGGTGCTGATAATCATATCCGGATGTGCTGCAGTGGGGCCTGACTTACAGACACCGGAACTGTCTGCTCCGGACAGCTGGCATACGGAAATGGCGGGCGGACTGGCAGTTTCTGAAACAACACCTGATGATCAGGGCACCTGGTGGCAGGTTTTTCAGGACCCTTTGCTGACCCGGTTGATTGAAAATGCGGCAGCCGGCAACCTGGATCTGCAAAAAGCGGTGGTCCGGATTCAGGAAGCCCGGGCCCTGTATGGCATCAGCCAGGCAGATGATTATCCGGTTCTGGACAGCTCGGGCCTGATACAAAGGCAGCAGACCAGTGAGGAAACCGGTTTCGGTAAAGTCTCCGGCTTTTACCATGCCGGTTTTGATACTGCCTGGGAAATGGATATCTTCGGTAAGATCCGACGGTCGCAACAGGCAGCCCTGGCAGAGGTGGAAACCCGTCAGGAAGCCATGGCCGCGGTGCTTGTCAGTTTGCAGGCAGAAGTGGCTCTCAATTATCTGGAACTGCGCACCTTCCAGGAACGGCTGGTTGCGGCCCGGGGAAACCTGGAAGTACAAAAGGAAACCTATGAAATCAATGTGTCCCGGTTCAATGCCGGATTGATCGGAGAACTGGCAGTTCATCAGGCCCAATACATTCTGGAGCAGACCCGGTCCCAGATTCCACTGCTCCAGGACGGTCAAGGCAGGGCGGCAAACCGCCTGGCTGTGCTGGTGGGCAAACGTCCCGGCACCCTGCATGAAGCGTTGACTGAAGAACATGCCATCCCCTGCATTCCCCTGGAAGTTGTCATGGGTATTCCTGCCCGCACACTGCGCCAGCGCCCGGATATCCGCCGGGCAGAACGTGTCCTGGCACGGGAAACAGCTCTGGTGGGAGTGGCCATGGCAGACCTGTACCCGCGATTTCACCTAATCGGCACGTTTGGTCTGGAAGCCTTGTCAGTCGGGAATTTTTTCAACAGCTCCAGCCGGTTCTGGGGGATCGGTCCCCGGGTGTCCTGGCGGCTTTTTGACGGTGGTATGATCCGGCAGACTGTTGCCGCCCAGTCCGCACGCCAGGAACAGGCCATGATCGATTACCAGGCCGTATTGTTGACAGCCCAGGAAGAAATTGAAAATGCAATCCTGGCATTTGCCAAGGAACAGCTGCGCCGCGATTCCCTGGTAAAAGCCACAGCAGCAGCCAGAAACGCCGACCGCATTGCCAGAGACCAGTATCAGGCCGGGCTGGTGGATTTCAGCAATGTGCTGGATGCCCAGCGCTCACTACTTTCCTTTGAAGACCAGCTGGCCCAAAGCAGGGGTGCGGTGAGTGCCAACCTGGTGCGCCTGTACAAGGCTATGGGCGGCGGATGGCAGCATAGGGCAGTTTTTGGGCCTGAATCAAATTTTTTTCAATGATGTCTCCAATTTTAACCGCATCCTGCAAATCCCTGTAGATGCTGTTGGATACATCCGGGGACATCTTCCACTCAGTGTATAAAATATTGTTTTTATAGTCATGTATGACAGCTGCAGACCGGGCAGATGGCATATGAATCAATTGAATTTGAGAAAGAAAAAAACCTTCCCCAATCAAGTGATCCAGGATATTTGGAAGACTATTGAGATGTGGGGCAATGACCACAAAAAGAACATCCTGCTTTTCATAGGGATAGGTATCAAAACTTTTGATCCGTTTGGTGACTTGTGCCAGAAGGTGGGTGTCATCCCCACCATAGGCCCTGTCCCTGGGGCTCATATGTGCCAGGTAGCTGAATTTGCGCGGCATTGTTGCCACCAGGGCCGTGCAGGTTGCAACCCCCCAGGTTTCAAGCAGCTCTGCTTTCTGTGCTTTAAGAAATTCATCCATATCAACACGCAGGGTTGTTCCTTTGGGTCGGGAAAGGTAAGACCGGTTGTCGCTGACGTCTGTGGGTGTATTTTGCAGCCAGGTCACCAGTTGATCATTATAATATTTTTTGTGGTCTCTGTAATGGGTGGTGGTGATTTCATCTTTGTCTATTTTTGCAACCACCAGCCATTTTGTCCCGGAAAACTCAAATACTTCAAACGAGGTCAATGCGGTTTTGTTCCGATAATCTGTGACAACAAGGTGTCCTTTTCCATCCTGAAACTTTGTCTTGATGTTATGGTCATCCAGGTGCTGCTGCAGGATGGTTGAATGACCTTTGAAAAAGGATTCCGTGAGCATCAAGCCATCCTGGTTGACCAGAAATATTTCGCCGGTCTGCCCAAAGTCAGCGGTGGAAGTAAACAAAGAATTGAGTTTGT
Organism: Desulfotignum sp.; assembly: GCA_011390635.1. Classification (GTDB taxonomy): domain Bacteria; phylum Desulfobacterota; class Desulfobacteria; order Desulfobacterales; family Desulfobacteraceae; genus Desulfotignum. The sequence continues at coordinate 113,163 of JAABSA010000010.1, read as the reverse complement.
TTACGGAACATTGCATTACGATCCATCCCACCTGGTCTCCATTGCTCATTACCGGTTTTACAAAAAAAGCCGCAGGTTCAGCCGATGGTCCGTACAGGTAAAAATCAATAAATGTTTCCGTTGACGGTTTTTGGGAAATAACCGCTCCCAGTCTGCCGACGGCATCTTTGTTTTTGATCAGATTCACATGGATATCTGTTTCCTTTTTCAGGGTATAAAACGTGTTTCCATGAATATCAACAAATAAAAAATCATAAAAAACAAAATAGTTTTGAATATAATACCTGTCAAATTCATCCCGCATTTGGGTAATATCATCTGTCAAAGAAGGCGGTATCTTTTCCTGACGCGCGGCATTGAAATAGTGCCGGTTCATTTCAAAAAAGGCAGTGACTTTTGGATCGGCTGCTGCAATTTGCGCAACCCCTTCCAGCCGATTGATAAATCGTCTTAGATTCGTCACCTTTTCCCGGCGTTCATAATCAAGCTTAATGAATGCCCAGTCATAGGGGCTTTTCTGAGAATAAACAGGCGCCGCAATCACCATAAGGGCAAAAATGATCAGATTGAGGTAAAACATACAGGGCAGCAGGTTTGTAAAAAACAGTGTAGGTTTCATGATGCATTATCAGATCTGGATCATAGGACTGTATAGACTGAAGGTTATCAATGTTGATACCAAACAGCTTATCCCCCCAAAAATAAATAATAATTTCATTTCTGCTGAATTGCTGGTGTTCGTGGTATGCTGGCCCATATATGGATTCCTTTATAGACTATGTTTTGAATAGCTTCCCGGTTATCTGATTACCGAATTTCCCGCACCATGCCAAGCATATTTTTCATTTTTGTCTTTTTTATCAATGGCAGTACTTTTGAAAATGAATCGCACTATAATTTTTTTCCAAAAGAATTGACCATCATTTCAGAATTTTATTCTGAAATGATGGTATAATAAATGTTGATTTTTCATCGGGGATTTAATAATTAAATGGCCCGGTAATCCGAGTCATTACCTGTAAAAACAAGAGAGAGCAAATTTGATAAACAGCTCTGATACATCTTCCCAGAAGAAAAATTCTGCAGTGTCTCTTTTTTTTGAAGGGGCAAAGGATACCTTTCCGCTGGTTGTGGGCGCAATTCCCTTTGGCATTATCTTCGGCGCCCTGGCTGACACGGCCGGGCTTTCCTTTGGGGCCGCAATGGGGATGTCCTTGTTCGTTTTTGCAGGATCGTCACAGTTTGTGGCTATGGGCCTGGCAGCCTCAGGCACCCCTTGGCCCATGATAGTGGTAACCACCTTTGTGGTGAACCTGCGCCACCTGCTCTACAGTGCGACCATGATGCCTTTTTACAAAAACCTGCCCCATGCCTGGAAAATGGTACTGGCCTTTGGTTTGACCGATGAAACCTTTGCCGTGGCAGTCACCCGCTACGGCAAACATGATGGTGTAACCGGCAAACACTATTACAACCTGGGCTCCATGGTGTTCATGTACCTCAACTGGAATCTGTGCACCCTGATCGGTCTTACAGCGGGAAAAACCTTTCCGGAAATATCCCGGTGGGGACTTGATTTTGCCATGCCTGCCACATTCATCGGCATTGTCATCCCGTATCTGGTTTCCAAACCCATGTGGGCAGCGGTGGTCACAGCAGGAACGGTTTCCATTCTCGCCCATGGGCTCCAACACAAGCTGGGTTTGATGGCGGCTGCGCTTGCCGGGGTCATGGCGGGGGTGGTGTGTGAGAAACTATTCTCTGACAAGAAGAAGGAAAGATGAATATGTTCGGTACCGGTATAACATTATCTGAAATCTATATGGTTGCCGGGATGGCGTTGGTAACCTTTGGCATACGCTATATTCTGTTTCCTGCTTCCGGACGGATGCAGTTTCCCAAATGGTTTGAAAAGGGGTTGGGATATGTTCCGCCTGCTGTACTCACAGCCATCATAGTGCCATCTGTGCTGATGCCGGATGGAAAAACCATTGATCTGAACCTGGATAATCCCTATCTCATCGGCGCCATTGCCGCCTGTATTATCGGCGGAGTGTTCAAAAACCTGCTTTTGACCATTGTCTTGAGCATGGTGGTTTTTCTGGGCGCTCAGTGGTTCTTTGCAGCGGGATAACTGCCGTCAGACTGCCGCGTTATCATTAACCCTGTCAGAAGCCATACCATAGCAGGTGTCAGAAGGGCGAAAACCATCACATATATACTGTAATGATCTCTTCATCCAGGCTGAATCATATGGATGACCGGTTGTATCGGCATTATATGCACGCCAGTATCTTTGCCAGTTTTTCCTTTTCATCATAATATATCTGGTGGGCGGTTTTCAGATCGATTCTTTCAAATGAAATGGTGTCTCCCGGGGTGGTCTGGGCCAACTTTGGGATATCTGTGGAGATCACGGTGGCGATTTTGGCATATCCGCCAACGGTCTGTTCTACCAGCAGGATGATGGGCTGTTCATCCGCCGGGATCTGGATACCGCCGGGCATGGAAGGTTCCGACACAATACTTTTGGGCATGCCCTGTTTGATGGGAATTTTTTCTCCCTGAAGACGGTATCCCATGCGGTCCGCCTTGGGGGTGACCATATACCGGGTGGTGAACAGGGTGCTTGCGCCCTGGTCAAAAAAGTCATCCTGGGGGCCGGGAACTGCGCGCAGCATCACATGGGACAGATACTCCGGAACCAGTTTTTCCGGCACCACCCGGTCCCGGGTCAGCAGGTTTCCGCCATGGGCATCCAGGATATCGCCGGCCTGCAGGGACCTGCCCATGAATCCGCCGAAACCGCCGCCTACATAAGTGGAACAGGATCCCATGACAGGGGGTACCTTAATACCGCCGGTGACGGCCAGGCAGGCGCGGCAGCCGGCCTGGACCTGGGAAATGGTCAGCACGTCCCCGGACTTCACCCGGATGGACCGCCACTGCTCCGTGGCCCGGCCATTCATAGTCATCTCCATTTTCGCACCGGTGACGGCAATGTCCATGGATGAAAGAAATTTGAGGGACGGTCCCATGACTGTGATTTCCAGTACAGCCCGGTGGGTGTCGTTGCCCACCAGCAGATTGGCAGTGTTACAGGCAAAGGTGTCCAGAACCCCGCAGACAGGAACCCCCATCTGCTGGAACCCGAACCTGCCTTTGTCCTGCACCGTGGTAAATCCGCCGGGGGCCAGCACTTCAAATGCTTTCATCAGAGGGTCTCCTTTGGGGCCAGCCGGTTATATTCAGATTCGGATATGGGGACAAATTTTATCTTATCCCCTGCCCGGTAAAGAAATGGGTTTGTTTTCCAGGGTGCGAACAGGTTCAGCGGGGTCCTGCCGATGAGTTGCCATCCGCCCGGACTGGCAATGGGATACATGCCGGTCTGGTTGTTGGCGATGCCCACAGAGCCTTTGGGTACGACCATACGGGGGGTTTCAAGGCGGGGGGTGAACAGTCTTTCATCCAGTCCCCCCAGAAAGGCAAATCCCGGGGTAAATCCCACCATATAGATCAGGTATTCAGGTGCTGCATGCACCTGGATCACCTGTTCCTGTGTCAGGCCGGAGGCCTTCTGGACATTGCCGATATCCGGACCGAACTCACCGCCATAACATACCGGGATTTCAACGATCCTGAACGTATTGGGATCCATGTCCGCCCGGCTGTTTTCCAGTTTTTCAACCAGCAGATACAGGCTGTCCGGATCGGTCTGTTCCGGGTCATAAATAAACAAAAGGGACCGGTAGGTGGGGATCACTTCGAGAATCCCTTTGGGCTTTTCTTTTTCCAAAACACATGCCATGGCCCGCACCTTTGCATTCACCCGCGGATCAATGCTGTCACCGAATTCCACTAAAAACCCTCTGTCTCCGGCCAGACGGCAGACCGGTTTTTCAAATACAGTTGCTGTCATGGGCTGGTTTCCCCCATGGGGATGACCCGGATACCACTTGCTTCCAGGGTCTGCCGGATATTTTTCACCAGGTCCACGGCAGCGGGGTTGTCGCCGTGAACACAAAGCGAATGCACTTCCAGATCTATGCGGGTGCCGTCAATGGCAATGACATATCCATTGGCCATATCCAGGGCACGCCGGGCTACTTCATCCGGATCAGAGATCACTGCCCCGGGATGTTTTCTGGACACCAGAGTGCCTTCCGGGGTATAAGCCCTGTCAGGAAAAGCTTCATACACCACTTTCAGGCCCGTCTGTGCACCCATGCGCCGCATGGTTTCCCCTTTTTTGCCTGCCAGTGCCACAAACAGCAGATCCGGATCCACCGCCAGGATACCATCGGCAACACCCCTGGCAACAGTATCATTTTCCACCGCATCCAGGTACAGTGCCCCATGGGGTTTGACATGCTGCATTTTTGCCCCGTAGGCCCGGCAGAACCCCTGGAGGCCCCCCACCTGGTAGATGACGTACTGCTGGATTTCGGTTTCTAAACAGGCCATGTGCCGCCGGCCGAATCCCAACAGATCCGGATATCCCGGGTGGGCTCCGATGCCCACTTTTTTTTGCTGGGCCAGTTTCACGGTTTTGTCCATGACCAGAGGATCTCCGGCATGGAACCCGCAGGCAATATTGGCCGAGGTGATATGGTTCATGACCTCTGTGTCCATGCCGATGGTATAGGCACCAAAGCTTTCTCCCATATCACAGTTCAAATCGATGTGTTTCATGGTTCATTACCTTACATAATTTTAGTTGGCATTCATCAGGTTGGGCAGATACAGGGAGATATCCGGGAACACCTTAAAATAGGCGTGGTCAGGAGCATATCTCCTTCATAAAACAGGTTGATATATGGTTGCGTAGTTACGCAGAAAACCGCTGATTCAGGTTGTCATGAATACAATAATCCTTTCCCTGAACGTGAAGATGTGCTCGGTTATCAGTTTTTTCACGCCTTTTGCATCCCTGGCGGCAAGGCCTGCAATGATCTTGTCATGTTCCCCCGTCACGGATTCATAGTGTGTTTTTAACGGTCTCCGGGGATCGATGACGTTGTCATAGGACAGATAAGACAACCGTTTGGCTTCGGTGCGGATGTCATTTACCGCCCGGATGAGAAATTCATTCTGGGAGCATCTGGCAAAATTCATGTGAAATTCATGGTTGGCCTCTACCAGACCGAATACATTGTTGGCCATTACCGCTTTCTGGGCCACCTGGTTGGCGGTTTTCATCTTTTCCAGAAACACCGAACAATCCCGTTCAACGGCAATGTCCACAATCCCCAGTTCTATCAATTTCATGCTTTCAAACATGGCTTTGGTGTTCTGGAGGGTTATGGGCCGGACAACCACCCCTTTTTTGGGATGGGATTCCACCATTTTTTCACCGTGGAGCCGCACCAGAGCCTCTCTGATGGGTGTCCGGCCGATACCCAGATCCTCCACCAGCTGGTTTTCCTCCAGGTGCTGGCTGGGCTGGTATTCCAGGCAAATGATCTTTCTGACAAGTGTTTCATAGGCTTTGGCCGCCAGCGGTTGTTTTGGACTGTTCTGCATTTTTACTGGTTTACCCATATTCAGGCTGCCTCTCCTTGGTTGATAAGGGGAAAGTGACAGGCAGCAAAACGGCCTGACAGTTTTTCCTCAAACCGCGGTGCTTTCCTGCGGCAGATATCCCCGGCAATAGAGCACCTGGGGTGAAAGTGGCAGCCATCTGGCGGATTGATGGGGCTGGGCACATCACCTTCCAGGATGGCTGACAGCGCAATCCTGGGGTCCACAACAGGTACGGCGGCGATCAGTGCCCGGGAATAGGGATGCAGCGGGGCTGCAAAAAATTCTTCCACAGCCGCGGTTTCCACGATGCGGCCCAGGTACATGACTGCCAGGCGGTCACATATATGTTTCACGACACCCAAATCATGGGAAATAAACAGATAGGTCAAGCTTTCCTCTTTTTTTAAATCCATGAGCAGATTGATCACCTGGGCCTGTATAGATACATCCAGGGCTGAAACCGGTTCATCCGCCAGGATGAACTCCGGGGATACAGACAAGGCCCGGGCTGTGATAATCCGCTGGCGCTGCCCTCCTGAAAATTCATGAGGATACCGGTCCCGGTGATCCGGATGGAGACCCACCTTTTCCAGCAGGGCCACAACTTTTTTTTGCCGCTCCTGCTTTGTAAAAAGGCGATGAATTTTAAACGGCTCTTCAATGACGGCCCCGATCTTTTTTTTGGGGTTCAGGGCGGAATATGGATCCTGGTAAATAACCTGGGCCTGTTTCCGGAACGTCTTGAGACCGGCCCGGTTCAATCCGGACAGGTCCTGTCCGTTAAAAATAACGGTTCCTTCTGTCAAATCCTCCAGCCGGAGCAGCACCTTTCCCAGGGTGGACTTGCCGCACCCACTTTCCCCCACCACACCAAAGGTCTCCCCTCTGACAATATCCAGGGACACATCATCCACCGCCTTGACAAGCCCTTTTTTTCCAAGGGTTTTCACCGGATAATATTTTTTTACATTCCTGGCTGATAAAATAATGGGATCCGTCATTGCATGCCTTTTGTTCAGGTTATGGAGATTCATGGCACCAGCACCGTGAAAAATGATCCGGGGTCACGGCAACAAACGGCGGCTGCTTTTTTCTGCACACATCCATGACTTTGTCGCACCGGTCCTGGAAGGCACATCCTTGCGGCAGCTTATCAAGAGACGGTACCATACCGCGAATCGGTGTCAGGCGCCGGGTTTTTGCCTTGATTTTGGGCAAAGATGCAAACAGGCCCAGGGTATAGGGATGCACTGGATGGTCAAACAGATCCTGTACCCATGCCTGTTCCACAACCCTTCCCGCATACATGACCAGTACTTTTTGTGCGGTCTGGGCCACCACCCCCAGATCATGGGTAATCAGAATCACAGACATGCCGATCCGGGATTTGAGCTGGTTAATCAGGTGAAGGATCTGGGCCTGGATCGTAACATCCAGGGCCGTGGTGGGCTCGTCGGCAATCATGATCTCCGGATGACAGGAAAGGGCCATGGCGATCATCACCCGCTGGCGCATCCCCCCGGACATCTGGTGGGGATAGGCATCCAGCCGTGAGTCCGGCTCCGGGATTCCCACAAGGGACAGCATGTGTAACGCTTCTTTTCTGGCCTTTTGCCGGTCCATGTGCCGGTGTTTTTGAATCACTTCCATAAGTTGGAATCCTGCTGTGAGCACGGGATTCAATGAAGTCATGGGTTCTTGAAAGATCATGGAAATCCGGTTGCCCCGGATTCTGGTCATGGCTTTTTTATCCAGGCCGATCAGCTCCTGCCCCTTCAGCCGGATACTTCCCCGGGTGACCCGGCCCTGGCTTTTTGGGATCAATCCCATAATAGAAAGGGCTGTCACACTTTTTCCGGACCCGCTCTCCCCGACAATGGCCAGGGTCTCCTCCCTGCCCAGTTCCAGACTGAGGTTGTCCACAGCGGTTACAGGGGCTTTTCCGGCAAAAAACCGGGTGGTCATATTTTCAATGCACAGCAGCGGTTCGGTCATATCCGTTTTTTCCAATGTATGCATCACGTTCGAAGTGTGGGATCCAGCACATCCCGGAGGCCGTCCCCGAAAACATTAAACCCCAGGACCAGCAGGAGTATCGCCAGTCCTGGAAAAGCTGCCACATGGGGAGCCAGCTGAAGATACTGCCGCCCTTCAGAGAGCATGGCTCCCCATTCCGGCTGGGGCGGCTGAGCCCCAAGGCCCAGAAACCCCAGAGCCGCCGCCTGGAGCACTGCGGTTCCCATGCCCAGGGTGGCATAAACAATAATCGGTGCCAGGGCATTGGGCAGGATATGGCTGAAAATAATCCGCCCGTGGCTCCCGCCCATATGGGATACAGACTGTACAAAGAGCTGTTCTTTGAGCAGCAGCACCGATGACCTGACAATCCTTGCATAATGGGGAATATACACAATGCCCACGGCGATCATGGTATTGACAAGGCTGGGACCTAAGATGGCGGCAATGAAAACGGCCATTAAAATTGCCGGAAATGCCAGGAGCACATCCATCACCCGCATGATGACCGCATCCAGGGTTTTGCCGAAGTATCCGGCCAAAAGTCCCAGAACCGTCCCGGGCACCAGGGATATGGTTACGGCCACCAGGCCTATCATTACAGAAATCCGGCTGCCGTAAATAATCCTGGTTAAAATATCGCGGCCCAGGGAATCTGTGCCAAGCCAGTGTTCCCGGGATGGCAGCTGAAGCCTGTCCAGAGGGGCCGGCAAAAACGGATCATAGGGTGCCAGGACCGGGCCGAACACCGCCAGAAAAAGGATGCACCCCACAATCACCATTCCCAGGACCGTGTTCTTGTTTTTCAACAAATCTCTCAACATATCCCATCTGCCCATAACTCAGTCTCCATCCACCCGTATTCGCGGGTCCAGGAAAGCGTACATTACATCCACTCCCAGATTGATCAGGGCCATGAGAACGGCAAAAATCAAAATACAGGCCTGGACCGCATTGTAATCCCTGCCCATGAGGGAATCCACCACATACCGCCCCAGGCCGGGCCAGGAAAAAATGGTTTCCGTCAGCACTGCCCCGCCCAGAAGCAATCCCATGTTGATACCCAGCACCGTAATGATGGGCAGAAAGGCATTGCCCAGGGCGTGGCGGAGAATCACCACCGATTCTTCCATTCCCTTGGCCCGGGCCGTGCGGATATAATCCTGGTTCATCACCTCCAGCATGGCAGACCGTGTAATCCGTGCAATAATGGCCATGGGGATGGTGGAAAGGGTCACTGCCGGTAACACCAGATGGCGCAGTCCGTCCTTAAAAACGGCAAAATCCATATGAATCAGGGCATCCACAAGCACCAGTCCGGTAATGGCATGCATTTCCGTACCCATTTCCATTCGTCCCATCATGGGCATGACCTGAAAATGAACTGCAAACACATAAATAAGCATGAGTCCGAGCCAGAATACCGGCATGGAAACCCCCACCAGGGCAGAGAGCATGGCTGTATAATCCACCACCGTGTTTTTGTAGACCGCTGACAGTATTCCCGCCAGGATGCCGAACACCGTGGCGATGACCATACCTGCTACAGACAGTTCCACTGTGGCGGCAAGGCGGGGAATAATCTCATTGATCACCGGGGTACCGGTGCGCATGGAAATGCCAAAATCGCCTGCGAGCATATTTTTGACAAAAATCGTGTACTGGACCAGTAAAGACCTGTCCAGGCCCAGGTCATGACGCAAGGCTGCCAGTTCCTCCGGGGAAGCCAGTTCACCCAGCAGCAGCTGGGCAGGGTCTCCGGGGATCATCCTCAACATGAGAAAAACCACCACAGAGACCCCGATCATGATCAGAATCAACTGGACTATGCGCCGGCTGATAACAGAACTATTCATACATCAGTCTACTTTTTCCAAACCATTTCAAATGAATTGAGTCCATTGGGCCGCAAAGGAACGTCCTGGACCCGGTTGTGAAAGCACCGGACAACCTTGGTGTGGGCAATGGGCACCCAGGGTGCCTCATCATGGGCAATGACCTGGGCTTTTTTATACAAATCCGTTCTTTTTGCCTTATCAAAGGTTTTCTGGGCTTTTTTCACCAGGTCTGTAAATTCGGCATTTTTCCAGATGGCCACATTGGACGCACCAGGGGTCTGGGCCGTATCAGCTGACAGCAGTCCATACAGAAAATTGTCCGGATCTGCATTGCCGCCCAGCCATCCCAGCATGCACAAATCATGTTCTCCATTGGAAGTTTTGCTCAGATAGGTTCCCCAGTCGTACCGTACAATCTTGACCTTGACACCCACAGCGGACAGATAGGCCTGGATCAGTTCAGCGGTTTTCACCGGATCCGGCATATAGGCCCGGGATACCGGCATGGCCCACAATTCAATTTCCCGTCCAAAATCAAACCCGGCTTCCTTCAGCAGTTCCTTTGCCTTTGCCGGATCATATGCATAGGGTTCAATTTCATCATTGTAGCTCCAGATACTGGGGGCAAACGGGTTTTTGGCAGGAATGGCCAAGCCCTGGAACAGGGTCTGGATCAGGATATTTTTGTCCACAGCATGGTTGATGGCCTGGCGGATTCTGGGGTCTGCCAGATAGGGTTTGCTGGTGTTCATGGCAATATATCCCACATTCACGCTGGCATTTTCCTTGACCACCAGATCTTTTTGTTTTTTCACCAGGGTAATGGCATCAGGGTCCAGGTCATCGGCAATATCAATAGTACCTGACTGGAGAGCCATCAAACGGGTGGCGGTTTCAGGGATGGATTTTAAAACAATTTTTTTCAGTTTGGGCGCACCGCCCCAGTAATCTTCATTCCGGACCATTGTGATGTGATCGTCCTTCACCCATTCCACGAACTTGAACGGACCGGTTCCCACAGGATGCATGCCGATCTGGTCCTTATACTCTGCCATAGCTTTTGGAGAAAGAATGGGACAAAGCCAGAGCGCCAGGTTGTTGATCAAAGGCGCATAGGGCATTTCAGTGGTAAGACTGACGGTGAAATCATCAATAATCTCGATGTTGGAAACATATTTCAGAGAAAGGCTCAGGTATTTCCATTTTCCATACCCATAAAACGGATGGTCTTTGTCAATAATCCTTGCAAAGGAATCATACACCGCCTGGGCTGTAAAATCTGTGCCGTCATGAAATTTTACGCCTTTTCTCAAATGAAAGGTCCAGGTGAGACCATCTGGAGAAATTTCCCAGGATTCTGCCAGCTGGGGTTCCACATCCATGGAATTGTCACCGAATTTGACCAGGTTTTCAAATACCTGGATACCGGCTTTAATGGATTCTCCGTCAGTGGCCTGGGCCAGGTCCAGCACGACGGAATCCCCGCCCCTTCCCCAGATCAATGTATCGCTTGCCGCCATTGACAGGGAAGGCATAAACATCATAACTGCAACCAACAGGCTTACAAAGGTCTTCATTTTCTTCTCCTTACATTTTGGGTGTGAATTGATGTTTTCTTTACTGCTTTTTGTGCTGCACTGTCCGGGAAGGACCGGAAAGAGATTATCTCAAATTCTGTCCAATCCGGGCCGATCCGGGCAATTGCTTTGGTCTGCAGGGAAGTCAACGCCTTGACCAGGGTCTGCTGTATCCGATAATGGGCCCGGATACAGCGATCAAGGTTCTGGCCGTGGGCGACCTCATCCGGCACCTCCACAATCACTTCAGAACAGGTGATATCCGGGTACTGTACGGCAAAGTTATCATGGCGGGCCCTGCCCAGTAACGGCAGGGCAGTCAGCTCTGTGCTGTCTGCATCCGGAAATATGTCAGGTTCAGGAATCCTGGCATATTTCCGGTACATTGCTGTAATCTTTTCATTGGCAGCCACAATATCCGGATCAGCGGCAATGGTGGTCCGCATTTTTTCCGCCAATGCCAGGGCTTTGGGGTGCAAAAAATGATCCGGATTCTCCAGAAAAGGCAGATGCACATACACAAAGGCCCTGGGAATCCAGAACTCCTCAAACCCTTTTGGCAGGTACCCACTATAGGGCTGGCACCATTCATGGCTGGGCACTCCGTGGAGATCCGCCATGAGTTCCGGCAGCCAGCGCTGCCAGAGCCGTTGTTTGGCAAGGGCTTCCGGAAATGCCGGGGGATGTTTGAAATATTGCGCGTAAAATTCAGCACCCAGCGCATTGTACCGGGCAGCATGCAGCATATCTGCACAGTCTTTCTGGTAAAGCGATTCAAAGGTTGCTACTCCATCCACGTTTTCCAGGGGAATGAACACCACATTGGCGGATGCCAGCAGAGCCCGTCCGGATTCTGTGCCCAGAAAATCAATAAACTGTAATACTGCCGTGGTACTTGAAACCTCATTGGCATGGTGCCGGGCATTGAACAGTACCGTGGGTTTTGTGAGCCTGAGCCTGGGAATGGAAACTTTTCTGCCTGGCCTGCCGGACAATTCTTCGAACGCTTCCACCGCAAAAACACCCCGGCCCTGAAGGGATCTGGCAATTTCCCATACCTGAACCGATGCTATGGTATTGAGCCGGGATAGATGGGCATACACTTCCCGGGAGGCAAGTACCCTGTCCCGGGGTATCGGAGATTGAACAGTTTCAGACCCGCAGCCGTCTGAAGGAAGTACTTCCACACGGAAATCGGGCAAGTTGATGTGGCTGGCCGTTTCTGATGTACCAAAAACAGTGATACCGTTTCCGGCCAGGACCAGCATATCAGGCTGGCGGCCCTGGCATGCAATCGGAATTGTTTCAGGAGGAGATACAGCCATTGGGCAGGCTGTCATCCTGGCACCGGGACCTGTTACGCCGACCCTGGCATGAACCCTGGGCAGAATCTGTCCCAGTTTTACGGTTTCAGGCAGGTTATGACGTTGGACAAATCGGGTAAACAGTTCCAGCAGATAAAAATACAGGTCTTCATGCAGGCTTTCCATGGGGCTGATCTGTTCATCCATAAATCCCAGTTTTTCCCGGGTTTCATCAAGATACACTTCCAGGGAAATGGTATCAAAAAAAATGGCACCTTCTTCTGGCAGACCTTTGCAAACCATGGATTCCATGGTATTGATCAGATCCGGAACAAAACCGGTTTGAAATTTCTGCCAGAACCGGTCCCGGTCTGTGAAAAAAGCCTGTTCCAGGACAAGGCCCTCTGTGTTTTTGATGCAGATACCGGCACAGCAGGGAGAAACCGACCCCAGTTCCGGAAAAGAATCCATATAATACCGGGTATGGAAAAATGGCGAAAATGTATCTTGAAAAATAACGGTTTGCTCTTTGTCCCGGGCGGTCACCCGGTAAATTTCGGGCTGATTTTCATCCATGGAAAGGGTCACGGCCCGGGCCGGTATATCCAGCCGTTGTGCTAGAACTTCTGATATGGGAAACAATTCCTGAAGCCAGCGGTGACGAGATTCCAGGGGGTTGTTCACCCCCCTGCCGTCACCGGGAAACGGTTGAAATGTTATGTTTATGCTGGCAGGCTTTTTTGCCGCAGGTATTTTATCAGTCATCTCCAGAATCCGGCACAGCCCCGGTTTAAACGCATTGAACACCTGGACATCGGGAATATAGCCTTTGGCTGTCAGAAGATCAGACACCTTTTTTTTCATGTCGGACCGTATGTGTGGCGGTTTGCTGATCCATACATGGCATGCAAGGAACCCGTTGCCCTGTGTAAGGCAGGATACTGCAGTCAGAATTTCATCTGTTTCAGATTCCCAGGTTGTTCTGTGGACAATGGGGGGTAAGCCAGCGCTGTCTTGCTGCACTGGATGATCAACTGCATGGACCGCTTTTCTGCGGATGGCCTCGATCTTCGCAAAACCGGGACCGCCCTGATTCAATCCCAGGTCCGTCCAAACCGGTAGTTGTTCACCAATAGCTTCTGCTGTTCCGCTGATATGCACAGAACCGGGCCGTTCTGAAAATTTTATCGTTAGTTCGTCCGGCGTATGGCGTTGTTCCGGAAAAAGCTCTTTGATGAAAAAACCGGGACAATCTGGAGGACTGGTATGATTGGTTGTGACCACCAGTGGAAGTCTTATCCCGGTCGCTTCCATGACCATGGCGCAGACAGCATCGCACAGCGCTTTTCCGCTGGCAAAAGAAAATCTGGGTGAGTCCACAGACCAGACCAGGTTCAGAATCCGTCGGGACAGATCCCGGGAATCTGTCTGATAAAGGGGTGAAAAATCCAGCAGGGAAAAATGCGGATGGTTTGTTTCAAGGCCCTGGTATGAAGAAGAAAAATGCCCTGCCAGTTGTATAGATCCAATGGCAGTATTGTTGCTGGTGGCGGCTGTCAGGGTGCCGGAATCACTAAACCGGAAGGTTATGGTGTCTCCCTGAACCAGCATGGGCCGGGAAGAAAAATCGGTTTCCGGTATTGAAGACAATGGAAAGTCCCGGGCAGCAAGGCTGTTGAGAATTCTGGACAGGCCGGTTGCTGACGTGCCTGAGATATGAACCCGGTTGGATCCGGCTTTGTGAAGGATTACACGGCCGGAATGTCCGGTCTGAACCGGTTCGAAAAATACGATAATACAGGGCGCATCTTCAGGAATTTTTTCCACATCAGCAAGGATCGAATGGTCCAGAACAAGGGATTCAAAGCTTAACCGGGCACAGAGATTGGCAAGTCCGGCCCATATATAGGGTGAATCAAGGCCGGCAGACACTCCGATCCTCAGGCGCACTCCCCGGGCAGGCCCTGGTTCAGCATCTTTTATGTCAAACAGGTCTCCAGGCGTGAACAAGGTTGTCAAAGTGAGTGATTCAGTCATAATGTTATCCTGAATATTATCGCCAGAAAAAATATACTTGACATAGATTCAAAATATATGTCAAGTATTTTTAAAAATTTACTGCATGTATTTGCGCACTATATATATGTTTAAAAATATATGTCACAAAAAATAATAAGGAGAACCATGGAAAAAAACATCCACACCATAATATCGCCGGTCATGGGCACCTTTTACCGGTCATCTTCACCGGATGCACTCCCGCTGGTAGAGCCAGGGCAATCGGTCAAGCCTGAAGACGTTGTCTGCATGATCGAATCCATGAAGATTTTTACCGAAATCCGGTGCGGCCAGACCGGAGTTGTGAAAAAAATCCTGGTGAAAAACGAGGAACCGGTCATGAAAAACCAAGCACTGATGGAAATTGCGCTGGGTGAAAAATAATGACATTCAAAAAAATCCTTGTTGCCAACAGAGGGGAAATCGCCCTGCGTATCATCCGGACCTGCAGGGAAATGGGGATTAGAACCGTTGCCGTATATTCCGATGCAGACATGGACAGCCTCCCTGTCAAACAGGCAGATGAAGCGGTGCATATCGGTCCGGCCCTGAGCCGCAGAAGCTACCTGAATCAGGATGCCGTCATTGCGGCGGCCCGGGAAACCCGTTCGGATGCCGTCCACCCGGGATACGGATTTCTGTCTGAAAGCGCCTCCTTTGCACAGGCCTGCCAGGACAGCGGCTTTGCCTTTATCGGACCGTCGGCCAGGACCATTGCCAGGGCCGGGGACAAATCCGCGGCACGGCAGACCTTGATGGCACTGGGTATTCCGGTCATTCCGGGCAGTGACGATGTGATCGCAACCCCTGCGGCGGCCTGTGATGCAGCGGATCAGGTGGGGTATCCCGTGATCCTCAAGGCAGCAGGCGGCGGGGGCGGCCGGGGCATGCGCATAGCCAGAAACCGGCAGGACCTGCTGGCCGCTTTTTCCGTGGCATCTGCCGAGGCCGGGGCCGCATTCGGGAATCCTGCCCTGTACCTGGAAAAGTATATTGAAAAACCGAGGCACATCGAGATCCAGATTCTTGGAGACCAGTTTGGAAATTACGTACATCTGGGGGAAAGGGAATGCAGCATCCAGATGCGGTACCAGAAACTCATAGAAGAAGCCCCTTCCTCCTTTGTGGATGAAGCCTTGAGAGAACAGCTGGGCAGCACCGCCATACGCATTGCCAGGGCCTTTGATTATACCAATGCCGGCACCATGGAATTCCTGGTGGACAAGGACAAAAACCATTACTTCATGGAGGTGAACGCAAGGGTCCAGGTGGAACATCCGGTCACAGAACTAATTACCGGTTTGGATATTGTCAGAAAACAGATCGACATTGCCGCCGGAAAAAAACTGGGTCTGGTCCAGGCAGATATCCTTCTGAACGGCTGGGCCATGGAGTGCCGCATCAATGCATCCGACCCGACCGATAACTTTATGCCCTCCCCCGGCGAGATCACATCGGTGATCTTCCCCGGCGGTCACGGCGTCCGCCTGGATACCCATATTCACGACAGGTACATGGTCACCCCGTTTTATGATTCGCTCATCGGCAAGCTGTGTGTGTGGGCCCCGGACCGTCTCCAGGCCGTCCGCCGCATGAAACGGGCACTGGATGAATTTGAAATCACCGGAATTGCCACCACCATTGACTTTTATAAAAAGGTGTTTGAAACCAAACAGTTTCAAGACGGAAATATTGACACCCATTTTCTGGAACAGATGGACAATTTCTGACAGACTGTCCTGATCTCAATAACGGTCATACCCTGACGATATAAGGAATGTTTACCATGAAACTCGAACCGTTCAGGCTTGAACGCTACTTTGCAAAACATGAGTTTTCCGCCCCTTATCTGCTGTGTACCTCGGATTGTGAAAGCATGGAACTGCGGGATCTGCTCGCACTTGACCCCCATGCACAGGAAAAGTTCCAGTCGCTTTGGCTCGGGTATACGGAATCATCAGGCGATCCTGGGCTGCGTCAGGCGGTTGCAGCATTGTACGAACAGATCACCGCCGACCACGTGCTTGTGCACGCCGGGGCAGAGGAAGCGATCTTCAATTTCATGAATGTCACTCTTGGCTCCGGGGATCATGTCATCGTGCATGCGCCCTGCTATCAGTCTCTTGCTGAAGTGGCCCGGAGCATCGGTGCCGGGGTTTCAGAATGGCGGGGTGATCCTGGGCACAAATGGGAACTCGATCTTGCGGTGCTCAGGACGCTTCTGACCCCCCGAACAAAAGTGGTGGTGGTCAATTTCCCCCACAATCCCACCGGTTTTCTGCCTGGTCCCGCATTCATCCACAAACTTTCAGAACTTTCAGAACAGCACGGCTTTATCATTTTCTCCGATGAAGTGTACCGGGGCCTTGAACTGGATCCATCTGACCGCCTGCCGGCTGCAGCCGATATCAATGATCGGGCCGTGTCTCTGGGTGTCATGTCCAAAACATTCGGCCTTGCCGGTCTGAGAATCGGCTGGGTTGCTACCCGCAACACCCGTATTTATAATGAACTGTCTGTATTCAAGGATTACACCACCATCTGTAACAGTGCGCCAAGCGAGTTTCTGGCCACCATTGCGTTACAGAACGCCGGTAAAATCGCTGAACGCAACCTCCGGATCATTCACAACAACCTCGATCAACTGGACCGCTTTTTTACAAACCATGCCGATCTGTTCCAGTGGTATCGGCCAAAAGCCGGATCGGTTGCATTTCCCCTTCTGCTGAAAGGAAGGGTGCAGGCGTTCTGCACGGATCTTATGGAAAAAGCAGGCATACTGCTGCTGCCGGGAACACTTTACAAGGAAGGGTCGAACGCTTTTCGCGTTGGTTTTGGCCGAAAAAATGTGCCGGAAGTTCTCGAAAAATTCGATGCATATCTGAAAGAAAAGACCCCTTAAGGATCATTGCGCTGAATTCCTTCCACACAGGGGCCGCATTGCTCAGATTCTTTTATGAATAAAGACTGCATCATGCGCCTTCACAGGTCGCATTCCTGCGATTCCGGATTCCGCAAGAAAACGATCCGTTAAACAACTCTATTGTTAACTGTCTTTAATCATAGATATTCAAATATGTTTCCAGTTTTATTCCAAACTGGCATATGATTTGCAGTTCAATATCAGAGACGGTATCAGCAAGTGGCTGTTTTACCTCTAAAAAGTAAAAGAAAACAGCATGAAAAATACTGATTGCTAAAGGATAGATCTCATGCCCTTATTTGATTTTATATGCAATGACTGCGGCCGCACCAGCGAACTGCTCATCGCCGGTTCCGGGAATGAACCCAGGTGCAGCACCTGCGGAAGTACCAGCCTGAGCAAACAGATATCAGCCCATTCCGCCATGTCCGGCCCGGCGAAAATGAGAAAACCAGGACTGGGAGATACAGCCTGCTGCGGCTCGGCACCGGGACAGGCTGCTGGATGCGCAGGACCAGGAAGCTGCTGTGGTAAAGCGCTCAATAGTCGGTAAAGTATTCAGGATCCATGTCCAGGGTGAGGTGATCGCCATCCATGAGCCGCACAGACAGGCCGTGGATTCTGAGCAGTTCATACCTGAAAAAATAGTGCATGGCATACAGCTTGCCCCGGTAGAACCGTTCCTCCTTTCTGGAAGGGTTTGCCGCCAGGGCTTTTTCCGCTGCAACCCCCTGGAGCAGCCACTGCCATGCAATCACTATCAGACCAAAAAATTCCAGAAACAGGGTGGCATCCGCTAAAAAGGCATCGATTTTTCCCTGTCCGGCTATTTTAAAAAGGGCTCCGGCAACCGTTTCAAGCACTTTTTTGGCATCTGCCAGGGCCAGGGCAGCATGTGCCAGTCCGGGAAATGGGTGTGCCATCTGAATGCTTTGATCCAGTTCTTCAAGAAAAAGGAGCCCGGCCTTTCCATTTTTCATGACCAGTTTCCGGCCCAGAAGGTCCATTGCCTGTATGCCGGTAGTCCCTTCATGGATGGGATGAATCCGGATATCCCGCAGATACTGTTCCACTGGAAAATCCTCACAATACCCGTACCCCCCGAAACACTGGATGGCACTGCTGACGGCCAGAAATCCGTATTCTGAGGGAAATGTTTTGGCAACCGGTGTCAGCAGATCCAGCAGCAGCTGGTACCGTTCCTTTTCATCACCCTCGGACACCCGGATCAGGTCCGCATACATGGCGCATTGCAGAATCAGGGAAAACCCGCCCTCTACGACCGATCGCTGTAACAGCAGCATCCGCTTGACGTCAGCATGTTCTATAATGGGAACCGGAGGGGCCATGGGATCTTTCCGGGTAATCGATCTGCCCTGAGGTCTGTTTTTAGCGTAATCCAGGGCCGCATAACAGGCAGCCGAAGCAATGGCGCATGCGCCCAGACCCACCAGGATTCTGGCCTCATTCATCATCTGGAACATATGGGAAAGGCCTTTGTTTTCCTCCCCCACCAGCCATCCATGGCAGTCATCTTTTTCCCCCATGGACAACTCCAAAGCAGGGATACCCCGTCCCCCCAGTTTATGGTACACAGCTGCGGTGGTGACATCATTGGAAACCAGATTCCCCTTGTTATCCAGCCGTTTTTTGGGCACCACGAACAAAGAGATG
This sequence comes from Desulfotignum sp., assembly GCA_011390635.1. Lineage (GTDB taxonomy): Bacteria > Desulfobacterota > Desulfobacteria > Desulfobacterales > Desulfobacteraceae > Desulfotignum. The sequence goes on along the minus strand of JAABSA010000010.1, from coordinate 94,247 downwards.
CCCTTGGCGCCGGGAGGTGCGTTTTCCATCCGTGCCAGCATCAGATGCACCACATTCTCCACCCCGTCATGGTCCCCGGCAGATATAAAGGTTTTGATGCCTTTGATTTTAAACCGCCCATTGTCGTCCCTGGAAGCGGTGGTGGTGATATCTGTGAGAGAGCTTCCCGCCTGGGGTTCAGTCAGGGCCATGGTGCCCTGCCACCGGCCGGCCAGCATGCGGGGCACATAGGTATCTATCAGGTGCCGGCTGCCGAAAGAGGTGATCAGTTCCGCTGCGCCGGCGGTCAGCTCGGGATAGGCAGAGGCTGAATAATTGGCAGCTGCAAACACAAAGCTTGCGGCAGACCGGATAATCAGCGGGATCTGCTCCCCGCCATGGGATTCCGGGAATCCTGCGGCAATCCACCCGCCCTTACCGAATTCAGCCATGATTTTTTTTACGGCCCTGTGCACCTTTACCTGTCCATTTTCAAGCACCGGCGGGTTTCGGTCCATCTCTGTCAGAACCGGATACATCAGCTGGGTGGCCAGCTTTACCGCCGCATCCGTCACCATATCAAACATCTTAGGGGTATGTCGGTCATAGTAAGGATACGTCGTCAGAGAATCTGCATCAAACACTTCCCTGATCATGAACCGGATATTCCGGGTGCTGACAACTCTGGTCATTTCAGCCACCTTTCAGATTGTATAATAGGATGCATCAAACTCCGGGCGGTCTTTATACCGTTCCATCATAAACGCCCCGGCCATTTCAAAATTTGTTAACACTGACGGGTCCACATCGATACCGATGGACTGCAATGCACTGGCCGCCTGGACCGGATCCGGGGGGCACCCCTTGATTCTGACAATTTCCTGGGGACCGTCATGGTTTTTGTTGCGGGTGCATATGCACTGCCCCACCAGAATACTTTTTTTCATGCCGGGAGAAGGCCGCAGGCGCTTGCCGGTCAGAAACTCCACCGAATCAAAGGGTTTCCCCTTATAAGACATGGATATGATGGTCAGCAGCATACCGATCAGCGGCGTGCAATAGGTGCACAGGGTTGCATCAAATTTGTGAAATGTCAGCCCCTTGATGACCATTTTTTCCATGCCCAGGGGCAGGGTATTGTCCTCATTATAGGGAAAGGTAAACCTGTGAAAAACGGCCACATCATCAATGGATTCACCCTTCACCGATATTCCTGACAGATCGGTGGACAGCCCGGCATCCGCTGCGGCATGCTTTAGATAGGGAATGTCATCCGGATCATGTCCCAGTACCCTGGCACCCACCAGATCCGCGGCCACCGGATGAGACGATGCAATAACCAGATCGCTTTTCCGTGGTTTCCCGTCAAAAGACGGCCCCCGTTCAAGGCTGTAAATTCCATCAATAATGGTGGCGGAAGGCGGCATCAGACCGGGAAGGCGTGAGATCATGTAATCCAGATCTTTTTCAAGGTCCGCGCTGTGGCATTTTTTCCGGGAACTGACGTTAAGAAACCCTTTCAGATTCTTGATTCCCAGGCTGACCCTGACCTGGGCATGGGTTTTCAATACCGGCAGATTAACCAGAAAATCCGATGCCATGAGATCGGCATTGACCCTGAGGGTCATCCCATCGCCGATATTCACCGTATCAAAGGGCCGTTCCCACACATCCCGCAGCGTCACCCCGTATTTTTGTTTGAGCTTGAGATAGCCCAGACCTGCAAAGGCTTTCTGCCCGATATGTTTGTCTTCGGGGATCATCTGAAGACTGCCTTCCACAATGGTAATATCGCTGATTCCGTATTCTTTGAGCAGGACAACCGTCTCTTCCACAATGGTACTGGTAGTGATCACACCCCATTTGGGGAACGGTCCGTTGAGCCACACCACAATGTTCGGCTTGATCACCACCCTGGCCCCTCTGGGCAGATGTGCAAACGCGTCAGCCAGTTCAACCGCTTTTTGTACGGTGCCGGCATTTTTTTTAAACCGGCACACAGCTGCTTTGACAGGGCTCATGGATTTTCTCCTTTTGTCATTGTCTACCAGTACCGGCAGCTGAGGTCAATGGCAAACATCCCTGAACCGGGGCAGTCTCAAATAAACGAATCTGCTATATTCTGAACAGGGACAGCGGCGACGGGCAGAGCTGGTCCATCACGGCCAGGTCGTTTTTTGAACAATAGCCTTTGGACACCCAGCCCTGGTCATATCCTTTCTGGGTGATGACCTGGAGGTGGGTGTGAAAGAACCAGTAGCCGTTTTCATGGAAATCGCCGATAAAGGCAAACACCTCTCCTGCGGCAAACCGGTCCCCGGGGGCGGGCAGCTTTTCTTTGTTCAGATGGCCGTAAAGGCTGTAAAAGGTGTCAAAGCCTGGGCTGTCATGCCGCAGCAGCACATTGCCCCCGTAATTGCCCTGGCCTTCTTCATACCCGCTTTCCTGGACCACGCTGTCCAGCGGGGCATGGAGCGGGGTACCCAGGTCCACGATAATATCCAGGCCCAGGTGAAAATACCGGGATTCTTCTCTCATTTGTGGATACTCGGACAATATGGTTTCTCTGTCTTCCAGGTAGGACGCCAGTCCCCAGGCGTGCCGGCCTTTCATGGTCTGGTCCAGCCAGGCCTGGAAGGCTTTCTGATCCATCACATCCACTGCATCGAAAACAGAAGATCCCACAGACAGGTCCACAACCAGGGGATTGCCTTTCAACCCCCTGAACAACGGTACAATCTCAACATCTTCACAATAGGCGATATACGGGTATCTCATACCATGCTTCCTTTATACTCGATGATCAAATGCGTGAGGTCAGGCTTGCGCTATTGGCATTGTCTGTGCCTTTAACACAAGCTTGACCCCGTTCCGTTCTCTGATAATCAAGTTATCTGTATTTTTTTTGGTTATGACACCACAAAATCATTGGTTTTTATCATCCCGGGCACAGGCACTACCGGATGGCCGTCATCTGATATTGTGACCGCTTCAGGATACTGAAATTGCGGATCCATGCTTTTGTAATACACCTCATCATAGCAGCCCAGTTTTGCTTTCACGGCATCGCCTTCCCGGATAAAAGAAGAGGTCAGGCCATAATCCACCTCTCCCAGAGGGGTGGCAATGATATACCTGGGGATCTCTCTGCCGGAACCTTCCCGCCGGACCCTGGTGGCGATGTCGATGACATCGTAGGAATCGATGGGATGGGCCGCATTCCAGTCTGCCTGAACCGGCAGGCCGGCCACATACAGGTGGTGAAATTCAATGCCGGCACTGCGCAGGGTATAGGCCAGGTCATGGATATGTGCATCATTGTCATTGACCCCGCCCAGCAGAGGCACATTGGCATATACGGTAATGCCCTTGTGATTCAGCCGGCGGGTGACAATAGCATGATCAGGGGTCAGATCCGCATCCACCACAAACCAGGTGTCAATTTCCAGGCGCAGGGGCTCTACCACGGACAGCCGGTTGATATCCCCCAGGACATTCACCGTTGACCGGGTAAAGGCCATCGGATCGGTGGCAAATTTCATGGAGCGCACCCGCAGGGCATTGACATGGGGAATCTTTGTGAGCTGATCAGCCACATTCCGGATTTCAAACAGATTTTCCACTGCCTCCCCTGCCACCAGGACATCGGTGATCCTGTGATCCTGTGCAATATAGGCCATTTCAGCCTCTCCGGCCCAGGGCTGGATGCACACCCGGGTTTCATGCACCCGGGACAGGCCGGTAAGGCCGGTATTCACAATGGCGGTGCCGGTCTGGAGGTTTTCCACCAGAGATGCCTGGAGGCGGTCCAGGTCTTCCGGGGATGCCGGAGAATTCAATGGTGCCTTCTTTTTGGGACGGCTGCCCACCAGGTAATCGTCATTGCCGATTTTTGCCATGTACTGGATATCGATGGTGCCTTCGTCATTGATCCGGATATTGGTCAAAGAATTGGCCAGTGGCGCAAAGGCCTTGAAATATGCCGGGGTATAAGGGGTCCTGATCCAGATGAAATTCTCATTGTCCGCTACTTTTTCCACGGCCCAGCCGCTGGAATACCAGTCCATTTTGCCGATGGGCGTGGCGGTGCAGATCCTGGGGATCACCCGGTCGGACAGGTGGGCCCGCAGGTGCATGGCCATGTCAATGCCGTCTGACAAGGGTTTCCAGTAAATGGAATTGCCGTGGATGGGACTGCAGGGAATATAGATATAGTGCAGTTCCGCCCCGGCCCCCCGCAGCAGGCTGAACAGGCGCACCAGTTCCGGCCCGGTGTCGTTGCAGTCGCTCAGAAAAGGGGTCTGGATGTACACGGCGATCCCGTTTTTCACCAGGTCCGAGATAATGTCCAGGCTTTCCGGGGACACCTCATCCGGATGGATAAAATGGGTGGCCACTTCCATGCGCTTGCCGTTCCGGTTCAACTCCAGGCTTTTTTGTTTCACATATTTGAGATATTCCCCTTCTTTTTCCAGAAACAACTCCGGATAATAGGCAATGGACCTTGTGGCCAGGCGAAGTGTCTGGACATGCTCCACTTCCATGAGGCCGTCAATGGCGGCGGCCATGTTTTTTCTGTTCATGAAGGGATCACCGCCGGTGATCACGATCTCCTTGATGGAGGGAGATGTGTTTACATGGGCCACTGCCTTCATTACATCCGTGGGGGTGGGATTTTTCTCGTTTCTGGAGTCTTTGTGTTTTCTGAAGCAGAACCGGCAGTATACCGGGCAGCTCATGTTAAGGAGAAAGATCACCCGGTTCTGGTACATCTGTTCCAGCAAACCCTCATGGAACTGGCCGATCCAGGTATTGGTGTGGCCGATGTTGTCCAGTTCCTCCACAAAGGGCAGGTACTGGTAGGCCACATCTCTGGAAACCATCATCTGCCGGATGGTATGCCGGGACAGACGTACCGGATATTTTTCAATCACCGCCTGGAGGGAATCTCTATCGGTATCCGGAATATCATGGTTGGTCAGGGTAACGAGCTGGTCTGTATTTTTCACCGACACATACCCATGGCCGGGAATCACCTGTTCCAGTATGGCCACCAGCATTGTATGGGGGAGGGTAACACCATTTATGGACAGGGTTTGCCCCTCGCCTTTGGCAATGGCCGATAATACGGTCGTAAAAAAATCCTTTGGATATCCCTCATACCCGGTGGCAGCCAGCAGGGTTTCCCATTTTGCCTGACCGTTTCCCTGTTGGACGATGTCCGCAAATTTTCTGCCGCAGAACTGGGCGTTGCCGTAAGTTTCCAGAAAAGCTCTGGTGCTTTCTTCCAGTTGGGAAAGCAGAACGGTTTTCTGCTCTTTTGAATAATCAAACCGGACATCTATGGTTGTGTCTGTTATGGTTCTGTCTGTCTTCATGTCACGCCTCTTTTGCCTTATATAAATAATAGACCGTATCCTTGGGAAACCCGTATCCCATGACCTGGCCCAAAACCTCATCTTCTTTGCCCGTACCGATGCACACCACCAGGTACTCTCTTTCCAGTTTATCATCCAAAACCTTTTTCCAGGTATAGGCATTTGCCGAAAAATGGGCATAGGCCATGTGGGAAGGCTCAAATATGGACCCATCCCCCTGTGTCAGGTCATTTTCAAAAATAATATAACTGGCCCCCGGCTCCAGGGTCTGCTTGATCCATATGAAACTGCCATGGATAATACCGTTGTGAGAATCATCAGTCACTGGTGCCTCATTTTCTCCTTTGCCGCACGCACCTCTTGTGTGAGAATGCCGCAGGGCCTCAGCCATTCTTTCGTCATTTTTTTTGGTAAAAACCCATCCGGGTTATGTCATAATTGTAACAACCTGCAGTGGAACGGATCCACCCTGATATACACCTCATCACCCCGGCGATAGGGAGAGCGTTTTACAAAATTGATCACATGCAGCAGCTGTCCGTCGGCAAGTTCCACAAAATAACTCACCTCTCCTCCCATATAGCTGCGGTCCTTAATTTTTCCAAAAAAGAAGTTCATGTCGTCTTCTTTTGCATAATCCTTTTGATACCCCAGGGTCATTTTCTGGGCACGGATGACGATCTCGGCATCTTCGCCCACATCGAATTCCCCCACCGGACTGGCCAGACAGATGCTGTCATCCAAGAGTTTGGCCTCGTAATACCCGTTTTTACGGGTCTGGACACGGGCTTTGAGAAAATTGGAATGCCCCAGAAAATCCGCTACAAAATGGTTGACGGAGTTGTTATAAACCTCTTCTGGTTCTCCTTCCTGCTGAATATATCCGTCTTTCATCACCACCACCTTGTCGGACATGGACAAGGCTTCTCTCTGGTCATGGGTGACAAAAATCGTGGTCACCCCCAGTTCCATCTGGAGATTATCAATCTCACGGCGCATGTCTTCTCTCAGGTTCTCATCCAGGGCAGACAACGGTTCATCCATCAGCAGAACATCCGGTTCAATGACAATGGCCCGGGCCAAAGCGATGCGCTGCTGCTGGCCGCCTGAAAGCTGGGAGGGCATCCGGTTTCCCACCCCGGGCAGCCGGACTGTTTCCAGGGCTTTTTCCACTTTTTCCTTCATCACGGTTTTTGACACATCCCGGTATTTGAGGCCGAAGGCCACGTTATCAAAAATTGTTTTATGGGGAAACAACGCATAGTTCTGGAATATCATGCCCAGGTTGCGCTTGTGGATGGGGGTGTCGTTAATGCGCTTTCCCTTGATGAATATGTCCCCCCGGGTTGGTGGTTCAAGTCCGGCCAACATCCGGAGAAGCGTAGTTTTTCCGCACCCTGACGGACCCAGCAGGGTAACAAAGGACCCTTCAGGAATATCCAGATCCATGGGCTGCACTGCCACCAGATCACCAAACCGTTTTTCAATACCCTGGAACCTGACAAAGGCCGGGTCTTTTGCGTGTGTCAAACCAGTTATCTCCCAATTTTTATGGAAAAGGCCCCCGGCAGCCATGCCGCCGGGGTACCAGGTTCATGTAATGTACCCCAATTTATGCACCTGCCATAATCCGGTCCCATTTTTCCGCCCATTCCAGCTGGTGCTTGTTCCAGTAGGCCGGATCTGCAAACAGATACCCGTTGAGCTTGCCGGTGGGATCAAAAGCCGGTAGTTTTTTCACATCTTCAGGCATTTCCACTTTGGTGGGGTCCAGTGCCGGTGGATATTTCTGTCCCTGGGCCACGGCAATGGAGGCTTCTGGTTCGAGCATGAAATTAAGCAGCTGCTGGGCCACTTCCAGGTCCGTACCCTTGAGCACATACATGTATTCCATCCATGAATAGGTTCCGTCAGGTGCCAGGTATCCAATGGGGTGTCCCTGATCCTGTAGAGCTGCCACCCGGCCGGACCAGGCCACTGTCGCAGAAATTTCACCATTGGCCAGCAGACTCATGAGTTCCGATCCGGATGCCCAGTATTTTTTCATCATGCTCCGCTGTTCTGTCAAAGCATCCCATACCGCATCCACATCTGTGATGTTATTGGGACTTTGACCGGTGTGCAGGGCCGCATACCACATATTGGTTCTAAAATCCCCGCCCCAGGAGCCCAGTTTGCCTTTCAGGCTCTTGTCATAGAGCAAGGATGCGCCGAGTTTTTCCGCTTTTTCCTTGGAGATATGGTTGGTGTTATAGGCGATGCCGGTCTGGCCCAGGTCATAGGGAACTGTTGACAAAGTACCGTTGGTGATACCTCTCAGAGTATCGGTCATTTTTGTCATGACATTCTTGAGATTGGGAATTTTACTTTCATCCAGGACCACACCGAACCCCAGATCCGTATAACGGGCATAATCATACACCGCACTCAGATGGGCAATATTAAATTCTCCTCCGGGAGGATAGGAAGCTTTCACCTGGGTTAAAAATGCATCCATGCCGGTGAAGGCCGCATCAATGACTTCAATGCCGGTTGCTTTGGTAAAGGGATCAAAGGCAAATTTACGCAATGCTTCTGATGTAGTTCCTCCCCAGGAATGACAGGTAATGGATTTGCTGGCAAAGGCGTTGCCCATCAGGCCGAAAGGTCCGCCTGCCAATCCCAGAGCAGCACCTGCAATGCCGGCAAACTTGACAAAATCCCGCCGGGTGATGTTTCCTTCCAGATAGTTTTGATACACATCATCCAGCCGTTTTTTCAATTGTTTTCCCATTGTCTTCTCCTTTTTCTCTCACGTTAAAATACCGGATGCACACCGACCAAAAAACCGGGTGCTGTCATATTCGATTCAGGGGGTATTCCCCCTGGCAAATCGCCGTGCCACATAGCCTGCCGCCAGGGGAATCGACACGGTCAACAGGATCATGACCGCTCCCAGGGCGTTGATTTCAGGGCTGATGGACGTTCTGAGCATACTGAATATCTGGACCGGCACGGTCTGGTTCTGGGCAGTTGCCCAGAAAAGAGTGGCGGTGACATCATCAAATGAAATGGTAAAGGCAAACAGCATGCCCGCAAAAATGGCCGGGGCCAGCAATGGAAAGGTGATTTCTCTAAAGGTCTGAAACGGGCTGGCCCCTAAAGACAGGGCTGCTTCTTCATACTCGCGTTTGATTCCCACCAGCCGCGCCTGGACAATGAGAAGCACATAGGGCAGCGTCAGCACCACATGGCCGATGAGCAGCAGGGCAAAACTCTTTGGCTGCTGCAGCCACCGGATGAACAACAGCAGGGCCACACCCAGGATCACTTCCGGAATCATGATGGGCGCAATGAGCATGGTGTTTAAAAACTCCTTGCCTTTGAATTCATACCGGATAAAGGCCAGGGCCGCCGGGACACCGATGGCAGTGGCAAAAACAGCGGTGAGCGAGCCCAGCACCAGAGAGTTTTTAAAGGCATCCAGGATGGTGGAGTTCTGGGAAAGCTTGACAAACCATTTGAAGCTGAACCCTTCCATGGGAAAGGTACCGAACTGCTGGGGGTTGAACGCCAGTATCACCACCGCCACAATGGGAGCGAACATCCAGACATACACCAGAATGGTATAGAGTTTGATCAGGGTCCAGCCGGAAATCAGTTTTTTCATATCTTTTCCCTTTACCCTTTGCTCAGGGATTTGAATATCTGGTTAATGCCCATATACCGGTTATAGGTATAGACGATGATGACCAGCAGCAACAGGAGAATGACGGAAATCGCCGACCCGAACGGCCAGTCCAGGGTGCCGATGACCCGCTTGAAGATCAGGTTGGCAATCATTTCATTATTCGGTCCTCCCAGGATCATGGGCGGCAGATAGGTGCCGCAGGTGAGCACGAATACCAGAAGACACCCGGCACTCACCCCGGGCAGACTCAGGGGCAGGGTAACCTCCCGGAATGCCTGCCATTCCGTGCACCCCAGGCTCTGGGCCGCCTCTGTCAGACTTTTGTCAATACCATCCAGACTCACATATATATTTAAAATCATGAAAGGCAGCAGATATTGAATCAATCCCATGATCACGGCCCCTTCATTGTACAGCATGGGAAGGGGGGTGGTAATCATGCCATATTTCAACAGCAGGTGGTTGATCAGACCTGAATCTCCCAGGATATTGATCCAGCTTAGGGTACGGATGATAAAACTGATCCAGAAGGGCAGCATGACCAGAATCATGAGAAACGGTTTTAACCGGGATTCGGTGCGGTAAAAAAAATAGGCCGGGATATAGCCCATGATCAGACAGATAAAAACGGTTTCAAGGGCAACCCGGATGGTATTGAGCAGAATGACGGGATAAAAGGAATCTGCAAAAAATTTGGCATAATTGCCGAACTGAAATGCCGGAATATCCATGCCGCTGGGGGCCCTGAGCCAGAAACTGTAGACCACCACAAAACAGACCGGAACAATGAGCAGCAAAAATACGGCTGTCAGGGAAGGTGACAGCAGCAGCCAGGGTTTCCAAGGTTTTTCTTTCATAGATCAACACCTTCATTGGTTTTTACGTATTCCTGTGGGACATAACCGAATCTATTCACACCAGCTTACAATACAATTAACTATACAATATGTGTGCCAGAATCGATAAAATATTTGCAACATATTGAAAATAAATATATTATTACAATTTTCATGCCCATCATATCCATTTTATTCAAAGACTTGATTCATAAATAAATCACTTGTTGTCAGACAACTACTTGTTATTATATTAAATACGATTCGATTCGATAATGAATCAAGCTGTTTTTCACAAATCCTTTTGTAATGTGGAACCAACCCACTTCTGATTCAAAAAAGAATCACGGCTTTATAACGATGCCGTGTTTTTTACATTTTCTGACCACCGTGGGCTGGCTGATCCCCAGAAAAGAAGCGGCTTCCCGGGTAGTTCTGCAGCAGGCAGCCGCCTGCATGAGCATGTCATGTTCCACCACTTCAACTGCCTGGACAAGACCTTTGCAGGCATCCCGCATATCGGGGCCGGCAGACGAAGTCAGTGGTGTTTCCGTGAACCTTACCAGGTAATCATCAAGCTGCCGGCGTTCACACATGGCCACTGCCTGTTTGATGATATTGACCAGCTCCCGGACATTGCCGGCAAAAGAATGGGATTTCAATGCCTGCAGGGCCCTGTACCCAATCTGGGCCCGGCGGTTGTATTTTTTGTTATACCGTGTCAGACAGATTCGGGTCAGTTCTACAATATCTTCGGGCCGGTCCCGCAGGGGCGGAATAACCAGCGTAAAGGTGTTCAGCCGGTGGAGCAGGTCCAGGCGGAACAATTTTTTTCGGGTCTGCTGTTCCAGATCCCGGTTGGTGGCAGCAAGAATGGAACAGTCTATTTTCTTGGGTTTGGTACCGCCCACGGGCATGATTTCCTGGTCATCCAGATATTTGAGCAGCTTGGCCTGAACAACGGGGGACAGTTCGCCGATCTCATCCAGAAAAAGAGTCCCTCCGGCTGCCAGCTCAAACAGACCTGCTTTGCCGGTATCCCTGGCACCGGTAAATGCCCCTTTTTCATACCCGAACAGTTCCGCTTCCAGTAAATTCTCCGGTAACGCGGCACAATTGATCTGTATAAACGGCCTGCCGTCCCGCAGGCTGTGTTTGTGTATGAACTTTGCCAGCAGCCCCTTGCCGGTGCCGGACTCCCCCTGGAGCAGGATATTGGAAGCACCGATACGTGCCAGCTTAAGTGCCAGGTGCACCGTCTGTTTCATGGAAGAACTTTTGGCCACAATATGGTTGTCTGCCAGTTCCCGCAGGCTCAGTTCCGCAAGTTCATCACGCATTTTTTCCGATTCCTGGCGCACCTGGGCCAGTTTTCTGCGCATGTCCCGGATCAGGGAAATATCGCGCTCGTTCACCACCACATAGGCAACGCCACCGGTATCGTCAAACACGGGAGTGCCTGTCACAAGCAGGGAATAGCCCGATCGAGGGGTAGTCTGTACCAGGCTTACCTGGCGCCGGGTTTCCAGCACCTCCTGGGTGGCGGACCGGTTGATCTGGCCTTCTGTCACCAACGTTCTGACATCTTTTCCCAGAACATCCGATGCCTTTATGCCGTTGAGCCGTTCCGCTGCCTGGTTCATTTTCAATATCCGGCCCTGGCCGTCACAGATCATCAACCCGTCTGCAGAGCGGCTGAAAATGGTTTCCAGAAAAAACCGGTCTTTATCGTTCATAGACAATTTTTCCGTCAAACAGGGTCAGCACAACCCTGGCGTCAGCAATGTCCTCCGGATCAATGGCAAAAATATTGCGGTCTGCCACAATGAGGTCCGCCCATTTTCCCACAGCCAGGCTGCCCAGAGATTCTCCCATGCCCGATGCCACGGCCGGAGTCAGGGTATACCCCTGCACGGCCTGGTCAACGGTGAGGCACTGTTCCGGGTACCAGCCGGCTTTCGGGGTTTTGTTCATGCGTTTGCGGGTGACAGCCGAATAGATGCCGCAAAAGGGATTGGGATCAGCCACCGGAGCATCAGAACTGAACATGGTGGGAACGCCTGTGGCCAGAATATGTTTGAAATTATAGGCAAGTTCTCCTCTTTGGCCGGCACACTGGTCGATCATGGAAATATCCAGACTCATGTTGTTGGGCTGGCAGGAAACCGCCAGATTTTTCAGCCGGCCCAACACCTGCAGATCCCCCGGCATAATCATCTGGGCATGTTCCAGGCGGTGGGGAATCCGGCAATTGCTTTGGTTGCGGGCCTGCACCCCGGCAAAGACTGAAAGAATTTCACGAACAGCCCGGTCCCCAACCGCATGGACCATACAGGAAAGACCGGCCCGGTCCGCAACAATCACCGCCTGTTCAATCTCCTCCATTGGTGTCAGGGGCATTCCGTATTCCGCATCCAGGTAGGGTTCTGTCATCCAGGCCGTCCTGGCACCCATGCCGCCGTCACTAAAGAATTTCAAATGTCCGATGCGCAAAATATCATCCCCGAACCCGGTACACAGACCCAGCTCCACCGCCTGGCGGGTCATTTCCCCGGGCAGCGTCACATGACAGCGCAACGCCAGTTTTCCATCGGCATGAAGAGACTGCCAGGCTTTCCATGCCGTGGCCCCCTCTTTGCCGCCCATGAGCCGGATATCATGGATACCGGTGAGGCCCATGCCGTGGGCAAGGGCCATGGCTTTTTCCATGTTTTCCAGCAGCTGGACCTGCGTCAGCTCCGGTACCACGGCCCGGATCATATTGGGGGCGCTCTCCTTGAGAACTCCGGTGGGAGATCCGCTGCCATCCCGAACGATCACGCCTTCTTCCGGATCGGGAGTCGATGAATCAATTCCGGCCAGGGACAGGGCCATGGAATTGGCCACCGCCAGGTGCAGATCACACCGCCAGATGCATACCGGATTTTCAGGGGCGGCCCGGTCCAGATCCAGCCGGTCCGGCATGCGGTTTTCCGGCCAGTCCGATTCATTGAACCCCTGTCCCAGTATCCATTTCCCAGGCCCCAGCAAGGCTGCTTTTTTGGATACGGCAGTTTCCATACCGGCAAAATCAACGGTTTTGGCAAAATCAATGCTGTTGAGGTTCACGGCCCATTCATAAAAATGAAAATGGGTATCAGTGAAACCGGGCAGTACCAGTTTTTTTTTCAGATCCCGGGTGTGGGTAGCGGTACCTGCCATGGACAGGATGGTTGTATCATCCCCCATGGCTGCAATGTGCCGGCCTGCTACAGCAAGGGCAGTGGCGGGAACATGACCGGAAAAGGGTACAGAGACCGATTCCGGAGTATACACGGATCCAGGGGTATAAAGGGTGGCGTTGTATAAAATCAGATCAGGTGTCATCAGACCAGATATCCTTTTTGAAACGGGTCGGTTTTATCCAGGACAAAATGGTGCACCCCGGTGATCCAGGCCTTGCCGGTAATGCGGGTGACACAGGCGTCCATGGAACCGATATACGTTTTTTCCACCAGTTGTGCCTCAAATACCGTTCCCAGGGGACTGGCATTGGCATAGGGCTGGTGCAGCCCAATTTTGCCGTAATGGTGCAGCAGTGCCAGCTTGGAAGCGGTGCCGGTACCGCACGGAGACCGGTCCATATGGGATTCTCCATAGACCACCATACCCCTGCCCCCTGCCTGTCCATCTGTTGTGTGAGAATCATAAAATTCGGTCACATCCACGGTATTGACATCCGGCCGCTCCGGATGCACCACGGTCAACTGCGTATTGGCGGCATCAATAATTTTCATGCCCAGGTCCACCAGCACAGCCTTGTTTTCCAGAACCGGGGCCAGTTTGATTTGGGTTGCATCCACCATTGCAAAAAAGCCGCCAGTGCATACCAGATCCACAAAAATTGGTCCAAACCCGTCCACCTGGATCCGCTGATCGGTTGCCAGCACAAACGACGGCACCATTGTGATGGAAACAGATGCCAACTGTCCCTGGTGCACATGGGCCAGGGCGTTCATCACCCCGGAGGGGGTATCGATACCCACCTGGTTTTCTCCTTCTTCCAATGAAAGGGTCCCGGTGCGGGCCAAGGTGGTCACCGCCCCGATGGTAGCATGGCCGCACAAATAAGGATATCTTTTTGCATCCATGTAGATCAGCCCGAAAGCCGCACCCGGCGTAACCGGTTCTGTGACCAGGGCCGCCAGAACCTGACGTGATCCCCTGGGTTCCTTGGTCAACAGACAGCGGACCGAATCATGGCGGGTTTTAAAACAGACCAGTTTTTCCATCATGGTATTGCCGGAAATTTCAGGCATACCATCCACAATCAGGCGGGTGACTTCCCCTTCGGTGTGGGAGTCAATGGTGATAATGACAGGGCCGTTGCCGTCATAAAGTTTTGAAATATCATGGGAAGACATCATGAAACACACTTCCTTACAATATACGCGTTATTGGTTCATCCTCCGGTTATCAATCACCGGAATATCGGGCATTGCATCATTGGCAGTATCCGGCATCTGGGGCATGAGAACCGCCTGGGAGGTTTTTCCGTCCACCCGGATGAGAATCCCGTTTTCAAAATGTATATGCTTAAGATAGGTGGTAGCGTTGGTGCAGATCCGGCATTTGAAAAATTCATAATCAATGAAATCTTCTGATTTTTCCGACACCGTGATATAGGAAATCCCTAAAGAGGTGATGTTCTGAAAAAAATGCGACCCCTGGGATGGATCTGCCTTGATACTTTCAATGGTGGTTTCCACCATCACACCTACGTTGGAAATATCATTCCAGGCCACAGGAATGCCCAGCCACCGGTCAGATGACCCCCAGCGGCCCGGACCGATCAGCACATATTTTTTCCCGGTATCATTAAAAAGGGCATTCATCTTGTTAATTTCTTTTGCTATCTGATGTGTCCGGGCGGGATCAAACCCCTCCGGGTCCACATACACCAGATCATGGATATCTTTGTATTCACCATTGCCAAGGGAATGGGCAGAAAAACAGAATGCCTTATCCCTGTTCTCCCGGGTAATTTTCACCTCCAGGTTCTGCTTGTACCGGCCCATGGGCCGGATCTGGAGCAATGAAAATTTCGGTTTTTCCTTTACCTCCAGCGGCAGGTTCACAGCAAACTCCACCTCCACCGAGGACCCCATCCACCGGCTGCCGATGCGGGTAACCTCTGCCAGAATATCGGCCAAAGGAAAGCTGTTGTGTTTGAGAATACCGGCAAAGGTCAACACCGGAAATCCCTTTTTGGAATAGATATCCCGTATCCGGTTGTCCTGGGCATGAAAGGTGGAGCACAGCTGCTGCACCACCGGATGGTCCTGGGCGTCCATCAGCTCGAGTTTTGCCAGGGTAGGGTCTTCTGCCGGATCAGCATAGAATTCATCAATGCGTGGCAGCACATCCATTTTCAAGGCATAAAAATATTTCTGAGAATTTTCCAGAATATCATCCACCATGGAAAACTGGGGTAGAAACTGGGGGTACTTCGGGCAGAACCGCAGGGTCTGCCCGCCTTCCATGACGATTTTTCCCAGCCCCAGTGCGATATAGGAAATACCTTCTTCCGCCTTGAGATGGGCGATGGGATAGAAATTATAGGACTGGGCCACACCGGCAATGGATGGGTAAAAATAATGTTTATGCCGCAGCCCCGTAAGCTGCTGGAGAATGACAGCCATTTCTTCATCCTCGGTCCGGTGCATGGTACTTTTGGCATAGGATCTGGGTGCTTTCAGATAGGTGGAGGCATACACCATTTTAATAGCCATGATCAGCCGCTCCAGGCGTTTTTCAAGGCGATCGTCGGCATTGGGCAGCATATAGGTCTTATAAAGACCGGCAAATGGCTGGTAATGGGCATCTTCAAACAATGATGACGACCGCACGGCAATGGGATAGTGCACATGTTCAAGGTACACCTTCAGGTTTTGTTTGAGCCAGTCTGGGAAACGGGCCTTTACAAATGCCTCCACCACCTGTTCATCGGTCAGGTCCCGCCCGGGATCCAGAAGCCGTGCAAGCTTGTTATCCTCAATGAACATTTTGAATCCATCCGTGGAAATCACAAAGGTCTGGGGGATATTGATATGCACATCCGGAAATTTTTTCATCAGTACATCATCTCTTTTGATCTGGGAAGCCATAAACGCCAAACCCCTGGCCTTTCCCCCCAGAGAACCGGTGCCGATTTTCATGAATTCGGTTTCAGAATCAAATTTTTTGGAATTAAACTCAATCACCTGGCCCTGACGGGTTCCCTGGCGCCTGGCCCGGATACTGTCAATGAGAAACCGCTTCAATGTTTTGGGGTCCGGAAAATCATCAATTGTATAGGGTCTTAAACTCAAGGCAAAGCTGATTTCACTCCGGGCCATGAGCCATCGGGAAAAATCGTTGTTTCTGGCATGGAACACAATGGATTCATCCGGGATTTCGGGCAGAATCTTTTCAATGGCACGCAGATCGCTGGCCCTGGCGATTTCTTTACCATCCGGCATTCTGAAGACAAAGGCCCCGAATCCCAGGCATCCCACAAAAAAGGTTTTGATCCGGTCATTGAGATTGGCTGAATTTTTGTTGACAAACACCGCCGGAATTTTGTGGGCCATATCCCGGGAGCGCTCTTCAGTGCTCAGCACCAGCAGCGGCAGATCCGGCATCTGTTGTTTTATTTTGCGCAAAAGCCTGAAACCCGCGTTTTCATCCTCCCGGCCGTTTCTGGGATACCGCATGTCGGAAAACACGGACAAGACATAGGGTTTGTACTTTTCATACAACGCCATGGCCTGTTCATAGCTATGGGCAAGCAACACCTTGGGCCTGCCCCGCATTTTGAGAAGCCGGTGTTCCTCATTGATGGATTCGTCGATCACCGACTGGGTCTGGAGCACGATCTGCTTGTAAATCACCGGAAGAATGGCGGAATAATGGTGGGGAGAGTCCTCCACCATGATGATCACCCGGACTTTGGCATTTTCAGTATCAAACCCCACATTTTTTTCATCTTCAAAATTTTTGATGATGGCCAGGAGCAGGTCGGCATTTCCCCCCCAGATATAGGTCCGGTCAATGGCGGTTCCATTATCAAGGCAGATGTACTGGTTGATATTGCATGTGTTGTGAAGCAGCATGAAAAACGGCAGGTCAGCATAGTGCTTTTTGACTTTTTTCCCCAGGGTCTGGACATCCATTCCATCCAGACTGGGCATGGCCAGTATGAGGTCGAATTTTTTGCTTTCCAGCCGTTCAAACGCTTCGCCGGCGGAAGACACCCAGGTGAGACGGGGGGGCTTTGACAAATTCAGCCCTTTGTATTCATTGATTATCCGGTTGGAAAGACGGCCTTCCTCTTCCATGATAAATGCATCATAGGGGCTGGATACCAGCAGTATATCGCCGACTTTGTTGGCCATGAGTTCATGGTAAATCTTGATGCCTGATTCCTGGGTAGCGGAAACATCCATTTTCCCGTCCTGTATCAATAGAGTTCGTATTTTACCAGTTTACCGTCCAGGCCCCCGATTTTCAAGGGTTGTTTCCAGGAGGGTGCCAATGGAACATGTTTGATATACCTGGGTTCACCAAAATATACCAGGGCGGTTGACCTGCGGCACCGCTCCCGCAGAAAAAAGCCCAGATCCTGATAAAATCCCTTGAGATCCTGGTCTTTTCCCATGCGGATACCATAGGGCGGATTGGTAACAATGAGGCTGTCTTCAATGCCCAAAATCTGGCGGAAGTCTTTTTGTTCCACACGGACATTTGCCCCGTAATGCAGGCCCATGAGGTTTGTTTTTGCAGCATTTATGGAATTTTCCGCAATATCACTGCCGGCAATAAGGCCCGGGGGGAGAGGCCTGATATCCTGGTTTGCCGCATGCTGGATCTCTTTCCAAATCTGGGGATCAAAATCCGGCAATTGTTCAAACCCGAAACGGGTGCGGAACACCTGAGACGGAATTTTGCAATAAGCCATCAAGGCTTCCGCCAGAAGGGTGCCTGAACCGCACATGGGATCATACAACGGCACGGTGCCGTCCCAGCCGCTCATATGGATGATGGCGGCTGCCACCGTCTCCTGCATGGGGGCAGAAACGGACAGTTCCCTGTACCCGCGCTTGTACAAAGGCCCCACCGATGCATCCAGAGACAGGGTGGCCACGTCTCTGTGAATGTGGAGATTGACCATCAGATACGGATCTTTGGCATCCACATCGGGCCGGCGGTTGGTCCGGTCCCTGAAATAATCGGCAATGGCATCCTTGACCCGCAATCCCGCAAAATTGGAATGGGTGATGCTGGATTCAGACACATTGGCCTCAATGGAAAAGGTCTGTTTCAGGGTCATGAACTCTTCCCATTGGATCTTTCCGGCCTCTTTATACAAAACGTCCTTGTCCGCACATTCAAACGATACCAGCGGCACCAATACCCTGGACAAAAGCCTGGCATGATAGGTGATCCGGTAAAAATCTCTTTTTGCCGCGGAAAACCAGATGCCCCGGAATACAAAAGACAGGTCCCTGGCCCCCAGGGCCAGTAATTCTTTACCGGCAATTTCCTTGGCGGTTTCCGCCACCTGGGCAAAATACCGGGATTCTTTTTCATAAATATAACGAAGCCTGGCAAGCTTTCGGGTCCTGCCCTGGCCTTTTTGCAGAATGCTTTTTCTGTTCACACCGGTATCCTTGAAAATAGTTGAAACCCCGTGGATGCCTTTATACCATTAATTGCCGGTTTTGCAAATTGCCTGTTTCACAGATGGTCTGCCTGGCGGCCATCTGGTGCATCAATTTATTCTGGTCCCGATTTTCAGCAGGTCGGCAATATTGGCCAGCGGATCTTCTTTGGGTTCTATCAAGGCGGCAGGACTGGTCATAAGCGTGGCAATGCCGGGTCCGTGCCCTGCCAGGCGGCAGTCGGAATGCACCACGATCCCGATGCTCACTGCCCCTTTTTTATAGGCCCTGCCATAGGAATTATCATGGTCCATCAAGGCCACAAAATCCCCGAACCGCATGCGGTCCAGATGAAACTGCCGGACCGTGTCCACATCCGATGTCATGACATCATAATCGCCCGCACCCACGTGGGCCCTTCCCAAACCTGATCCCATGCAGGCGGCCGGCACCAGGGTGGTGACCGGTATCACAAGTGTGCCTGTGTCTGTGGTTTTGATCTTCATTTTATGGAGCAGCTCCGGAGACAGGTTGAACAGCCGGATACCGGGATAATCCGTGAGGGCAAGTCCCTGGCCCCTGGCCCTGATCCGAATTCTGTCATCATAGCCCATGCGCTCTTTGACATCTTTTGCAAATTCCACAATGATATGTTCTGATCCGCCATGATGGCCGATGACAACACCGGTTTCCCCTTTGGCATCTCCGGTAAGAATTTTTGCCTCATTGCCAACACAAGACAAAAACTGAAGCGAATTATTGGGGAATTCATTAGGCTTGTCCGCATTGGCAGTGCAGGAAACTCCGGGTTCGATATGGTCCCCTGCCAGGCCGAATGCAGGATCTCCCACCCCCACATTCAAGGTGATCCCCCCGATGCCCGGCAAGAGAAACGGAACCCCGTTGTGGTCCACTTTCCAGCCCGGACCCACCCTGGGGGGACCGGGTTTACACTCCATGAACATTTCCACCACCTGGTCTTCATTTGTCTTAAGCATTGTTTTCTCCTGCCTTATTGGTCATTTTTTATGGATTATCGATCTTGGATTTATCGGGCCAGCTTTATCAAAAAAGGAATTGCAAAAAAACCTGCCAGGGCGCTGACGGCAAACATGTTTTCCATGCCGGCCACATCCCCGATGCCGCCCACCACCAACACGGCAAGGGACCGCACAAAAAAAGAGACCATCATGAACAGGCCGTTGGCAGCAGATGGATATTTCCCGGCATTTTCCTGAACAATGGCCAGCATCACCGGGGTGGTGGATAACACGGAAAACCCCACCACAAACATCATCGGTATTTTATACATCCCGGGTGCATATACAAAGAGCAGCAGGGCTGCAGGCGCTGTGATCAGTGCCCAGAACAGCACCTTTCTGCGGCCCATCCAGTCGGAAAGGGTGCCGGCTGACAACACCCCTGCCACACCGAATGCTTCATACAGGGCCAGGGCAGCCCCGCCATACCACAGGCTGCCGGTCTGCTGCTCCACAAACACCCCCAGAAATATGCCCATGGACGCGTGCATGCATGCCCTGGCAGTCAATATGCCTGACAGGGGCAACAGCACGTGGCGGATTTCAGCATAAGCCTGTTTCAGGGAACTGGAGCGGGTAAATCCGATTTTTTCCTGCTGAGGCTCCAGGGTAAGCCACAGCAGCACAGAAGTAAAGACCGCCAAAACCATAACCAGATAAAAATGGTCCGCCCCCAGCCACGACAGGGCTGCCACGGCAAAAATCGGTCCCAGGGTCCGGGCCAGTTCCCCGCCGGACATGAACAGGCTCATGCCCCGGCCTTTCCAGGGCCCGGAATACCCGGCCACCAGCACCGGGGTCGGCACATGGTACAAGGCCACGGAAATACCGCAGAAAAACAATAAAACCAGCAAAAACAAATAGGACGGGGCCATGACGATCAGGCTCATGGGCAGGGCTGTCAATGTGGGTGCCAGGATCACCAGCCACCTGGCCACCCCTTTGTTGTCGGCGAACAGGCCGATGAATGGATTGAAGACCGCAGGCACCTGCATCACAAAGGAAAGCAGGCCTGCCTGGCTCAGGCTCAAAGACAGCTTTTCAATAATCAGGGGCAACAGCGGGGGCAGAAAACTTGTGTATGCATCATGGACAAAGTGGGAAAAGGATATCAGGGCCACCCGGGGTGTATCAAACGCGTTTTTTTTCATGGCCTTTCATACCATTTTGTGCAAAATAAGTAAGGCAAAAACAATTGCCGGATATATTAAGACTTGATCCATTATCAGATTGGTATTAGTTTTACAAGAAAGATGCAGATAAAACCAAAGGAGGCTGTCATGACAGATCAGGTGTTTGATGCATTTATCGTGGAAGAAACCGCTGACCGCCAATACAGGGGCAGTGTAAAAAATGCCCGTATCCAGGACCTGCCCGAAGGGGATGTGTTGATCCGGGTGCGGTATTCCTCCCTCAACTTCAAGGATGCCCTGTCAGCATCGGGTAACAAAGGCGTCACCCGGAACTATCCCCACACCCCGGGCATTGATGCCGCGGGCATTGTTGAAAAAAGCAATACCCCTGATGTTACGCCCGGTGACCCTGTCATTGTCACCTCCTATGACCTGGGCATGAACACGGCCGGGGGGTTCGGCCAGTACATACGGGTGCCTGCTGACTGGGTGGTGCCCCTGCCCGGCGGCCTGACCCTGGAAGAGAGCATGATCCTGGGGACCGCCGGATTCACTGCGGCCATGTCTGTTGAAAAAATTGCAGACATCCCCACCAATGCCGGGCCGGTGCTGGTCACCGGTGCCACCGGCGGGGTGGGATCCCTGGCTGTGGCCATTCTGGCGAAACGCGGATATAAGGTGACAGCGGTGTCAGGCAAACCAGAGGCTGATTTTCTCACCCACCTGGGGGCATCAGAGATCATTTCCCGGCAGACATTTGTAGAAGACAACAAAGCCCCCATACTCAAGCCCCGGTGGGCCGGAGTGATTGATACCGTGGGGGGCGACATCCTTGCCACTGCCATCAAGTCCACCCGGGCCTGGGGAAAGGTCACCTGCTGCGGCCTTGTGGCATCCCCTGATCTGCCGATCACGGTATTTCCGTTTATCTTGCGGGGGGTGTCCCTGCACGGTATTGATTCCCAGCATTATCCCAAAGCACCCAGACTGGCCTTGTGGAAAAAGCTGGCCCATGACTGGAAACCGGACATTCTGAGAGAAATGGCAACCCATATTTCCCTGGACCAGCTGAACCCTGCCATTGATAATATGCTCAAAGGCCGGCTAAAGGGCCGGACCGTTGTGGATCTTACGTGATCTGCCCAGGTGCCTGTGACCGTCTGAAATGCCCGGTTATCAGGACTTGACAATGGCCGTAAATCCGAATAGACAAAGAACAGACACACCAACCACCAAAAAAAGGAGACCATCATGACCACACCACAACATTGCCCTGGATTTGAAAATTTTAAAAATCTGAAATCCTTTACCTGTAAATGTCCTGCATGTGATGCATCCAAGGAAATCTTCTCGGATGAATTTGATAAAACCCATAAATGTGACAAATGCGGTGCAGAAATTGATTTCACCACCTGCACCTATGATGCAGGCGCAGAATAACGTTTCCATTTTTTTATCAGCCCTGCCGGACAACGATTCCGGCAGGGCGTTCCCACCCCTTGACATGATGTGATGAAACCAGTATAAAGCCATAATATAATGTGTGTGTATCCGGCAAACGGAACACGGTGCAATCCCGTGACGGTCCCGCCGCTGTAATCGGAAACATCTGTTTTTTCAAAATGCCACTGCGCAAGCGGGAAGGTGGAAAAAACAGGTTCAATGCCGTAAGTCAGAAGACGCGTCGGAATACCATATGTGTAAAACCTGATGGCAAAGGGTTTTGCAGGAACTGTATGTCCTGTGAAACCCTTTTGTTGTTTTACAGGCAGCCATAGCGAGGAACTATGAAATTACTTGAAAACACCATTCAAAACATCAAAAAAGACCTGGATCAAACCGCTTTGGAAGCAGCCAGAGACCGGCTGCAAAACCAGGCAAAGCCCCCGGGCAGCCTGGGCATCATGGAAGATATCGCCGCCCGGCTGGCTGCCATCAAAGGGACAATAGACGTACAACTCACCAACAAGCGCATTGTGACCTGTGCCGGAGACCACGGCGTGGTGGAAGAGGGGGTCAGCCTGTTCCCGGCCGAGGTCACCCCCCAGATGGTGCTCAATTTCGCCGGGGGCGGGGCCTCGGTGAATGTGATTGCCAACCATGCCGGCGCCGTTGTCAAAGCTGCGGACATCGGGGTCAACTATGATTTTGACCCGGCATTGCCTATTTTCCATAAAAAAGTTCGCCACGGCACTGCCAACTTCACCAAAGAACCGGCCATGACCCGGGATGAAGCCATTCGGTCTATTGAGGCCGGCATTGACATTGTGGCAGAGCTGGAAGCGCAAGCTCCTGTGGACCTTTTGGGAACCGGGGATATGGGTATCGGGAACACCACCCCTTCCACTGCTGTGATTGCCGCGTTTTCGGGTCTTCCTGTGGAAAAGCTCACCGGCCGGGGAACCGGTATTGACGATAGTGGATTGGCCAACAAGATTGCGGTGATCAAAAAAGGTCTGGATCTGCACAAACCGGATCCCACAGATCCCCTGGATATTTTGTCCAAAGTGGGGGGCCTGGAAATCGGGGCTTTGGCCGGCCTGGTTCTGGGGGCTGCGGCCCGTGGCATCCCGGTGATCTGTGACGGGTTGATCTCCACAGCCGGGGCGTTGATTGCCTGTGAACTGGCACCGGCGGCAAAAAATTATCTGTTTGTCAGCCACAAATCCGTTGAAATCGGCCACAAATACATGCATGACCGTCTGGGACTGGAGCCGCTCATTGACCTGAAATTCCGGCTGGGTGAAGGTACCGGCGCTGCCGTGTGCATGGAACTGCTGGATCTGGCCACACGGATCTTAGCGGACATCAAAACCTTTGACGAGGTGGGGGTGACCAACATCGAATAACATCAAAATTTTTATTTTTTGCTAAAAAATTTGGTGTCAAAAATGGAAACGTACCACATCGGCTATAGAATCCGGTGTCACAGAAGCTTCTTTGCAGCGGTTTGAGCAGACCGGCCGACGTTAAGACGACAATTCGCACAATCGGCCGGCCCAGTCGATTGCCCCCCCATAAGCCTGATTTACCTTTGTTCTGTCCAGACCCAGCCGGCTGATCATGGCATCGATCTGAACGTATCTGGCTTCCTCGAAACACCTGGCCAGCTCAAGGAGGGGCACATATTCATTGTTGCCCTCCATGCACAGTGCACCCTTGAGTTTGTCAGCCAGCGGGAGATAATTTACAACCTGATTCATGGGCTGGTTGAGCAATGCATCCAGAAGGGAAAACATGCCCAGCAGGAACAAAGAATCTGGTTCAAATCCCCAGAAATCATGGTCCTTTCCCACCTGCTCCAGAAATTTTCCCCTTTGGGCGGACAGGAAAATCAGTTCCGATGCATGGGGACATGCCGACACTTCCGACAGAAGAATGACCCGAAGCCAGTTTTTTAAATTCTGCCAGCCCAGCAGGGTGATGGCGTCTCTGATAGATTCAATTTTCCGGCGGAAGCCGAATGATGCCGAATTCAGGTAGGAAAGCAGCCGGAAGCTGATGGCCACATCCGCCTGGATCAGGGCCGCAAGATCAGCAAAATCGGGGTCATTTTGTTCGATGGCCTCCAGAAGCTTGAATCTGGAAACGGTTCCCGGGAACACTTTTTTTATGGAAACATCTTCCGGTTGTTTGAAAAAAGACCCCTGGAAAAAAGAAAATCCCGCCTGACAGCAGACTTCAAAGGTAGTTTGTGTGTCTACCCGGACCGCAAGGGCTGCGGAATCAAAATCAGCACAATCCCTGCAAATGGCGCTCAGTTCCGGCAATTTCCTGCCTGATATATTCAGGCAGATCATGTCTGCCCGCTCAAAAAGGGGCTGACATGCCGGATCATCAAGGTTCCAAGCCACTGCCAGCTGAAAACCGCTTTTCTTGAGTTTATTCAGTACCGGGACCCAGGAATCAGACAGGGTTTTGACATTTCGAATTTTGATGGTGGTACGGTCCGGCGGCAGAACCCAGGGAAGATTGTCAGCAAGGTTTTTCCAGGAGAAATCCACCATGATCTGTTTCCCCCTGTCCATCATCTGATCCATTGCCAGGGATATGCCCGACATCAGATCTGCCGTAAGATCCGCCTTTTTTAAGGACAGGGCAGTATCATTTTCAAAAGCAGGCATATATACCAGTTCATATCCCCACAGGATCCTGTTCCGGTCAAAAATTGGAAGCCTTGCAAATGTGGCCGCCGGCAGCCGGGTGTCATTGGTATCCATCTTGATTCATCCTTTCCATCCATTTCGGCATCGGTTATTCAGGAAGCGGCTGAGCCCCCCATATGTTCCTTGCATATTCCATGACCGACCGGTCACTGGAAAATTTTCCCATAGTGGCCGTATTCAGAATCGACATCCTTGTCCACCGGGCCGTTGACTCGTATGTTTTGGCAACCGCCTGCTGTGTCCGCACATAATCGGCAAAATCCGCCAGAACCAGATAATAATCTCCATGATCCAGCAGCGACTGAACAATGGGCTTGAAAAGATCCGGCGATTCCGGCGAAAAATGACCGGCATCAATCAGATCGATAACGTTTTTGAGATCTTGGTTTTCTTCGTACACCTTTCTTGGATCATATCCTTGCTGTCTTGTTTTCACCACCTCATCGGAAGTAAGCCCAAAAATAAAAATATTTTCTTTTCCGACTTCCTCCATGATTTCCACGTTGGCCCCATCCAGCGTGCCGATGGTAAGTGCCCCGTTCAATGCGAACTTCATATTGCCTGTGCCGGATGCTTCCAGGCCGGCCGTGGAGATCTGTTCGGAAACATCTGCGGCCGGAATGAGTTTTTCCGCCTGGGAAATACAGTAGTTGGGAAGAAAAATGACACTGAGTTTTTCTCTGACCAAAGGATCTCTGCTGATAACCTGTGAGACAGATGTAATCAGTTTGATAATCAGTTTGGCCATAAAATAGGCGGGTGCGGCTTTCCCGGCAAAGAAAAAAGTACGTCTGATATCACCACCCTCAGGATACTGACGGATATGGTTATAAAGAAAAATCACATGAAGGATATTGAGCAGCTGACGTTTGTATTCATGTATCCGTTTGGCATGGATATCAAAAAGGGAATGGGGATTCACACCAGTCCCGGTTTTTCTCAGTGCATACCTGGCCAGCCGTTTCTTGTTTTCCATCTTGACCTTCTGCCACTTTGCCTGAAAAGAAGCATCATCAGCATACGGCATCAATTGTCTGAGCCGGTCCAGCTCTGACAACCATTCCGGACCGATCACAGATGTAATCAGCCGGGACAGATCCGGATTGGATTGATACAGCCATCTTCTGGGGGTGATCCCGTTGGTCACATTTTTGAAACGCCCAGGATAAACCGCGTTGAATTCTTTAAACAATCCGGTTTTCAGGATGTCGGAATGCAGGGCAGCCACCCCGTTGACGGAATGGCTGCCGACAATTGCCAGATGGGCCATCCGGACCTTTTTTCGGCCTTCCTCCCCGATGATGGATAACCTTTGTGCCAGATCATTGCTGCCCGGATACTGGTTTTCAAGGAGATCCAGAAACCGGTGGTTGATTTCATGGATGATATCGATATGACGGGGCAGCAGCCGGGCAATCAGATCCACCGGCCATGTTTCCAATGCCTCTGGAAGTACGGTATGGTTGGTGTAGGCAAACGACTTTTCACATATGGTCCAGGCCTCATCCCAGCCAAGCCCGTATACATCCATGAACAACCGCATCAGTTCCGGGATGGCAATAGACGGATGGGTGTCATTCAGCTGGATGGCTGCCCAGTCGGAAAATCCGGAAAAGGACCGGTGGTCCGACAGATACTGCCGGATAATATCCTGGAGGGAGGCTGAAACAAAGAAATACTGCTGCTTCAGCCTCAGTTCCCTGCCTTTTTCGATTTCATCGCTGGGGTACAATACTTTGGAGATGGTTTCGCTGATAACCTTGGCCTCAACCGCACCGATGTAATCTCCCTTATTGAAAAAGTCAAGGTCAAACTCCCGGCTGGATCGGGCTGTCCACAACCGCATGTTGGTGACGAAATCATCATGAATTCCCGGTACCAGAACATCACAGGCCAGTGCCATGACGTCCTGGGTATCCACCCATCGGTACCGCTGGTGTCCATGGATATCTGTGTAGGATTCCGAACGTCCGTAGAACTGAATCCGGTGAATATTTTCAAACCGAACAATCTCCCAGGGATTACCCCTGCGCATCCAGTTGTCGCTTTTTTCCTGCTGATATCCGTTTTCCAGCACCTGATAAAAAATGCCGAAATCATAGCGGATGCCATACCCGTATCCCGGCAGCCTGAGCCGTGCAATGGAATCCATATAGCAGGAGGCCAGCCGTCCGAGTCCGCCATTCCCAAGGCCGGCATCCCACTCTTCTTCCTCCAGGATATCCAGGTCAAACCCCAGTTCCGACAGAACCTGCTCCGTCGGTGTTTCCAGTCCCAGTGAAATCAGGTAGTTTTTTAAAAATCGGCCGGGCAGAAATTCCAGAGAAAGATAGAATACCCGCTTGGCCAGGATATCCCTGCAGAACTTCTGGGTTTCGATCCATTTGCTGATCAGGCGCTCCTTCACACTCAGGGCCAGTCCCATAAAACAGGTATATCGATTCATTTCCAAAGGATCCAGTCCAAGATTGAACCGGATATTGCGAAAAATATCCTGTTTCAGCCTGTCGGCTTCAGACCCCGGACATTGGTTGCCGTCAACAGGATTATGGTGATGATCCAGCATGAAATCCTCCAAAAAAACTGATTGGGCCCGTCATGCAGAGCTTATTGCATGACGGCTATAGACTCACGATTGAGTTGTCACAGTTTCCAAAAGAACAATACTCATACCGGTCTGCTTCAGGGTCATTGCCCCAGTAAAGACGATCAAAAAAATACCTGAACCGGTAGTCCCGTCCTGTTTCAAGATCAAGAGTAACTGTGAAGTCTCCTTTTTTCAACGCTTTCATGGGAGTTCCAACCTCATCCCAGTGATTGAATTCACCGACAAGAAACACCTGTTTCGCATCATTGGTCTCTTGCTTTGACAATCGGAAGGTGACCTTGCAAACCGGTCTGGTATGTAAATATTGCTTCTTGATACCCATGGCCCGCCTCCATTTTTGTCCATCTGTTGGTTTCAATATTATGATATATAGAACTATTCCGGTGGCTTTGCAACGCCAAAAACAGCGCATCCGGGTATATCAGACAATACATTCAGAATGTTCCGGCCCCCTTCGACAAACATCCTATGCCGTCATAGGCCAGGGTATGCAGCAGATCCAGTTCCCCCACCAGCAGATAACCCAGGCCCGGCATCATCAGGCCGGGGGATGTTTTCAGTCGCCGGTCATTCCCCCAGCATGATGCGAATAATTTCTTTATCGGTTTCCCGCATGCCTTGTTTGCCGAGTCGGCCGATGTTGGCAATGGTGTTTTCAACCCCTTTTGTAACGATGCCATCCCCGCCGTAAAACTGCTGGCCTTTTTGAAACATATAAAACCCCAGGAGCCCGGCTTCCACGGAAACAGCTATTTTGGCGGCACAGGATGGTTTTGCCCCGTCACATATGATGCCGGAAACCATGGCAAGGGCATTGACAATGGTGTGGGCCACTTCCCTGAAACGCCCCCCGTGGAGCCATGCAATACCGGCACCTGCACCCACCCCTGCACTGACCGCACCGCAGTATGCTGACAGTCTGCCGATCCCTGTTTTTTGGTGAATGGTCACCAGGGTGGATACCACCAGGGCCCTGTGCAAGGTTTCCTTGTCAAGCCCCATGTGCCGGGCATACACTATCACGGGCACGGATGCTGCAATTCCCTGGTTGCCGGAGCCTGACACGATCACCACCGGCAGCTCGCAACCACTCATCCTGGCATCTGACCCGGCGGCAGCCATGGCTTTGGCCCGCACCTTTATGTCATCCCCCCAGGTGTCCAGCAGCACAGACCCGATGTTTGCACCCCAATCACCTTTCAATCCCTGTTCTGCAATCTTTGTATTGCAGGCAATGAGCTGTTCCAGCAGCACTGCAACATCCTGTACGGATACAGATGCTGCAAATTCAAGGATATCCTTTACATTCAGTATGGAACGGTCTGTCAGGACCGTGGTATTGATCTCATCGCAATCCTGATTCCGGTAAATAATGTCCTCATCTTTTTTTATCAGGACAATGTTGGTATGGAAATGGGAAATCTGCACCATGGCACTTGCATCACCGCTGTAAACAGTGACGGCAAGATCAAATATCAGTCTGGTATCGATTTTCGAGACCGTGATTTGCCTTGTATCCAGAAAAACCGCTATTTTCTTTCGCCCTGCATCATCCACACAGGAGATAACTTCCAGGATCTTATCTGGTTCCCCTGCTGTAATGCCGGCTGCCGCGGCTGCTGCAATGCCCCGCAGCCCGCCTGTATTGGGAACCACCACACTTTTTACATTTTTAATGATATTCTCACTGGCTTCGATCAACACCCTTTCCGGCTGGCTGCCCAGCACCGCGGTTGCCCGGGCTGCAGCATAGGCAACGGCAATAGGTTCGGTGCACCCCATGGCCGGAACCAGTTCTTCGCCCAGAATATTCAGATACGCCCGATACCGTTTGTCTGTTTTTTCCATGATTGTTCCTGATTTTAGATTTTCCTCCATGGCATAAGTGTTAGAGGTTACCTTGGTTATCGGCAAAAAACAATTGAAATTGTGCTGCACGCGGTGAACCCCTGTTGATACCCTGTGACCGGACCATCAGATTACCCAACCTCGGGCCGGACACAGCTCAGCAACAGGGGCCGGATACTTGCCGGGCAGGATACAATTTTTTACCTGTCGTACTTTCCGCACCCTTTTCTTTTGTTCAAATAAAGTGCGGAAAGTACCGACCTGTGATCGTCCTGCCGGCAATTATCCTGTCATTTCCTTTTTCCTTGTTTTAAGGTATTATCCGATTCTGGGAAGTTACCCAGCAAATATGATGAAGTTTGTCCGGTTCGGATATAACGATTTACGGAGGCAGCAACATGATAAATGTCAATGACGCGTCATCCAGAGCCATAGAACACTTGCAAAAACTCTATCCAGATCATGACCTGGGAAAAATTCTGTTTGAGGAGGCTGAGATGACCGATGACGACCGGTTCTGGATCGTTGTTCTCAGCTATAAAAGCCCTATCTCCGCCAGTGGTGTGGGCAAATCAATGTTCGTGGGGGATCGGGGCTACAAGGTGTTCAAACTCCTGGCGGAAAACGGTGAGATCCGCTCTGTCAAGAACTACCAATCCAAATAACAGTATTCTGCAAGTATCAGTTTCTGATTCTGTCTTTCAACGCCCGGATGATGCCCGAACAGACCTGGTTGGCATCCGCTACCAGGGCTACGTCCGCCAGCTTCATCATGGTGGCATTGGGGTTTTTGTTCACCGCCACGATGAACCGTGCATCGGCCAGGGCTGCCGTGTGCTGTATGGCGCCGCTGATGCCGAAGGAAAACAGCACCTTTGGCCGGATATGCTTGCCGGCCTGCCCCACCAGTGCCTCTTGGGAAATCCAGTCGGCATAGACCACAGGCCGGGTGGCCCCGACTTCCGCATTCAGCAAGTATGCCAGATCAAGCAATTTTTTGAATTTACCTTTGGATCCCATGCCCCGGCCCCCCGTGATGACGATATCCGCAGTTTCGATTTTCCGAACCCGGGCCTGCTGCAACTCGGATTTCAGACACCGGACCCTTGGTTTTGGCATGTTTTCAGGAAGGGGACGGCGTATTTTTTCTCCTGTAGCATCATCGTCATGGGGCAGTTCCTGGAAGGTGCCGGGTCGGACAGTAGCCATCTGGGGCCGGGTATGGGGAGTGATGATTTTGGCGATGAGGTTGCCGCCGAATGACGGCGCTACCTGCACCAGTCGGCCGGTGTCATCCATGTCCAGGTCAATGCAGTCGGCGGTCAGACCGGTGTCCAGCTGCTTGGCCACCCGGGGAGCGATCTCCTGGCCGAAACGGGTCGCACCGATCAACAGAATTTGTGGCGCATACTGCCTGGCCAGTGTGGACAATAAAAAGGCATATGATTCCACATTATAGACTTTCAGGGCCGGGTCATCAATGACATAGACCTTTTGCGCGCCATGGGCGATATATTCTCCCGCATATGCATCCACCCGGTCCCCGAACACTACGGCACACACGACTGCATTGTTTTTTTTTGCCAGAACGCTGGCCCGGGCCAGAATCTGGAGGGTGACACGGCTGTGGAAATAATTTCTGTAATCTGCCCATACCCAGATCTGTTTTTCCAAAATCATGCATCCCCTTCGTGGTCATGTGTTTTCAAATCTTTTCCCATGGCACTGGAAATTATTTTTCCGTAATCGTCAAACAGAGTATCCACCATTTTTTTCACTGCACCCGTCAACACCCGATTCTCTTTTCTGGTGATCGGGGAATACACCTCAATGATTTTTGTGGGAGAAGAAGCCAGGGCATTGAAATCGTTGTCCAGCCCCAGTGCAGTTCTGTCCATCACCCGGATATCACGGGTTTTGAACGCGGCTTCCACGCCTGCCAACGCCACATACCGGGGGGTATACAGATCGGATTCTCCGGCATGGTCGATGGTTACCAGGCCCGGAAGGTCCATTTCCAGCAGTTCCATGAAATCATCCACGTGGCGCTCCACCCGGATGCAGTGATCATCCAGTTCCAGGCGCCGGGCATATCCGATGGCCGGGATATCCAGTTCTTCCGCCAGCTGGGGTCCCACCTGGGCTGTCTCGCTGTCACTGGACATGGACCCGCACAGAATCAAACCGGCATCCGGGCAGTGATCCCGGATAAATTTTCCCAGGATATTTGCGGTCATACAGGTATCTGCTCCTGCCATGCACGGGTCTGTGAGCAGCACCCCCTGGTCTGCGCCCAGGGCCCTTGCCTCATACAAAATCTCTTCAGCCATGGGCGGCCCCATGGATACCGTTGTAATATACACCTGGTCCCGGTCCGTTTTTGCCTTTATTTGCAGGGCTGCCTCCAGGGCACGCCGGGCAGCCGGGTCCATCATGCCCTGGGCGGTTTCCCGCTTCAGGGTTCCGGTCTTGGGGTCCCAGGGCAGTTCCGATACCATGGGAACCTGTTTGATGCAGACAATGATGTGTAACATGAAAATGCCTTTATATTATACGGTATATCAGGTGGGCCGGGTCAAAATGTGGCGGGCGATGACCATCCGCTGGATCTCACTGGTGCCCTCATAAATCTCGGTGACCTTGGCATCCCTGAAATACCGCTCCACGTCATATTCCCGGCTGTAGCCGTATCCCCCATGGATCTGCACCGCCAGATCGGTCACCATCCGTGCCGTGGTGCTGCAGTGGAGCTTGGCCATAGCAGCTTCGGCAGAAAACGGCCTGCCGGTGTCTTTCACATCAGCGGCACGATAAAGCAGAAGCCTTGCGGCATCGATCTGGACAGCCATGTCCGCCAGGTAATTCTGTATGGTCTGGAACCGGCTGATAGGCTTGTTGAACTGCTGGCGGGCCTGGGCATAGGAAACGGATTCTTCAAACGCGGCCTGGGCAATGCCCAGGGCCTGGGCTGCGATGCCGATACGGCCTGTATCGAGCGCTGTCAGTCCGATTTTCAGCCCCTGGCCGGGAATTCCCAGGCAGTGGTCTGCCGGAATCGCACAGTCCTCAAAAAACAAGGATGCCACGGGATTGGCCCGCATGCCGCACAAATCTTCGATTTCTCCCACACTGAAACCCGGGGTGTGGTTTTCAACGATAAACACACCGGGTTTGCCCGGATCACTGTCTGACACGGCAAAGACCAGGATGGTGCCGCAGATCCCGCCGTTGGTCACAAAAATTTTGGTGCCGTTGATGACAAACCCGTGGGCCGTCTCCCGGGCCACTGTCTCCACCCCGCCGGCATCGGAACCGGCATTGGCTTCGGTAAGACAAAATGCACCGATACTCTCGCCCGCTGCCATGGGCGGCACAAACTGCTGCTTTTGTTCCCTGGTACCGAACCGGAGGATAGGATAAATCCCCACACTGTTGTGCACCGTAATGCACAGCCCCAGTGCCGCAGATACCCGGGAGATCTCCTCCACCACAATGGCATAGCTGACGGTATCCAGGTCTGCGCCGCCCAGATGCCCTGGCACCTGGAGGCCGAAATAATGCAGCGGCTTCATCTTTTCCATGAGATCATCGGGGAATCCCGGCCCCTTGTCCATTTCCGCGGCCCGGGGCCGGATCTCATTTTCCGCAAATTCCCGGACCGTCTTGCGGATAAGCTGATGCTTCATGCAGGGATTAAGGTCCATACCAGTTCTTTCGCTTTTTATCCCAAAAGGGTCAGGCCCCATGGGCCGCTTCAAGGATGTTCCTGTAATCAGACGGACCCAGATCCCGGGGATTGGATGCATTGGAATTGTTCTTACAAGACATGTCGGCAATCAGGGCGAACTGGTCCGGGTCGATATCCAGGGACCTGAACCCGGGAATTTCCAGCTCCCGGGACAGGTCCTTTATTTTCTGAATAAAAGTTCTGGCTGCCTGTTCATCGGAAGCGGCAGCAATGCCGGTGATCCGGGCCAGGACCGCCATTTTTTGGGTGCAGGCCGGCAGGTTGTACTCCAGTACATGGGGCAGAAACATGGCATTGGCCACCCCGTGGGGAATGTCATACAAAGCCCCGATGGACTCGGAGATGCAGTGCACCGCCGTGACATCTGCATTGCCGAATGCCAGGCCCGCCACCATGGAGCCGTACATTAGATCTTCTCTTTGCCTGGCATTGCTCTGGATATCGGCAAACGCCTTTTCAATGGATCCCAGGATAAGCCCAACCGCCCTTACCGCATGGGTGTCGGTGATCAGGGTGGCAGGCTTTGACAGATAGGCTTCCACGGCATGGGTCAGGGCATCCAGGCCGGTGGCCGCGATCATGGGCTGAGGCAGTGTGGCGATAAGATCCGGGTCCACAATGGAGACAGCCGGATACAGTTTGGGTCCCTTGATGCTCATCTTGAATTTGCGGTCCACATCGGTGATCACCGACACCCAGGTGACCTCTGACCCGGTGCCGCAGGTGGTGGGAATGGCCATGAACGGCAACGGATCTTTGGTATATTTTTCTCTGCCTTCATAATCCTGGATATTTCCCGGATTGGTGGCCAGAAGGGCCAGGGCTTTTCCCGCATCCAGAGGACTGCCGCCCCCCAGACCGATCACCAGATCAGGTGCAAGCTGCCGCAGCTCTTTTGCAATGTTGTTGATGGTATCGGATTTGGGGTTTGCCTCGATGCCGTCAAATACCGGTATCTTTCCCAACTGGTCCAGTACCGGCGCAACAAACCCTGCCCGAACCACGCCCTTGTCCGTCACCAGGACCGGATTTTTTGCCTGAATAACCGTTGAGACCCGCTGAATCTCTCCGGGTCCGAAATACAGCCGTGCCGGCATGTGATATTGCATGCATCCTCCATCGGTAAACAACACAGGCAAAACAAAGACGACATCGTTTTGTTTTGCCTGTGTTTTCTTATATTTGTTTCTCTTTTGTCTTTATGGACCAGGCTGCTTACGCCAGGTGCTCTGCCACCAGTTCGGCAATGTCTCTGGTTTTTATCTGTTCATCCTTGTCCAGTTCTTTCATACCGTCCTCAATCATGGTCAGACAGAAGGGACAGCCCACGGCCACGGTATCTGCCTTTTCCTGCACAATCTCTCTGGACCGTTCCACATTGATCCGGGACCCGATGGTTTCCTCCATCCACATCCGCCCGCCGCCGGCACCGCAGCAAAAGCTTTCCGTACCGTGGCGAGGCAGTTCGGAAAGACCCTGGCTTGACAGGTTGTTCAGGACATTTCTTGGGGCATCATAGATCTCATTGTACCGGCCCAGGTAACAGGGATCATGATAGGTGAGTGCACCGCCAAGAGATTTTTTCACACGGATTTTGCCATCCGCAATCAGCTGGTTGATAAAATCGGTGTGATGAATCACCTCGTAATGGCCCCCCATCTGGGGATAATCATGCTTGAGGGTGTTCAGGCAGTGAGGACAGGCCGCAATAATTTTTTTCACCTTGTAATTGTTCAGGGTTTCAATGTTTTCCGTGGCCATCGCCTGGTACATCATTTCATTGCCGGTCCGGCGGGCAAAATCACCCGTGCATTTTTCCTCGGTGCCCAGAATGGCAAAATCCACCTTTGCCGCTTTGAGAATTTTCACCAGAGCCTTGGACACCTTCTGGGTTCTGTCATCAAATGAGCCGGCACATCCCACCCACAGAAGGTAATCCACGTTCGGGTCATCGGCCATGCGCTTTACATCCAGACCCTCGGCCCAGTCAGCGCGTTTGTCATACCCGATACCCCAGGGATTGCCGTTACGCTCCAGTCCTTTAAAAGCGGTGTTGAGTTCCTGGGGATATTCTCCCTGCATCAGTGTCTGGCCCTGGCGCATGGCAATGATCCGGGGTACTTGTTCAATGGTAACGGGACACACCTGTTCACAGGCCCGGCAGGTGGTGCAGGCCCACAGGGTATCCAGGGCAATAACATCTCCCACCAGGGCTTTTTCACTCTTGAACACCGCCATCTTTTCCTTGGTTTTTGCATCAGCTTCTGCATCACCTGTAAGGGTTCGGGCAAGTCCGGCCCGGTGAATCAAGTTGTCGGCGTTGGCATACAGTTCCGCCTTGAGTGTGTCGTTGAAATCATGCAGGTTCAGCGGCTTGTCCGTGACATAGGTGGGACACACCTCCTTGCACCGGCCGCATTCCGTACAGGTATACAGATCCAGCCCCTGTTTCCAGTTCAGCTGGTGCAGGTGGTTGACCCCCAAGGTCTCGTCCTCCCACACCGATTCATCTTCCAGGTCCAGCAGTTTGATCTTTTCATGGGGATAGCCCAGGCTCTTGAAAAACACATTGGGTAATGAGGTGATGACATGAAAATGCTTACCCAAAGGCAGAAAGTTCAAAAATACAAGCTGGGTGATGATATGGACCCAGAACATCAGGACCATGACCCGTTCCAGCCCCACGGCGGAAAATCCGGAAATCACATTTCCGGCCAGTACCGTCACCGGTGTCCAGATAAACTCCTGGCCGAATGTGGAATTGTTGAAAAAATGCAGGTCCACGGGATTCCCGTGGGCAGTGATGAGCATGAACCGGGAACCGTCATACAACAGATCCGATATCATCAGCACCCCGATCATGCCCAGAACCAGATAGGCCTCCCAGGTGTTATGAAGCCGGGCCGGTTTCACCACCATGCGCCGATAGAAAGCCCAGATCACCATGAGCAGCACCACGCCTTCCATGATATCCTTTAAGGCGATATACAGATATCCCAGAATAGAAGATTCCCCCAGCAGGGGCAGCTGAAATCCATGGACATAGCCTTCGCCGTACAAGGTGATGGACCGGATGAGCAGTACACAGAATCCCCAGAAGATCAGAGCGTGCATGATACCGGATGCCCGCTCTTTTTTACGCCCCACCAGGCGTTTCTGGCCCAACGCAATGACCACCATATTTTTCAGGCGGTCCTTGATATGGTTGAACCGGTCAGCAGGTTCCAGGGCCGTCAACAAAAGAATTTTCCGATACATGGTCCTGGCAAAAATACCTAGGCCCACCAAAAGAACAAGTGTCATCAACAGGGGACTCATATCTACCTCATGCGCAAATTTCGGGTTTGGGGCGCTCAGGCCCGGATCTTTTTAATTTCTTCCTTGAGCAATGGTATCACATCAAACAGGTCCCCGACAATCCCAAAATCCGCCACATTAAAAATTGGTGCTTCCGGATCCTTGTTCACCGCCAGAATCACCTTGGAGCCGTTCATTCCGGCCAGGTGCTGGATGGCGCCGGAAATCCCCACAGCCACGTACAGGGATGGGGCCACGATTTTACCGGTCTGGCCCACCTGTTTGTTATGGGCCATCAAACCAGCATCCACCATGGAACGGGAAGATCCGAATCCGGCTGCCAGGCTGTCGGCCAGGTCTTTTACCAGGTCAATACCGGTCTGGTCTTTGGCCCCCCGGCCCACGGAAACGACAATATCAGCATCCGCCAGATCGATTTCCCCTGCAGCATCGGAGATGAGTTCTTTGACCGCAGCAGCCGGATCTTTTTCAGGGGGATCCAGGGTGATTACATTTTCGGTGCCCGTAGCTTCCGGATCTGCTTCAAACGCCCCGGCCCGCACAACCGACACCAGTTTGGGCGCATTGATTTTGACTCTCTGGAGCACCTTGTTGGCAATGGCCGGCCGGACTATATGAATATTATCTCCGTCAATGGCGGCATCAATGATTTCCGTGGCGCAGGCTGCATCCAGCTGCACCGCCACCCGGGGGGCTGCTGCCTTGCCGGTTTCAGAAAATCCAAACCAGACCATGTCTGCAGAAAACGCTTTGGCCGCTTCCACAACAGCCGCAGCAAAGGGACCGGCGGAAAACAATTCCAGGGACGGGTCATCCACCACATACTGGGTGTCTGATCCGGCAGCCGCCAGCTGGGGGGCCAGATCGGCCACTTTGTGCCCCACGGCCACTGCGGCGGTTTTGGCACCCAGGGCCTTGGCTTTTGACAACAGTTCGGCGGCGCTTCCCTTAAGTGCGCCCTGCTTGATATCTGCTACTACAAGTATGTTTGTCATAATCACTATCCTTACAATTTTGATATGGGTATGATATTAGATATGGGTACGTTTTTACATGCGGTAAAAGGCAACCGAATATGTCCGGAAATGCCGGCTATAAAACCTTTGCTTCATTGACCAGTAACTGCACCACCTTTGCGGTGATCTCGGCCGGGTCACCTTCAAATTTCCGGCCGCCCTTGCGTTTTTCCTGGGCCATGAATTCTACAATTTCGGATTTGCGCGCGGTCCCCCCCACCTCTTCAAAGGAAGTGCCCAGACCGGCCAGGTCCATGACAGTGATCTTCTTTTTTTTGGCCATCATGATGCCCCGCATGGCCGGCAGCCGGGGTTCATTGATGCTGTCACTCACCGTTACCACGGCAGGCAGGGTCAGATCAACTATTTCCGTGCCTGCATCCCCGAGCCGGGACACCTGGATATGGGTATCATCCGTTACCTTGATCTCAATGACATTGCTGACACAGGGGATGCCCAGAAACTCACCCAGCATGATACCGGCCTGACCGGCGTCCGTGTCCTGGGCCTGTTTGCCGGTGATCACCAGGTCATAATCACCGGCTTCATATACTCTTTGCAGCACCCTTGCAAAGATTTGGGAGTCTGCCTTTGCAAGGGCCGGGTCATCAATGTGAATGGCATTGTCGATGCCCATGGCATAGCATTTGCGGATAATATCGGTATTGTCTCCGCTGCCCAAAGATACCAGGGTGGTTTCCGCCTTGTGGGCCTCCTTGAGCTGGACAGCCGCTTCCACTGCATTTTCATCCCAGGCATTGATCACATACTGCAACCCTTTTTCCATAATGGCACCGTTTTCCACATGGATATTCAATTCCACATCAACGACTTTTTTTACAGTTGTAAGAATTTTCACTTGTTCCTCCTCATAGTTGTATCATATCCGGGCCTTCCATTATCATTCAGTAGATCACCCGCATGTTGTTTTTATCCTGGATAATTCTGTTTTCACCGCTTACCACCATGAGCTGATCATTCCCGGTGGGAAAGGCCAGGGTCATGTTCAATGAGGCCCCCATCCGGGCGGCCAGGGCAGTGGGACGGGAATTGGAGATCATCACCTGGATTCTGGCCCGGGCCGCTTTCTGCACCAGTTCATAGCTGATGCGCGATGACAATACCAGTATCCGGGCCCGGTCCAGGGTATGGTCTAAAAATGCCTTGCCAATGGCCTTATCCAGGCCGTTGTGACGTCCCACATCCTCGGCAAAGGCCAGTACATCACCGTTTTCCCCGAACACCAGCGCAGCATGGGACCCTCTGGTGCGCTGGTAAAATTTCTGGTTTTTGGACAATGCCGCAATACAGCCAAAGGCCTGATCAAGGGTAAAGTTGAACCCGTCCGGAGCCGGCTCTACGGCCGACTGGATGTCTCTGAGCATCTCTTTCCCGCAGATGCCGCAGCTCGTCTGGCTGACAAACGCGTTTCGCTGCAACAGATGACTGATTTTTTTGCGCCGCTGCTCAGACAGCCAGACATCAACGACATTGGGGTCCAGATCGACATCATATCCGATGGTTTTGATATCATCCGGGGTGCTCACCAGTCCTTCGCCTAAGCAGAACCCGGCCGCATGATGAATTTCGTTTCCCGGGGTGCGCATGACAACGGAATAGGACTTGTCTTCAATGCGGATCAAAAACGGCTCTTCCCCGATCAATTCCATGGGAACCGCATCGCAGGTTTTTGACCGGCATTGGAATACCGTGAACTGCTGGGTATTATTTTTATTTTCCATCCCGGTTATATCCTTTTGCTCTGGCTTGGAACCTTTTGCCGGATGGCATTGTCTGTTCCCGCTGGGAAAACTATTTTCCGGCTGACTGACCGGTTTTCACAGCATCCGGAAATGACAGGGCCTGGGTGTAGACAAATGCCGCCTGGAGATAGGAGGTGGGACACAAGGGAAAGCACTCCTTGCAGTCATTACACTCTTTTGCCGCGATTTCCGGCACAAAGCTGATCTCCTTGTTGATCCCCCGGTCTACAAATCCGACAGCATGCTTGCCGGCCACTTCTGCACAATACCTCACACACAGGCCGCAGTGGATGCAAAAAGAGGGATCTCTTTCATACCGGTCGGGATCTGCCCCGTATTCTCTGGCCAGTTTCAAAAGATCCGGTGCATCCGGTGCATGGGCCATGAGCAGCTCGATGATGGTCTTGCGCAGCCGGTCCACCTTCTCTGACCGGGTCCTGACGATGATACCGTTTGCCGCCGGAAATACACAGGACACCACATATTTTGTCCACCCCCGGTCCTCCACCTCCACGATACACAGCCGGCATCCGCCGAACGGTTCAAGCTTTTCATGGTGACACAGGGTGGGAATATAAATTCCTTCTTTCTGGGCGGCCTCCAGAACAGTCATGCCCTGATCCGCTGTCACGGTTTTCCCATCGATCTCAAATTGAATATCACCCATGATAACCTAGCCTTTCGCTGTTGTCTTTTTTCGAATGGTTCGCTCTTCCGGTGCCACAGGGTCCGGCACCGGCTCGCCCGACAGTTTCATTACAGAAGAAAATTTGGGCGGGCACACCTCAAAACAGGTGCCGCACCGGGTACATTTTTCCTGGTCAATGATGTGTATAATTTTTTTGTCCCCGTCTATGGCATCCGCCGGGCACTGTTTGCGGCAGGTGCCGCAGCCTGTGCACTTGTCCGGATCGATGTAAAATGAAATCAGTTCCTTGCAGGACAGGGCCGGGCAGCGCTGGTCATTGATGTGGGCTTCATATTCATCCCTGAAATATTTGAGCGTACTTAAAAACGGATTGGGTGCGCTTTTGCCCAGGGCGCACAACGATGCTTCCACCGCGGTTTCAGACAACTCCTCCAGCAGTTCAATGTCCCCTTTTTTCCCTTTTCCCTGTGTGATGTTGGTCAGTATCCGGTGCATTTGTCGCAGGCCTTCTCTGCAGGGCACGCATTTGCCGCAGGATTCATCGGTGAGAAACGCAATGAAATACCTTGCCACATCCACCATGCAGGTGTCCTCATCCATGACGATCATGCCGCCGGATCCCATCATGGAGCCGGCCTTGGTCAGCTCGTCAAACCCCACCTGCAGATCCAGCAGATGTTCCGGAATGCAACCGCCTGACGGGCCGCCGGTTTGGACAGCCTTGAATTTTTTGCCCCCAGGGATACCACCTCCGATATCATAGATGATCTCTTTGAGGGTCATGCCCATGGGCACTTCCACCAGACCGGTGTTGGTGATTTTTCCCACCAGGGAAAAGATCTTGGTGCCTTTGGAGCTCTCTGTTCCCACGGAGGTGAACCAGTCCGCCCCATGGTTGATGATCAAGGGAATGTTGGCCCAGGTTTCCACGTTATTCAAAACAGAGGGTCGTTCCCATAATCCCTTGACATTGGACCGGACATACTTGGGTCTGGGCTCGCCTGCCTTGCCTTCCAGAGATGTCATCAGCGCTGTGGACTCTCCGCACACAAAGGCCCCTGCTCCCTGGTGGACGATCACATTGAAGTCAAATCCCGATCCCAGGATGTTTTCTCCCAACAGACCATAGGCCC
The DNA here is from genome assembly GCA_011390635.1 of Desulfotignum sp. Classification (GTDB taxonomy): domain Bacteria; phylum Desulfobacterota; class Desulfobacteria; order Desulfobacterales; family Desulfobacteraceae; genus Desulfotignum. Next base: position 53,281 of record JAABSA010000010.1, on the reverse strand, counting down.
GGGCCTGTTTGATGGCCAGGTTGATGTTTTCCACGGCCAGAGGATATTCCTGGCGCACGTAGAAATACCCTTCATTGGACTTGACGGCATAGCCGCCAAGGATCAGACCTTCCAGGATGGAATGGGGATTGCCTTCCAAAAGGGCCCGGTCCATGAACGCACCCGGATCTCCTTCATCTGCATTGACAATCACATATTTGATGGGATCTGGTGCATTTCTGGAACCTTCCCATTTTCTGCCGGCGGGAAATCCGGCACCGCCCCTGCCCCGGATATTGGATTTTTTGACCTCTTCCAGCACTTCCAGATCCGTCATTTCACCCAGGGCTTTGGCAAGGGCTGCATAGCCGCCCAGCGCTATATAATCATCAATGCTTTTGGAATCGATTTTGATATTATTGCACAACACCGTGCGCTGCTGGGCTTTGTAAAACGATATATCCGACTCTTTGACCGCCCGTTCTCCGGTGGCCGGATCTTTATAACACAACCGCTCCACCACCTGCTTTTCTTTGATGGTCTGTGCCACGATTTCCGGCACATCCTTTGCCGCAACCTGGAGATAACAGATCTCTTCGGGATAAATGACCACCACAGGACCCTGTTCGCAGAACCCGGGACATCCCGTGCCTTTGGTGGAAACCGTGGCAGACAGCCTCTGGTCCTGTATTTCTTTTTCAAAGGCCGCGATGACTTCATCGGCTCCGGATGCCACACACCCGGCACCGGCACAGATGGAAACACAAGGGTTGTTCGGATCTCTTCTGGATAATATTTGCTGCCTGAAGCTTTCCAGTGCTTCAGGCGTATCTAACCGCGCCATAATTTTCCCCTACTCATATATTTTTAAGGTCCGGGCCGTCTTGACCGGTGACATTTTCCCATGGACCTTGCCATCCACTTCCATGACAGGCCCCAGGGCACAGCAGCCCAGGCAGTTGACTGTTTCCAGGCTGAATTTCAGGTCCAGGTCGGTTTCGCCGGGTTTGATGCCCGTGGCATCTTCCACCGTGTCCAGAATCCTTGTGGCACCCCGGACATGACAAGCGGTTCCCACACAGATATGCACTTTATGGCGGCCTTTGGGCACCAGGCTGAAGGCTTTATAAAAGGTGGCAATGTGCTGAATCCGGGTCAAAGGAACGGACAGTTTCTCGCTGACCCGTGCCAGTGCCTGTTTGGAAAGCCAGTTGTTCTCTTTTTGAATATCCAGCATGATCTGGAGCAGGTTGCTGGCCTCTCCATTGTGCCTGTCAATGATCTGATCAATTTTTTCAATTTCCATAGAATGCTTTCCTGCAACAAAAATTTTGGTTAGGCCCGGGCCAGTGTATAGCAGTTGCTGGCAGTATCATACATCACCATACCATGCCGTGATGAGCTGATCATATGGCGGGATACATCGGAAGGATTCAATCCCAGGCGCTGTGAAATATCACTGGTTGACAACGGCTTGTCCTTGAGCAGCAAAAGAATCTGGCTGACCGCGAGCTTGTCTGCTAACAATAGGTCAAACAACCGGTCTGTCTGCGGGTTTTCAAAAAACTGCTTGTATGTCTGCTTTGATTTCACGGGGACCCGCAGTTTTTCTCTTTCCGCCAGGCGCATGAAAGGCACCAGATTTCTGGCTGCCGCAAGTTTGAACCTCAGTGTTTCTTTTGTCATGCCCTCTGCTTTTCCCAAAGGCCCCATCTCCTTGATCTGTCTGGCAAATTCATCGGTATACTGTGCCAGCAGGTTACCGTCTGCACCGGACATGAACTCGGTTCTCAATCTGTCGGGATTGAGCCCGATATGTCCCAGTATTTTTTTGGCCATATAGGTGTTGGCCAGGGCATCATAATTGCCGTGGGTGACATAATTGCATTCATCCAGTTTGCACCCGCCGATGAACACCCCGTCCTGTCCGTTGGCAAAGGCCCGGAAGATAAACTCCAAATCCACCCGGCCTGAACACATCACACGGATCAACCGCATCTCATTTGCATATTGTAGTCTGGAAACTCCAGCCAGGTCGGCAGCACCGTATGCTCACCAGTGGCAGACAAATCCCAGCAGTTTCGGCGTAAATTCTTGCCCAGCACTCATATATCTGCATCTCCTTTTTGTGAAAAGGCATTTTTGGTTTTATGCTTCTTCCAGTACAGCATCCATCTGTTCCATAATATCTTCAGCAGTTACCGCTGCATCAATCTGCCCGCACAAAGCATCATTGGTAAAGTGCTTTAACACAATGGCATTGGTGGGACACTTGGCATTGCACAGTCCGTCTCCCTTGCACAGAATCGGGTTGACAATGGCTTTTTTTCCCTTTTTTGTATCATGGAACTGGATGGCATCATAGGTACATGCGGTAATACAGGCACCGCAGGAAACACATGCATATTCATCCACCTTTGCCACGGAACCCGATGCCACCACCGTATCTTTTGACAGCAGCGTAATGACCCGGCCGGCTGCCCCGTATGCCTGGTTGATGGATTCAGGGATATGTTTGGGGTAATGGGCCGTACCGCACAAAAACACACCATCTGCGGCAAACTCCACCGGTTTGAGTTTCACATGGGCTTCCTTGAAAAAATCATCCGGACTCAGGGTCACCTTGAACAAGCCGGCAATCTCCTGGATGGACCGGGGGGGCCGCACCGCCGCTGCCAGGGACAGCACATCCGCATCCAGTTCCAGGCGCTGGCCCAAAATGGGATCCGTCACCGTGACCCGGATCATGTCTGCCCCGACTTCTGATACCACTTCCACTTCCGGCGGGTCTTCAGGAGTATACCGAATGAACTGCACCCCCAGTTCCGAAGCCCTGCGGTAGTCATCTTCTTTGAACCCATAGGTGCGCATATCCCGAAACAGAATATAAATGCGCATATCCGGATTTTTTTCCTTGAGCTTCAACGCATTTTTCACAGCATGGCCGCAGCACACCCGGGAGCAGTAATTGAATTGTTCATTGCGTGATCCCACACACTGGATCATCACCAGGCTCTGGGCTTCAACAACCTTTTCATTGCCCTTGGCGATCTCTTCACCGATTTCCAGGTGGGTGAATACCGCATCATTTTGGCCATACAGGTATTCAACGGGTTGATACACATCAGCGCCGATGGCCAGGACCGATGCCCCGTGTTTGATGGTTTTGGTGCGGCCTTCGGTTGAGACCGTGGTGGTGAAATTGCCCAGATACCCGGCCACATCCATGATCTGCGCCTCATGGGACACATGGATGCGCGGATTTTTGTACACTTTGGCAATCAGGTCATCCAGATAGGCCTGCACATCCAGGCCCTCCAGCGTGGTATGAATCCGCCTGGCCATACCGCCCAGATCTTTGCTTTTTTCCACCAGTTCGACCGTATGGCCCTGGGCTGCAATGGACAGGGCACAGGTCATGCCGGCAATACCGCCTCCCACCACCAGGGCGGTCTTGTTCACGGGCAGATCGAATTCCTTCAACGGCTCCAGATGGGCGGCCCGTGCCACGGACATGCGCATGATATCTTTGGCCTTTTGCGTGGCCTCATCTTTTTGTTTGGCATGGACCCAGGAGCAGTGTTCTCTGATATTGGCCATATCCAGGTAATACTGATTCAACCCGGCTTCCCGCAGGGTATCTCTGAACAGCGGTTCCAGGGTCCTGGGGGAGCAGGCCGCAATCACCACCCGGTTCAATCCTTTTTCCACGGCAAGATCGGTAATCTCCCTGGCTGAATTGGTGGCACAGGAAAAAATCTGCTCAGTGGCATACACCACATGGGGCAGGGTTTTGGCATATTCCACCGTGGAAGGCACGTTCACGACACTGGAGATATTGGCCCCGCAGTGGCAGACAAACACCCCTATTTTCGGTTCTTGTTCCGACACATCCCGTTCTTCCGGATAAATGCGTTCCCGGGAAAGTTTTCCCCGGCGGTAGTGCAGCAGCTCCCCTGTGCGGGACCCGGCACCGCTGGCTGTAAAGACCGATTCCGGAATATCTGTGGGACCCTGGAAGGCGCCTGACACAAAGATACCGGGCCGGCTGGTCTGGACCGGATTGGAAGAATCGATATCACAGAACCCGTGGGCATTGATGTCAATGCCGAATTTTTCGGATATTTCTTTATACGCTTTGGGCGGGTTCAGTCCCACGGACAGCACCACCATGTCGAACTCTTCTTCTTTGACCCCTTCATCAGCCGTAGCATACCGCACCCGGATGTCTTTGGTTTCCGGATTTTCACCGGCAACGGATGCATAGCTTCTGATGAACCGGGTGTCGGGCAATGCTTCTGCCCGCTGGAAATACCGCTCAAAATCCTTGCCGAATGACCGGATATCATTGTGAAATACCGTGCATTTTGCCCCGGTGTCATGTTCTTTGGTCAATATCAGCTGCTTCTGGGTATAGGTGCAGCACACACCGGAGCAATAGGAGTTGTCTCCTTCGGTCACCCGTCTGGAACCCACACACTGGATCCAGGCCACATTTTTGGGATGCTTTTTGTCGCTTGCCCTGAGCACTTTGCCGCCATAGGGACCGGTGGAAGACAACAGCCGCTCATAATCCATACTGGTGACCACGTTGCCATATTTGCTATACCCGTATTCTTCTTTGGCAGACGGGTCGAACGGCGTGATGCCCGAAGACAGGATCACCGCGCCCACATTGAGCCGGGTACGGGTGGGTGTCTGGCGAAAATCAATGGCCCCGGTCTTGCATACCCCCCGGCAGATATCACATTTTTTTTCTTTGAGATACAGACAGGAATCATCAATATATGCCACCAGCGGGATGGCCTGGGAGAAATACACATGCACGGCCTTGTTGGTGGAAATTCCCTGGTTGAACGCATCCGGATATTCCACGGGGCAGTATTCCATGCATGTGGTACACCCGGTGCATTTTTCTTCTATGATATATCTGGGCCGGGTTTTCAGGGTCACCTGAAAATCTCCCTTCTGCCCTTCTATGGTATCCACTTCCGTAAAGGTAAGTACTTCTATGTTTGGGTGCCGGCCGACCTCGACCAGTTTGGGTGACAGTATTCACATGGAACAGTCATTGGTGGGAAAGGTCTTGTCCAGCTGGGACATATGCCCGCCGATGCTGGGATTTTTTTCCACCAGATACACCTTGAATCCAGCTGTGGCAAGATCCAGAGAAGCCTGAATACCGCTGACTCCCCCGCCCACAACCAGTACGTCTCCAAAATTTCTGTCCTTCAGGCTGTCGGAAAACAGCTGCATATTTTCCATTGGCAGTACGTCGTTGTTTACCACTTTTTATCTCCTCATGGTGTCGTCATATCATGGTGTCGTCATAACATTTGTTTGAAAAATAATCGGGTTTTCATCCCTGTGATTTTCAAATCATATCATTGATGATTTCCGTGATATCTTTTATGTCCAGCACATCTTCATATTCCAGGTTCAGGCGGCTTTCTTCAAAATTGGTAATGCAATAGGGACAAGAGGTCACCAGCACCTTTGCCCCGGCTGCTGTGGCCTGTTCCAGGCGGATATCGGAAAACCGTTCCTCCCGGGGGGTGTCCATCCAGATCCTGCCGCCGCCGCCGCCGCAGCACAGGCTGTTTTTACCATGGTCCGCCATTTCCGACAAGGTAAGACCCGACACTTTCCCAAGCAGCTGCCGGGGCGGATCATACATGTTGTTATGACGTCCCAGATAACACGGATCATGGTAGGTCACTGTCTGGTTCATCTCTTTTGAAAGAATCAGGCGGCCTGTGTTTATAAGCTCCAGAAGATATTCAGACATGTGAATCACCTCGAAATTGACCATGAATTCCGGGTATTCGTTTTTAAATGTATGGTAGCAGTGGGGAGAAGAGACCAGGATCTTTTTCACCCCATGGTCGATAAAGGTCTTGATATTGGTTTTGGCCAGATCTGTGAACACTTTTTCACTGCCAATTTTACGGATGCTCTCCCCGCAGCAGCTCTCGTTTTCTCCCAGGATACCAAAATCCACCCCGGCCGTGTTCAGGATATTGGCGGTGGCCTGCGCCACTTTTTTCATGCGGGGATCATAGGAAAAATAGCACCCTACAAAATACAGCACTTCCATGCCCTGTTCAAAAGATTTGACAGACAAATCTTTGGCCCAGTCCCCACGGCCGGACCGTTCTCCCTGGAGGGGGTTGCCCTCGGATATGACGCTGGCCCGGGCACTTCTGGCTGATTTCACGGATGCAGGGAACACCTCGTATTCCGTGGCCACCCGGCGCAGGGCCTGGCTTACCTCGATCTGGCCCAGTCCCCGGGGGCACTGGGAGGGACAGGTGCCGCAGGTGGTGCACCGCCAGATATCTTCGCCTTCAATTTCCGTCAGGCCGAATGCCGCTTCCCGGACAATTTTGCGCATGCTGAACTGCCGGACTCTGTTCCAGGGACAGACTGTATCGCACAATCCGCACTGGAAGCACAATTGGAATGCATCTCCGCCGGCCTCTTTGATCTCGTCGATTACTTCTATAAAAGGAGCGATGGTCTCCATGGTGTGTCCTTTTTATTTGCTTTTGTCATCTACAGACATGCGGGCAAGGGTATCCATGATGGTCTGCATGCCGTATTTGTCGGCCAGAGATTCCAATCCAATTTCCAGATCTTCCATCTTTTCCTGGTCTTCCACTTCTTCTTCGCGCTCCTCAATGGTCAGGGCATCCACCAGACACCATTTGACACACAAGGGCTCATCTTCACCTTCGCACATGTCACATTTCAAAGGCAGGCCGGAATCGGGTTCCTTGAACTCATCTCTGGACGGACAGGAAGCCCGGCAGAAGGAACATTCATCATATTCTTTGCCGTCAATGGTGTATTTATCCCTGCCCGCGCACTCGGCCATGGTGTATTCACCGGCATACACCGGCACATAAATATCACGCAACGGCTCTCTGATAATGCGTATCCTGGATCTGGCAGGGTTATTGGAACTGTATTTTGGTGATGCATGAAAAGAGGAGCAGATGACTTCACAGGCCCGGCACCCGTTACACTTATCCACATCTATTTTAATGGTCTTTACTGTTTTTTTTTCTTTTTCTTTACTTGCCACGGTGTTTGCCCTCCACACTATTGGGTCTGTGTTTCTTTTTGCACGTCTGCTGCTGCTTCATCCGTCAAAATCCCCCGCTGGATAAACTCGTCTGCCACATAGCCCAGATCCATGTTCTCCAATGTCTCTTTGGTGGGGATGCCATCTTCATTCCAGCCTTTGAGCTTGTAATACCCGTCCAACAGTTTTTCTTCCAGTTCCGGAAACCGCTTTTTCCAATGGTTCTCAGGCGGTTTTTCATCTTTTCTCCGCATGCCCCGCCGGATGTTGACGGCTCTGACCAGGGTCCGGTACCGCTTGGCCGCCCGGGTGAGCCTTTCTTCGTCCATTTCGATGCCGGCACCGGCAGAGATGAATTTGGGATAATTGTGGATATGATAAGGGGGTTTTAAGGGAAAAGAAGACAATCCGGCACACTGACCCAGGGCATCATCAATATAATGCATCATTTCCTGCCATTCCACGATATCACAGGTCATTTCCACGGTAGGGTAGTATGGAATGGAATTTTCCCCACGCAGTTCCCAGTCAATAAAGTACTGTTTGAATTTTTCATGGGGCACCTGGATCCAGTCTTCGCAGAATTTTTCCCTGTGTTCGCGCTTTGGAAACGGGGCCTGGGGAAACTGACCTTCAATCTGGGTGATGTTGATTTTTTCCCCCACTGAATACATCAGAAAATAGATGGGATTGAGCATGGACAATTTCAAGGGCAGCTGTTCATGTTTTTTGATGGTGTTGTGGGCATATGCCTCGGCCCCGTTGCCAATCTCCCTGGCCGCCCAGTAGGTGCCCTTGGCCAGGACATCGCCGATGCCTTCTCTTTTCACAATCATGTCCAGCAGATAATAGAACCGCTCTTCATTGTCTTCAGGCAGGCCAGGGAAATCCTCTTGTTTCAAAATGCCGTCTTCCAGCAGCTCCAGGGCGAATGCCATGACCTGGGGAGCTGAAAAGCCATCCAGACCATATTCGGTGGCCTTCTGGGCGATACGCAAACCAAAATCCAGATCAGCATAGGCGGCCATGGTATAGGTCAGTTTGGTAAAGCATTTCATCATATAGGTGGGCAATCCCGGCATGCTGATGGTGGCCCCGCATTTCATGGGACAATTAAAGCAGGATATCAGCCGGGTCCGGGCGCCTTCCAGGGTGTCTGTCCATTCTTTTTCAATGTCCTCATTCCAGAAATCTTTGCGCCGGGTCCGGGAGTTGCCCCACATGAAATTTTCCGTATGCCATTTTTCATCATGGACCTTCATTTCCTGGGGAGATCCCAGGCCCGCCAGAATGGGCATCACCCCTTTGATGGGGTTTTCTTCTCTGTGTTTGATATAAGCCAGAACATCATTGCACAACCCCAGGAACTCTTCCGGTTTGGCCAGATTGATGTCTTTGGTACCCCGCACGGCAATGGCCTTGACCCGCTTGTCACCCATGACCGCACCGATGCCGCCCCGGCTGGCAGAGGATCTGCCCTGCTCCACAGAAGCATAATAGACCCGGTTTTCACCGGCCAGGCCAATGGCTGACACCTGGGCCTTGGGCTGTTTAAGTTCCTGTCTGATCTGCTCGGCGGTCTCGATGGCGCCTTTGCCGGCCAGATGGGAAGCATCACGGATCTCCACGGTATCGTTGTGAATCCACAGGTAGACCAGTTTTTCCGATTTGCCCTGCAAAATCACCTTATCATACCCGGCATATTTGAGTTCCGGCGCCCAGAACCCCCCCATCATGGAAAAGGCCATCAATTCGGTCTGGGGGGAGATGGTGGACACAATGGTCCGGTTGCAGCCGGTTGCCGGGGTGCCGCAGAGCAGGCCTGCGCTGAAGATGAGCAGATTTTCCGGAGAAAAGGGTGTAACCTCCGGTCCCACACGGTCCCATAAAATCTTGGCATTTGTCCCCAATCCCCCCAGATAGAGTTCGGTGTCCCTGGGATCTGTTGCAACCTTTTCGATATTCCCCCGGGTAAGATCAACCTCTAAATTAAAGCCTGTTTCTGCGTACCTCATGATTTTCCCCTCTTCATATTACCGTGAATCCCTGACATACGGATAAACCAACAAATTTTATATGTGATGGCACATCTTAATCTTAATATATTATACTTAATCACAAAATGTAACCATGATTACGCTACATTGTAACTACATGTCAAGGAAAAATCTGTGCCCGGATAGACACATCAAACAAATCCTCGTTTTTTTTAAACGCTTTTTCTGACACAAACCATAATAAGCTATTTATTAGATACTTTATAGATACAATACAGCTATGTCAAGATTTTTTTACAATGCCTGTAACTGTTATCGTTGATCTATCAACCAATTATTCATTCTTTTTCTGTTCCAACCATATTTTTTACTTGACAGGGTTTCACATCTTTAAATATAGTGGCGGTACACAGCTGATTTATAGTTACATTGTAACACTAAATTACCACAGTCAAAAGGAGGTGATTGCTTCCCGTATATTTTTTGTTTTTTTCCCTTTTTCAGAACCCAAATTTCAGGAGGTCAACACGATGAAAAGGTTTACGATCCCAGCGTTACTATTTTTTTGTTTTTCCGCATTTTTCACCATAAATGCTGCGGCTAAAACACAGCTTACCTACTCCAACTTCTTTCCACCCACCCACATCCAGAGCCAACTGGCTGAAGAATGGATTACAGAAGTTGAAAAACGTACCAACGGAGAAATTGCCATCAACTACTTTCCCGCCAGTACCTTAACCCAGGCCCCCCAGACCTATGATGGGGTGGTCCAGGGCATTGCCGATATCGGCATGACGGTTCTGGCTTACTCCAGAGGCCGGTTTCCCGTGGCTGCGGCCATTGACCTGCCCCTGGGATATGCCTCCGGTGTTCAGGCCACCAATATTGCCAATGGTGTATTGGAAAAATTCAATCCAGAGGAATTCAATGACACGGAACTGATGTTCCTCCATGCCCATGGTCCAGGGCTGCTCCATACCCGGGACAAGGCCGTACACACCCTGGATGACTTAAAGGGACTGAAAATCAGAAGTACCGGTACCAGTGGAAGACTGATCGCTGCTCTGGGTGGATCTCCCGTGGGAAAAGCCATGGGAGAAACCTATCAGATGCTGCAAAAAGGGGTTGTGGATGGATCTGTTCACCCTGTGGAAACCAACAAAGGCTGGAAAGTCGGGGAAGTGGTCCATTATTTAACCCAAAATTTTTCAACCGCCTATACCACCACCTTTGCGGTGTTCATGAACAAGAAAAGATGGGACAATCTGACCCCGGAACAGCAGAACACCATCCGTGAAATTAATGCCGAATTCGCCCTGAAACACGGCCAGGCATGGGATGAATCAGACGAAGAAGGCATGGAATTTTTCAAGGAAAAAGGCGGCGAGGTCTTTACCCAATCTGATGCGGAAGCAAAAAAATGGGCCGACGAGGCAGCCAGCGTTGTTGATGAATACATCCAGAGCGTATCTGAAAAAGGAATTGATGGAAAAGCAGTTGTGGATTATATTAAAGCGAACTTATAGTCTCTGTCATTTCAAAACAGGTGGCCGGCTGTTGTAACGGCGGGCCGCCTGTTGTACCTGGCAACCACCTTTTTTTACACAGGATTGATTATGCGTATTATTTTCCAGGCCCTGAACAAATTTTCCGATATTCTGAAACTGGTCGGTGCCATTGCCCTTACCGTCATGATGCTGTTAACGGTTGTGGACGTTATCGGGCGGTTTTTCAAGTCTCCGATTTTCGGATCTGTTGAGCTGGTTGGTTTTTTGGCCACCATTGTGGTGGCTGCAGCCCTTCCCTACACTTATAAAATGGATGGCCATGTGGGAGTGGAAATCCTGGTCCGGCTGCTGCCTGAAAAAACACAAACCTGGATTGACCTTTTCACCCGCACCCTCACGTTTATCCTGTTTGGTCTGATAACCTGGCAGATGTTTTTATATGCAGAAGACATCTATAAGACCGGAGAGGTCTCCATGAACCTGGAATTTCCAATCTATTATATTGTCTACCTGCTTTCGTTCGGCCTGCTGATATTCACTGTGACGATTCTGGAAACCATTTTTCACGACATACAACAATTAAGAAAGTTGAACACAAAATGAGCCCGACACTTATTGGCATCACTGGTATCCTCATCATGCTTGTTTTGTTTCTGACACGGATGCCCGTGGCCTTTGTCATGGCCACTGTGGGATTTGTGGGGTTCTCCATTGTAATCAACACAAATGCCGGCCTGGTCCTTTTGTCAAGAAACATTTATGAAACCTTTAATTCATACGATCTGACTACGATCCCGCTGTTCATTCTCATGGGGCAGCTGGGATTCAACTCAGGTATCAGCAAACGGCTGTATGATGCAGGGTACAAATTTTTGGGCGGCATCCGGGGCGGTCTTGCCATGGCTACGGTTTCCGCCTGTACTGCTTTTGGCGCTGTCTGCGGTTCCAGCCCGGCCACCGCCGCCACCATGGCAACCGTAGGGCTGCCGGAAATGAAGCGGTATAACTATAATGACGAACTGGCCACAGGATCCGTCGCATCAGGCGGCGGTATCGGCATGATCATGCCCCCGTCCGTTGTGCTCATCATCTACGGCATTCTTACCGAACAGTCCATTGGCGCACTGTTTGTGGCCGGTATCTTCCCGGCCCTGCTGGTAACCCTGCTGTTCATTATCTGCATTTACATCCGCTGCCGCATCTCACCGGAACAGGGTCCAAGGGGAGAGTCCTTCTCCTGGGCTGAAAAATTCAAAGCCCTGCTGGGCTTGACCGAAACACTGATTGTCTTTACTCTGGTCATCGGCGGAATATTCATCGGGTTGTTCACCCCCACGGAAGCGGCAGCCATCGGCGCATTCGGTGTGCTGCTCATAGCGATTGTCCGGCGGCAGATTTCATGGGAAGGGTTTGTCAAATCCCTTATGGAAACCCTGCGGACATCCTGCATGGTGCTTGTGCTCATTGCCGGAGCGGTTATTTTCGGCAAATTTCTGGCCGTCACCCGCATTCCGTTTGAGATCGCCGACTGGGTTTCGGGCCTGCCGATATCTCCGGTAATGGTTCTGGGTGTGATCCTTATCATCTATTTTTTCGGCGGCTGTTTCATGGATGCCCTGGCATTTGTGACCCTGACAGTGCCGATTTTCTTTCCGGTTGTCATGGAACTGGGATTTGATCCCATCTGGTTCGGTATCATCATCGTCATGGTTACGGAAATGGGGGTTATTACACCGCCGGTGGGCATCAATGTGTATGTGGTCTATGGGGTGGCAAAAAATGTGCTGGACCAGGAAGTCCCCCTGGAAAAAATATTCAAGGGCATTTTCCCCTTCCTCATTGCCGTGATCGTGGGGGTGTTTATTCTCATCCTCTTCCCCAAAATCATCCTGTTTTTGCCCAATCTCATGTATTAGCATTGCCCTGCTGCATACCGGTCAGCGTCAGCACTGACCGGTATGCAGCAGGCAGGCAGATTCCATACCCTGTCTTTGTCCGGGAACCACGCGTGGCGCCTGCCAGTATCTGCGCATACTGATTTCAGCCAGGTGGAACACCCAACAATTTGTGTGTTCTGCCAATTAGGCTTTATTCCGATGCCGCCGGGTATTTTTCAATGAACATTTTTTCAGAAATAGCAGTTCCGATAAGCACCAGCTCATCTTTTTTTTCAAGTGCAATGGCTGGATCCGGATTGATGATCAGTTCCTCATCTCTTTTAATGGCCACTACACTGCATCCGGTTGTCTCCCGGATCTGGATATCAACCAGAGATTTGTTTTCCAGTTTGGAATTCAAGGCCATCCTGAATACATTAAGGCCCTCGGAAAGCATGAGTATTTTCTGGGGTTGAATCAGGTTCATGATAGTGGTAGTGAGCAGTGAACTAAAAGACATAACCAGATTGGCGCCGGCCCGGTGCAGGGTGTTGATATTTCTGTCCAGGCTTGCCCGGCTGATGATCTGCACATCAGGCCGAAGGCGGCGGCAGTAGATTGTCAGATAGATGTTCAGGTTGTCGTCATGGGTGGTAATAATGATTGAGGGGGTTTTTTCCAGGCCTGCTTCCATCAGGGTGTTGCGGTCAGCTGCACTCCCATGGATGAAGTTGGGATGCTTATCAGCAATGCCGGGTTTTTTTTCCACCACGCAAAAATCAATCCCCCGTATATGCAGGGCTTCTGCCACAGCCTGGCCCACACGGCCGCCTCCCAGCACCACCACCGGACCGCTTGTGTCTGTCTGTTTTTTATCTTCAACAGCAATGGCTGCATCAAATTGCTCCAGCTGTTCTTTGGTTCCGGCCAGAACCAGGACTGTGGATTCCCCAATCCTGGTTGAAGCAGTGGGTATGTGAAATTTTCCCTGCTCCCAGATTCCTACTGCCGTAACACCACAGATTTCGCGCAACCGGCTTTCGGCCATTGTTTTTCCCTGGAGCCATGTCCGCATTGCCGGTGCTTCTGCAATAAGCAGCTCATCAAACTGCCCGATGATATTGGCCTGCATGTTGATTCCCAGTACCCGGCGGGACAGGGCTCTGCCCAGCATTTTGGTAAACTGAAAAACATGGGTGCTGCCAGCCAGTTTTAAAATATCCAGAGAGTCTTCCAGGTCGGCATTGGTCACCGTTCTGACCTTGTCGTTGGTTTCCCGGATAGTAAAAATTATATTGGTACTGGCAATATCATCATTCAAAACCACCACCAGGGCCGCTTGTGCAATGCGCAGCCGTCGGTAGGTTTCCGGATCATCCAGTTCACCCACCACCACATGGTAGCCCTGGTCATATAGATCCAGAGCATGCTGCAGCTCGGCGGTGAGAATAACATAGGAAAATCCGTATTGATTGAGTTTTTCAATCAGCATGACAGCCACCGCATCAAAATGGGTAAGAATCACATGCCCTGACATGGTGTCGGGAACAGATCTTGGTGCCCTGGCCTTGTTCTTCTCTTCCAGCCATGGGGCATAAAAAAACTGAATAAAGGTAAAAGGCAGCATTACCAGCAAAAAAACGATGCCGCTGAACAATACCACCATGGAAAACAGCCGGCCGATATCACTGTGAAAGGTAATATCACCGAATCCCAGAGTGGACATGGTGGTCAGGGTCCAGTAAAAACCGGTTATCCAGGAATATTGCCGGCCCTCATACACCATCAAAACATGAAACAATACCGAAAACAAGGCAAACAAAAAGGCCAGTATCAATACGAATTTGATCAGAATCCAGCCGTTGCTTTTTTTGCTGCCCATATTAAAAATAATGGTCATCTGGGCTGCCATGGTTTTGAGCATCAATATCTTCCCTTGAAGTGATTTTTTGCCGCCAGTTCAAGCCCCGTATGGATTATCTCACATATCAAATCCAACCTGTGCCGTCAATGGATCAGGGATAATCACCAGAATCAAAAAAAGGGATCAGAAAATATTATCCTGACCCCTTGGCTTTTTACTGGTAGGCACGAGCGGACTTGAACCGCTGACTTCTACCGTGTCGAGGTAGCACTCTACCAACTGAGTTACGCGCCTGTAATTTGGTCTGACTTCTTACCATAACGTTTGGTGGTTGTCAAGAAAAACTCGCGGCATCTCAATATTTACAAGATTGAATTTTGTTCCATGAGGCCCTTTGGCAGGAGCTCCTGGCGGTGTTCTGTGAACGGACCGTCAGAGCCGGAGTGGGCCAGGTTAAATAACCCGGGAGGGTTGACTTTCACCGGCTGCACACCTATTGCCGAAGCAGATCACACTGCAACCGGCCCACGCAGGATCTCGGGCCGGGCACAGGACGCCGCCAGGAGCGGACCTGCGGACCTGTGATCAAGTCACTACAGGGGAGCAAAAAATGGCACATCTGCGGCAGATAACCAAAAAGAGGCGTTATTCTTATTCTGTTTTTGTTTCAATACTTTCTTCCATGACAGCAGCATCATCACCTGTCATCACATTCCGGCTGTCATCAATAAACCGGATATGTACAAACCGGTCTGTTATCTCGCCAATTTCAATGCCGAATCCATCAAAGGTCTTGAGCATGATACTGTCCGCAAAATGTGAAGGAGTCCCCTTGTAGACCACTTCCATGACCGCCCTGTCAGATCCGATTTCCTTTGGCTGCAAGTTTTCAATTTCCGGTATCTGGGCAAGCCTTTTTTTCAAAGCGATAAACCTGGGAAGAAACCCATTGCCCTCAATCTGGATATCAAAATGATTTTCTTTTCTCAAATTCCTTGTCCAGAACTGGTCCAGCTTTTCTGCCAGATCTGTCCCAGCCAGTTTCGCAGCAGTGATAATGGCCTGAATACTGCCATCCTGGTCCAG
This sequence comes from Desulfotignum sp., assembly GCA_011390635.1. Lineage (GTDB taxonomy): Bacteria > Desulfobacterota > Desulfobacteria > Desulfobacterales > Desulfobacteraceae > Desulfotignum. Next base: position 37,883 of record JAABSA010000010.1, on the reverse strand, counting down.
ATTATTTTTGGCTGATGCCTGGTTTTCACTGACCACCACTTTCTGGCCGGAATCCAGGTCAAACGCGGTAAGCGTGATGACAGCATCAAAAATTTTTTCATCTCCCATGCGGTTTTTAGATTCTTGTGCACCGGCCCGTCCCAGTACGACCATATCCGCGTGTAATTTTTGTGCCAGATTTATGGCAGCGGCGGTATCATAAATGGAATGAAACCGAATATCATAAAATCCAGGGTCCGGACGTTCCAGCTCCATGCCTGCAATTTTAAAACGGCTGTCTTTCATGATCTCTATGATCTTTTTTTCTGCGTGGGATACATAGGGTTCCGGATTATTTCCCCACCAGTATCTGGGCAGCAGGTCATTGGGGGTTTTCTCTGCAATAAGAAACAAAATAGCGGGCTTGTCTGTGCCGATATTGAGGATTCCGGCATCAGTAAGGGTCTGTTCCAAAAGTCCCAGATTAATTCGGGACTCCACCCCCACCAGGTATCTGTCTTTGTGGTCAGCTGCCCCCAGAACCCGGTAGGTAACGACATAATCCTGGGCAGCAGGCAGCACCTGTTCGTACAAAAACCCCAGATGTGACGCAAAAACCTGAGGAGAAACTGTTTGAGAGAAGGCGTTCACAACTGCCAGTTCCAGGGCATCTGACACCGCCGCCTGCCGGGCTTGGGGAACATCTCCATTGACGATTTCCCGGTTCCCCGTGGTCACGGTGGTCATCATCCCGGCCCTTGAAACGGCAATGGCTGCATGTGACACAAACAGCATTGTCAGTAACCATATCAGGGCCACTGTGGCCGATTGTTTTTTAATTCCCATGGTTCATACCTTTCTGTGGATGGCATAATCTGCGATTAAGGTTAGGACTGATTTTGACACTGAATCATCAAAGATTTCAAGGTTTTTTTTGGCTTTTGCCACATGGTCGCAGGCTTTTGCCCTGGTATAGGAAATGCCCTTTAGGGCCACAAGTTTTTTTTGCAGTTTTTGAAACCGGTCCACATCAACGTCTGGATATGATATCATATTTTCCATCCACGCCCGGTCTTCGGGGCAGGCCCTGGCCAGGCTGTAAATCACAGGCAGGGTCAGTTTTCCCTCCCGCATGTCAGCCCCGGGATGTTTACCCAGCTGCTCAGCCGTTGCCGTGTAATCCAGCAAATCATCCGCCATTTGAAACGCCATGCCCAGATGAAAACCAAAGGATTGCAAGGCCTGTTCTTTTTGTCCGGAGACATTTGCCAGAATGGCGCCGCACTGGCATGCCCCCTGTATCAAGACCGCTGTTTTCCGCGCAATAATTTCCAGGTACTGCTCTTCCGTCACATCTTTTCTGCCTTTTTGGGCCAGCTGGTCAATCTCTCCCTGGGACATGGCCTGGGTGATCTGGGCGATAACTGCAATCACCCGTGGATCTTTTGTTTTTGCGGCAATATCCAGGGCACGGGCCAGCAGAAAATCACCGGTGAGCACCACTTGCGGTGCAGGCCAACGGGTGTGGGCAGCCGGCCTGCCGCGACGCATATCAGCACCATCCACCACATCATCATGCAAAAGAGTGGCAGCATGCAGAAATTCAAAAATTGTGGAAAACACAATTTCATCTGCGCCCTGGTACTTGCACATACGGGCTGCATGGATCAAAAGTAAAGGTCGCAAGCGTTTACCGCCGCTGAACAACAGGTGAGAGGCAATCTGTTTCACAAGGTCCAGGTTGGGGGCCAGGTTTTCTTCCAGGGCTTTTTCCACCTGCGCCAGGTCCGGTGTGACCAGCGCAATGATCTGTGTCTTTAAATCCTTATTCATGCCTTCTTCCCGGCAATATCATATGCAAACCCGTCTGTTATCTTTACCTGAACCAGTGCCCGTGTTGCAAGCCCGGCGGAATAGATAAAGGTGGCCCCGTCAACCTCAGGGGCCTGGAACATGGTCCTGCCGATGAACAGTCCGGGTTCCGGATTTTCCTCCACAAGCACGGAATAGATTTTGCCCACATGCTTTTGGTTGACCTGCTCGGAAATTTTCGCTTGGGCAGCCATAAGGGTGTCATGGCGCAGTTCTGCCAGATCCGCCGGCACATGCTTCCCCAATGCATGGGATGGCAGGTCCGGGGCATCTGAATATGCAAAAACCCCTAAATGGTCAAATTTCACCTCCTGGATGAAATCCAAAAGGGTATTGAAGGCAGCCTCTGATTCACCGGGAAATCCTGTGATCACGGTGGTGCGCAGCACAGCATCTGGATCATGATCCCGGATCATGAAAAACAGCGATTCCAATTGTTTTTGGGTATATGGCCGTCCCATGCGCCGGAGAACAGCGGTATCTGCGTGCTGGATAGGGACATCATAATAGTGACAGATATTGTCATGCGCTTTTACGGTCTGCACGATCTTTGAGGTCAAAGAATTTGGATGGGTGTATAAAAACCGGATCCAGACGTCAGGATTCACCCTGGCCACCTGCACTGAAAGGGCTTCCAGCACATGATGAAACCCGCTACCCTCTGAAAGGTCCTGGCCGTAATCCGTAGTATTTTCAGCGGTGAGAATGATTTCTCTCACCCCTTTTGCCACCAGGGAACGGGCCTCAGCACAGATCTCCTCCATGGGCCTGGACCGCTGCCTGCCCCGCAGGCTGGGGATAACACAATAGGTGCAACGCCGGCTGCATCCTTCCGATACCTTGATATAGGCATGGGGATCACCGGACAGGACCCGGTCCACGGACAGGTCTGCAAATGTCCGCGCATTGGGGTCCGGAAACAGGGTCAGGCCCGCCGGTATTTTGTTTTCAAGTACATCAACAATCTGCTCACACGCACCGGTACCCACAAAGGCATCCACTTCGGGCAGGGTTTTGGTGAGATCCGGATCATCTTTGTACCGCTGGGCCAGACAGCCTGTAACCACAAGGCGGCTGCATGACCCTTGTTCCTTGAACCGGGCCATTTCCAGGATGGTATCCACCGCTTCTTCAGCAGCCGTGGCAATAAAGCTGCACGTATTCACCACAATGGCTTCAGCACGAACCGGATCAAGAGTGTGGGTGTGCCCGGCAGCCATAAGCTTTCCCAGCATGAATTCGCTGTCCACCTGGTTCCGGGAACACCCCAGGGTTTCCACATATACGATCATATGGCTTTGGCCATGAGATCCCCCATGAGTTTGGAGAACCGGGACGGATTATCCAGCTTGCCCCCCTCACTGATCACGGCCACATCAAACAACAGATCACTGTAATCGGTGAGTACCGGATTGGTGGTATCGGTTTCAAATATTTCTTTGATCTTTGCCATGACCGGATGGTTGACATTGACCTCCATGACCCGTTTTTGCTCGGGTGTTTTCTGGCCGGACGCCTTGAGTATTTTTTCCATATAGGCGCTCATGCCCCAGTCATCTCCGGACAGACAGGAAATGGAGTCCTTGAGCCGATTGGATACCACCACATCCTTGACTTTTTCTTCCAGTTTTCCCTTGAGAAAAGACAACAGGGCGGAATATTCATTTTTCTTTTCATCATCCACCTTTTCCACGTCCAAATCGCCTTTTTCAGCACTCTTGAGCTTCTTTTCCTTGTATTCGGTCAAGGACTGGGTCACCCACTCATCTATGGGATCCACCATGAGCAGCACTTCATAATCCTTGGCTTTCAAAGATTCCAGCAGCGGGGAGTTCATCAGGGAGGTGAGGCTCTCGCCGGTGAGGTAGAAAATTTCCTTCTGGTCCTCTTTCATGTTTTCGATATATTCATCCAGGGTCACATATTTGTCCCCGGACTTGGTGGTCTTATACCTTAGCAGGGCTGCCAGGCGCTCCTTGTTGGCAAAATCAGTCGGAATACCGGCCTTCAGGGCCTGGCCGAATTCATTGTAAAATTCTTCATATTTTTCTTTATCCATCTCTTCCAGGGTGGAAAAAATCTTTTTGACCAGGTTCTTTTTAATGTTGCGCACCAGCCGGTCTTCCTGGAGAATTTCCCTGCTCACGTTCAGGTTCAGGTCCGGTGCATCCACAACTCCCTGGACAAATCCCAGATAGTCGGGCAACAGCTCCTTGCAGTCATCCATGATAAAAACGCGCTTGCAATACAGCTGCATCCCGTGTTTGCGCTCGGGCCGGAACAGATCAAAGGGCGCCTTGGAAGGGATGTACATCAACACATCATATTCGGTCACCCCTTCAAATTTTTTATGGATTATTTCCAGGGGTTTATCCCAGTTGTGACTGATGTGTTTGTAAAACTCTTCATGCTCTTCTTCTGTGACCTCTTCTTTTGGTTTGGCCCAGATGGCTTTCATGGAGTTGAGGGTTTCGTCTTTTCTCACCTTCCTGAAGGTATCTCCAATTGGCTTGCCATCCTTGTCCTTTATGATTTCATTTTCCGGAATGGGCTCACTTTTTTCCATTTTCATGATCACCGGATAGGTCACAAAATCCGAATGTTTTTTCACGATATGCTGGATCGTGTATTCATCGGTGAAATCCTGGTCCCCCTCTTCGCCTTCTTTCAAAAACAGGGTGATTGTGGTGCCCCGGTCCTTTTTTTCGATCTCTTGAACCGTATAGGTACCCTGTCCGTCGGATTCCCACCTCACCCCTTTTTCCGCACCCGCAGCACGGGTTTCCAGACAGATTTTATCCGCCACAATAAAGGCGGAATAAAAACCCACACCAAACTGGCCGATGAGTTCCGGGGTCAGATTTGTTTCATTCTTGGATTTTTCCAGGGCCTCCATAAAGGCTGCGGTTCCTGATTTGGCAATGGTGCCGATATTCTCGTTGACCTCATCAAAGGTCATGCCGATACCATTGTCTGTAATGGTAAAAGTCTTTTTTTCCTGATCCACTGCCAGGCGAATCTTATAGTCGGTGTCATCGCTGAACAGTTCCGGTTTGGTCTGCTCTTCAAACCGTGCCTTGTCAATGGCATCAGAGGCATTGGATATGAGTTCGCGCACAAAAATCTCCTTGTTGGAATACAAAGAATTGATGATCAGGCGCAGCAGCTGCTGGACTTCGGTTTTAAATTTACGTGTTTTCTTTTCTCCCATGATCACTCCTGTTTCAATATGTTATGTTTGCATCACGTTAAATAATTTTTTTCTAATAATTGTAGCGAAAACAAGAATGTCAAGTTTCAAATTACACCACTGACTATTTGCTATAATGGATTGTTTATCACAAGCACATTGACTGGAATCCCCGGGATGTGTGCTGTGACAGGACCGTCAGAGCCGGAGGGGGCCTGGCCGGATATGCTGGAATGTCCGGCTTTCGACCCGAGTGTTTGGTGTGCTGTATGGTTGTGCTGATGAGAACAGGCCCACGCAGGGTCTCGGGCCGGTCACGACACACATCCCGGGGCGGGTTTTTGATCAGGATACTTCATGGAACGATGGAACGATTGAATAACTGATACACTTATGGCAAATATTCAGTTGCACCAGGGTTTGACATGCAAACGCTTTCCCTGGTATTGTTGCTGATCATGGAAAAGATGCTGGCCCATACCAATGGATGCATATACCAGATCCGATCTGCCTTAGACCGGGCTGTGCACCCGTCGCCGCCTGATCCGGAGCGGTTTGAATCCACTGCTGTCATTGCCCTGTTTTTATGCCATGCAAAAAGCATGGACCTGTTGTTCATACAGAAAGCCGATGTGGCAGGGTATCCCTGGCGCAACCAGATGGCATTTCCCGGCGGGCATGTGGACAAGACGGATGCCGGGCCTTTGGAAACCGCCTTGCGGGAACTGCAAGAAGAGCTGTGCATCCACCCGGAAAATGTGGCGGTTTTAGGCTCCATCGGTCATTTTCAGACCATCAACAACAAAGATATCCAGGCATTTGCCGGGATCTGGAACCAGCAGGAAGCCATACGGTCTGATGCAGCGGAAATCAGCCGGGTTTTTCAGATTCCTGTGGACCATCTGCTGGCACTGCACCGGGAAAAAGGATATGCCGGGCAGCGCCCCAATGTCATGGAACTGACCTATCCCTTTGAAGATGTGGTGATCTGGGGGGTGACTGCCAAAATTGTCCACCACCTGCTGGAGGTATTGATCCAGTCCAAACATCCGGTTTGATCAGTCATTTCTGGATCGGCGCCGCATCCTGAAAAATATTTTGACCATGAGAAAAAATGACAAAACCGCCAGCGTGCCCGGAAACCAGACATCCTCATTCAAGGCGGGATCCTTAGATGCCACAGCCATACCGGCCAAAGCAAACACAAACACAATGAGCATGAAACCCATCACCATCCAGCAGGCAGGCTTGGAATCATACCAGGGCGTAATGGCTTTTCTGAAAAAAGGGTTTTGGTCCAGATGCATGGCTGTGTGGTCTCTTTTGGGTTACTCCATGGTAATGCCACTATATATAGTATTTTCTTATTGACAACCAACAACATATTGTTTAATTTGTTTACTGTCAGTCACGCAAACCCGGTTGGGGCACAGGGTGAAGACAGGTGTGAGGGTATGTCAATTTCAATCTGATTTCAAGAGGTAGGGATATGTTTGACCAAATAAAAAAACGGGACGGACGGGTGTCTGAATTTGATTCTTCGAAAATTACCAGAGCCATTGAAAAAGCAGGCAAAGCCACTGGCGAATTCAACGGCAGGGAAGCCAGAAAACTGACGCTCAGGGTTCTTACGCTGGCCCGGGATCTGCAGCTGGGACCGGTTCCCGAGGTGGAAGAAATCCAGGACATCGTGGAGCGGGTATTGCTGGACTCCCCGTTTTACAAAACCGCCAAAGCCTATATCATCTACCGGGAACAGCACAACCAGATCCGCAAAATAGCCATCAAAGAAAATGTGGATCTCATGGAGTCCTATATCTCCCAGATGGACTGGAAGGTTAAGGAAAACAGCAATATGAGTTACTCCCTCCAGGGTTTGAACAATTACATTTCGTCTGACATAACCGCAGAATACTGGCTCAACAAAATCTATCCCCCGATTGTTCGGGATGCCCATTACAATGGAGACATTCACCTCCATGACTTAAGCCTTTTGTCTGTGTACTGCGTGGGCTGGGATCTACAGGATCTTCTCCTGGAAGGGTTCAAGGGCGTGGCCGGAAAGGTGGAATCCTCTCCGCCCAAACATTTCAGAAGTGCGCTGGGCCAGATCGTCAACTTTTTTTATACCCTCCAGGGAGAAGCGGCCGGTGCCCAGGCCATGTCCAATTTCGACACCCTGCTGGCCCCTTTTGTCAGAGAAGATCACCTCAGTTACAAAGAGGTCAAACAGGCCCTCCAGGAATTTGTCTTTAACATCAACATCCCCACCCGCGTGGGGTTCCAGACCCCGTTTACCAATATCACCATGGACCTGAACGTGCCGATCACCCTCAAGGATTCCCCCGTCATCATCGGTGGAAAATACAGAGAAGACACCTATGGCGGGTATCAAGAAGAGATGGACATGATCAATGCAGCCTTTGCCGCGGTCATGATGGAAGGAGATGCCAAGGGCCGGGTCTTCACCTTTCCCATTCCCACCTATAATATCACCCGGGACTTTGACTGGAACAACCCCAATCTGGAAAATGTCTGGAAAATGACCGGAAAATACGGGATCCCCTATTTTTCGAATTTTGTCAACTCCGACATGTCACCGGAAGATGCCAGATCCATGTGCTGCCGTCTGCGCCTGGACAACCGGGAACTGCGCAAACGGGGCGGGGGGCTGTTTGGTGCCAATCCGTTGACCGGGTCCATCGGCGTGGTCACCCTGAATCTGCCCAGAATCGGGTATCTGGCCGAAGATGAAACCGATTTTTTACAGCGCCTGGACAATCTGATCCAGATTGCGGCAGACTCTTTGCGCATCAAGCGCAAAATCCTGGAAAAGTTCACCAATGGGGATCTGTACCCCTATTCCAAGTTCTACTTGAGAAAAATAAAGGAAAGTACCGGGGTTTACTGGCGCAACCATTTTTCCACCATTGGTATCCTGGGCATGAATGAAGCCTGCGTCAACTTCATGGATCAGGGCATTGCCACCCCCGATGGCCAGACTTTTGCCGTGCGGGTCATGGACCATATGCGCCAAAAAATCGAAGCGCTCCAGGCAGAAACCGATGAAATCTTCAACCTGGAAGCCACCCCGGCCGAAGGAACCACCTACCGGTTTGCCAATCTGGACAAAAAGAAATTTTCAGATATCATCTGTGCCAATGAAGCCCAGTATCAGCAGGGCAGTGATCCGTTCTATACCAACTCCACCCACCTGCCGGTGAATTACACGGACGATCTTTTCGAGGCCTTAGAGCTCCAGGATCCCCTCCAGACCAAATACACCGGCGGTACGGTCCAGCATTTGTTTCTGGGAGAAGAGGTCAGCGACATCGAGGTGGTCAAACAGCTGGTAAGCAAGGTGTCCAACACATTCAAACTGCCCTATTTCACCCTGACCCCCACCTTTTCCATCTGCCCGGCCCACGGGTATATTGCAGGAGAACATGCCAGATGCGGCACCTGTGATGCAGATACGGAAATCTATTCCAGGGTGGTGGGATACCTGCGGCCGGTGGGACAATGGAACAACGGCAAACAGACCGAGTTTGCCATGCGAAAGACCTTTAAGGTTGCGTGATAACCTTGCGTATCGGCGGATTCCAGAAAAATTCTTTGATTGATTTTCCAGGGACCATCGCATGTGTCGTGTTTACCATGGGATGCAATTTCAGGTGTCCCTATTGCCACAACCCCGCGCTTGTGTCCGGTCCTGTCACCGGGACCGGACACCATGACGTCGAGGAAATCTTTTCCTTTATCTCCTCCAGAAAAGACCTGATAGACGGGGTGGTCATCACCGGGGGCGAACCCTGTCTGCAGCCCGACCTCGTTCCTTTCATCAGCCGGATCAAGGATATGGGGTTGGCCGTCAAACTGGATTCCAACGGATCACGGCCGGAAGTGCTGGCCCATTTGCTCGATATGGATCTGGTGGATTATGTTGCCATGGATATCAAAACCGATTTCAACCTGTATCCTGACATCATAAAAACCAGTCTGACTGTAGATGCCATAGAGGAAAGCATGAATGTGATCATGGCAAAAGCCCCGGCATATGAATTTCGCACCACCTGTGTCAGGCCGTTTATCACAGAAGAGATCATGGAAAAAATATGCCGGCGGATCATGGGGGCACAAAAATATGTGCTCCAGAAATGTTCTAAGAATGTACAGATGCTGGACCCGCATTTTTCCCGGCAGGCAGACCGGTTCTTTTCAGACCTGGAAATCCAGGGACTCAAAGCCATAGCCCAAAAAACAGTAAAAACAGTAATCATCCGCTGAGATCCGGCAGGGCCTGGACAACTGCTGATGCCACCTGCTCCGGAGCCATCCTGCTGCAGTGGATGGTCAAGTCTGCCCAGGCTGCATACAGCGGTGTTCTTTCCGCAAAAAGGTCATCAATGCTTTTCCCCGGTGCAATGGCCACCCCCCGGGTAATGACATCAGACAGCCGGGTTTTAAGGACATCCAGATCAACGGACAGATAGACTTTTACACAGGTTTCTGCCAGGTGGCGCATGGCCTCAGCCTTGTATATGACACTGCCGCCGGTGGCAATCACGTGACTTTTGCAGTCAATTTCCATAAGATGCAGCTTTTCGATTTCCAGAAACCGGTCCATGCCGTGACTGGCAATGATCTGGGCAAGGGTTTTTTGCTCTTTTGCCTGGATGACAATATCGGTATCCATGAAATCAAACCCGATCTTTTTGGCCAGCAGCACCCCCACCGTGCTTTTGCCCACGGCCGGCATGCCGATAAGGGCGATATTTTTTTTATTTTCCATCAATTTAAACCCTATATTTTGCACTAAAACATATTTTTTCTGTCAATAAATGATAAAATATACATACTATCCTTTTTTCTCCATTGCAAGTGAAAAAAGGCCAGCATTCCCGGACAATCGCATGCGGATCTGATTTCAGGTATATTGGCCAAGGCGTCTGAGGGTGGCGTGTGACAAGACCGTCAGATGACAATCTCGGGCCGGTCACACGGCACCTTCAGGCGGCGGGTATCAAGCAGTTGAACAGGATGTGGTTACATCCGATGGCCTGCATGCAATTACCCCGGCCTTGACTTTCCCTGTCATGGGCTTTATTTTATGCAAAACAAACCCATAGCAGCAAAGAATAACAGCAATGACGCCTTCGATCATCTCCATAGCTGGAAAATCCAACTCCGGAAAGACCACACTCCTTGAAAAACTCATCGCTGAACTTACCAACAGGGGATACCGCATAGGATCTGTCAAACATACCCATGACGGATTTGAACTGGACAACAAGGGAAAAGACAGCTGGCGCCATAAAAAAGCCGGCGCTGAAGCCTCCCTTGTGATAACGGACCGTAAAATTGCCCTGGTCAAAGATGATGCGCGCACGGATATTGAAAAAATGCGCTTTTACTTATCTGACATGGACCTGATTCTGGCCGAAGGATTCAAGCGTCAGCCATTGCCCAAGATCGAAGTTTTCCGCGCGGATGGGCCCCATGAGCACCCTTTATGCCTGGACAGCCCTGATTTAATCGCTTTTGTCACCGATTCACACTTTTCCCCCCGGGTTCCCATATTCGGGCTGATGGATGTGGCTCCTCTGGCATCATTCATCCAAGAACGCTATTTAGGATGTTCATGAAATTTTCTTTCACCACCATCTCCCTAAACAGTCTGTTTGTCTGGCTCTTTCTGGGACTCAGTTTCTTTGCGAACACGGCATTTTGCGGACAGACACAAAAAGATGGCCAATGCATCTTTTCTCTGGAAAATGGTTCCATCAACTGGAGCACAGGCACCGTAACCGCTGTGGGCAGGGCAGGCCCCCGGGTAAACAAAGACAATATCCATGAAGCGGATCCGGGATCGGCTCGTGCCGACGCAAACCGCCAGCTTATAGATGTGATGAAGCAGATCCGGATACACAATGATCTGAAGGTGGGGACCTATGCCGCCCAGAATGACGTTATCCTGGCGGGAATTGAGAAAACCGCCAGGGATGCGGTCATTATCCGCCAATATTACACCTCTGCCATGGATGTGGAACTGATCGTGCAGACCCATATCTTCGGTGGATTCCTCCAGCTGGTTCTGCCCGATGACATCCGGCAGATCCCGAAAATCAACCCTGAAATTCAGCTCCCCCCCCAGATCGAACCGGGAAAAATCCCGTACACCGGACTGATACTGGATATCCGGGAACTGGCATTTGAACCTGTTCTTTACCCGGTCATTATCAGTGAGCAGGGAGATCTCATTTACTCTGCTTTGTTCATCAGCCGGGAATTTGCCGTGCAGCACGGGGTGTGCAAATACCTGTGCTCCATGAACAATGCTCTGGAAGATCCGCGGGTGGGCAGCCACCCCCTGGTGCTCAAGGGGTTGAGAATCGCCGGAAAGGACAATACTGCCGTAGTCATCAGCACAGCCGATGCCAAACAGATTGAAAAAGCAACAGAACGACACCTGTTTTTTAAACAATGCCGGGTCATTTTTGTCACCAAAAATGAATAGTAACATACCAACCTTAAAAAAAATACAAGGATTTGCCATGAATGATTTCATCCCCACCCGAAATGATGCGCTGTCACTTTTACAAAAATACAATAAGAAACCCGGTCTGATCCGCCATGCCCTTGCCGTGGAAGCAGTCATGGCCCACTTTGCAAAAAAATTCGGAGAAGATGAAGAAAAATGGCGTGTCATCGGCCTTGTCCATGACTTAGATTATGAACAGTTCCCGGATGAACACTGCCACAAATGTGTGGACCTGTTCAAGGAACACAACTGGCCCGAAGATTATATCCGGGCTGTCATCAGCCATGGGTGGGGTATTTGTACCGATATCGAACCCAAAACCCCTCTGGAAAAAACCCTGTATGCAGTGGATGAACTCACCGGTCTGGTGGCCAGTGCCGCTCTGGTAAGACCGTCTAAGAGCATCCTGGACATAAAAGCAAAATCTGTGAAAAAAAAATTCAAGGACAAAGCCTTTGCCGCCAAGGTTGACCGGGAAGTGATCAAAAAAGGCGCAGTCATGCTGGACATGGAGCTGTCGGATCTGATCTTCGAAGTTATTACGGGCATGCAGCCTGCGGCAGAAGAAATCGGTCTCAAAGGTAATCTATAGCCGTCAAAACCATGACAAGTGTTTTTGACGGCCCCGGCATATTTTTCCCTGCGCCATTCGTTATCCGGTTCTGCATTTATCCTGTAACAGATTGAAATAAAACATTATATTTTCAGGATTTGCGATCTGGTACAAAGATTGCTTATTTCCTATGTTCATACTGTATTGATGCAAACTTTTTGAACGGGGAATCAGTATGAACCAGACATTTAAACTATTGTCCCGCAGGTTTCTGGCCGCGTTTTCAGTGATTTTCAGGGAGGCGGCCCGGCAGGCGGACCATGCCGTTTTAAGCCGCCATATTGTTGCATTGAACAAAAAAACATCTTCGACCGATATCATCAATGAATTGTCTGTTTGCCTGAAAAACACCCTCAATTACCGGCTGTTTGCCTTTGTGGTAAAAAAAGAGGCAGGGGTGGATGTATGGCTGGACCCCGGGATGTACAAACAATCTTTAGAACATATCATTTTGGAGGATTTCAATGTGGAGCACCCGGCAGATCTTACCTATCTGAACCATGATTTTCACCCCGATGACAACCGGGAAAATAAAAATCAGCACATTGACAACCTGGATCATCTGATTTTTTACGAAATTACCGAAACTAACTGTTATGCCCGTCTGTACATGCTTCCCCGAAAACCCGTATATGCTTTTCATGATGAAGTGGTACAACTGATTCTCCAGGGATGCGCAACTGCTTTGTCCAGACAACTGAAAATAGAAAGCCTCAAAAACGCCGCAGCTATAGATCCTTTGACAGGATGCTATAACCGGCGGGAATTGGAAACCCAGCTTTGCCGCCATATGTCGTCCGCCACCCGGTATAAAAACAATCTGTCCTTGTTCATGTTTGACTTGGACCATTTTAAAGAGATCAACGACACCCATGGACACCAGGCAGGGGATCTGATTCTCAAGGAGATCGCTTTTCTGGTCAAAGACAATATGCGACAGGGGGATATCCTTGCGCGTTACGGCGGAGAGGAATTTATTGCCATCCTGCCGGAAACCGGTAAACACAAAGCCATGGAACTGGCAGACCGGCTCAGAACCAAAATTGCCGCCCTGAAAATCCCTTACAACGGTGCAACCCTTCAAGTTACTGCCAGTTTCGGGGTATCGCAACTGACTTCCGGCATGGATATGCGCAGGCTCATCGAAGATGCCGATACCATGCTCTACAGGGCCAAACGCAATGGCAGAAATACGGTCATGCCCGGCCTCATGAAAGTCTGTCCCAGCCTTGCTGCTACAATTTGAACCGTTCCGTCATAGTGCGCAGCCGGGTAATGACCTCATCAAGGGTGCCTGCCTTTTGTTTTACATTGGCTGACAAAGACCGGATATTTTGGGCAGCAGCCAGAACATCGGAAATCTCCGCTGCCACCTGACCTGACACCTGGGAACTCTGGGCCACATTTTCATTGACTTCCTGAATTCCGGCTGATACCTGGCCGATATTTTCCGTCATGGCACGGGTGGTATCGGACTGGGATGCAATGGCCCGGGCATTTTCCCCCACAAACCGGTTAATATCGTTGATAATTGTGGAAATATCCTGGATCTCGGTCACTGTGCCCTGTATCTGGTCCTTGATTTCCCGGATATTGTCAGCAATCTCTTCAGTGGCTTTGGCTGTCTGGCTGGCCAGATCTTTTATTTCATTGGCCACAACGGCAAATCCCTTACCGGCATGGCCTGCACGAGCCGCCTCAATGGTGGCGTTCAAGGCCAGAAGATTGGTCTGGGAGGATATGCTGGTAATGGTATCTGTAACCTTGTCAATCTGTTCAGCGGCCTGGCCCAGTTTCTGTACCCGTTCTGATGTCAGCCGGGCACGGTCAACCGCTTTGACGGTAATATCCCGGGTCTTGCTGGAATTATCCGCCACCTGATCAAGGCTGTTCTGCATATCCCGGGTGCCTTCGGAAACGGTTTTGACATTGGTGGCAGCTTCTTCCATGGCAGCTGCCACAGAGTCCATATTCATGCTCATCTGCTCGGCAGCGGAAGCCACGGAATTTACCCGGGCAACAGAGGTGTCAGCACCGGTGCCCATGTCATCGGAAATTTGGTTCAACTCCCCGGATGCATTGCTCAGGGTATCCACCCCTGCATTGAGATCCCGAATCATGGTGGCCAGACCGGCCACCATTTCATTCATGGAAGTCACGGTATCCTTGATGGCATCGTTGGCCTGGTAGGAAAAGGTATGCTGGAAATCTCCCCGGGCCACTGCCCGCGCCAGACCAGCCATGCCCTTCATATGGGTCATGAGCTGCCGGTTCATCACGGCAATGATCAGCGCACCGATCAACAGGGCAATGAACCCGCTTATACCTGCGCTGGTAATAATCTGGCGGTTGACCCCGGCCATGAGTTCCGCTTCAGATACCGCCACCACAAAGAAAAGATCCCAGGGTGCAAAATAATTGACAAAGGCATAATAGGTCTGGGCCCCATGCTGAAAATCGGCAAACCCGGATGTTGTCTCCAGAAGGGCATCACCATTGGCAAAATCCTGGATCTTTTGGTCCACCAGGGAAGTATCCGGGTGAACCAGAATTCTGCCGCCTGCATTGGCCACAAATGAATACCCGGAGCCGTTCACTGTAATCTCCTGGATAAGTTCTTCCAGATCTGGTGGCAGAATTCTGCTGGTAACACTGTATGCGCCGACAATTTTCTGGTCGATGGATTCTCGAAACGGCTCAAATATCTGCAGGGAGATATTGTTACCGGCACCTGTCAAAATTTCATGGGGAGTACCGGCACTCACCGCTTGAAAAACCTGGCTTTGGGGCCCGAAATAGGTCCCCACAGGACGGGAACCATCTTTTTTTTCCACACTGGTGGAAACTTTGATCAATTTGTCGTCAAACATCTGATATACCGCAATTTCTGAATCACTGAAACGGCCCACCTTGTCCACAATCAGGTATTCTCCGGTAACAAATTCCAGCCCGAAAATAAGCTTGGGAACGGTGACGGCAGCTGTCTGTTGTGTCTGCATATCCGATATCTGCATGTCAACGGTTCTGGATGCCACCACCATGGCCTTGCCCGCGGCCTGGCTTTCAGATGTGAGCATGCCCATATCCGCGGCCATCTTATCCTGCTGCAGGGCGTACCGGGTCTCAATGGTTTTTAAAAGTACATCCGACACACTCTGAATACCAGCCTTGCCCCTGGCAAGAAACGATTGTTTGCTCTGGAAAAAATTCATCCCGGTGATGATCAGAATGGTGATCAGAATTGCTCCCAAAGATCCCAGATACAGCTTTTTGCCAAACCCCATACCATCCTCCTTTATCAGAACCTTTTCAAACCAGACATTGTATTTTTTTGGTATCATACCCGGTTATTTCAAAAAAGCAACAAATTGGCATTTTTTCCAGGAAAATCCCACGCAGATCCGGCAAAATTTTTCTTGCTGCATTTTTGTGTTTGTGTTTTTATAAAGAGAGATGTCAATGAGATTTGTTCTTCAATGTGATGCCGGCTGTTTGAGAGACTTTTGCAATAACCATTTATTTTTATACTCAGGATACAAGACCCATGCAAAAAAATGACTATGTCAAAACCATCACCATTAACAACCAGGATTATGCATTTTACGATATCTGCCGGCTGGAGGATAACGGACTGGCCAATATCAGCCGGCTGCCGTTTTCCATCCGTATTCTCGTTGAAAACCTTTTGCGAAAACTTGATGGAAAAATTGTTACCGAAGCCGATCTCACGGCCATTGCCAACTGGAAAAAACGCTATGATGCACCTGTGGAAATTCCCCACCACCCTGCCCGGGTGTTGATGCAGGATTTTACAGGCGTGCCTGCGGTGGTGGATCTTGCAGCCATGCGGGATGCGGTTCAAAAAGCCGGCGGAAACCCGGCATCCATCAACCCCCTGATTCCGGTGGAGCTTATTGTGGACCATTCTGTACAGCTGGACTTTTACGGCACTGACACCGCCATCACTGGCAATGTCGACATGGAATACATGCGTAACAAAGAGCGGTATGAACTGCTCAAATGGGCACAGATGAGCTTTGACAATTTCCAGGTGGTTCCCCCCAACTCAGGTATCTGCCATCAGGTCAACCTGGAATATCTGGGCCGTGTGGTCATGCAGGATGATTCCGGCAGCAAACCGCTTCTGTTTCCTGATTCTCTTGTGGGAACGGATTCTCACACCACCATGATCAACGGTATCGGCATCATGGGATGGGGTGTGGGTGGCATCGAAGCGGAAGCGGTGATGCTGGGACAGCCCTATTTCATGTCCATACCGGAAGTTATCGGGGTCAATCTCACAGGCAGCCTGAAGCCCGGGGTAACCGCAACCGATCTGGTGCTCACCATCACCCAGATTCTGCGCGAATACAATGTGGTGGAAAAATTTGTCGAGTTCTTCGGACCCGGTGTAAAAAATCTCAATGTGACCGACCGGGCCACCATTGCCAATATGTCTCCTGAATATGGCGCCACCATGGGATTTTTTCCTGTGGATGAAAAAACCATTCAATACCTTGAAATGACGGCCAGAAAAGAGCAGGCGGAACTGACCAGGGCGTATGCCCTTGCAGCCGGCCTTTTTTACACAGGCAAAGAAGCCATTGCATATACAGATGTAGTGGACGTAGACCTGTCCGCAGTGGTACCATGCATGGCCGGCCCGGCACGGCCCCAGGACAGGGTGCTTCTCAGTGAAGTGGAAAACCGGTTCTCCCAGCTGCTTTCCTGCAGGCACAACCGCAATGACAGTCTTGAGCATCTTTCCAAATTTCTGAACGAATCCGGATCCGTTGCCAGCAGGGAAGCACACTGTGAACCCAGCGGTAAACGACTTGTAAGCGTAAATCTGAACGGGATAGAAACCAAAATCGGGGACGGCAGCATCGTCATCGCCGCCATTACCTCTTGCACCAATACATCAAATCCGTCAGTGCTTATCGGTGCAGGCCTGCTTGCCAGGAATGCGGTTAAAAAAGGCCTGAAAATCAAACCCTATGTCAAGACCTCCCTTGTACCCGGGTCAAAAGTTGTGAAAGATTACCTCAAAGATGCCGGCCTTCTCCCTTATCTTGAGGCCTTAGGGTTTCATGTGGCAGGGTACGGCTGCACCACCTGTATAGGTAACAGCGGCCCCCTTCACCCCCGGATCGAAGAGGCCATTACCGCCAATGACCTGACAGTTGCAGCGGTACTGTCCGGCAACAGAAATTTTGAAGCCAGGATCCACCAGCGGGTCAAGGGCAATTTTCTTGCCTCTCCTCTGCTGGTCATCGCCTTTGCCATTGCAGGACGAATTGATATTGATCTTGGTACCCATCCTGTGGCCATGGATCCCAATGGAAAACCGGTTTTTCTGGAGGAGATCTGGCCAAGGGACCAGGAAATTGCAGATCTGATCCAACAACATGTAAAACCCGAATACTTTTCCTCTGAATATGCCAGGATTTTTTCCGGCGATGCCTTCTGGAAAGCACTCACAGTGACCCAGAGTGTAACCTTTGACTGGGATCAGACCTCTACCTATATCAAAAATCCCCCCTATTTTGAAAACTTTGCCCTGGAAACCGTTTTGCCCGAAGAGATCAAAAATGCCCGGGCACTGCTGGTCATGGGGGACTCTGTCACCACGGATCATATTTCGCCTGCCGGCGCCATTCCCAAAGAGTATCCTGCCGGACGGTACCTCATGGAAAAGGGTATCCCGCCGGAAAATTTCAATTCCTACGGATCCCGCCGGGGCAACCATGAAGTCATGATGCGCGGCACATTCGGCAACATCAGAATCAAAAACCAGATGGTGTCTCCCACAGAAGGCAGTTTTACAAAAAAATTCCCGGAACGGACCGAACAGTTCATTTATGATGCATCCATGGCCTATATGCAGGCCGGCACCCCTTTGATTGTTCTGGCAGGCAAAGAATACGGCACCGGATCTTCCCGGGACTGGGCTGCAAAAGGCAGCAGTCTTCTGGGTATAAAAGCGGTTATTGCACAATCTTATGAACGTATCCACAGAAGCAACCTTGTGGGCATGGGGGTGCTTCCGCTGCAGTTCAATGACCAGGACAGCTGGGAAAAATTGGGCCTTGACGGCACAGAGCGGTTTTCCATAACCGGTATTTCAGACATGAAACCCCAGAAAAAAATTCAGGTGACTGCCCAAAAAAATGATGGCACCGAACAAAAATTTACAGTGACTGCCAGGCTGAACACCGACATCGATGTGCAGTACTTTATCCACGGCGGCATTCTGCCCTATGTTCTCAGGAGACTACTGAAATGAATATAACACTCACCCCGGTGGGCCATGTTGAAAATACCATCACGGAAAAGACCTTCACGCCCCACCGGAATGATGATCCGGAAGAGCGGCTGAAACAAATCAGAAAATACCGGAAGGAGACCCGAAATACCTTGAGCACCCTGGTGATCCTTCCCCGGTATACAGAGCTTCTGGATGGCATTGAGGAATTTTCTCACATTGTGGTGGTTTACTGGCCCCATCAGTTGCCGTTAGAAGATCGGCAATTGAAAAAGGTCCATCCCATGGGCCGTGAAGAAATCCCGCTGCAGGGTATTTTTGCCACACGGAGCCCGGCCCGGCCCAATCCCCTCCTGATCTCCACGGTGCGGCTGCGCAACAGAAAGGACAATACCCTCCAGGTCCAGGGCCTCGAAGCATTACACGGCAGCCCCATTCTGGATATCAAACCAGTGACCAGGGATGTGGATAAAGATGAAACCCTGCAGTTTCCCCAGTGGATCCATGATATCAACCAGGATCTGGACCACGGTGATTGAAAGCATTCCCCCGGTTCATTCATCCAGGTAACAGGCCCGTCCCTTGAGGTTGAAAAAGAATTTGAGCCCCTTTTGAATGGCAGGAGAAAATATTTTTGGGGACAGATAGGTGCCGGCCACCCGCTTGTTGATTTCACCAATGGTGGGATAGGGATGGATGGCAGCGGCAATGGTGGACAATTTCACGCTGCCGTTGAAGGCTGCCACCCATTCACTGATCAGATTTCCGGCCCCTGGTCCCAGGATCTGCACCCCGATGGGTTTTTCCTTTTCATCCAGCAGCAGTTTGATTTTACCATCTGTCTGTCTTTCCGCCTGGGCCCGGTCATTGTCTTTAAAGTATTCGGTAATCACCCGGCATTGTATCCCGGCTTTTTCTGCCGCAGATTCATTCATGCCGATGCTGGCCAGTTCCGGATCGGTATAGGTGACCCATGGCAGCCAGGTGTAGTTTGTCTTCCTGGGAAGGTGGAACACGGCATTGCTGATCACGATTCCCCCTTCATATCCTGCTGCATGGGTGAACTGAAATCCGCCGTTCACATCCCCTGCTGCATAGATGTGCTTATGGCTGGTGCGCAGCCGGCTGTCTACCCGGATGCCGGACCGCTCCACTGCGATGCCGATGCCGGACAGGCCCAGGCCTTTTGTATTGGGGGATCTGCCCATGCCCACCAGAATGGCATCTGCTGTTACCCGGTGTGTGTCACCGGCAGTATCCTTAACCGTCACCTGCCGGCCGTCCGGCAGATCCTGCACCTGCTCTATGGATGCTTCCAGGACAAAGCGTACCCCTTCAGCCGACAGTACCTGCATGACACCGTCTGCCATGTCTTTGTCCTCTTTTCCCAGAATCCGGGGGTTCCGGTCAATAACGGTTACCTTTGTGCCGAACCGGTTGAAGGCCTGGGCCATCTCAATGCCGATGGGGCCGGCACCCAGTATGATCATGGACCCGGGCAAAGCGTCCATGTAAAAAATTTCCCTGTTGGTCAGATGGGGGGTATCAGCCAGGCCGGGAATAGGGGGCACCACAGGAGAAGATCCGGTGGCAATAACCCATTTGGCTGCAGAAATGGTTTTGCCGTTCAATGTCACTGCATGTTCATCCACAAACCGGGGCTGCCCGAACACCACTTTGGCCCCAAGGCTGCAGAACCGCTCTTCTGAATCATGCTGCTGGATAGTATTCACCACCGATCTGATGCGGTCCGCCACCTGCCTGAAATCCACCGGCGGCAGATCCACCTGAGGCAGTCCAAAGGCTTGGGCATGTTTCATCTGGTGGTACACATGGGCTGATTTGATAAGGGTTTTGCTGGGCACACATCCATAATGAAGGCAGTCCCCCCCAAGTTTGTCCTCCTGCTCGATCAATATGGTTTTCGCCCCCAGTTGTGCCGCGCCTGACGCGGTTGTCAGGCCGGCTGCACCCCCGCCGATGATCCCGATATCATATTCATAATTTGCCATGATCTTTTCCTTTTTTCTTTTTGATTACAGATACCCCTTTTTTGGCCAGAAGGGGAAAAATTCCCAGCAGGGCAAATGACAAAAGCAGGCCGGGCGATAAAATCCCCTGTAAAGAATCTATCTGTCCCAGTTGTGTACCGGCGTTGACATATACCAGGGTCCCTGCCAGCATGCCGATCTGACTGACCAGGTAAAACCGGATGGTTGTAATGGGTGTCAGGCCCATCACCAGATTGATGATAAAAAATGGAAACACCGGTACCAGCCGCAGGGTGAACAGATAAAAAGCCCCTTCTGTTTCAATGCCTTTGTTGATGGCCCGCAGTTTGTCTTTAAACCGGGCCTGCACCCAGTCCTGCAGCAGAAACCGGGAAGCAAGAAAGGCAAGGGTAGCGCCGATGGTGCTGGCAAAAGACACCACCACCGTGCCGGTCAAAAGGCCGAAAACCGCTCCGCCTGCCAGGGTCATGACAGCAGCCCCGGGCAGGGAAAGGGCCGTGACAATAACGTAAATGCCCATGTAAATACCAATGGCTGCCGCCGTGTTTTCCCGATAAAAGGCAATCAGCATCTCCTGTTGGGACTTGATATAGTCCAGGGATAAAAACCGGTTCAGATCCAATACAAAAAAAAGCACAACCAGCGCGATAACTGCTGCCACCACCATCCATCTGGAAAC
Organism: Desulfotignum sp.; assembly: GCA_011390635.1. Classification (GTDB taxonomy): domain Bacteria; phylum Desulfobacterota; class Desulfobacteria; order Desulfobacterales; family Desulfobacteraceae; genus Desulfotignum. Next base: position 16,732 of record JAABSA010000010.1, on the reverse strand, counting down.
GTTTGTTTTCATCTGTAACACTCCTTTACCCGGACATATCCACCTGGTTTGCCTGTTTTGTCGCACCAGATGGCCATGCCTTACACAAAATAGATGCAACGGCTGGTGGCATCATCCATCCATCTGGAACAAATTTTTTTGGAGTTTTCCTTTGTATAAGGCACAGGCATGGGTTTCCAGGGCTATCATGGTCTGGGTGCCGAAAAATTCCGTAAGGTTGTACTGGCACAAAAACAGGTTGCCCGGACCCAGACGGGTGTTGGTACTTTCTTCAAGGGCCCTGAGATTTTCTTCAGACCATTTTTTGTGTGCGGTCCAGGACATGTCACCGATGAGCCGGAACCCGCCCCGGGCCGATGCAGCTGCATTGGAGATAAATCCCGCCATCTCCAGAGGGGTCTGCTTGCCGCTGCCGTGGATCAGACGGTTTTCACGGATCAGTTCTGCCACATCCAGGCCCTCCTGTTCCATGGCAGAAAGCAGCTGTTCTCTGCGATGCTGCGGGGATATTACCATAACAGTTTCTTTGTTTTCGATTCCCTGACGCAAAAACAATGCCTGAACCCCCATTGCCTCGGATAGATCCCCATACAGGTGGACCATATGGGTGCCGTCCGGCACATCCAGGCCGCCAAATCCCAACGCCACATGATGGGCAGAAACGTCAAAGGCCTTTTTCTCTGTCCGGGAGGAGGGGGGTTTGCCTTCAATAAACTGCTGGATGTCAGAGGGACGAAACCGTCTTTCCTGCTTTTTCCCAATGCGAAAACAGGCCAGCAGGCCGGCGTTGGTCCACCTGCGCACCGTCATTTGAGACACATTGAGCAGTTCAGCCGCCTGCCTTACATTCAACAGTTTTTCCATACCTTCTCCCTGTTACCTTTCACCGCCTGTTCACCCTGCACCATCCGTGTCATGCCTGGCCCATAGGGACCAGCAGCATCTCCCCGGTCATTTTCAGGGCCTTGTTATCTGAAGCGCTGCATTTTTCCTTCACCGCCTTGAGTACGGCACCGGCAGCGGTGTTCTGCCAGAACCACCGGGTGAATGCGGCATCATCCGGTAATACCATGTCCGGCCGGAACATAACAGATTCAAAATATATCGATTTAAGATCCTGGGC
>JAABSA010000010.1:0-15434 GCA_011390635.1 Desulfotignum sp. | reverse complement strand
TGCCGGAAGGCGGCCAGCAGTTTTTCCATTTCGGTTTCATGGGTCACAGGACCGGCAAAACTGACCGGGCAGGCCGGCAGGTCCAGAGAATCCTGGTCAGTGTCTGTTTTTTTGGGAACATCATGGGGAAAATCTGCCATTACCGGCCCTTTTTGCGCTTCCAGAAGCGTCAGTGCCGCCTGGACCACCTGCCGCTGAAAGTCGGGGGCACCCGGCAGCCCCAGGGGACGGCCCAGGGCAAAGGGTACCCACAGGGCGCGGGGGGGCTGGATTTTTTGGGTATGTTCTTTGATCAGGCTGATCTGTGTGGTGGGGATGCCCCTGGTTTCCAGATAATGTGCCAGCGCGCCCACGGCGCGGGTACAGAAAGGTCAGACCGGCACCAGCAGTGCCGCATCCACCTGATCGCCCGTAAGCAGTCCGGCAAGCTTTTCTGCCGCAGTTTCCATGACCGCCGGGTCTGCAGCACCCATGAAGGAATAGTGAAAGTCTGCCACAGACCCGATGGTGCTGTCATAAGCCAGTTCACGCAGCCGGTCCAGGGGAAACACCACATTCCAGTCCTGCTGAAAACCGGTGCGGTCGAAATTGGTTGAAATATGGGTCATCACCAGGTCTTTGGCCGTACAGGTGTGGGGGATCACCCGGAAGTCGCCTGACATGCCTTCAAAGGGGCGGTCATCCCGCCGGTGCAGACCTGCGGTTGAAATAATGGCAACCCGGCGCCGGGAAAGGGGTGGTCCGGACACCCAGGGGCGGGTATCGAAGGTGGGGCAGGGCAAATCTGCCAGGTGAGAGCGCATGGGTTCGGGCATGGTATCCAGTCGTGCCATGTCAGTTTCCTCCTTATTAATTTTGTTTGACTTTATTATACATTAATATACAATTGACAAAAAGCAATCCCTCCTTATTTTACTTTTTATGATCATTTTTCAACAGGGGACCTGTTTGGTGAAGAAAAAACATGCCTGCCGATGAAGCCACCACATTAGGCCTGCCATCCACCTGGGTGGATACCTATGGTGATTATCTTTACGGGTTTGCATTCTACAGGGTTCAGGATGACGAACTGGTCCAGGAGACCCTGATGGCTGACCTGAAGGCAAAAGACAGCTCTGGATAATCCACAAGGCTGTGGAAAAGCTTGACCGCATAGAACGCTCTGATGCGCTCAGGCCATGAAAGCGTGACTGGTAGTTTTCCGTCAGCTCATGGATTTCTCTGCGGAGTGCGTCATCAACTGGAACCCGGTTTAAAGAATCCGGGTCATATTTCAAAGCCCGTCTCATGGCAACGACACCATCAAGCATGCGCCTGTTCTGGGCAGCTGCAAGAGCCAAGCCGATTTTTGCCTCCCCCTCATAGGGTGATTTTTTTGCAAAGTGTCCGAATATATCCAGTACTTTTTTCGGCCGGTCCTTTCCGACCAGTTCCCAGCCCTCTGAAAAGGTATAATCAGTGTCATAGCGGTGGGTTGATCCATGGTAATGTTTTTTGGAAAACCCATTGAACCGGTAATGCAGCCGCCGGTTGTAATTCTTCCAGGAAGGCGTATTCCTGTAATGCTTTCTTTGGTAATGCCTGTATTGTTTGTGTTTTGGACAACTGCGGTCATATCGGGGATGATGCCTTTTGCCTTTATCATACGTATAGCTGCTGCCGTGCGGGTCATCATAATACCGTCTCTGGCTGTCTTAGGCACCGGCTGAACCTGTCACCCAGAAAAATAACAGTGCCAGAACCATGGCGTTATACAGACCTCCAAGGTCCGGTGCTTTATATGCCGGTGAGCAGGCTGCCCACCCGGGGTTCGCCTGCACAAAAGATCCCGGGGTCTGTTTCGATGACAGTCTTGTGTTATTGTCGTTTTTCGCGATTACCTGAGAACGTCAACGGAATACCGGCTGAACCTGCTGTCATGAGTGACAACAGGAAGACGGTGTAAAATGGCAGTAGCAATAATAACCCTGTCGACCGGGTCTTTGTGGATAAACGGCAGAGATGCTGAGAATAATGCGGTTTTCCCTGTTATCGGTATTTCAACAAGATCGTGGATTGAAAGGACTTTGCTATACCATTTTTCTGCATCCATGGGCAGTTCGAGTTTTTTTATTGCGGCTTTGCATCCGACTTCCAATGCGGTTGCTGCACTTACATAGACGATATCGGCTTTTTCAATTAATTTCAATGTGTCTTCTGAAATCTTGCCCCCTCCGTTTACAAGCCAGATCAAACCACAGGTGTCAAGCATTATTGCAGGCATTCAAAGTCTCCGCTCATATCATCGTCAAAAAGTTCCCCATTTATACCAACATGCAGATCGGAAGAGCCTTTTAACCGGTTTTTAGCCTTATGTGCGACTATCTCAGCAACTGGCTTTCCATTACGGCATATCAAATAGGATGTATTTTTTGTTTCAATATCAGATATCAGTTTGGAAAGTTTGTTTTTGGCATCAAAGATATTTATCACTTCCATTCAATCCCTCTCTTTGATCATCTGTTTATATGGAATAATATTGAAGAACCCAGCGGATTCTTTCATGCCTCTTTATTGTGCCCGCCAGGGCATGGATCCTATTTAATATTATTGAAGGTTAGCTTAGCTGGCTTAACCAGTATTGTCAAATTATTTTTCTATTAAGAGCTGAACCGTTTTGTCGGTTTCTCAGAATCACCTGCTACAAGCAGCATCCTGAGAGAATGGGGAGGCTTAGCAGGCATGTCCATTGAGGTTGTGAACTGTTTTGCACGATACAAATCTGGCGATATGGATGATTCTGGTCATGGTTTACACCCAAATCCAGCATGCCCCCCTCTCCTGAATTGGCCACCCCGCCCGCCATGGCAGCCCCTTTGCTCAGGGCCATTTTGGCTTCTTTTGACAAGGCCCCGAATGACATGGCGGCATTGAGGACCGGGGTGCGGGCAATGACCGGTTTTTCTGCTTTTTTCCCCAGAACCACCCGGCATTGCACAGGGTCGCTTTCCAGCAGCGGTATACAGGCAACCTTTGCCAGCAGAAACACCAGGTCATCAAAATTTGGAAACGACCGGGTGGCGCCTTTGCTTTCCAGGGCATGACTGCCGGTTTCAGCCATTTCCATGATCATGACAATGGATTTTTCATCCCAAATGCCCCTGGCACAAAGGGTTGTGAACGGATGAAACATGTCCACCAGACTTTTGCACACCGGGCAGTGGTGAAAATCGATCTGATGTGTGGCAATATAGCCGCATACCGGGCACTGCATGATGGCCATCTGCATAATGTCACCTTTTTTCCAAATGGTATAAAAGAAAAACAAACGAGAAAGCTGCGGCTGCCAGGTAGATGCCGGAAAGCTGGGCCACCTTGTTTCCCGGCCCCAGCCACAACACACCCGACATTGCGCCTGCAGCCAGAAAAAACTGGGAGATATAGCTTTTTATAAAGATATCTGCATGGCCGGTTGTGGCTGCGGCAATATCATAAAAACGCTTGTTGAACACCAGCCTGAACAAAGAGGTGCAGAAGGTGATCACCGCCAGCATCAGCAGCAGTTCACTGAAAAAGGACACCAGGATCAGGATGGCCAGAGAAACCTTCCTGGCCATTCTTTCCCAGGGATACAGGGTGATGACAAACCCCAGAGCGGTGACGGCAATAAAGGCGCAGATCCGGGACAAAAAAAATCCGTTTTTATACAGAAACACGGGAATATAAAAGGGGAACAGCCCGATGAGAAAGGAATGGACCCCTAAAAATGTGTATAGGGTAACCGTCGGCCCGGTCATGTCAGAAGATATCTTTATTGGTGATGTCAAGGGACTCCAGCTGTTTCGTCCGCCAGAGCACGGATACCTGGTCAGCCTTTTCTCCCAGTCGATCACGGTGTTTCCCGACAGCTGAATGAACGTCGAAAAGGGTCCCATAGGCATCAAACACACAGGCTCTTATCCCGTCAATCGTATTTTGCGGTGATGAATTTTATAGGAATTTTCTGTTGCCGTCTTTGCAAGACCCAGCAGTTTTTTTGTTTTTTTTTATCAATCAGTGACGAGCCGTCTATGTCATCAAGAATTGCCTGGACCTGTTCCCGGGTAAAACCCTGCGCCATGACCATGGCGCTGTGGGCATCCACTCAGTATACACAGGTATTGAGTTTTGAAACATATTCGGCGATGAGTTCTTTCGTGGTTCTCGGCAGTGCGTGGTCTTCCACCATCAGCCGATTGTCGGACTACTATTATGATCTGTTTCACTTTTTTATTGCAACCAGATATACTGATTGATCAAATTTGTCAGGGGGGTCATTCTCCTTTTCTTCATAATACACTATTTGAAAAGAGTTGAATGCATGTAATAACTCATTGGTTTCCAGGCAATAGTCCTTTTTTTTATCGATAAAGGATTCAAAGATAAGAACTCCGCCAGGTTTGAGACCTTTTTTGATCATTGGAAACAAGCGACGGTCCAGAAAACGGATATTAATGATCAGCTGATACCGATTTTGTGGAATCTGCCAGGTATCCAAGTCCTCATGAATGATATTTATCCGTGTATCATTCTCCCGCAACTGATTTAGAGCGACGTTTGATATGTCCACCGCATCCACTTTGAATCCTTTTTGGACAAGAAATATACTGTTCCTGCCATTTCCACAAGCAATGTCCAAGGCACGCCCTTTGGGTGAAAACGAAAAATATTTTGATAAAATATCAGAGGGATTCAAATTACCAATATTTCCAAGATACCTTGAATTCCATTTCTCTTGATCTGGTTTAGCCAATTGCCTATAAAATCCTCAATTGATCTTCTCTTTTGTCAACAATAAAAATAACGACAGGGTTTTCCCTGTCTTGTCAAATCGTTTAGGACAGTTTAGGCAACCAAAACCAGACCAGCCACCCAGCTGGAGTCCTCGGGGCCGCCTTTGTTCTGCTTTGTCGCTACAACCGGCCATCCTGACGTGTTCATCATTTGGGTGACATCAATGCCAAATCCGGACATGGAAGGCCTTGCCTCATCCATATGGCGGCACGGGAGTCTGTCTGCCACTACACAGCACGTTTTGTTTTCTTCACAGAATAACTGTTTGCATGATCCGCCGGCAAAGGCTTGGGACTGGCTGAATCCAAATTCAATGGCCTTTTTTTCAACTCCGACCACAACTTGGTGGAGCAATCTCATTACATCTTCGCGCCCATAGGAAAACATTACGGATGACGGCAGTTCAATTTTTACTGTAATGGAATACCGGCTTTTTCCCTGCCATTTTCTGAACTGCTCAGGTCCTTGCACATGGGGTGGACAACTCGCAGCAAGGCCATAATTCGGACAGGTGTATTCCCCATTGCAAAAGGCCGCCAGATAATCGTCTACCCGTATATCACCGGAAAAGATGACAGCAGAATCTGTCGCGCCTAAACGTATGGCTTCCTGTTTTAAATGTGTCAAGCTTGCTTTTAATTCATTTTGCTCTTTTTCAGGAATCATGAATCACCAAAGAAATCCATCCCCTTTTCCCTGTTATTTAATCTTGCGGATGAGGCAGTATCCCATTATATGTCTGGGCCAGAAAGTTGCAGATGGACAGGGCATCGTCAATAAAAAATCCTTCTACAATACCGCAGTCCGGGCAGTAAAAGGGTTTTTGATCCGGCGCATCATACCAGGTGTTGAGCATATAAAGGATGGGTTTGCTCATATGGTGTTCTCTCTTTTTTCAATATTGATGGATCAGCAAGGCATAGATTCCACATTATCTGATGAAATTAGTCATGGTTTTGGCAACTGTTTCCGGCGGCGGAAATTCCTCTTTCGCGTATCTGATAACTTTCATGATCCATGCCATGTTTTTGCCTAAAACCTCCATGATCTGTTTACCCTCAGCATCCTGCTCCATTTCTCCAGGGTTAAGCCCATGGGCCACATTCCAATAGTTTGAAGAGGGCATAATCATTTCAGAGTAGTTGATATAATGATTAAGCGTCTCAACCGTGGATATTCCTCCGGATCGCCTGACGGCAGCAACAGCGGCACCGACTTTATGTCTGAACAGGCCGCCGTTTACCGAAGAAACGAAAAAAGCTCTGTCAAGAAAGGATTTCATTGTCCCTGCCACGCCGGAAAAGTGAACTGGAGAGCCGAGCAGAAGGCCATCTGCCTCTTTAATTTTCTGAATCCATTCATTTACCGGATCGTCTTCAATGGAACAGGCTTCATTTTGATTTTTTACACAGCCGTGGCATGCTATGCATCCGTGGATTTTTTCTTTTCCGACCAGGATCATTTCAGTTTCAATACCGGCTTTTTCCAATTCAGTGAAAACCGTATTCATGGAACATGCGGTATTCCCTTTTTTTCTGGCACTGCCGTTAAATCCAACAATTTTCAATTTTGCCTCCATTGTCTTGATTTTTATAATGGGAAAACATCATTTATAAAATAATCAACTTTTTGCACTATGCAAGCCTTAACACAGCCTAGAAGGAAAGTCTCGAGGTCTCATTCGCCTAAAAACGGATGTTTTCCTGCAAGCTGTCCCCGCAATTAAAACAAATTGCAGTTGCTTTGGTAACCTTAATTTTTTAACCGGGTGCGTTGGGGCTGTTCCTGATCTGGGAATAAATAATGGATACTTTTTCTATCCAAAAACTGCTATTTATCCAAAGATGAAGAAAACCGTAAAATAACCATGTTGGGAAAATTTGAAAATTCCAATGAATCCGCAAATCCCCGTCATTAGTCTGCAATAACTCATAAAGGATCTGGCTCATGCTGACAACTTTTCTGTTGATAATTATTTTTGCCGGGGTGGCGCTTTCTGCCTGGCGGTTTCTGGATCACCGGACTGATCGTGAAGCCATGCATCGGCTTATGTCTATGCAGCCAGCGCAGCCGGCACGTTTCGATCCCGGGATGATTGCTGATCTGCCGGAACCAGCCCGACGGTATTTCCTCTACACAATCAAGCCGGGCACACCGCTTTACCGGGTGGCCAACATCAGCATGTCAGGTCAGTTTGGAATGGGAGCCAGGACCAAGCCCGGCTATATTCCCATGAAGGCAACGCAGATTCTGGCCATGCCTGCCGGCTTTATCTGGAAAATGCGGGCGCGCCGGGGTCTGATGATGCTCTCCGGCTCGGACAGTGAATCCTGGACACGGTTCTGGCTGATGGGTCTGCTGCCGGTGGTACGCATGGGCGGGGACCCGGATCATAAGAGGTCGGCTTTTGGACGTTATGTGGCCGAAGCTGTGTTCTGGACACCTGCCGCGGTGCTGCCCGGCCCCGGTTTTGCATGGGAGCAGGTGGATACCGATTGCGCCCGCCTTATTGTAAGACATCAGGATCTGGTACAGTCTGTTGATGTCACTGTGGCACCGGATGGTAAGCCGATCCGGGTCTGCTTTGACCGGTGGAGCAACGCCAATCCTGAGAAGCAGCACCGGCTACAGCCGTTCGGGGGGTATCTTTCAGAATTTCAGTCATTCGCCGGATACCGACTGCCCACGCACGTTGAAGCGGGCAACCATTTTGGTACGGAGCACTATTTTCCGTTTTTTGTGGCGGACGTGACAGAGGTACTTTTCAAATGAGAACAACCATTTTGATATTATGCGCCGCCATGCTCTCAGCCTGTGCCGTGCACCATCCCCCTGTGGATCACGCATCACTGTTTCAGATTGAGACCGACCGTGTGCGGATAGAGTTCGGATTTCCCGGTATGACAGCCGCCTGTGTTCTTGAAGACGGGACTGTCGTCACTGCCGCCTCCGGACTGGCCGATGTCGAGGCAAACGTGCCGATGACAGACAATACCCGCATGCTTTCCGCAAGCATCGGCAAAAGCTTTGTGGGAGCCTTATGCATCGCACAGGCCTTAGAGGGCCGTCTGGATCTGGATGAACCCATCTCCAGGTGGATTGATTCCTTCGACTGGTTCCAGCGGCTGTCGAACCATGAATCGATCACATTGCGCCAACTGCTCACACATAGTGCAGGCATTCCTGATCATGTACATAATGAGATAAAAAGGAATAATATATGAAATCAATCACTCCGGTTCGTGAAGCATACCTGATACAATTCCGTTCTTTTACCCCCTTTCTGCTGATTTCTTTCGGCATGGCCTGGGGTATACTTGGACTGTACATCTTTCTCCCGGAATTTATGGGAACCGTATTTGGCCAACTCACTGGCAATCATCCCCTGTTCTTCCTGGCGGTGTATGCCCCTGCGATCGCGGCATGCATCCTTGTTGCCTGCAACGATGGCATTGTCGGCCTGCGGCGGTTCCTTGGACGGGCATTGCTCTGGCGCTGCAGTGTGGCCTGGTATGCTTTTCTGATTATTGGCATTCCGTTGATTTTTATTGGCGGTTCCGCGTTAAGAGGAAACCTTTTTACGGAACCGTTTCCATTCACGTCCCCTCAGGCTCTGTTCGTGGCGCTGTTCCTCGCCGCCATCAAAGGCCCGGTCGAGGAGTTCGGCTGGCGGGGACTTGCACTGCCCATTCTGCAAAGAAAGTTTGTCCCCCTCTGGGCCGGACTGATTCTTGGCGCCATATGGGGGCTGTGGCATCTGCCTGCATTCCTGTTAAGCGGAACCCAGCAAAGCGAGTGGTCGTTCACGGCATTCTTTGCCGGATGCCTGGCGATCAGCGTCATTGCAACCGCACTGTTCAACAGGTCGCGAGGCAGCATCCTGCTGTCTGCATTCTTCCATTTCTCGCTCATGAATCCGATCTTTCCTGATGCGCAGCCCTACGATACATACATACTGATTATCGCTGCCAGCCTAATCGTGTGGTGGAACCGCAAGAATATGTTCTCAAGGGAAGCCTCAGTCACGGAAGTCATTCCTGGCCAGGGAAAAGCAACCGATGGCTGAACATGCCATGCATACAGAAGGGACTTCAGCTGTGCTTAGTTCCCGGCGGCTATGCGTCCTTACCGATTTTTCCTGCTCAAGTATCATTATCCCAAGCAAAAGGATTCAGGCTTGAATTTCCTGAAGGATACCAATACTATTCACAACCCGCCTAGCCAGTTCATCAGACCACTCCTCTTGACTCCATGATGACAACGGACAGACACATTCTATCCAGCTCACCCAAGCAAATCCGAATATTTGTCAATTTCATAAGGACCGTGTATCCTTCGCAAAGGAAACCTCTGCAGATGATTCTCCCGTTTCGGAAGAAGCGGCCGTTTTGACAATCTCTTTTATGAGATCATACAATTCGATGCTGGTCAGATCATTTTCAGTGGCAAGCGCCTTTAAGCTGGTTGCAGAATCTACTTGCATGCCTTTTTGGACAAGTGCTTTGGTTATGTTCTCGCAGTCCAGTTTAAATTCCTGGCATAATTGTGATAATGACCGATTCCCAGTACCTGGGGGAGGAACTTCAGGCAGCTGTCTGGTGTCTCCAGGTGGTGGTTTAATGTTGATAATGTCAAACACCTGCTGGGGTGTCATGTTATATTTTTTGGCAATTTCCAAAAATATCTGGTTGGGTGCATCCAATTCTATTCCTTTTTCTTTAAGCTTGGCTACACTCTGGTTAAAGTCCAAACCTGTTTTTTTAACCAGGGAATCGAATGGCGCTTCCTCTGCATGACCAAAAGGGGGCTCTCCATATTTTAAAGCAGCTGCATCTTTGATGTTCTGACTGAAGTTCAGAATCGAAGAAAATGGGGGAATTCCAAAATGAGTTCCCAGTATGCAGACCACAGTCAATACCAGTGCTACATTAAAATTCCCGGTGAACACCTTCAGGTTTTTGGTCCTGTCTTTAAGGTACTTAACAATGTGGTTCCAATTGTAATATATGTGCAGGATCAGGGCCAGAAGGAATAATATACCCGTGTTGATATGGATATTTCCCCACTGTTCTTTGCTAAGACCCCAAAGGCGCCAGTCTGACCAATAAGCCACTCTTCCCTGGGGAACGATATAGAGAATGACACTGGTTAAAACTGTTACCAGAAAAGTGAGCCCTGCCGTCAAAGAGGTTATTTTTCTAAATTTCATTTTCATATCTCCAAGTAATGTTGGAAGCATCCTATATGCAAAACCGGTAAATACGCTGGCTACAGATTTTAGTAGCTGCCGAATTCAGACTTTTTCAGGTAGTTTCCATGCAGTGACTATGAAAACAACTCCGATAATTAAAGCCAGTAATGTGCCTGGAATCATGGGCAGCAGAGCCTGGAATTTGTCTGAGCCTGTCGCCAGCATGACTTTACCGCCGGCAATCTTGGTAAACAGCCAGGTTCCTTGAATGCTGCCGTAGAGTAATGTGTAGATCAAGGCACCTACTAAGCCTCCGCCCACGAAAAAAAAGGCATCTTTCCGACCGTCTGCGATTGCGGTCAGGCCTGTTCCGGGACAGTATCCAGCCACAGCGAACCCCAGACCAAGAATCGCACCGCCAACGATTACACCGACATAACTGCTTTTGACGGAGAGATGTCCTGCATCGATTACACCAACAGCCATCAGGATAAATAAAAGAATACTGCTGAAGCCAATACCAAAAAATATTGCCTTCATCAGGTGCAGATCCTTCAACCGCATCATATTAATGATATTCTGGGGATTGGTAGCACCAACCCGCTGAAGGGCAAAACCAAAAAATACTCCGAGCAGGATCGCAAGAAAGATTGTCATAAGGCTCCTCCTAATGTCTTTTGTAAACAAAAATGGCCGCAGGAACACCAATGGCAAAGGCACCAATGGCAAACAGGTAACCGCTCAAAGAGGTCTGCATCATACCACTCATCATGTGACCGCTGGTACAACCCCCAGCCAATCGGGCGCCAAACAGAACCAGCACTCCGGCAAAAAATACAGTTACATAGCGTAATGTGGGGTTTTCTCCAAAACGCTGCCGCCAAATTTCAGGGGCGTTCCGATCCAATGTCGTGGGTTGAGGTCCACCCAGCCGAGAGGATAAAAATGCCCCCACCACCATGGCGAGAACAAAAATAAAACTGTAGTTTATGGGATTAGCAATATTTTTTGCATATTTGCCGCCACTCTTGTTCAGATATGCATTCGAACTGCTGTAGCCGGACTTGCTTTCTGGATCTTTTTGGACCACAGTATCAGAAAACAGGTTCCAAACAATGCCATCAGCTATCACAAACTGTGTTGATACGCCGATTGGTTTTACAAAAGCGACAGCAATAAGGAACACTGCGCCCAGTAATAGACCTCCTTTAAACCAATTCAGTTGTCCATTCATATTACATTCTCCTCATCATTTGTGCTGCAATAGATTTTGTACAGGGCTTTTAGTATTTCTAACACGTCCCGGCTCTTCAGACGATAGTAGATCACCTGGCTTTCTCGCCGGGTGTCCACAAGGTTTGCCTGGCGTAAATTTGCCAGATGCTGAGACAGCGCCGACTGACTTAAAGGAACGGCTTGATTGAGAGCGCTGACGGGACATTCTCCTTTCATCAGATGGCACAGCACCATCAGTCTACTGGGATGACTCATACTTTTAAGTAGATGTGCCGCTTCTGAAGCATTTGCTTCAAGTTTTTCAAAATCAATTGGTTCCATAAGTATACCTGAATATTAAATTAGTTTTTATTAAATTAGTTTAATCTAATATTATAATTTGTCAATGATAGCACAAAATTAAAATATGGATATTGGTGGTGTCTGATCAATTTTTTATAGAAAATTAGCAAAAAAATGGGGGTTAGTTGGGCGAGCCCATGTCAATTTATGTTGCCCAGATCTGATTTGTAAAAATGTAAGGACTGGCAGATGTAATTTGGGGGGTAACGCAGTTGTATAAATTATCCCATGGCTGAAAATTAAGGGGTCGAAAAGGTTTGTGATACCATTACAAATCAAAATCTAAAAAAAAGATGATGATATCCATTCTGCTATGGTAAAGACTTTCTCAATTTTTTTCCCACCCATCATTGGATTGAAAGGTCAACACTATTATTAAAAGCCCAGGGGTTTACACTTGTAACCAAAATATTTTGAAGGGAAATATTGAATCCGGCACATTGGCGGGATGACCGAAATCAAACAGGGATGGAAAAGCAAGCCATAGTAAGTCAGAAAATACTCCTGAAGATTTTACAGCATATTATGGGCCTGATAAAATTATTTGACGGTACGGGGCTTCTCTCAATCATATATATAGGCAGCGCTTTTTGCGGGCTGGTCTGTTTTTTCAATCTCAGGCGTTTCCATGAAAATGATATCATACCCATCCAGCTGTTTCATAATGACCCGGCCGGTGATCCGGACCCAGTCATTGTCAGCAAGGTCCATATCTTCGGGGCTGGCCAGAAAAACACCCACAGGCATGGCATCTGCCACACAGCAGGTAATAAAATACCGGAATACTGCGGCCAGGTGATCATGTCCTTCAATGGTTTTTGAAAAGAGGCCCTCCACACGAATATGCCTGCCATTATACTGGTCCCAGTTGCGCACCAGACGGGCTATGGATATCTCCTGTATGTCATCTTTGCCCGGTTCCGAAAGTGTTTTGGCATCCAGATCCTGGACCAGTGGGGTATCACTGTTTTTCTGAACCATTGTCGCCACTGGCCGTTTGGAAAGGGCAAAACTGCCCAGGGTATTGTCACCGGCAGCACCCATGAACACAATGGGCAGTATCAGGATCATGCCTTTGATGAGCTGGTCTTTTCCAGAAACCGGCGGTTCTGCCAGCAGGCTGATACAGAAGACCGCACAGACCACCAGGCTGATGTAAATCAGAAACCCGAATTCCGGGGCCAGAAACAGTTGATACCGATCTTCGCGCAGCAGCCATGCCAGTGCGATGAACCAGACGGCCAGGGCCACCAGCGGCCCGCTGATTCTTTTCACAGCCATTGGGCCATCTCCAGAAACGCCATTGCCAGAAACACGGACAGACAGACCTGAAACGCCAGAAAAAAGATCATCCTTCTGGTGAAGACCGCCAGATACATGAGAATCAGCTTGATATCCAGCATGGGCCCCAGGACCATGAATGCCATCTGGGCGGAAAGCGGCATGCCCATGGGCTGAAAAGAGGCGGCGATAAAGGCATCTGCCTCACTGCAGAGGTTGAGGGCCACCGCCAGTACCATCATGGCTGTGATGGCAATAAAGGGTCCCTGGGCAACAGCCATGAACGCCTGTCTGGGCACCAGGGTCTGGAGGGCCGCAGCAATAAAGGCCCCGATGATCAGAAACCGGCCGATATCATAAAAATCTGCTGCCCCGTGGGACAGGGCCGCCTTGATTTTTGTGGCAACGGATCTGCTGCCGGAAGATCCATGGGTATGGGTGCATCCGGCATGGCCGCAGCCGCAGGCGGTTTGTTCCGGAAAGGGGAGCAGGGCCTGTTTTCTGGAAAAACATGCATCTGTGAGCAGACCGATGCCCATGGCAATCACCACCCCGGCAAACACCCGGAGAAATGCCACATCCCAGGCAAAGGAATAGGCCACCAGGGTGGAGGAAAACACCAGCGGATTCACAATTGGGCCACCCAGAAGAAAGGCTACGGCCGATCCCAGGGGCATGCCTTTCTGGATAAATTTTCTCACCACCGGTACAATGGCACATTCACAGACCGGGAAAATGATTCCCAGAAAAGCGGCAACCGCTACTGCCTGTTTTTTTTCTTTGGGCAGGATGCGCAGCAGTTGATCCCGGGACAGAAACACCTCCACAAATCCGCCCAGCAGGGTTCCCAGAAGCATAAAAGGAAAGGCTTCCAGGACAATGGCACTGAAAATGATGGAAAAGGTGATAAATGCTTCAGATCTGGCATGGAAAGCCGCCATGAGAATGGCGGCCGCCAGAAAAAACATCTGCAGGTACCGGCCGGTTTCACTGATTTTGGACCGGACCGGCGGCAGTACCGGATCTGCTGCCATGGGAAAAGGGGAGGTATCAGGTTCAGGCTTCACGGTTCTTTTTCATCAGGGTGCCAGCGCACCGGCAATGGTATCGGCTATATGTTTCATGTTGTCCAGGTATTCATAGGCCAGGGGATTGATGGACACCACCGCACCATTGACTGCCCGGGCAATTTTCCGGGCCGCCTCCTGGTCGAACTGGGGCTGCACAAAGATTACCCGGACCTTCTCCTGTCTGGCCAGCTTGATGAAGGCGGACAGCTCCTTTCCCTTGGGGGATCTGCCCATGGTTTCCACGGGAATCTGGCGCAGGCCGTAGGCATCAGCCAGATATCCGAATGCCGGATGGAATACAAAGAAATTCTGCCCTGCCAGGGGTGCCAGCAGGGCTTTCAACCGCTCATGGAGTTGATCCAGATTCCCGGCAAACAGCTTATAATTTTCCCGGAACAGGGCTGCATGGGCCGGGGCCAGATCACCCAGAGCATCTGTCATGGTGGCGGCCTGCTGCTTCACCAGCACCGGGCTCATCCAGATGTGGGGATCCCTGCCGGCAGCAGTATCCCCATGGCCGTGATCCTCCCCTGCTTCACTTTGGTGATCATGGTCCGCGTCCGCCCCATGGGCGTGCCCTTCTTCACCATGGTGGTCCTGACCGTGCACCTTGTGTTTATCATGGCCATGCGCTTCATGGTGGCCATCGTCATGGATATGGGATTCCATCTCCCGCAGCATGATCCCTTTGCGGGTATCCACCACCCGGGTATCCGGGGCAATGGATGTGATCTTATGCATGAACCCGTTTTCAAACGCCACCCCGATTCTGAAATAGATATCTGCATTGGCCAGTTTTTTTATCTGGGCCGGGGTCGGAGAATAAGTGGCCGGGCTTTTCCCTGGTGTCACCAGCACATCCACCTCTGCCAGATCTCCTGCAATCTGCTCAACAAAAAATTTCTGGGGCACAATACTGACAAACACCTGCAGCTTTTCTTCGGCACTAAGGCCGGCACCCGTCAAAACGACCAGTAAAACAGCCAGTATAATAGATTTTAACCGCATTCTTTTCTCCTTACGTATTAGTGTCAGGGCTGTGTGACCGATGTGCCGGGCGCTGACCAGCGGCATTGTTCACCGGCTGTGCTGCAGGTCCCCATTCTTCCAATCCGATCAGATTACCCGGCCAGTTTTGCGGCAATTTTTGCCACATGCTTTCCCTGGAACCGGGCCCCTGCCAGCTCATTTTCAGAGGGCATCCGTGCCCCGTCGCCCCCGGCAATAGTGGATGCGCCATAGGGGGAACCGCCGGTGATCTCATCGATACGCATCTGTCCCTGGAAGGCATAGGGCAGCCCCACCACCACAAACCCGTGGTGCAGCAGCGTGGTATGGAAAGACAAAATGGTGGATTCCTGACCCCCGTGCTGGGTGGCGGTGCTGACAAACACACTGCCCACCTTGCCGATCAAAGAACCATTGGCCCACTGCTGGCCGGTGGCATCCAGAAACTGCCGCATCTGACCGCACATGTTGCCGAACCGGGTGGGGGTGCCGAA
>JAABSA010000098.1 GCA_011390635.1 Desulfotignum sp. | reverse complement strand
GATCATGTCAGCCATGAGAGAGAAAGACCCATCAAGATGGTGTGGCAGCTGCGGTATCCCATGCCGGTGGAGATGTTTGAGGAGAATAAGCGGGGTGGGTGATGGGAATCCGCACTTTGAAACTGCTTTACCCGGGAGGAAACATCTGATATGGAATCAAGTCAGATATTGATGCGGTAGAAAAATCTGGGTTTGCTTGATATTCGAATGCTATCCAGGTAGTTATGGAATCATAAAGGAGAATAATAATATGTATGACCGCATTTTGAACCGAATGCGGGAAGCAATCCGAACTCGTAATTACGTCATGACTTTGCAGTATATAAAACATGAGGTAGAGTATGATTTGTGATATTTGTGGAAAAGAAGGCGTCAAAATTCGTTACGTAACTCGTAGTTATGGCAAAGAAAAGGATCTGTTAATCATAGAGAATATTCCGGTTGTGCATTGTCCTAAATGCAAAGAAAATTATTTGACAGCCGAAACACTCCATGTGATAGAACGGATAAAACTGCATCGACAAAGTTTTGCCAAGGAACGCCCGGTTCCAGTCGCGGCCTTTAGCTAAATATCGATTTCACTCATAAAGCCGGTTAAGCGCTTCAATCTCTGATGTAATCATCTCTTTCAGGCTTTCAGGTGCCGGCACCCTGGCCTTGCTCCCCCAGCTGCGCACCCAGATCCGGATATCATGAATGCCGGCGGTTTCTGCCGAAAAAATGATCGACCCGTCCGGCTGGTCCAGGATTTCCTGGGAATCATGCCACTGCCTTTCTTTGATGTGCATGGCCGCTTCAGGGGAAAACCAGATTTTCACCCGGGTCATCCTGCCATGGAACACCCCGAAGCTGGACTGGAGATAGCCGTCAATTTCAAAATCATCAGGGCCAGTGAAAGGTTCATCAGACACGGCAAAATTCCTGATCCTGTCACAGGCGAATGTCCGGATCTCATGGCGCATGTGACAAAGGCCGGTGACATCAATGGCATGAAACAATACTCGAAAAAAGAAAGGCAAAAATTAAGAATGGCAGGGCGAAATTTATTTCTTTAAGAGAACTGAAAATGAGCCGGGAAAAATGAAAATCAAAGAAGTCTTCGTTTTGGAAGAGAAGTGTTTTTTTTGCGTTTATTCTCCAGCCTCTTTGAGCACAGCATCAATCAGCTGCTGGCGGATATAGATTCCGTTTTTGATGAGGGCCTCAATGTGCGGTCTGATTTTCTCAATCAATCCCATGCGCTTGGCACGCAGGAGTAATCCGATTGTTCCGATTTGTTTGATGCTTAATCTTTGTGCTATCTTTCTTGCCCGGGCATCATCGAGCAGGATAATGCAATCGGGTGTCGTTTGAGCTAATGCAATTGCCTGGGCTTCTCCGGCATCCACAAGGATGCTTAAGGGTTGAACCAATTGAGATAAAGGTGCCTGAATTTTTATCCATTTGACCTGGCTTATCTCATATGCCCCCGGCATTCCTCTGCCTTTTTCAGTTACTTCGTGCCAGACTTCGGGAGGGACAGTGACCTCAGAGAATATGCGGGATAAAAGGTCAAGTTGACCAATACGTTCCAGGGCGATAAGGGGGCCGCTGTCTGCAATTGCAATGGCTTCACGCATTTTGTAACTCATCCAGGATTTGATCATCATCAAGATTTATCACGGGTATTTCCATATGACCCAGTTCATCCATGAATTGCATTTTATTCATATTACACAGCTCTGCGGCTTTGCCGACAGTAAGACGGCCCAGTTCAAAAAGTTTAACCGCCAGTAAGAAACGCATTTCCTGCTCAAACGCTTTTTTTGACTTGCCCGTGGATATCAAAAGATCATCACTGTATGTTATTGAGAGCGTTTGCATGATTATATCCTCCCTGCCTTTTATAAAGTGCTTTCCGGTTTTAGGATAGGAGTGCCAGACAGAAATCTACCCTTTGTTTTCCAGCAATACTCTTGTATGCAACTATCCTATACTAGTCTGTATTGGTTTTTCAACCTGAAACAGCTGTTCTTTGAAATCCCCTTATAATACCAATGAATTCGAAGAATTTACATTTCTTGATATCGACCCGTCCGGCTGGTCCATGATTTCCCGGGAAGCATGCCACTGCCTTTCTTTGATGTGCATGGCCGCCTCAGGGGAAAACCAGATTTTCACCCGGGTCATTCTGCCATGGAACATCCCGAAGCTGGG
>JAABSA010000097.1 GCA_011390635.1 Desulfotignum sp. | reverse complement strand
GCAATCTGTTCTACTTTATAGAGCACATATTTCAGTGCATCGCTTTTACCGATAATATTTTCATGGTTATGCTCCAGTTTGATTTCTTCCGTCAGATACGCTTTTTCCCCTTCCAGCTGCTTTTTCAGCTGTTTTATTTCTAAAAGGGCTTGTTCAGCGGTTTCCTTTTCTTTTTCCGCTGTCTGTCTGGCCCGGGCGAGTTCAGATGTGCGGGTTTCAGCAATGATCTCAAGATTGCGTTTATAATATTCCTGATCGGTCACATCCTCGATGGCCAGGAGAATCAGTTGGGCATCGCTGGATTTCTGGTAGATTCTTCTGGCGTTCAAATGCATGATTTTCGGGCCGATATTTTCAAAAGAATGCTCCACCTCAAAATCATTGAATACGGCATTTCGGGACAGAACCTCTTCCAGCAATTCTTTGAGCTTGGGAATATCCCATTGTCCGTTGCCAAGGTCGTAGATCAATGTACCTTCCGTGTTTTCCGGAGTGACGTGGAAGTGCTTGTAAAAAGAGGGGTTGGCGCCGACCACCTTAAGGCTGGTATCCAGCACCAGGAGCGGCTCACGCACCGACCCCAGCACATCGTCAAACACGTTTATAAACGCTTTTTGCATCTTTATGATCCATCAGTTTTCGTATGGTTTTTGCAATTTTCAACATGGATACCGGTTTCATCATATAGGAGGCAATCCCCAGCTGCCGGGCTTTTTCCTCATCAATCAGGGAACTGTGGCCCGTGCAGAGAACAATGGGGATGTCGGGCCGGATCCTGATTAATTTTTCCGCCAGTCTGGCACCGGTCATTTTGGGCATGGTCATATCGGTGATGACCACATCAAAATAGCCGGGGTTCAATGTAAATACCGCCAGGGCATCTTCCGGGTCTGTCATGGCCTCGACCCTGTAATCAAACCATTTCAATGATTCCATGGCCATCTCCGTAATGTTTTCCTCATCATCCACAAAAAGAATTCTTTCCGTGCCATGGGAAGATTCATCCAGGGATTTGATTTTTTTCTCCGGTTTCTGGTCCACCATCGGGAAAAGTATCGTAACCATTGCCCCGCCTTCCGGCCGGTTTTGAACGGTAATGGTCCCTTTGTGATTTTTAACAATGGTGTACACAACCGCCAGTCCCAGCCCTGACCCTTTCCCGATCTCCCGGGTGGTAAAATAGGGATCAAAAATACGGTCCAGGATGCCGGGATCAATTCCAGGGCCGTTGTCTTTCACCGTAATCTCGGCATAATCCCCGGCCGGACAGTCGCCGGCAGTCCCTTCCGGCAAAAATTTTGTACCCACGCTGATTTCGAGGAGACCGCCGGTCTCCTCCATTGCCTGGGAGGCATTGGTGCACAGGTTCATCAGAATCTGGCCGATCTGGATTCTGTCCGAAAGAATCATCACCGCCTCATCAGGGAACTTTGTATGAATGGCGATGGTGGTTGGAATGGATGCCCGCAGCAAAATCAGCGCATCCTTGATCACACAGATCACGTCTCTGGGGATCTGTTTTTCATCGGAGGTCTGGCTGAAGCTGAGGAGCAGTTTAACAATTCCTGCCGCGCGCAGGGCAGCGGTCCTGATCCTTTCGAGCTTGGGATAGGCAGGATGCCAATCCCGGGTTTCTGTAATCGCAAGTTCAGCATTCCCGCTTATCATGAAAAGAATATTGTTGAAATCATGGGCAATACCGCCGGCAATGGTACGGATGGACTCCATCTTATGGCTCTGATGAAGCTGCAGCCGCAATGCCTCCTGCTCCTTTTCCATCTGTTTGCGCTCAGTGATATCAATGATCACGGTCCTGTATTGTTCCGATCTCCAGCTTTGATGTGAAAACACAATGCTTTCCAGCTGCACATCCACAATGGTGCCGTCTGATCCGGTCATGCGCAGTTCACATATCTGCCGCTTTTTTGACTCGGCAAGGTCCTTAATATGCCGGTAATAGATATCCTGGTCTTCAAAGTGAACATACCCGGACAAAGGCTGGTCGATCAGAGAACTTCTTTCCAATGACAGCATATCGGCCAGGGTCAGATTGGCATTGCGGATCACCCCTTTTATATCCAGGCAGACATACCCCACAGGGGTAAAATCATACAGTTCCGTATAACGCACTTTGAATTCCATGAGTTCCTGCTGGGAGCGGTGCAGTTCCTCGTTCTGCAGTTCCAGTTCAACCTGAAAAGTCTGGAGTTCATGAATCAATCGGAGCGGATCCTCAACCGCAACCAATGTCTTTGAGAAATCGGGTTTTACCATCAATTCTTCAGCCTGCCGGCGCAGTTCATTGAATTTTTCTTCGACTGATTTATTTTGCATCGTGCATGATCCTTTCAATGGTGACGATCCCGTTGATCATATCTTTTTCATCCCTCAGCGCCAGGACCATCAACCAGACCTTCAGAACGATACCTGATCGGGTCACCCCAAAGGTTTCTCAGAAGCATCTTACCTGGACTGCAGGGCTGACTTTTCCATGTTAGAATAAATATATGAATCTGGGAAAAAATGAAATTAGGGAAAATACCCATAAAAAAATGGGAAATCATGTATTATAATATTCTGCTTAAAAGGATTTCGGGGGAGGGGGGGGAGATGAAGGGTCACCTATGACCAAAGGCCACATGCGACCGTTCAGGGTTTTACAATATCAAGTTTTCGCATCCGGGCGCGCAGGGTACTGCGGTTGAGCCCGAGAACCTGGGTCGCACTGTTTTCACCGCTGACTTTCCAGTTGGTCTGTTCCAGAACCTGGACAATATAGTCGTGCTCCACTTGTTCCAGTGTTTTTACCCCCACAGTTTTATGGGTGTTGCTTAAACCACCTGCCAAAGGCCTGTTAAAATCATCCACCATGCGCAGTTTCGGGCCAGACGAGATGATGACGGCACGCTCCAGGATATTTTCCAGCTCCCGGACATTTCCCGGCC
>JAABSA010000096.1 GCA_011390635.1 Desulfotignum sp. | reverse complement strand
GACAGTGCCGAAACCCAAACAAGAAATCCTGTAGCAGTTAACAAATCATCTGGAATTCTGTATGATGGCGACATCAATCACCTGGACTTATGCCTGTAGACTGGTCAACACTCCAAGCCGAAGGCATGCAGTTAATGGTCGTGATCATTTTGCTTTTTCCGATGTCAGAAGAATGGTGACAAAAGCCACGCTTGATGATAATTTTACATTACTTTGCCCACCAGCAGGAAAACCGGTTGATAATTCTGGTGTAACCGCTCTGCCACAGATGTCAGTATGACTTTTTTATGGGCAACTTCAGTTGTTAGGCATGCCAAAGAAATATGTCTACTAAGTATACTTTTATATAAAAATGTAATATAGAAAGCGTGCCCTTTGGACCCCCCAAAAATTTACTGGGGAAATATATAAAACTTGAGGCAGACAATGGCATTTGCAATTTTACGGACAAAAAAATTAAAATCTGCGCCATCCATCCGTGGTGCAGGTGGACACAATGCTCGGACACGGCAAACCCCAAATGCAGATCCCCAGAAAAAAAATGTGGTGTTGGTGGATGGGGGGAATGATCTATATGGAACGGTAATGAATAAAATTCAGAGCGCTGAAATCAAACGGAAAATCCGGAAAGATGCAGTGCTGGCGCAAGAAGTTTTTTTATCTGCGTCACCAGAATATTTCCGGCACGAGGATCCGGGCCAGGCCGGAAAGTGGGATAAAGAAAAAATGAAAGCCTGGGAGAAGGCTTCGATGGCGTGGCTGCAAGAAAATTTTGGTGAAAATATGATCGACTGTCAGCTGCATCTGGATGAATCAACACCGCACATGCACGCAATTGTGGTCCCCTTGGTCAAAGATATAAAAAAAGATGTGATGAGGCTGTCTGCCAAGGAGGTTTTTTCAAAACTATCCCTGCGGGAAATGCAGACGTCATATGCCCAAGCTACGGCGGATATCGGTCTTCAGAGGGGCATTCCTGGCAGCAAAGCAAAGCATACCGATATTCAAAAATTTTATAAAATGGTAGAGGACACGACGAGGGCAACGGTGCCGAAGATCGATCCCCCAGGGCGGATGCTCCGAGAACAAACCAGGCAGGAATATGCTGACGGCATCAATGAATTTTTGGCAAAAGAATGGGAACCCGTGCTTGCAAAAGCCAATTTTTTTGTCTCGGCGAAAAAGCAAAAAATCGAGTATCAGGCGACGGCTGCGGCACTCTCTGAGGAAAACTTGCGCCTCCAGGATGAATTGGAGCTTGCGACTGAAGCGGCGCGGGATGTGCCGTTGGATCTGGTTCTTGAAAAGGCAGGGTTGGATCCGAATCCAAAAGATCGGGAACAATGGCTTGGCGGCGGGCACCAGATCAATGTCACTGGTCAAAAATGGTTTGCTCACAACCGTGGCCAGGACGGCGGTGGCGCAATTGACTTAGTGATGCATCTTAATCAATACAATTTCCACCAGGCGGTAGCCTGGCTTGGGCAAAAAATTGACATCGATGCCGCCGGCCAGGCGATAAGGGCCCAGGCCCAAACCATGGCAGAACGGTTCAAAGACACTGATCTGAAATTTACCCCTCCGGATCCGGCACCGGAGCATTTGCCGGCGCTGAAAAAATGGTTGCAGGAAACTCGAGGCCTGGATCCAGCACTGACGGATTCGCTCATCGACCATGGCTCGATCTATGCAACTGAGTATAAGGGGGATGTCAACGCAGTTTTTTTGGCGCGGAACTCTAAAGGGATAACTGGCGCCGAGGAGGTTAAGGGGCTCAGTGGAGATTTTAGCGGTATGACGAGAGGCAGTAACCGGAAATCCGGCGCGTTTTATATCGGCAACAACCACAGCAACCGTGCTGTTTTTGTCAAGTCTGCACTTGATGCTTTGGCGTATGGGCAGCTTCATCCAGACCGGGACTGCTACATCATCAGCACTGCCGGGGCCACGACTAAACCAAGCTTTGTTGATGAACTGGTTGAGAACGGATGGGCGCTGACTGTTGCGTATGATAATGATGAGATTGGCAGAGCATTTGCGGAAAAATTCAAAGAGAACTATCCGCATGCAACTGTTGAATTTCCGGAAAAAAAAAATTGGAATGATGATCTTATTGCTGCTATCGGCCGACCATATCTGGATCTAAGTCCCGAATCTGACGGACCGTCGATGTGAAGGATTTTTTCCCAGCATAGCCTTTTTCATATGACTTGATATTTTATGCTTGACAGCCCTATTGCAATAGCATAACGATATCATTAAAATACGGGGATTATTTTTAAAAGTTTTATAGGGCTGTGTCAATGTCATTTCAGGGTAAAGAATTCACACAAGGTATGAAACAACTTGTAATCAACTTAAAAGAATTTTATGACGTTGAAAGACACGATAAAAAATTAAAAGCTCCTTGGGCGATTGAGCAGACCGCAAAAGGATTGGGGATAGGCGAGGCCACAGTCAGACGAATCATGGCTGAATACAACAAGAACCAACAATCTATTCCAGATGACTCAATCAAGCTCCGTGGAAAACCGGAATATGCAGTTCCACAAAGCTTACAGTCAATTGTACGTCAGTATATTCGTTCCCAAAACCTGAAAGGCAGTCACGTATCTGTTGATCTTGTCCGAAACTATTTGATACAAATCAATCCAGATTACAATTTTCCCACCACTACCCTTTGGCGGACTTTGAGCAGGTGGGGTTTTACCTATGGAACCGGGAAAAGGCGGTCCGCATTGAAAGAACGGGACTATTATCCCGTCCCAAAAGTTTTGAACATATAATTGGCAATTCATTTTCTGCATAAAAATCCTTGCTTTGAACCTAAATTTTTTGTATAATTGGCCTAATATTACCTAAATTAGGGAAATGTTGCTTAATAGTTTTATAAAAATAGGTTCAATAATAGGAGGATCGGTGGATTATGGATTGCCAAGACATAGTATTTTCACAAAAACAATCACAAAACCGTATCGAAAAGGCCTTGCAGGTTATACCTTCGTTGGCATTGAAGAAGATTTTATTTTTTTCCCTTTATATTTTTGGAGCAAAACTGAACGAAATAGCTGATTGCTTAGAAATGCCAAAAGAATCAGGAAAAACTGTGATAAATAGAGTGATGAGAGATGGTATACCGGCTTTTCATGATCGACGGCAATCAGTAAAACCATATGAGATACAATCACCGCAGTCTCAAGACCAACAAATATCACTGTTAATTGAAAACGACTGTTGCATTCTA
>JAABSA010000095.1 GCA_011390635.1 Desulfotignum sp. | reverse complement strand
TAAATCTTGCCTTTTTTGGGATCCAGAATGGTGCCGCCGGAATATGCATCATCCACAGGCTTCAGGCCCTGGATAATCTCCATGCCCAATGTTGGCTGGTTTTTTCTGGGGTCATCATCCGGACATTTGTCACAGGTGGGGTGGGGATCGGCATCCGGCTTCAAAAACAGCTCGATGATTTTGCCGTAATACTGTCCGTCTTTTTCAAAAATCTGGACAATGGATTTGGGTTCATTGGTTTCATCATCAATGGTTTTCCATTTTCCCACAATGGGAGCCTCTGCCAGAGCAGGTCCGATAAACACAAAACAACCGACAACCAATACCAGGCTGAGCAATAACAGTTTTTTCATACATTCCTCCGGAAGCAGGGGTTATTAATATCGTGATGAACGCTGTTATATCCTTTAGTCTTCTGTTTTTTCCCTGTCAAGGAAAAAGAATGGGAACGGGATATTTGCCATAAGCATGCCGGGTTTTCGAGCGCTCTGTGCAGCACGCTTTCCCAAGCCCCGCCCCTGGTGGTATCCTGTGCCCGGCCCGATACAGTTTATCCCTTCAGGGCATGGTTCAGCAGGGCTTCCAGCTTTTTTGCATCCATTTTGACCGGATTGGTATGGATATTGGCATCTTCCAGCGCTTTTTGTGCTATATCGGGAATATGCCGCTTTCTGATGCCCAGTTCCTTTAGATTGGCGGGCATGCCCATCTCTATCTTCAAATCGGTCACCCAGTTTACAAATGCCTCAAAACTATGGCCGGACAGATCCAGGTACCGGGCAGCCCGTGACATTTTGTCTTTTATCCTGGCCTGGTTCAGCATGAGCACATAAGGCAAAAGGGTGCCGATCACCCGTCCGTGGTGCACCTTGAACATGCCGCCAATGGCATGGGACACGGCATGGCCCACCCCCAGGCCCTTGTCAAAGGCAATGGCTCCCATAATGGAAGCGGCCATGGTATAGGTTCGGGCCTTGATGTTTCTGCCGCTGTAAAATGCCGGGAGCAGCCCTTCTTTGATGTAAAAAATTCCCTGCATGGCCACCCCGTCCAGAACCGGGTGAAATACGGGACTGCTCAATGCCTCTATATTGTGGGACAGCGCATCCATGCCCGTGGCCGCCGTGAGAAAGGGAATCAGTCTGCGGGTCAGCTCCGGGTCGGCAATCACTACTTTGGGCATAAGCTCCGGATGGTAAATACTGATTTTCCGGCTGGATACTGTATCTTTGATCACTGCATTGGCATCCACTTCAGATCCAGTGCCGGCAGTGGTGGGAACTGCGATAATGGGAATAAGTGGCTTGTGTATGACAGCATGACCGGGTCCCCCGGAGGTGAACTCCCATATGCGTGACGGACCGGCGGCCGCAGCCAGGCAGATGGCTTTGGCCGCATCCAGGGCACTGCCACCGCCAATGGCGATAATGCCGTCATGGTTTCCTTTTCGTAAGGCTTCCGCCCCTTTTTTCACTGTATCAAAATCAGGCTCGGAAAAGATATCTGAAAACACAGCGGTGAAAATACTTTCTTCTCTGTTCAACCGGATAATGGATTTTACAAACGGCAGTCTGGATACCCCCCGGTCCGTTACAATCAGGGGCGCTGATATCCCTAACTGCCAGCAGACCTCCGGCAGTTCCTTTGTCCGGCCGGGTCCGAACCGGATGTGTGTGGGATGGTGCCAGTCCACCTTTGTTTCAGCAAGTGTTATCTTTGGCCGAAATCGGGTATTCATAAGTAAAAAACTCCTGTCTGCTGCATGGTTTTTTATTTTTACCGGATACCGGTTTGGATCATCTCAGAAAAAATCAATGACTGCAACGTCAAATAAGCAACAAAAAATCCGTCCTTGGAAGATGACATTTCAACTCCTTGAAAATCAAGAAAAAAGGATTATTTTTTACATTTAAACGGATCTCAGGTTGCTGCACTTCACCTGCGAGATAAATTTTTTCGGTAAAGGAAAACACACATATGGATAATCCAGGCAGGAACATCGCCCTTATTGATCATGGAATTTTTCCCGGGTCAAATAAACAGATTACCCGGGTAGGGCTTGGTGGAGAAGGAATTCTGCGGACCACGGGTCAAGACCGCCAGGCACACGCGGTTATCACAGAAGCTGTAAAACAGGGGATTACCTATTATGATTCCGCCCGGGTTTATATGGACAGTGAGATCTATTACGGAAAATTCTGGCAGGATCATCAAAAAGAACGCGAATCAATTTTCCACACCAGTAAATCAGCCGACAGAACCCGGCAGGGGGCCCTGGCGGAACTGCGCCAGACCCTGGAGCGGCTCAACACAAGCTATCTTGACCTGTGGCAGATTCATGATGTCAGGGATCAGAAAGATCTTGATCTGATTTCAGCAAAAGGCGGGGCATTGGAAGCATTTCTGGAAGCAAAGGACCTGGGGCTGGTCCGGCATATTGGCGTGACAGGGCATCATGATCCGCAGATTCTCACACAGGCTGTAAAGATGTGGCCGGTGGATGCAGTGCTGATGCCGGTCAACCCGGTGGAGGAGATCATCGGCGGGTTCCTGACCCACACCCTTGAGGCGGCCCGCAAAAAAGGGATCGCAGTCATCGGGATGAAAGTGCTTGGCGGCAAACATTATATTGCAAAAGATGCGGGTATCACAGCAGAGCTGCTTATTCGGTTTGCTTTGTCCTGCGGTATCTCCCTTGCTGTTGCGGGGTGCAGTTCGCCTGATGAGGTAAGAGAGATGGCACTTGCCGGCAGACACCAGCCGCCTTTGACATCTGCTGAAAGAAAAGAGATTGTCAAACCCTTTATTCCCGCGGCGGAACGGTTGGCTTTCTATCGGGGCAGTGTGTTCAAAAAACCATGAAAACAGCACATCTGGTGAAACATTATCCATATGATAGATGCATCAAAACGTAAAACGACATCCAGCATCGGTTTTCAGGTGAACCGTTAAATGAATATCTTTGCATCTGAAAATAGGCAGTCAACGTTATCTTTGATATCCAGGATTACTTGTTGTCTGCTGCGAAATATGGTGTGAAAAAAGTTGAAGCATCAGATTCTCGGTAATTATCAGGTTTGCATGGTGATAAATACATGATATATATCAATGAACCGTTAGCTGACAGATCTTTTCTGGGGATGCCGTCAACCTTCAGGCTGACAAAAAAGGTTTATATTTGGGTTGAAAAGGTGATTCAAGATGACAAAATTACAGATAATCTCAGACAGAAATGACATAATTCCGGTCATTCAGGATGCGATAGCCGCCAGGGTTAAGAGAACAGAAATCGGATTTCAA
>JAABSA010000094.1 GCA_011390635.1 Desulfotignum sp. | reverse complement strand
TCAGGATATCCAGATAGGATCGGATGGTTTTATCCGTCACCCCCAGGGACCTGCCAAGCTGGGATGCATTCAGGGTCTGTCCGTGGCAGTGGGCAAGCATGGTCCAGAAGCGCCGCATGGCAATGGCGGAAATGTTTATACCAAGCTGGGGAATGTCCCGTTCCAGAAAGGTCCGGACAAAGCCCTCCCGCCATGCAATGCTGTCTTCAAGCAACCGGGAAAGAAATGAACGGGGAAATCCCCCTCTCAACCAGAGTTCATGAAGGTTGTCTTCACCGATTTCCATGAAATCAAACCCGGACATTTCAATCAGTTCCGTCCTGCCGGCAAGGGTTTCCGACACATTTTTAAGGATATGCGGGGATGCACTGCCCAGCAAAAGGAATGTTGCCGGATTGTCCGATCTGTCTACCAGTACCCGTAAAATCTCGAACAGCTCAGGCATTCCCTGCACCTCATCGATAATCACAAGACCCTTGAGGATTTCCAATGCCATCTGTGGATTTTGCAGCCGCAACCTGTCCCGGGGAGATTCCAGATCAAAAAACACGGCCCCATGTTTTTTTTCAATCATTCTGGCCAGCGTCGTCTTACCGCATTGCCGCGGGCCGAGCAGCGAGACAACCGGTGAACGTTTCAGGGCTTTTTCCAGAGCAGATTCATATGATTTTCGCGGGATCATGCCTGTGTTTATCATTGAAAATTCGTAATATCAATCCGAATTTTCAATGAATAGCGAAGCCGGAATGGCTTCTTCGGTGCGGGCTGCACAGGATCGGTTTCAGGTACCGCCTTGAAAACAGCCACCTGCCGGGAATCCCGGACCTGCTGACCAGAAAGGCCTGTGCGAGTAGGTGAAATCCATGCCGGAACCGCCGGGTGAACTCCGGCTGGTGCATGGTGAGGCGGAAGCCCAAAAAGCGCATTGATCTTGAGACACTGACCATCAACGACCATACCTTGTTTGAATTAAAACAGGGAGAGGTCCAGCTGTACACGGACCATTTTGAAGCAGAACGGCTGTTCTTTTTACCGCGAAGGCAAGGGAGACCATCGACTTTAAATACCAGAGAAAAAGAACTAAAAAAAAGATAAAAATCTATTGATTTGTCTCTTTTTTAGAGATAATATTTTTGTTGTATGAAACAAATATTATCACAACTTATTGACGACTTCCTGGAACGGACCCTGCCGGACCCCGTCCCCCGGGCAGCTCGTTTTTTTGGATGAACTGCAGCGAATCGACGGATGGGAAATGTTTATCCGCCGGCTGCTGGATTCGGAAAACATTCAAGTGTACATTACCGGCTCCTCTTCCAAGCTGTTGAGTACGGAAATTGCCACCGGACTCAGGGGACGGTCTCTGACAACAGAAATATTCCCGTTCAGTTTCCAGGAATATGTAAGATATCACAACCTGTTTACCGATACCCCGGAATCTTTTGGATCAAAAACTGCAGCCATCCTCAGAAATGCTGTCAAGCAATATTTTGAAACCGGCGGATTTCCTGAAATTCAATCCATGGATTCAAATACAAAAACCGAAGTGCTGCAAAGTTATATCGATGCCGTTCTTTTGAAAGACGTTATCGAGCGGCATCAAGTGGGAAATATCCCGGCCATCAAATACCTGGTCAGAACACTGATGCAGTCCTCTGGCAGAAAATTCAGCGTCAACCGGTTTTACAACACCCTGAAAAGCATGTCGATAAAATGTACCAAAAACAACCTGTACAACTATCTGGATCATCTGACAGATGCCTTTGTTTTTTACCGGGTGCCCATCCACACCCGGTCTGAAAAAGCCAGAATGATCAACCCTGTTAAAATTTACACCATCGACACCGGCCTGAAAAATGCCATGACCTTTCAAAACAGCGCTGACTTAGAGCCGACACTCGAAAATCTGGTATTCATGCATTTGCGCCGGCAAAAATTGCAGGTGGAATATGTCACAACCAAAGACGGGTTTGAAACCGATTTTTTGGCCAAAAATCCGCTGACAGGCGAAATCAAACTGATCCAGGTCTGCTGGCAGATGGCTGACAAAAAAACGTTTGACCGGGAATACCGGGGGCTGCTGCATGCCATGAAAGAATTGGCTGTCTCTTCAGGAACCATTGTCACCTGGGATGATGAAGCTCGGCTGGATAACGACATCAACGTTATTCCAATCTGGAAATGGCTGTTGACAGCTTGACTTATTTTATTCCTGAAACTACCATCCGGTGCCCATGTACCATTTGTAACCGACAGAGCGGAGCTATTGGATCCATAAGTTGATGGCTGATATCCTTTCCAAAACACAACGATCCAAACTGATGTCAACGGTCCGAAGCCGGGACACGAAACCGGAACATACCGTTCTGGAAATTTTTCGGTGTTCAATTATGAACCCCGACCATTGACTTATAAATCGTTGGGATATATATTAAAAATATATACTATAACAAGAAGAGGTGATAAAGTGACAACAGCCAAATTATTTCAAAATGGTAGTTCCCAAGCGGTAAGATTGCCCAAGGAATTCAGAATTCCGGGAAATGAGGTGAAAATATTTAAACATGGCAATCAGGTTATATTGGAGCCTATAGAAATGACATGGGACTCATTGTTTGAATCTCTCAATGAATTTCCGGAAGACTTTATGCAGGATGGGCGCAATCAGCCTGACATGCAAAAGAGAGAAGTTTTTTAATGCGTTACCTGCTTGATACCAATATTTGCATATACCTCATAAAAAAGCGTCCATTAGCAGTGCTTGAAAGATTCAGGCAATACGCTCCAAAGGATGTTGCAATCTCCACAATTACCCTTTTTGAGCTTCAATATGGGATTGAAAAAAGCCAATACCGGGAACGTTCAGAGGACGCTCTTGCCAAATTTCTTTTGCCGCTGAATCTCATTGATTTTGGTCGCTCTACTGCCGTGGAAACCGCAATTATTCTTGCGCAACTTGAAAAAAAAGGAATGCCGATTGGTCCTTATGATCTGCTCATAGCAGGTTTGGCCAGATCACTGGATATGACATTGGTGACCAACAATATCAAAGAATTTGAAAGGGTTGATGATTTACAGATTGAAAACTGGGCTGAATAATACAACTCCGAATGGGGCCGGCCATGAAAAGAGTCAAACCGCCTGAATGGCTTTAATTTTGTCTAATGGCACCAGCGTGATCCTTTTTTCCAGCGGCACGATATGGTTACCTGAATATACAATCCACAGATGTTGCAGATCAAGACCCTTGAGGATTTCCAATGCCATCTGTGGATTTTGCAGCCGGAACGGATTCTTCGGTGCGGGCTGCACAGGATCGGTTTCAGGTACCGCCTTGAAAACAGCCACCTGCCGGGAAACCCGGACCTGATCGATGAGTTGGACCGCATCAATCCCGGGGTGCCGGTGTTCATTAATTCCCCGCCGGGCATCCAGATTACCCGGCTTTACCA
>JAABSA010000093.1 GCA_011390635.1 Desulfotignum sp. | reverse complement strand
GGCAGGCCGATGCCGGTGATGGTGTCCACCAGTCGGAAACGGGACAGGGTGACGTAATTTTCCACGACGAGAATTTCCGGGGTGATCATCAGCTGGATCAGCACCAGGGCAAATACCACCTGCCGTCCCGGAAAATCAAACCGGGCAAAGGCATAGGCAGCCAGGGTGCACAGCACCAGCTGGCAGGACAGGATCAGGGTTACCAGAACCACCGTATTGACGGCATACCGCAAAAAAGGGGCCCGGGACAGGGCCTCGGCAAAATTGTCCAGGGTCAGGGGGGCGCCCAGCGTGAAATTGACGGCATAGGCCCCTGGATGAAATGCGGCCCAGAAGGCATACACCAGCGGCGAGATCCAGAGCAGGGCCAGTACCCAGGCTGCCATGACCTCCAGATAGGTATATAAATGGTCGACAATGCGTGTCATCGGTAATGCACCCTTTTGTCCAGAATAAAGAACTGTCCCAGGGCCATGGCTGCCAGCAGCACCAGCAGCACCACGGTCAGGGCAGCTGCATAATGGGTTTCAAAATAGGAAAACGCGGTTTCAAAAATATAGTACAGCAGCAGGTTGCTGGCATTGTCCGGCCCTCCCTTGGTGAGGACGAACAAATGGTCCACCAGCTTGAAGGAGTTGAGCACCGCATTGATGAACACGAACAGGGTGGTGGGCATGAGCAAAGGAAACATCACCCGGAAAAAATAGGTCCAGCGCCCGGCCCCTTCCAGGCGGGCGGCCTCTTTGAGCTCCGGCGGGATGTTCTGCATGGCAGCCAGATAAAAGATCATGAAGAACCCGGCTTCCTTCCAGATGGTCATGACCATGATGGCCGGCAGCACCGTGGCCGGGTCCCCCAGCCAGTTGCGGCCGGAAAGACCTACGTTGGTCAGGATCTGGTCGATGAGGCCGATGTCCGGTGTGTAGAAAAACAGCCAGATGTTGGCCACGGCGATCATGGGCAGGATGGTGGGGGTGAAGTAGGCCATGCGCACCAGGGAGCGGCCGGGCAGGGTCCGGTTCACAAAAAGGGCCATGATAATGGCCAGGGCGATGGAGGTGGGAATGGTTCCCAGGGCGAACCACAGGTTGTTGCCCAGTACCTTCCAGAACACCGGGTCCTCGATCATCATCCGGTAGTTATCCAGGCCGGTGAATTGGGTGGGCCGGATGGCCGTCCCTTTGGAAAACAGGCTTTTCACCACCGTGGTCACCGTGGGATAATGGGTAAAGGCGATGAGCAGGATGGCTGCCGGCATCAGAAGAAGCCAGGCATGCACGTGATTTTTCCGGGGTAGCTGCATGGTGTGCCGTTTTTTCCCTGTTATTCTATTCCGTGCCGGGACCGGAATTTATTCCCGGCACGGAACAGGAAATGGTTGGGGTTACCGGTAGGGTTTCAGGAGCCGGTCCGCAACCCCCTGGGCTTCCTTGAGGGCGGCTTCCGGTGTCTTGGCGCCGGTCAGGGTTGCCTGGATGGCATCATCCAGGGTTTTTCGGATCCGGCCGGTCTGATAGGTGGACAGTTCGGCTGTGGCATGGGACAGCTGGTCTCTGGCCACGGCAGCATAGGGAAATCCGGCAACATAGTCTTTGAGAGCCGCTGTGTCATAGGCAGCCGGGCTGACCCCCATGTAGCCGGTTTTGATGGACCATCTGGCTGAATTTTCCGGGCTGGTCATGAATTTGATCAACTGCATGGCGGCCCGGCGCTCATCGGGTGTGGTCTGTTTGAAGATGTAAAAGTTCCCGCCGCCGGTGGGGGTACCCCGCCGTTTGCTGGCCGGCAGCATGGCCACACCGAAGTCAAAATCTGCATTGTCTTTCACCGCTGTCAGGTTGCCGGTGGAGTGCCACATCATGGCGGTTTTCCCCTCCAGAAAGTTCTGGCGCAGGGTGCCCCATTCAATGGTGCCGGAAGGCATCACCCCGTGTTTTGCCCCTAAGTCCTTCCAGAACTGCAGGGCTTCGATAACAGCCGGGTGGTCAAAATAGGTGGTGTTGCCGTCTCCGTTCATCAGCACCTGGCCGTTCTGCATGGCCAAAGCCCCGAACATCCAGTAGGGGTAGCCGGTGGACGGGATCATGACCCCCCAGCGGTCGGCAGTGGTGATTTTTTTGCCCATGGTCACCATCTCTTCCCAGTCGGCCGGGGGCTGTTCCGGGTCCAGACCGGCTTTTCTGAACAGATCCTTGTTGTAGTACATCACAATGGTGGACCGCTGGAACGGTATCCCCCAGGTTTTTCCAGCTGTTTTCCCGTTTTCCATGAGGGTGGGATAAAAAGAATCCAGCCAGGCTTTTTCTTCTGCCGTCTGGACCACATCATCAAAGGCCACGATGGCATCCTGTTCGATCAGTTCATAGATATCAATGGAAAACAGTACCGACAGCTGGGCCGGCTGACCGCTTTTCAGGGCTGCCAGTGCCTTGATGCGGGCATCATTGTAGTTTCCTGCATAAATGGCATTGACCGTGATACCTGGATTATCCGCCATGAACTGATCCACCATGCCGTCGATCACCTGGGTCAACGGCCCACCCACCGCCACAGGATAATACATGGTCAGTTCCGTCTGTTTGGCCGCTGCCGTGCCTGCTGTCAGGCAGACACTCAGCAGCAGCCCAATCATCATCAATTGCATTTTTTGAAGCATTTTTCTTTTCTCCTTTACAGTGTGGGTTGGTTTCCTTTTTCATTAACGGCCATGCCCTGAAGGGCACGGCACCCTGCACAAAAATTCAAAAGGTTATAAAACATCTCCCGATAACCGCCTGCCGGTTTTGTCAAACAGACAGACCGCTGCCTTTGGCCAGCTGACATGGACCCGGGCGTCAGGACCCGAAGATACCTTGTTGCCCGTTCTGGCAAACAGGATCTGGTCGTCCAGCCTGATGCGGACAATGGTTTCCGATCCCAGATAATCGGCAGCGACAATTTGTGCCGGCAGACCGGTGTCGCCGATACGGACATGTTCCGGCCGCACCCCCACCATCCCCTGGTGGAGGTGCATTGTTTCCATTTCTGCGTCAGAAGGGGAGTCATCCAGTGCAGCAGCGGCCTGTCGGCTGCTCAGCATCAACAGGTTCATGGGCGGGGACCCCAAAAACCGGGCTGCAAAAGCGGTGTCCGGACGGTCATACAGGGCATGGGGCGGACCTGACTGTTCCACCCGGCCGCTGTTGAGCAGGATCACCTGGTCTGCCATGGTCATGGCCTCCACCTGGTCATGGGTGACATAAATCATGGTCAGCCCGATCTCTTTTTGGAGCCGGTGGATCTCTCCGCGCATCTCGGCCCGGAGTTTGGCATCCAGGTTGGACAGGGGTTCGTCCATGAGACATACCTGCCGGCGGGATACAATGGATCTGGCCAGGGCCGCCCGCTGGCGCTGCCCACCGGACAACTGGGACGGCCGCCTGTCCAGCAGATCCTGGAGCCCCACCATGCGGGCAGCCTCATCCAGCCGTTCCTGCTGCCGGGCTTTTGACACCCGCCGGACCTTGAGCCCGAAAAGAATGTTTTCCCGGACGCTGA